>CACZMV010000001.1 GCA_902782305.1 uncultured Prevotellaceae bacterium
CCCTCCCGTTTTTCAGATTTGTGCCTCCCGTCAATTAAAAGGGGGACCCAAAAAGGGAGGGTAACGGGAGGGATATTTCGTTTCCCTCCCGTCTGTGAATCCCAGTAAATAGTGGGCCTGCGAGCGAAAAAGGGACCAAGGGAGGGTATTTTACAATACTGGTTGGTTATTGCCCAATAAGGGTTGGTTATTGCTCAATAAGGGTTGGTTATTGCCCAATAAGGGTTCCTTATTCCTATTAAATGTTTCTTCTTTTCCGACTAATACTAGTTTGTAGTACGTGGTGAGCGAATTCACAGTCCGAGCCGTTCGGACTGACAGTCCGTCCCGACGGACTAAAATGACAAATTATCCAAAAAGGATTATCTTTTTTGGATAATTATTTGTTTGTTTCATAAATAGTTATTATCTTTGCGGTTGTAAAGGTCATTTACAACCATATAAAAACTATAAATTATGATAGAAAACCCCTTTATAACCTATGGATATGAGTCTGCAGAATACTTCTGCGACCGTAAGGAAGAAACCGAGATGCTGACATCATTGTTGACCAATGGCAATCATGTAGCTCTTATATCCCCACGACGTATGGGAAAGACAGGACTGATTCGTCATACATTCTCTCAAGAACTGATACAAGATCAATACTACACGTTCCTAATAGATATCTACGCTACAAAAAATCTTCAGGACCTTGTCTTTCAGCTGGGTAGAAGCATTGTCAACCGACTGAAGTCAAAAGGACGCGAAGCTCTTGATCGTTTCCTGATATTTGCCACCTCTTTACGTACAGGTATTTCGTTTGACGGGCAAGGTAATGCTAGTTGGAATCTTGGAGTAGGCGATATCAAGTCGCCCACCTTTACCCTTGAAGAAATTTTCAGCTATCTAAAGGCTGCTGACAGAAGATGTATAGTAGCCATTGACGAGTTTCAGGCTATTATGGACTACCCTGAACAGAACACAGAAGAGATGTTGCGTACCTACATACAAGATTGTCGCAATGCTGTCTTCATTTTTTCAGGTTCACAAAAACACATGATGAGCGAAATGTTCTCTTCGCCAGCTCGCCCATTTTATCAAAGCACCTCCATGATGTTCTTGAAACCAGTGGCACTGTCTGAATATGAGCTCTTTGCCAAATATCACTTTGAGAAAGCTCACAAACAGATTGCTGCAGATGTGGTAAAAAGTATTTATGACCTCTTTGAAGGTACAACATGGTATATCCAGAAGGTTCTTAATCAACTCTTTGCTACCTTGGACAGTGTTTCTGAAGATGATGTCGACAACGCTGTAAGGCAGATTATCTTGCAAAACGAGGAAGCATACAAGGACACTCTTTTCCAATTGACACTCAGACAGCGCGACTTGTTAGTTGCCATTGGTCGTGAAGGTAAGGCAACTCAGATAACGGGTATGGCGTTTGTCAAGCGTTACCATCTCTCATCTGCAAGCAGTGTACAAAAGGCAGCTCAGATACTGGTAGATAAACAGCTCGTCACCCAGCAACAAGGAGTTTACGAGGTATATGATAAATTCCTTGCTGAATGGATTCGGTTTTTGTAATATCACTTCGCTCGAGAATGAAAATAAATATTAATTTATTTTGCATTCTTCTCGCTTATTCTTTGACCTAAAGGTGCAAAGCGACAAGTCGATTACGTATCTTTGACCTTCTTGTCGAAGATACTCACGTTCGGAAATAAAAAGAAAAACAAGTTTTCCT
This sequence comes from uncultured Prevotellaceae bacterium, assembly GCA_902782305.1. GTDB lineage: Bacteria > Bacteroidota > Bacteroidia > Bacteroidales > Bacteroidaceae > Prevotella. The sequence continues at coordinate 1,730 of CACZMV010000001.1, forward strand.
TTTGTATTTCGCTCACTTATTTGTATCTTTGCAGCGAGAAATAGTGAAAAAGAAATATTTGGCAATTAATTATTTTATCCATATGAAGAAAAGACTATTAATAACCATGACAGCCCTGATGCTGGTTACAGTAACCATGATGGCTGTACCCGCCAAGCCGGGCCTGAAGAAGAAAGTGAAGAAAGCCGACGGAAGCACCGTCGAGTTGACTTTACACGGTGACGAGCACTATTCATTCTATAAAGATGCTACAGGTTCTCCTTTCCAAATAGTGAATGGCTTTGCTAAGAAGATAACGCCAGAAGAGGTAACCACCAAATGGACAGCACGTAAGAAAGAGCATCTGAACCAAGGTGCTGCTAACAGCCGTCGTGCAAACCGCGTCGGTGAGCCTATAAATTCGACAAAAGGTAAACACAAGGGACTCGTTATCCTCCTTGAGTTCAAGGATGTAAAGTTTTCTAAATCGGACGTCAAGGAGATTTATCAGCGTTTCTTCAATGAACAAGGCTATAACGAGGGAGGAATGGCAGGCTCTGTACGCGATTATTTCCTAAGGCAAAGCTATGACCAACTGGAAATCAACTTCGATGTTGTTGGCCCTTACTCGACTACTTACGACTTGGAACACTATGGTGCTCCAGTCATGGAAGACGGAGAAGAGAAGGAACATGACAGAAATGCTCGACTTGCAATGAAAGAAGCTGTTGAGCATGCTATCTCAGAACCCACATTGGACTTTTCCGATTATGACTGGGATAATAATGGCGTGGTGGATCAGGTGTTCATCATATTTGCAGGCTACAGTCAGGCCCAGGGTGCGGATGCTAATTCTATCTGGCCTCATGAGTCTCAACTGAGTGGTTACAATCTCGCAGGAAAAGATAAAAATGGTAATAGTGTAGCAATCAGCACTTATGGCTGTGCATCGGAATTGAGTGGCGATTCTGGAAAAGATTTGGATGGTATAGGAACCGCCTGTCATGAATTCTCTCACTGTTTAGGTCTGCCTGACATGTACGATACCGACTATAGCGGCGGCTATGGTATGTTTATCTGGGATGTGATGGATAATGGCAGTTATCTTGACAATTCTCGTACTCCCGCTGGCTACACTTCCTACGAGCGCTGGTTCTCTGGGTGGATGGAACCTGTGGAAATTAAAGAAATGACTCAAATTACAGACATGAAGCCATTGGCAACACATGCTGAGGCCTATGTCCTGTACAACGAAGGAAGGAAAAAGGATATTACTGGAGAGTACTATTTGTTGGAGAATCGCCAGCCAGTGGGCTTTGACGCCAAGTTGTACGGTCATGGAATGCTGATACTGCATGTGGATTACAATAAAAGTGCATGGGAAAGAAATGGGGTTAATGACGATGTTAATCACCAGCGTTGTACCATTATCCCTGCTGACAATCAGTTTGCCCAAAGTTATTATAACGATATAGCAGGAGACCCCTGGCCAGGAGTAACAGGCAATACGTTGTTGAACAACTATTCGACACCAGCTGCTACCGTTTTTTCTAAGAACTCTGATGGTCAGAATTTTATGAACAAGCAGATTGATCACATTACGGAGGACGTAGATGCGAAGACAATCTCGTTTGTGGCTTGTCGCCCAGAAATGCCTGCTCCTGACGTAGAAGAATCTACGGTCTCTGAACAGACATCAGACAACTCGGTTACCATTTCGTGGAATGCTGTTGAAGGCGCTGTGGGTTACGAATTAGAACTAACCAGCAAGGACAAGGCTCCCGACACTCCCGAGGATGCTTTGCTGAGAGATTACGACTTCGCAAAGTTTTATAGCAAAACTCCAAGTTATTCGGCCATCAATGGCGATTTGGCCAGTTATGGAATGAGCAATTGGACAGGCACTAATCTCTATACAACTCCTAACAAACTCCGCTTTGGCACGTCACGAAAAACAGGTTCGCTTGAAACACCATGGTGGAACACACCTTCATCGACCAATGCCACTTTGGTTTTGGGTGCTAATATAGTGAATGATGCTGTCAAGGGAACTGTTACCTATTCTAACGCTGATGTGGAAGATGGATATACCAGAAACAGTGAGGAAGTTGGTACTGAAGAGTTTGAAGTAACAGGCGACCAGAAAGTGTTAGTTCATCTTAAGAACATCAATAAAGCAGCTTATCAATTCTTGATTGCACCCGAAGCACAAATGTATCTCAACTATCTGGCTATCTACGATGGTATTTGGACTGCCGAGCAGTTGGGAATTAATTCGTCAAGTTCAGTTCCTCGTCGTGCTGTTTCTACTCAAGTTTATCCGACAGAAACCAACAGCATTACGCTGAAAGATTTGTCTAACCAAAAGACATATAGCTACCGTCTCCGTTCGAAAGGTGAAGATAATAACTATTCAGCATGGAGTACCGCAAAGGAATTCGAGATGACACCCACTGGCATCCAAAGCATCAGCACCAAGGTGAACACCGACAATACCGTCCGCTATTTCGACCTGCAGGGTCGTGAGGTGAATGGTGCAACCAAGGGTCTGCTGATTCGCAAACAGGGTAATACTGTAACCAAGGTGATGGTGAAATAAAAGCCACACCTTGGTTATAGATACAACAGAAATGGGCTTCCTCATCGGAAGCCCATTCGTTTTAACCACATAATTCAGCTTATTCCTTAGGGAAGGCTGATTGCCTCTGACGGACAAACGTCAGCGCATGTGCCGCACTCTGTGCAAACATCGGGGTTGATTGAATACTTGTCGCCCTCAGAGATTGCTCCAGCGGGGCACTCATCGATACATGTACCGCATGCGATGCAGTCGTCACCAATTACGTGTGATGCAAAGATAGGCATTTATTTTGATATATACCTAATCTTGAGGAGACTATTTTAATAATTTATACGTAGTCGAAATAATAATCAGGTCGCATGTTGCGTTATTAAGAATACAGATGAAACGGATAATTATACTGATATTAATGGGGGTGATGACCCTGAATATGGCTGCACAGACGGACCGTCGGGTGCAGAACAAACCTTATATAGACTTGCGTCCGCTGCACTTAGGCATCTTGGTAGGTACACATCTGCAGGATTTGGAGTTGGAGAACGTGGGACCTTACATGATGACTGATCCAGACGGGAATGTGAGCGAACAGTATATCTTGTGCGATGCTGATAAGTGGAACCCTGGATTCTCCGTAGGTGTACTAGCCGAACTGCGACTAAGCGAAAACTTCTCGCTACGCTTCACACCATCGATGCATTTTGGCGCGAAGCATCTGACATTTCTGAACATGAAGGAGATAGATGCGCAGGGCAACCCGCTCCAGCAGACACAGGACATGAAGAACACGTACGTTTCATTGCCACTGGACATCAAGTTTGCCGCTCCTCGCTGGAACAACCATCGCCCCTACATCATGGCGGGTATCAATCCGATGATCAACTTGACGGGTGGTGACCAGGACATGGTGCGCATCAAGAGATATGATACTATGTTGGAAGTGGGTTTGGGCTGCGACTTCTACCTGCCTTTCTTCAAACTGATTCCTGAGCTGAAGTTCTGCTTTGGACTGAGCGATGTGTTGGACAAGAACCATATCAACGAATTGCGCGATGCCAACCTACGAGCTTATGCGGGTAGTGTCAGCAGCGCGCATTCCAAGATGTTTGTTCTAACCTTCTATTTTGAATAGGCTAGATGGTCTGGACTATTTGAAATCGACAACAATCTTTCCTACAAAGACTGCTGATTTGCCGTTCTGGTCAACAGGAACGGGCCTGCCATCCATATTCTTCCAATATTCCAATGAAGGCATATAGGTATGGGTATGTCCACCCAGCACCAGGTCGATGTTGCGTGAACGCGATATCATGTATTGGTCGTCCTCACCACGATTGCTGTTCCACCCCAGGTGTGAAATGCAGACAACCATATCGCACTTCTGCTGTTCTTTCAACATAGTAGCTGTTTCGAGTGCCACTTGGGCAGGGTCGAGGTACTTGGCGCCCACACAATTCTTGTCAGCAACAAGTCCTTTCATCTTCGGACATACAGCAAAGACACCAATCTTCAAACCATTGCGCTTGAGGACGATCCAAGGTTTGCAGATGCCTTCCATCGGAGTGCCTGTAAAATCGTAGTTGGTACAAACGATAGGGAAGGTGGCTAGTTTGAAGACACGAGCCATATTCTCCAAGCCGAAATCGAACTCATGGTTGCCGATGGTGGTAGCATCAAGCCCCATCTGATTCATCAGTCCTACTTCCACATCGCCTTTAAACATGGTGAAATAGGCAGAACCCTGGAAGAAGTCGCCACTATCGAAATAGAGCAAATCGGGATGCTTCGCGCGTTCCTCTTTTAACATAGCAATACGACGGAGGAATCCTCCACGACCTGCCTTCATGGTATCGGGCAACTGCTCATTGATAGGCAATATAGCCGAATGGGTGTCGTTGGTATGCAGAATAACCAACTGCTTATGCTTCTTGGCCTGACCGCTGAGCGATACCAGCGCCAATAATATAATAAATAGGTACTTTTTCATACTTCTCGTTTTTCACTTTTCACTGTTCACTTTACAACTACACGTCCTTCTATCTCGGAATCGACTTCCCTACCCTGCTTCGCCATCTCACGGAAATAGTTCATGATGACAAAACGGGTGTTGTTGCTGGCATCCTTTGGAGCATTGACATCATGTCCGTTCTTGAATGCTTCCAGTTTATCAGTACCTCCCAACAGATAATCGATGGTGGTAACGCGATACTCCTTCTGGGGGTCTACTGGCTCACCATTGATGGTGGCACTTACCAACTGACCATCCTTTGTGATAACCAAACGAACAGAATGGCTGAGACCTTCGCCACCAACGACTGCTATCTGTCTGAACAAGTCCATCACTGTAGCACCACTCAAAGTGGTAAAGGCTATCTTGTTCTCAAAAGGAGCCACATCCAACACATCGCCATAGGTCACATCGCCTTTGGGTAAATCGGCACGAACACCACCCATGTTGTAAACACCGAAGTCGGGCTTCTCATTATAATCCTTAGCAGCCCACACCAGGATGTCAGCCAACAGGTTGGACAGTGTTCCTTCAGGGCGCTTTGCCGTCATATACTTGGCAGAACGACCCACAACAGGACCCATGACACTGTCGACAATGTGTTTATAAGGTTTCAGAAACTCGGCAGCCTGTGCATCGGGTTGGGCGTCATAGCGTGCATCCACCAGAATACGACTGCGCTGGACGGAAGCCACTTCATAGTGTGACTTGCATGATGCCAGCATCAAAAAGGGCATCAGCGCTAAAAAAAGAGTTTTTCTATTCATAATTATCTAGGTTTTGTGTGCAAATATACAAAAAAGAAATGAGAAATGAGAAATGAGTAATGAGAAATTGAAATGAAAAATGGAAAATGACATCAAAATCCATAATAAACGTTAAAAATAGAGCACCCCAAATAATTTCTCATTACTCATTACTCATTTCTCATTTAAAATCAGTACCTTTGCACCCGCTTTTCGGCGTAATCGCTGGCAGGAAGTATCGAGTTGCCTGTTATGTTGCGTTGGAACGATAACAACAATTTTAAACGTTTAAAAGAAAAATGGATTTAATTAAAGTTGCTGAAGAAGCATTTGCAACCGGCAAACAGCACCCCAGTTTCAAGGCTGGTGACACTGTAACTGTCGCTTACAAAATTATCGAGGGTTCAAAGGAGCGTATCCAGCTCTTCCGTGGCGTAGTTATCAAGATTAGCGGCCATCAGGAGAAGAAGCGCTTCACAGTTCGCAAGATGTCAGGTACCGTAGGTGTAGAGCGTATCTTCCCTCTGGAGTCTCCTAACATTGAGAGCATCGAAGTGAACAAGGTTGGTAAGGTTCGCCGCGCTAAGCTTTACTATCTGCGCAAGCTCACTGGTAAGGCTGCTCGTATCAAGGAGAAGCGTAGCGGTATTGCTGGTAAGGAGTAATCCTTCGTAAAAACCATAAAAAAGAGACACTCACTTATTTGGGTGTCTCTTTTTTCTTGTCCATGCTCTTCTCCTCGCGATGATGACCACCATAAACGGTCTCACCACCAAGGTCGCCATGCATTGTCTCTTGGAACGAGTCCCAGTCCTGAAAGCCAGCCAACATGGATAATCGATCCAGCGTCTTACGGTTGGGCTTCTTCAACAACTCATGCTCCACAGCCTCCATCAGTTTGCGAAGCGCATGTCTCTTTTTCTCCATAACGGTTGCAAAATTACACATTTTTTTTGTACCTTTGCAGGCAGAAACAAAATAATTGCTTAAAAAATGAAAGAATTACAGCTGAAGTACGGATGCAATCCCAACCAGAAGCCCTCTCGTATCTTTATGACAGAGGGCGAATTACCCATCGAAGTGATTAACGGACGCCCTGGCTACATCAACTTCCTTGATGCACTGAACGCCTGGCAGTTGGTAAAGGAGCTGAAAGAGGCTACCGGTCTGCCCGCTGCTGCCTCGTTCAAGCATGTCAGCCCTGCAGGTGCTGCTGTAGGTCTTCCTCTGAGCGACACCTTGAAGAAGATTTATTTCGTGGATGATGTAAAGGGACTGGACGAGAGCGCTATTGCCTGTGCTTATGCCAGAGCACGTGGTGCCGACCGCATGTCGAGCTATGGCGACTTTGTAGCGCTGAGCGACACTTGCGATGCCACTACAGCCCTTCTCTTGAAGCGTGAGGTAAGCGATGGTGTGATTGCTCCCGACTTTACCGCTGAGGCCATCGAGATTCTGAAGGACAAGCGCAAGGGTACTTACAACGTCATCAAGATTGACCCTACCTACAAGCCCGAGCCCATTGAACGTAAGCAGTGCTTTGGGGTGACCTTCGAACAGGGACGTAACGAAATCAAGCTGGACGACCCTGCTTTGTTTGAGAACATTCCCACCCAGAACAAGACCTTCACTGCAGAGGCTAAGCGCGACCTGATCATCGCCCTGATTACGCTGAAATATACACAGTCTAACTCGGTTTGCTATGTCAAGGACGGTCAGGCCATTGGTATTGGTGCTGGTCAGCAGAGTCGTATCCACTGCACCCGTCTGGCAGGAAACAAGGCAGATATCTGGTGGTTGCGCCAGCATCCGAAGGTGATGGCTCTGCCTTTCAAGGAGGGCATCCGTCGTGCGGATCGCGACAACACCATCGATGTTTATATCTCTGAGGACGAGCACGATGACGTATTGCGTGATGGTGCTTGGCAGCAGTTCTTCACCAAGCAGCCTGAGGTGCTGACATTGGCAGAGAAGAAAGAGTGGATTGCCAAGAACACCAAGGTGGCGCTGGGTTCAGATGCCTTCTTCCCCTTTGGCGACAATATCGAGCGTGCCCACAAGAGTGGTGTGGAGTTCATCGCCCAGGCTGGAGGCTCCGTTCGCGACGATCATGTCATCATGACTTGCGACAAATATGGTATTGCAATGACATTCACTGGCGTTCGCCTTTTCCATCATTAATTCCAAATGAGGAATGAGAAATGAAAGAAATGAGAAATGTAAATGAAAAATGAATAAATGAGCAAAGAGGAAGACTTTCAGAGTATTCTGGAGAATGGCATTTCCTTCGGTCGTGGTGGTGGTCCTCGTAAAGAGGAAGACAAGGTAAAGACCAAGGCCAAAAAGAAAAAGTATATCACTGGTGCTCACGGTAGTGGCTCTGCACGACAGAAGGCCAAATACCGTGAGCAACGGGCAAACCGTCATAAGAAGTAAGACGGAAGAAGGAAGAAGTAATATTTAATAAACAAAACTACTTACGATATGAAGAAAACTCTACTCCTAACCATTTGTTGTATCCTGTCCTTTGCAGCCTCTGCCCAAGATAAATTCGTGGGCGGCGATATCTCGTTACTGACGAAATACGAGGAGGCTGGAGTCGTCTATAAAGACAAAAACGGCAACACGGTACAGCCTCTGGCTTTCTTTAAGCAAGAAGGACTCAATGCCATGCGTGTCCGTTTGTTTGTTGATCCTTCAAAAGCCAGTGAGGAAGATAAGAAAGAAGGCGTCGTACAGGATTTAGAATACGTCAAAGCACTTGGAAAGCGCATCAAAGACGCAGGTTTTAAGTTAATGCTTGATTTTCATTATAGTGATACATGGACAGACCCAGGGCAACACAGCACTCCTTCTGCATGGAGCACACTCGATGCAGAAGGAATTGCAGACAAAGTTTACGAATACACGAAGGATTGCCTGCAACAGCTAAACACTTCAGGTGCGACCCCAGACTTCATTCAGGTGGGCAACGAGATTAACGTGGGAATGCTTTGGCCTACTGGTGCCGTCTACGAAAGCGGAGGTGCTCCTGCGGGTGGTTCGTGGAATAATTTCGCTTCCTATCTGTCTAACGGAATCAAGGCTTGTAATGAGGAATGCCCCAATGCACAGATTATCATTCATGCGGCTTTGAACGAGCCAAATAACCTGCCAGCCTTCTACAACAAACTGGATGGATATACAGGCGTAAAATATCAGATAATCGGCCTCAGCTATTACCCTGCCTACCATAAAAACATTCAGGCTTTAGAGAATGTCATTATGAATCTGGAGACTCAAGAGCCAGACAAAGACATCATGATTGTTGAAACGGGTTATAGTTATGCTTGGGCTCTCCCCAAAACCACCTATAACTATACATCTACCTATCCTTATACCGAAGAAGGCCAGCGTAACTTTACTGCCGACCTTATCACCATGCTGAACAAATATGAGTGTGTGAAAGGACTGTTCTGGTGGTGGCCAGAAGACAACGGGAACAAGAATGTCACGACAAGCTGGTGGAATGCAGCCCTATACAACCACAATACGGGACAGCCTTATGCAGCTTTATACGAACTCAAGAGCTTCCTTGGTGATCCTAGTGGCATTGAAACCATTAACCGCGAACCATTAACCGTGAACCAGCATGCTTGGTACACGCTGGATGGTCGCAAACTTAATGGCGCGCCCAACCAAAGAGGAATCTACATCCACAACGGAAAGAAGATGGTAGTGAGATAAATCGAACAGGGGTATCTTTATACATATTATTATTGGAATCATGTTGGTAAAAACATATTGTGCAGCTGTTAACGGACTAGAAGTCACCACGGTAACCGTAGAGGTTAGCATGTCGAGAGGCATCCAGTTTCACCTCACAGGATTGGCAGATACGGCTGTAAAGGAAAGCTACGACCGCATCAAAGCCGCATTGACGAACAACGGTTTCAAGATGCCCTCCATGGATATTACTATCAACCTGTCGCCCGCTGACATCAAGAAGGAAGGCAGTGGCTACGACCTGCCCCTGGCTATTGGTATTCTAGCCGCTAATGGAAAGGTGGAAAGCGGAGAATTGGACAAGTATATGATGGTGGGCGAGCTGGGACTGGACGGACACCTGCAACCCGTTCGCGGTGCCTTGCCCATTGCCATCAGAGCCCGCGCTGAGAAGTTCAAGGGACTGATAGTTCCCAAGCAGAACATTCGCGAAGCTGCCGTTGTCAACCAACTGGAGGTTTACGGCATGGAAACGCTCATGGATGTGGTGCAGTTTCTGGATGGCGACACTTCCTACAAACCAACCATTATCGATACTCGCAAGGAGTTCTTTGAACAACAGGACCACTACGAACTGGACTTCAGCGATGTTCGTGGACAAGAGAGTGTAAAACGTGCCCTTGAAGTAGCAGCAGCTGGTGGACATAACCTCATTATGATAGGCCCTCCAGGCAGTGGTAAGTCGATGATGGCCAAACGCCTTCCTAGCATTCTTCCCCCTTTGTCGTTGGCAGAAAGCTTGGAAACCACTCAGATTCACAGTGTGGCAGGAAAACTTAGTCGCGACACCAGCCTCATCAGTCAGCGCCCTTTCCGAGCGCCCCACCACACCATTTCGCAAGTAGCTCTGGTGGGTGGAGGCAATAATCCACAGCCTGGTGAAATCAGTTTGGCACACAATGGGGTGCTCTTCCTGGATGAAATGCCAGAGCTGTCGCGCAGTGTCCTTGAGGTGTTGCGCCAGCCTCTGGAAGACCGCAAGATAAGTATCAGTCGTGCCAAGTATAGTGTGGAATATCCTTGTAGTTTCATGCTTGTAGCCTCCATGAACCCTTGTCCTTGTGGTTATTACGGGGACCCGACGCACAACTGTGTCTGCACACCAGGCCAGATTCAGCATTACATGAACAAGATAAGCGGTCCACTACTCGACCGTATTGACATCCACTGCGAGATTCAAGCCGTTCCCTTCGCACAGCTCTCGCAGATGCAGCCCGGCGAGCCTTCGGCTGCCATCCGCGAACGAGTCATCCGTGCCCGCAAGATTCAGGAGGAACGTTTCAAGCCCTATAAAGGTATTCATTGCAATGCGATGATGACGGAAAAGATGCTTCACGAGTTTGCCGAACCTGACGCATCTTCACTGGATATGTTACGTATGGCCATGGAGCGCCTCAAGCTCTCTGCACGTGCCTATAGCCGAATTCTGAAAGTAGCCAGAACCATTGCCGACTTGGAGGGTTCTGAGCATGTTAAAATCTATCATATTGGTGAAGCCATAGGCTATCGCAACCTTGACAGAGGCGACTGGGCTGAAAGAGGAATATAACCTTACTGCCCTTCTTGGGCAGCCTTTGCTGCTTTCTTGGCTTCTTTCTCTGCCTGTCGTGCAGCCCTCCGTGCATCCTTTTCAGCCTGAAGGGCGGCTTTTTCTTCATCCCTTTGAGCCTTACGGGCAGCTTTCTCTGCTTCCCTCTGAGTCTTACGGGCTGCTTTTTCTGCTTTACGAACAACCTCTTCCTCAGCCCTTAGAGCAATACGGGCCGCTTTTTCCTCGGCCAGTTGGGCCTTGCGGGCTGCTTTTTCCTCAGCCTTCATTGCCCTGAGTTTAGCAGGGTCTAACTCCTCATGTTCAGCCAAAGAATGGAACTTGAGTTTTGGCTTTACCTTCATTTTCTGCATCTCGTTGGTATTGGTGAACGAGAACTCGCAAAGCACGTCGAGACGCTTGCCACGGATGTTTACATCGCCTTCAGCCACAGCACCGTTACTCTTGATGGTAACAACGGTATTGCGAACGTGCAGCAACTTATATTTAGCATCATACACCTCGGCATAGATCTCGCCCATAGGTAGCTTTCCGCCCACCTTCTTACGCATAATAGCTGTACGAGGTTTGGAGATATCAAACTTGAAGGTAGCCATGCACGCCACTTTCTTAAGGTCAGCCATACCCATCGCCTGACCCAGTTCGAAGGAGTCGGTACGAACGGTACCTTCTACATATTTAGTATTCTCATTCAGGGCAAACTGGAAATCGATATTACCCGTCTGTGTTGTCAGCAGTCCAGCAAACTGCTCACGCTTCCACAGCACATCGAAAGTGCCTCTATAGCCAATGGTTCCCAGGTTATGAAGCTGTTTCATCATGAATTTCTTCACAGGGAACTGGCTGATGATGCGCTCTTTAGAGCCACTATGAGCCGTCATCTGGTGTACATCAAAGTGCACCTGCAACTTATATTTATCCTTCAGGCCCTTGATGAATCCTGATGCTCTGATGTTCAGGTCTTTCTTCGCCGTGCTCACCTTCACATCCTTGAACACCATACCCTCATCGTCACCACTCATACGTGTCTCCAACAGCAAGGGCTCCTTGAAGTCCTTCAGTACTGGAGCAAAGACGCGAGAGATGTCTTTCAGCAAGGTTCGTCCTGTGATGAGCGAGGTCTGATACTGGAACTTTATATTCTTTTTCTTGTTGGGCAGTGTCAGTGCGGCACGACTAATCTTCAGCGTGGTATTAGGCAGACTGATGGAGAAGTCTTTCAGCGTAGCCACCTTCTTGTCCGATTCCACCTTGCAGCTCAGTTTGGTGACATGAATGCCTGATATTGGGTCATCCGCCTTGCAGTTGAGAATGGTAGCCTCCACACTATCCTTCGTCAACTTGTCCAGTCTGATATTCATCTGGGCTACGATATTGAAGTGTCCTGCATCAAAGAATCCACGCTTGGGCTTTCCTGTGTTCTTACGAGGCTTATGGTTGTTTGTTACCCAACAGATGCTGTCCAATTGCAGCATCGCTTTATCATCTTTCTCCTGCATAACATCCAACACAGCAATGCGCAGTTTGTTCTCCACAGGCCCTTTCTTGGTCTTCGCTATCCAGTGTCCTTTCAGCTCTCTGATCTCTGCAATCTGGCGTCCATTCTTACCTTTCTTATATAACAGACTGCCCAAGACGCCTGTCTTTTCGTTGAATCTCACCTTGATATTCTCAAGCCACACCTTGTCCACATCCACTGTCAACTTAGGCATGTGCTTGGCCTTTTCAGCCTTCACGATACTGTCTCTCTTTTCTTTCTTGAAGGCATCAAGCACGAACTGGAAATTGGCAGCCGAGTCGCGCGAGGGCTTAAACAGGTTAACCTCCAACCCCTGCAGTTTCACATCATTCACCTTTATCTCACGCTGAAGCAGTCGCCACACGCTCAGCTGCACTTTCAACTCCCTCAATTCCAACATCTTACGATGCTGCAAGTCTTCCACTTCCACCCCATAGAGGCTGGCGTTCTGTCCGAAAAGACGCACGCTGATGCTATCCACACGCACCTCTGTCTGCAGACGGTCTTTCAGCAATACAATTGCTTCCTGCAACAAATGGTTCTGCATCGTACTGGTGTCCAGCACCAAGAAGGTGCCAACAACTAGCAACACTATGCCCAGCAATGTGCCACCAACCCATTTCAACACTCGCAACAACGTTTTCTTCATCTTTTCTTAATCTACTAGGGCGTTTACCTTATTCTTCAGCATCTGCTGATTAATAAATTCCTCCAGTTTCTGGGGTTGCAGATTGCGCTCAATAATCTTTCCACGCTCGTCAATCACCAGATTAGCAGGTACATCGGCTAATCCAAACTTAGCCATCAGAGGGGTATTCCACATACGTCCATCGCAAACGGTAGACCACTTCAGCGAGTCTCTTTCCACACGTTGCTTACAATCGTTAGGGCGTCCGTCCACGCAAATGCTCAGTATGCCCAGCTTGTCACCATACTTATCCTTCAGCGTCTTCAACCTGCGCTGCTGGTCCGTACTGCTATAGCTCCACGTGGCCCATACTGACACCACATTCAACTTGCCCTTCAAATCCTTTTCCGTTACCTTACGACCTTTCACGTCAGTAGCGGTAAAGGCTGTCAATTTGCTATTCAACGCTCCACCCTGCAACCCTTTCAACTGCTTCTGGAGCTCTATCAGTTGTCCATTCTCAGGGGCCTTCTTCAACATCATATCCACCAACTTCTGCGCCTCTTTATAGTCTGGACGACTAGTCAGGAGCAGATAACGTTGCAAAAGATAAATGCTGGCTGGCGACTCCAAATGCTCGCGGATATAGGCACTCACCACCTTCTGCACATCAGGGGGAGCCGTTTCGTTCAGCTCCATGCGCAACTCCGTCATGCGTTCGTTATCGTCAGTACCCTCGATAATCATTTCCTTCAAGTGCGTAGCATCGCCCTTGATATGCACCTTCTCGCCTGGTTCGGCAAACACAGGTTGTTCAGAATAGTTGGGAAACACCACCACCAGCGTTGTGGGTGCACGCAACTCCACCTCGTAAGAGAAGCGTCCATTACGCACTGCAATAGTATCAAAACCCACAATGCCTCCATCCGTGCTATACACCCAGAACTCGCCTTGGTTGATGTTACGCAGACGTCCTTCCAGCTTGAACTTGCCACTATCGCCACCACACGCCGTCAGTAGCAGCACAACAAGCAGAAAGGCCACATATCGAAAGCTATAATCGTTCTTCTTCATTTCCTTACATTTATCTTGCAAAGATACTACTACTTTTCCGAATAGCCAAACATTTGTGTCAAAAGATAATGTAAAAGCCTTCATTAGGATTTCCCGTGAGCCACAACGCACAAAGGAAATTATTTTACACTAGCGATTTGAGGAAAATGCGGATAAGGGAGGAAAAACTTGTTCCCTCCCTAGGGAATTTTTGCTGCCTAGGCAGGGCGCAAAAATTTTCCTTAATAATAGCCATTCCCAGCATTTTTAACAAAAGAAAATATCTTTACAGCGCCAAAAGAGTACAACATTGCGATACAACAAAAAGAGTCTGTCCCGTGTGTCTCATCTCATTGTCTCAATGTCGCATAAGGAGTATAATAAGTATTCTATTTATCATAATTCTATCATACTACCTATAAGGATGAAAATGGATAGTCCTTATGAGACAATGCGACGATGAGACGTACTAAGCATTCACTATTATCATAACAACAAAACAAATACGGGCGCAACCTTTGTCGCACCCGTATCTCCTATTTCATCGCACAGGGGTTCACTTCATTCATTGCCCCATATGTCATATCGTTCCGCTGATTCTATTATCGTATTCATTTCTTTGAGTTACACTATCTAATCCGCTGAAACAGAATGATGTTTATCTTCATAATGAAACCATACCAACAGGCTGACACCAAAAACGGCAACTATAATCAATGCTGCAATTATTCCCATAGTTTTAACCTCCTTTTTTAACTTTATCCTTATGACGTTGGCGATTACGCTCTCGTCTTTCCTCTTCTTCCTTCCCCTTACGCATTAAGACTGCACCGAAAACAAGGCAAAGAATCATTAAGACTGATGCTCCAATGATAAGCCACATCTGGCTGAGTCCCTCTATCATTGAGGTTAGAATCATGGCTGTAAGAACATACTTTGCCACGTCTAGGAATCATTTTCCAAATTCTTGTTTTATATTCACGTTGCAAAGTTAACCTTTTTTCCCTCTCCCTCCAATTTTTTCGAGATAAAAATCACAAAACGACAAATACTCTTGGAGTATTGAAAATTACTCTTGGAGTATTGAAAATTACTTTCGGAGTATTGATAAATACTTTCGGAGTAACGACTATTACTTTCCGAGTGTCTTATACACCTTATTGCAACACAACATAAAGAGTGCAAGCGCAACTTTCGTTACGCCTGCATATAAAGATACAACTTATTTTAACATGTTGACGCAATCTTATATTTAAAAAAGGTTAAATACAAGAAAAAGGACTTGCTCGCAGGAGCAAATCCTTTTCTATCAGCAGTGCCGCGAGCGGGACTCGAACCCGCACAGCCCCAATTAGCCAAGGGATTTTAAGTCCCTCGTGTCTACCATTCCACCATCGCGGCAGACCTGTTTGCTGATTTTTCGGATGCAAAGGTAGGGAAAAAATGGCAGTGTGCCAAATTTTTACTTATGTTTTTTACGAATATTAATTCCAAGCTCGTATGGTAGTACCATCGAAAGAGCAGCTGTAGCGTCTTAAACTCTCACCTTCTTCGCCACTGATAATATTGCCAGTATCAAGCAAATACGTGCGATTGCAACGGCTACAAATAACCTGCTGGCGATTGCCCGTCCAGTTCAAAGCCTTGAGCACAGAGCAATTGGGACAAGCGGCATCGTAGGCACGTGGTCCATCGAAATTGGTACATCCTATAATCAATCCAATGTCGTTGCTGGCGCCCAACTCAAAACGCAGTTCATTCTCGATAGCTGAGCGGATGATGTTATCTTCGTCAGCGACAGAGGGGTCGTTGCTCCTTACAAGCACATGGCGTGGAGTGGTCTTTCCATCGCCATGAGTGGTGACACGAGCATAGCTGCCAGGACTCTGTATGGTAGTAATCAGAATAGAGGAGGGATGATCTGTAGCGCTGAACAGAAACCAGCAACGATACTCACGACTGATAGGGTCCTGGGCATTGCAAGCCCAGAACAACACCAATGCGGAGCATATGACAAACCAGTTTTTCACTTCAACAATTGTTTTTCAGCGTTGAGAACACGCTCGAAGGCGAAACCATCAAGGACATTCTGCATCAGGGCACTGATGCGGTCGTTGCAAAGATTGCCAATGGAGCCTTCGTGGGTGTGATGAATATCCTTGTTGGGACGGAAATTGCCAGCCTCAATGTCCAAGCCCACCTTCTTATAGGCATCGCGGAAGGGCATACCCTCAGCTGCCAAACGGTTCACTTCTTCGACACTGAACATCGGATCGTACATCGGATTGTCGAGAATATCCTCGCGTACCTCTATCTTATTTATAATATAAGCAGCCATCTGGAGACAATCCTTCAGCTCATCGAAGGCAGGTAGGAACACTTCCTTGATAATCTGAAGGTCGCGGAAGTAGCCTACGGGCAGATTGTTCATGATAAGTGTTACCTGCTGGGGCAACGCCTGAATCTTGTTGCACTTGGCACGAATTAACTCGAAGACATCAGGATTCTTCTTGTGCGGCATGATGCTCGAACCCGTGGTGCACTCCTTGGGAAGCTTCACGAACGAGAAGTTCTGCGAATTGAACATACAGGCGTCGAAGGCCATCTTAGCCAATGTACCAGCAATCGTGGCGAGGGCAAACCCCACATTACGCTCCATCTTGCCACGACCCATCTGGGCATAAACCACGTTATAATCCATCGAGTCGAAGCCCAAAAGGTCTGTTGTCATCTGACGATTCAAGGGGAACGAAGAACCATAGCCAGCAGCTGAGCCCAAAGGATTGCGATTGGTCATCTTATAAGCAGCCTGCAGGAACAGCATATCATCCGTCAATGACTCCGCATAGGCACCAAACCAAAGTCCGAAGCTAGAAGGCATAGCCACCTGAAGATGCGTATAGCCAGGCATCAAGACGTTCTTATACTGATTGCTCTTCTGGATGAGTTCATCGAACAGTACCTTCACAGCATCAGCAATTTCCATCAACTCGTGACGAGTGAAGAGTTTCAAGTCAACCAACACCTGATCATTGCGAGAGCGACCTGAGTGAATCTTCTTACCCATATCGCCCAACTTGCGAGTAAGCATCAGTTCCACCTGCGAGTGAACATCCTCGATGCCCTCTTCAATAACGAACTCGCCACGCTCACAAATCTGATAGATGTTCTTCAACTCAGCCAACAGCAAGGGCAGTTCGTCCTTGCCAATGAGTCCTATCGATTCGAGCATGGTGATATGAGCCATCGAGCCCAATACGTCGTATTTGGCCAGATAGAGGTCCATCTCACGATCTCTGCCTACAGTGAAACGCTCAATCTCAGCATTCACCTCGAAGTTCTTTTCCCAAAGTTTGTTTGCCATTATACAAAAGGAATTTTTGACAATGCGTCTGCGATTTTCTCCACGCCATCCTGCAAAGGACCAGCAACCATTCCCTTCAGCATAAAGGGGATGTCGGCCTGAACCGTTACCTTCATCTTGCTCTCAGTAGCAGTAACAGGAAGCACCTGAATCCACAGGTTGAAGGGCAGAGGCGACTGCACAGTCTCAAACTTGATGCACTTGTTTTCCTCACGCTCAATGATGCGCAGTTTCAAGTCGCCAACAGGGGCTACATTCACGCTGACACTATCAGAATCGAAGGAGAAACTATTCAGCTTATCCTCAGGAATACGATCGCGAACACGCTCAAGATTGTTCAAATCGCTGATATTACGATACACATCCTCTACAGGATAAGGTATCTGCTTAACGCTGCTTTCAAATTTAGTCATTCTGCTTCCAAGTACTTGGTGACTTGCGCCACTCGTTCAACACTTCTATTTCCTCTTTCTTGATATACCCTGTCTCTGCAGCCTGCTCCAAAACAGCATTATAGTCGCTGAGCGTTACCAAACGGACTCCAGCCTCGCGGAAAGCCTCTTCAGCAACAGGGAAACCATAGGTAAACGAAGCCACCATACCAATAACCTCGACACCATACTGGCGCAAAGCCTCAACAGCCTTCAGCGAAGAGCCACCCGTAGAAATCAGGTCCTCGACAACGATAACCTTAGCACCCTTCTTCAGTTCGCCTTCCACCTGATTGCCCATACCATGATCCTTTGGCTTTGGACGAACGTAAGCATAAGGCAATCCCAACTCGTCAGCCACCAAAGCACCCTGAGCAATGGCACCTGTAGCTACACCAGCCACAGCCTCAGCCTCAGGAAACTCTGCCTGAATAGCATGACAGAGCTCGAGCTTTACAAACGAGCGGACATCCGCAAAGCCCAAAGTCTTGCGATTGTCAGTATAGATAGGTGACTTCCAACCAGAAGCCCATGTAAAAGGCTCGTTGGGTTGCAACTTGATGGCCTTGATGTCCATCAGTTTCTGTGCAAACTGTTTCTTGATATTATTCATAATCCAATAATTTTGGCGCAAAGGTACAAAAAAGTTGAGAGTTGAGAGTTGAAAGTTGAGAGTTTTTTCTATTGCGGCAGCAAATTTTTCACTTTTCACTTTTCACTTTTCATTTTTTTTCGTACCTTTGACGAACGTCGAAAGTACTTCCGTTCGAAAAAGTCCAAAATTCTTTTGGCTTTTTGCTCACTTATTCGTACCTTTGCAGCCGATTTAGCATAATGCTTGTCAAGGGGTGCTCACGGGTGTGGGCTGAGATGATACCCTCCAAACCTGATACGGGTAATGCCGACGTAGGGATGACAGAGTAACATAACCCCTTATTTTTAATGTATTAATAAATAAGGTAAAAGAAATGAGAAAGTTTTTCATGATGACAGTCTTGTGCGCATCATTGTCGCTGCAAGCTGCCGAACTGGACACGCTGAAGAGCGTGGAGCTGCAAGAAGTGGAGGTAATGGCTACACGTGCCACGAAAAAGACACCAATGGCATTCACCAACATGAACAAGGAACAACTGAAGGCCGTGAACTTCGGACAGGATATCCCCTACCTGTTGTCGTTGACCCCTTCAGTGACCATGACCTCCGATGCTGGTAATGGTATTGGCTACACCTCGTTGCGCATTCGTGGTACAGACCCTAGCCGTATCAACATCACAGCCAACGGCGTTCCCTTGAACGATGCGGAGAGTGCCCAGCTCTACTGGGTGAACATGGGCGACTTTGCCAGCAGTGTGCAGTCTATGCAGATTCAGCGTGGTGTAGGTACATCAACCAATGGTGCAGGTGCCTTTGGTGCTACGCTGAACATGCAGACGGAGAGCATTGGTATGGAACCTTTCATCGGTCTGGACCTGAGCGGTGGTTCCTACTATAGCCACAAGGAGACCCTTCGTTTCGGCACAGGTTTGCTGAAGGGACGCTGGGGCATACAGGGACGTCTGTCGAACATCGGATCGAAGGGTTATCTGGACCGTGCCTCGACCAAGCTGAACAGCTATTTCCTCCAGGCAGGCTATTTTGGCGACAACACGGTGGTGAAATTCATCACCTTCAATGGTGAGGAGGAGACCTATCATGCCTGGAACTACACGTCGAAGTACGAGCAGAGCCTGTATGGACGCACGTATAACTCATGTGGTGAGTATTACGACGAAGAGGGGAACAGGCGCTATTACGACAACCAGACAGATAACTACCATCAGCAGAACTACCAGCTGATATGGAACCAGCGACTAACCCAGGAGCTGAACCTCAATGCTGCCTTGCACTACACCAGAGGTGATGGCTACTACGAGGAATACAAACGTAAGCGCACCCTGTTTGAGTACGACTTGGACAAGCAGATGACGTGGGCCAGTAGCGACCTGGTACGCCAAAAGAAGATGGCCAACGACTTCTATGGTGCAGTGGCGTCGATTGTCTATAACAACCACCAGAACCTGCAGGCTGTACTGGGAGGTGGATGGAACAAGTATAAAGGCGACCACTATGGTCTGGTAACATGGGTGAAGAGTCCTGTAGATGCTCTAATGCCTAACCACAAATACTACGACGACAAGACGAAAAAAACCGATTTCAACGTCTATGGAAAGGTGACCTACGAAATCCTGCGCGGACTGAATGCCTACGTCGATTTGCAATATCGCCATGTAGGTCTCAAGATGTATGGTCCTACCGATGAAATCGACTGGAATGTCAACAAGCGCATCGTCTATGACATGAAAGAGTCTTTCGACTTCTTCAATCCTAAAGTTGGCTTGAACTACGACATCACCCCCAACCACAAGGTTTTCGTGTCGTATGCCATTGCCCACAAGGAACCTACGCGTAACAATTTCCAGAACAGTCTGAATGCCGGACTGGAGATGCCTAAAGCCGAGCGACTGAACGACCTGGAAGTGGGCTATAAATACCAAAGCAGGGTGTTCACGGCTGGTGCTAACCTCTACTGGATGGACTACAAGGACCAGTTCGTTTTGACTGGAGAAATCGACCAAATTGGCGAGGCTATCACACGCAACATGCCGAAAAGCTATCGTCTGGGTATCGAACTGGAGGCTGCCGTGAAACCTGTTGACTGGTTCCGTTGGGACATCAACGCCACCTGGTCGAAAAACCGTGTAAAAGACATCACCGTGAAGTTGGCTGATGGCAGCGTGGCTAATCTTGGAAACCAACCGCTGGCCTTCTCGCCCGACTGGATAGCCAACAACATCTTCACCTTCAATTACAAAGGTATGAAAGCCAGCATCCAGAGCCAATATATCAGCAAGCAGTATCTGACGAATACTGGCTTCGAGAGTTATCGGACACTCGATGATAATGACAAGCCCATAGATGTGGGCATGATGCTCGACGGACACTTCACTACCAACATTGACCTGTCGTATAACTTCAAGTTACCCAAGTTCGGCCTAAAGGATGCCACCGTCGGTGTGACACTCTACAACCTGTTCTCTGCCAAGTACGACAACAACGGATGGGCTTCTCCATGTTACGAAAAAGTAGATGGCAAGGTGGTTGCCACAGGCTGGGGTACCTCCGACCTGTATGAGGCTGGCTTTGCCCCCTCAGCGCCGTTTAACATGATGGCACACCTTTCTATAAATTTTTAAGTGAAAAGTGAAAAATGATGCTTGACTGGCTGGACATATTGACCACGATACTCGGCCTGATTTATATCTGGCTGGAGTATCGTGCTCATATCGCCCTGTGGGTGATAGGTATCGTGATGCCTGCCCTGGACATCATCCTCTATTGGCAGCACGGGCTCTATGGTGACGCAGGAATGGCTTGTTACTACACCCTTGCAGCCTGCTACGGACTCTTTGTGTGGAAGTTCGTGAAGACAAACAAGAAGGAGGAGTCGCTCCCCATCACCCACATGCCTCTCAACAAGTATCTGCCCGCCACATTGTTCTTCTTTGCAGCATGGGGCGCCACCTACTACGTGCTCATCACGTGGACCAACTCTACCGTTCCCCTACTCGACTCGTTCACCAATGCCCTGTCGTTTGTAGGCATGTGGGCGTTGGCCCGCAAATATATCGAGCAGTGGTTCTTCTGGATTGTCGTCGATGTTGTCTGCTGCGTGCTTTACGTACAGAAAGGTATTCCCTTCAAGGCTGGTCTCTACGGACTCTATGTCATCATCGCTATAGCAGGATATTTCAAATGGAAAAAAATTTCGACGCAGTCATCATAGCTAACGGAGTGTTTCCCACCCACTCTATACCTTTAAATATCCTCCATCACACAGCACACCTTATTGCTTGCGACGGAGCCGTTATTCGTGCACCTCATGCAGATGTCGTTATCGGCGATGGCGACAGCGTGCCTGCTGAATACCATAACCGACTCATACAAATCAACGAACAGGAAGACAACGACCTGACCAAAGCCACTCGCTATAGTCTGTCACAAGGTTGGCACAAAATAGCCTACTTAGGCTGCACAGGCAAACGTGAGGACCACACCCTAGGTAACATCTCGCTACTGATGCGCTACTTCCGCGACATGAACGTCGAGGGAATCATGTTCACCGACTACGGCTACTTTACCCCTGCAAAGGGTGACCACACCTTCTCCTCATTCAAAGGACAACAGGTTAGCATCTTCAACTTCGGAAGTACCAGAATCTCATCAGAAGGTCTGAAATGGGACGCCTATGCCTATGAGCAATGGTGGCAAGGCACCCTTAACGAGAGTCTTTCTACCACCTTTACCCTTCATGCCGATGGTTATTACATGGTGTACCAGACGTACGGAGTAAAGAACGGAAAGTAAAGGCGGTAACTAATCGTTTCTTTAGTACGCTTTGCTTTTGCAAAAGAAATTTTTCACTTTTCACTTTTCACTTTTCACTTTTTTTACTACCTTTGCACCCAAAATTGAAGCAAGATGAATATAGAACAACAGATAATGGCTGCTGCCAGTGAGGCTGTAAAGGCTCTCTACGGCATGGACGCCACAGAGAAGATGCTGCAGTTGCAGAAAACACGCAGTGAGTTTGAGGGTAATCTGACCCTCGTGGTATTCCCCTTTGTCAAAGCTGCTAAGAAGAGTCCTGAGCAGACCGGTCAGGAAATTGGCGAATACTTGGTACAGAACTGCGATGCTATCAGCAAGTTCAATGTTGTAAAAGGTTTCCTGAATCTGAGCATCGCTGATTCCGCTTGGCTGACATTATTGGCAGACATTGATGCCGACGAGCATTATGGGCATCGTCATGTGGACGAAAATTCTCCACTCGTCATGATTGAATTCTCATCGCCCAATACCAATAAGCCCTTGCACTTAGGCCATGTACGCAACAACCTGCTGGGTTGGTCGCTGGCTCAAATTATGCAGGCCAATGGTAACAAGGTGGTGAAGACCAACATCGTGAACGATCGTGGCATTCACATCTGCAAGTCAATGCTGGCTTGGCAGAAATGGGGCAATGGTGAGACTCCTGAAACCAGTGGCAAGAAGGGTGACCACCTGATTGGCGACTACTACGTAGCCTTCGACAAGCACTATCGTGAGGAGATTAAGGAACTCATGGCTCAAGGCATGGACGAAGAAACTGCCAAGCAGGAGGCTCCGCTGATTAAGGAAGCTCACGAGATGCTGGTGAAGTGGGAGCAGAACGATCCTGAGGTTCGCGCCCTCTGGGAGAAGATGAACAACTGGGTATACGCCGGCTTCGATGAAACTTATAAAAAGATGGGCGTATCGTTTGATAAGATCTACTACGAGTCACAGACTTATCTGAAGGGAAAAGCTAAAGTGGAGGAAGGTCTTGCCAAGGGACTTTTTGAGCGCCACGAAGACAACTCAGTATGGGCCGACTTGACCAACGAGGGACTGGATCAGAAACTGCTGCTGCGTAGCGATGGTACCTCCGTTTATATGACTCAGGATATCGGTACTGCAGAGATGCGTTTCCAGGACTACCCCATCGACAAGATGATTTATGTGGTGGGTAATGAGCAGAACTACCATTTCCAAGTACTCTCTATCCTGTTGGACCGTCTGGGCTTCAAGTGGGGTAAGGAACTCGTCCACTTCTCTTACGGCATGGTGGAATTGCCCAACGGTAAGATGAAGAGCCGAGAGGGAACCGTGGTCGATGCCGATGACCTGATGGAACTGATGGTCGAGGATGCTTACAAGACCTCGATGGAACTGGGTAAGTTCGACGATATGACCGAAGAGGAGCGCCGTGAGATTGCCCGCATCGTGGGTATGGGTGCACTGAAGTACTTCATCCTGAAGGTCGATGCCCGCAAGAACATGCTGTTCAACCCTGAAGAGAGTATTGACTTCAACGGCAATACTGGTCCCTTCATTCAATATACCTACGCCCGTATCCGCTCTATCCTGCGTAAAGCTCCTAGTATGACTAGTCTTTCTAGCACAACAAGTCTCTCTAGCAAAGAAGTCGAACTCATCCAAAAGATGAGCGAATATAGTGCTGCTGTTGAACAGGCTGGTAAGGACTATTCGCCTAGTGGCATTGCCAACTACTGTTATGAGCTGACCAAGGTGTTCAACCAGTTCTATCATGACTACAGCATTCTGAACGAGGAAGACGAGCAAAAGAAACAAACTCGTCTGGTTATCGCCCGCAATGTAGCCAAGATTCTGAAGAACGGCATGGGTCTTCTCGGCATCGAAGTACCCGAAAGAATGTAACGGTTATTGCTTGATGATTCAGAACCCTCCTGACAATAGACACGACACCGTACTGCCCTTGCCCCTTGAGGTAAGGGCAGACGCGTGGGCTGTGGATGCTGCATGCAGTGGCAACCCAGGACCCATGGAATATCAGGCTATTGACTTGGCTACAGGTGCCCGGGTTTTCCATTTTGGGCCTATGAAAGGTACCAATAATATTGGTGAGTTCCTGGCCATTGTTCATGCTTTGGCTCTTATGCAGCAACAAGGCTTGCATTCCAAAACCATCTATAGCGACTCTTACAATGCTATTCTCTGGGTAAACAAGCGCAAGTGTAAGACAAAATTAGAGCGTACCCCAGAAACGGAGCCGCTCTATCAGATTATTGCTCGTGCCGAGCGTTGGTTACAGACACACCAATGGCGCAATCCCATCATCAAGTGGGAAACTCAGAAGTGGGGAGAAGTGCCTGCTGACTTCGGTAGAAAGTAATCGTATTCCCATTATAATCCACCTTATTATATAATAGTATGTCAGTTGGCAATTGAGGTGCACGAGTACCACCACTGACTACAAAAGGAGCTGTTTCCACCCGGATTTCATCCCAAAGACCAGATGAAATAAAAGACTCGTGAGTCTGACGGCCTCCCTCTACAATAAGCGATTGGATACCATGCTGATAAAGGTCATCTATCATTTGTGGCAATGGACGATTATGCGTCAGGACAATACGCTTGGGATTAGGTCCATACCAATGACGAACAGTTAACTGAGGGTGCTCACGAGCATCAGTTGTATGTCCAACCAGAATAGCATCCTCCTCTGCTCGTAGCTGGTGTGAAAGCATCTGGGTATGCTCATTACTGATTTGCAAAGCACGACCATGATCATCAATAAAACCATTCGCTGTCTGCGCCCATTTCAGGATGATATAAGGACGATGCTTGGCATGATAAGTAAAGAAACGACGATTGAGCCATTGACACTCCTGTTCAAGCACACCAACAATCACCTCTATTCCAGCCTTTCGAATCATCTCAATACCCCTACCCTGTACTTGGGCAAAAGGGTCGATACAACCTACCACCACACGACGAACACCCTTCTTGATAATCAATTCTGCACAAGGAGGAGTCTTTCCGTAATGGGCACAAGGCTCCAATGATACGTATATCGTAGCACTTGGCAATAGCGATTCATCTTCAGATTTGACGGAAGCAAAGGCATTAACCTCTGCATGTCCTTCGCCACAACGTACATGATAGCCCTCGCCAATGATACGCCCCTCTGCAACAATGACAGCCCCAACCATCGGATTAGGACGGGCTCCCTGAATACCGTTTGCTGCCAATTGCAGACAGCGTCGCATATATTTTTCGTCTTCGCTCATATATTTTTCACTTTTCACTTTTCTTTGTACCTTTTCCCTTGGAGAAGGTAGGCTGCACCTCAGAAAAATCCAAATATATTTGGTTTTTCATTCGGTTTGCACTACCTTTGCAGTATGACTTACAATGAACTATGGCATCTGTTGGCACCGCATTATGGCGATGGTGAGGCTAAAGCAATCGCACGTCTTGTTTTTGAAGTGCGTTTTGGACTCTCCATGTCTGACATTTGCCTGGGCAAAGATACACAATTATCTGCAAACAACCAAACGGAACTTAAGGGAATTGCGGATAGACTGTTAGAGCAAGAACCCATACAATACGTATTGGGACAAGCTGATTTCTGTGGCAGGACCTTCATGGTTAATGAGCATGTGCTGATTCCTCGTCCAGAAACGGAAGAATTGTGCCAATGGATAAACTCACAAGATGCCAGTCCCCGTGTGAGATTGCTTGATATAGGAACTGGCTCAGGGTGTATTGCCATTACACTGGCTGCCATGTACCCAAAGGCTGAGGTGACTGCCTGGGACATCTCCCCTGAGGCTTTGGAGGTTGCCCGTGAGAATGCCAAACGTACCCATGTTAACGTGTCATTTGAACAAGTGGATGCTTTGAATTTACCACACTCCTCATTTCTCACTTCTCATTTCTCATTAATTGTTAGCAATCCTCCTTATATATGTAATAAGGAACGGGCGTGTATGGAGGCTAACGTTCTGGAACATGAACCTCACACCGCACTGTTTGTGCCAGACGATGACCCGCTGCTGTTCTATCGTGCCATCGCTCAATATGGGCAAACAGCATTAGAACCTAGAGGATGGCTCTACTTTGAAATCAATCCTCTCTACGCACAGCCTCTCTATGATATGTTACGTATGATGTCGTATCACGACATAGAACTAAACCTTGACCAATACGGCAAACAACGAATGATAAGAGCAAAACGATGAAACAGAAGACGGAACAAGAAGCCTACCTGACTTTAGCAGCCCTTTGCGCCCAAGCGGAACACTGTCAATGGGAAATGGTAGAGAAAATGCGTAAATGGGAAATCCCAGAAGAAGCCCAAGCCCGTATCATGGAGCGCCTGGTAAAGGAGCGCTATGTGGACGACGAGCGCTTTGCTAGGGCTTTTGCAAAAGACAAGGTGCGCTATAATAAATGGGGACGTCGTAAGGTGGAACAAGCTTTATGGCAGAAACATATAGACGAAGATATCAGAAAAAACGTTTTAAATGAAATTGATGACGAAGAATACCTCAGTGTCTTGCGTCCATTGTTGAAACAGAAGCGGAAGTCGATAAAAGCACAGAACGATTATGAATTAAACCAGAAACTGATGCGCTTTGCTTTGGGTAGAGGGTTTACGTTCGACATCATCAAACAATGTATAGACGTAGAAGATGAAGGTGAGTTGGTGGACTAGGATACTGGATTTTATCTCACCGCGACTTTGTGTAGTCTGTGGTGAACGCTTGGCACCTACCGAACGCTCCGTTTGTTCTTCCTGTCTGCTTCATTTCCCACGAACCACCTATCAGTTCACACCAGAAGACAATCCTATGGCACAATTATTCTGGCATCTGGCACCCATTGAACGAGCTGCTGCCTATGTCTTTTATGAACCACATTCCGAAATGGCACAGATTGTCTATCAACTTAAATACGGACAACGTCCAGACATTGGAGAAGACATGGGACGCCTGATGGCCGTTGAGATGGAGTTTGGACGCTACTTCGAAGGAATTGATGCCTTATTACCCGTTCCACTCTCTCGCAAGCGACTGAGACAACGTGGCTACAACCAGAGTGAACATCTTGCTTTCGGAATACATGAGAAAACGGGATTACCCATCATCACCAAAGCATTACGTCGTAAACACTTTGTTCAGAGCCAAACGAAACTAAGTCGTCATGAACGTCAGAAGAACGTCACTGATATGTTTCTATTACAAGACGACACCAAGCTTAAAAACAAGCACGTGCTACTGATTGACGATATCTGCACAACAGGAGCCACTCTTTTAGCTTGTGCCGATGCCATCAAACAGGTGGAAGGCATCCGCATTAGCATCTTAACCTATGGATTTACAAAGAGTTAGGAAACATTAATAGGTAGCGTTATTACAAAACGCGCTCCACCGACATAGGTTGTATCCAGCAGAATCGTGCCACCCAGCAAGGTAAGAACCTTCCTGCAAAGCGTTAATCCCAATCCCAAACCTTCATTAAAACTGTCCAACTTGGTAAATTGGTCAAAGACACGTTCACTTTCTGTTGCAGGAATACCAACACCTGTATCCGTTACAGTAAAACAAACTGCATCGTTATCCTTACGATACCAACCTATGGAAACAACACCTTCAGAAGTGTAACGATTTGCATTGTTCAACAACTCCGTCAACACTCTTAACAAGTAGTCCTGATGGGTATGAATGGTCAGTGCCCCACTCTTTGGAATATCCACCTTCAACGTTACAGTTTCAGGATTCCTTAGCAGAATGGATTTTGTTGCCTGCCAGCATATACTCTTGCAATCCACATAGTCGGTGCATCTGATATCCACTTGTTGCTCCAGCGTTGAAGCCATAATCAGTTTATTGACAATATGAACTATATTATGCGAATTCTCTTGCATGGCTGTGATGATAGCCTTCATCTCATCTTCCCCTACAAGATTATAGCCGTTACTCAGAATTTGCGAGAAGCCTGTAATAATATTAAGTGGTGTGCGAATCTGATGAGTAATATCCTGGATAAACGCCAATTTCCTGCTGTCAGCTTCCTCAACCTGTTTTGTGGCAAGAGCAAGTTCCCTGTTTCGCTGGTCTGTTTCTTCATTCACTTGGTGCAAGTCATGTATATAGTATGCCAAAGAACGTTGCATTGCAGCAAAACTATCCTGTAGTTTTCCTATTTCATCATTACGTTTACGTAAGGGAAGTTCCTCATTGAAATTACCCTCAGCAATATGATGAGCCACATGTGCCAGATGGTTCAAGGGAGCCACGCTACGCTTGACAAAGTGGTAACAGAATAATAGCATGAACAATAGTCCAACGATGATGATTGATACCACGATATACGAAAGTCGATTGTAACCCCTGAATATATCACTCTCCAGACATATCAGCCCGATACTCCATTCTGTTTGTGGCAAATGGTTATAGAACACATAACAACTGACACCATTAATATAGACATGCTGCATTCCAGACTTACCCTCAACCATCTTACGTCCCAACGAGTCTAAGCCATCATTCTGCTGTTGATAAGCCTCTTCAAAAATCGTATGCTGTACTAGTTTAGTAGAGTCAGGATGAACAAAATAATTACCTCCCTTTCCCAACATGATACAATAGGAATTAGGATAAGGCTTTTCAGAAGAAATCGTCTTCGAAAGCCAGGGCAAGGAAAGGTCGTTAGCCATCACACCGATTATTTTGCCTGTCTTATCATGTAAAGGCTTACAATAAGAAACTAACATTTCGTCAGAATTGACAGCACGGGGATTATAATCGACATAAGGGTCTACCCAAAAAGCCTTATCATATTCCCTAGCCCTCTTATACCACTCTTTCAAGAAATAGTCATATTCTTCATGTCCCTCATTAATCGTTACCAGACTATCATTACGATAAGTGGTATAGGCAGAATAATATTTTCCTTTCTGAGGGAAGAAGAAAGGTTCCATCGCTATAGAGCAACCATTCAGATTGGGATTCAGTTTCATGACAATCTGCGAACAGGCAAAAACAGAATCTGGTTGAACATCAGAAGTCACCAGCCAATCTGAGTTGTTCGTTGCAGTCTCCACACTACGAAGGATTGTATTTACACGGAGTGTTGTCTTATTCAGAATCTGGGTAGCATGCAAGAAAGCTTCCTGCTGAACAGACCGTCGTGACTGATAGAACATATAGCCAATAGAAGCCACGAAGATAAGGACTGCGAAGAATAGAATCGACAGACTCAACTGCGCAGAAAGCGATTGACGAAATATGGTGCGGGAACTTCTCATCAGCTATTTGATTCTTCGTTTGAATTATTAAATTGATCTTTCTCCGCAACCTTTATCAACTCATCAAGCAACTTCAATATCACATCTGTGCTTAGCATCATTTGCTTAACCTTTTGCTGAGCCTCTTCTGGTTTCAGACTCATATAATGTTCTCTAATGTCATCCGTTATGGCTGCAACCTCACGAACAGGTTGTATCATCTGGTCTGTCATATTGTCCACAAAAGCAGTCTTCACACTCTCTGCCTTCCGTGCATGCTCATAAGCTTGCAACAGTTCTACATTACGCTGACGGAGCATATTGGTAGACTGTCGGATTTGTTGTATGTAAGTGGCCAACGATTCCTGCATGTTGACAAAGCTGTTTTGTAGCTGTCCTAATTCATCTTGTCTGTCACTCTTAGGAATAGGGGTATCGAAATGCCCCTGAGAGATATGTTCCGTGGAACGAACCAGCAAATGAAGGGGCTGGAGTTTCCTGCGAATGATATACCATGTGAATATCAGCAATAACAACAGACCGACAATGGTTATCATACGGACATAAAACATCAGACGCTGATAGGGGCCGAAAATATCACTCTCCGGACATATGATAGCCACACTCCATTCCGTCCTTCTAAAAGGCATATAGAACACATAACAGTCTGTTCCCTCATAGTGAATCTTCCTATATCCACTTTCTCCTGCCAGCATCGCCTCACCAAGAGCTGTCAATGCAGAATCGGGAGTCTCTAACGTTGGTGTCAGTATCGATTCATAGAACAAACGCGTACTATCTGGATGGACGATGAACGTGCCACCTCGTCCTAAGAGGATACAGTTTGAGTTGGGATAAGGCTTTGTAGATAATATGGTACGTGAGAACCAGTCGAGCGAAAGGTCTACAGACAATACACCTACAGACTTTCCAGAACCGTCGTATATGGGTTGGCAATAGGAAGTCATGACTTCCCTTACGGCAATACCTTCCGTATTAAATTCCTGAAAAGGTTCCACCCAGTAGGGTTTGTCCAGCAACTTCGGTATCAGATACCAGTCCATACAATGGTATTGGTAACTGTCACTACCCTCCTGCTCTGTTTGTATGCCATCCTTGCCATTATAGGAGTAAGGAGAGAAATACCTACCTTTTGATGAAAAATAATAGGGATCGAAAGCAATGGAACAGCCTGTCAGATTTGGATTACTCTTCAGAATCTGTCTGCTCAAGAAAAACATAGTATCAGGATGCTGTAGATTCTGTTCAACATGCCATTTCATATTGTCTGCAGCTATCTCCACTTGTTTCAGTGTATTATCAATATACAATGCTGTATTCTCCAGGGTCTGTCTTCCTTTCTGTAAAGCCTCATCCTGTACGGCATAACGACTGACATAGAACATGATGCCTAGGGCTGTCGTAAAGATAACAGCCACTATCAGCACAACCCATATACTCATACGGGTTGAAAATGAATGTCCTACATGTCCTCGCTCACTACTCATTACCCATCAGTTCATTATAGCTTACTTGTCGCTTTATCAAGCCACACTCATACATCAGCCTACTGGCTTTCTTTACCATATCAGGACGAACACGGAACTCACGACGTCCAGACTCACGGTCTATCTGGAGTCGTAATATCTCATGCAACATTAGTTTCTGTAACACTTTATTCGTGGGAGCCTTAGCTGCACGAACATATTTCATCACTATTTCCAAAGCCTCATCGGGATGGGCTGCAGCCCATTCCCACCCTTTTTTGCTTGCTTGGGCAAACTTTTGAACCTGACTTCGATGTGTTTTATAATATTCTGGTTTTACATAGACACCATTCTCTTGGATATTATAACCATGCTTACTATAACGATAGATGCTGTTCTCATCCATCTTAAATCCTGCCTGCTGCAATTGGAAATACTCATTATAGCTAACCACCATCGTAGCATCGACAGCTCCAGACAAGAACACATTGATTCCACTGGTAAAAGGTATCAACTGGTAGTCCATACCTTGCTGTTTACTTAAAATAGACAATAGATAATTAGGATCGGAATTGAAAACAGCCACTTTCTTGCCCTTCATCTGAAGCGGATTCACACCCCATCGAGAGACGAGAATGTTACTGCTGTTCATGGAGTCTTGGAAGATGTTTACCAAAGGGATTCCCTGCGAGATAAGGTCTATAGCCGACAGCAGCGAAAACATGGCAGCATTACTCTCGTCATGTTGTAAACGATAAAGTGGTGAACTGTTTAATGAGGGATGCTGGATGACCACGTCAAGCCCCAATTCGTCGTAGAATCCTTTCTCCTTTGCCACATAATAACCTGCAAACTCGGCTTGTGCCGTCCAGATAGTCGTAAAGACAAATCGTTCTGCTCTCAGTGGTAAACTGAGAAGCAAAAGGCTCCAAATTACGCATAACAATCTATTCATCAGTGGTAAAGGCCATATTTGGTTACTGTGTACCCCGACCGAGAATCGAACTCGGAACTAAGCTTTAGGAGAGCCTTGTTATATCCATTTAACTATCAGGGCCGCATAATTCGGGTGCAAAGATACAAATTATTCTTAATTTATTAGTACCTTTGCACCATAATTATGATTAAAAACATAAAAAGTTATGGGAAAGTTAGTGATTAACTCGTACGACGAGTTTGCTGCCCATTTGGGCGAAGAGTTAGGAGCTTCCGATTGGCTTCAGGTCGATCAGGACCGTATTAATCTGTTTGCTGATGCCACATTGGACCATCAGTGGATTCATGTTGACGTGGCTCGTGCCAAGGAAGAGAGTCCTTATAAGTCAACCATTGCACATGGTTATCTTACACTGAGCTTGTTGCCTTACATGTGGGATCAGATTATTGAGGTAAACAACATCAAGATGCTGGTTAACTATGGCATGAACGACATGCGCTTCGGCCAGCCCGTCATCACTGGCAGTCGTATTCGCTTGGTTACCAAGTTGCACAGCATTCAGAACCTGCGTGGCATTTGTAAGGCAGAAATCAAGTTTGTCATTGAGATTGAAGGTCAGCGCAAGCCTGCCCTCGAAGGTATTGCCGCTTTCCTCTATTACTTTAATTAGAAAAGAAATTATGGGAAATTGTGGAAAATTAATCTGTACACTTTGAAATTTCTCTTAATTTCCCATAATTTCTTTCTAAAAAACAAATCAGCCCGCCTCCTTGATGGAAGCGGGCTGATTTATATATATAATAAGGTGTAATCCTTATGCCTTATCTTCTACTTCATCCTCGCGGATGGTACGACCCATCAAGAGGAATGCTGTAGGAGCAGCGATGAACAGAGAAGACAACGTTCCAAAGACAACACCCAGAATCATAGCGAATGAGAAGCTGCGGATAGAATCACCACCAAGGATGAAGATACACAGCAACACAATCAAAGTCGTTACAGAGGTGTTGATGGTACGAGCCAGTGTCTGGTTCAGTGAATCGTTAAACAACTGCTGACGGTCACGCTTGCCATAGAGCTGGAAGTTCTCACGGATACGGTCAAGTACAACCACCTTATCGTTGATAGAGTAACCAATCACAGTCAGGATAGCACCGATAAATACCTGGTCGATTTCCAGTGACATAGGCAGGATGCCCCACAGTGCAGAATAGCAACCGATAACCACCAAGGCATCGAGAGCTAGGGCAACGGTAGCACCCAAAGAGAACTGCCACTTGCGGAAACGGATCAGGATGTAGATAAAGATGGCAAACAAGGCGATTACAACAGAGTAGATAGCACCATGTGTAATATCCTTAGCCACAGCAGGACCTACCTTAGCAGAGCTGATGATTGAACCACCCTCACGAACATCAGGGTTCTTGAAGTCTTCCACCTTAGTCTGACTTACAAAACCACCACGCTTCAAAGCATTGTAAAGAATAGTCTCAGCCTCATCGTCCACATTAGGATTGTTTGATTCAATATCCCAGTTGGTAGAAACACGGATGGTCTTGCCATCGGTACCCAAAGCGATAACAGAAGTGTTAGCCTCTTTACCAGCATTCTCACCAACAGTATTGACGAAAGCACCAGCCAAAGCCTGACGAACCTGCTCAACAGCAACTTCCTTGTCAAGTGTAACAACATAGTTACGACCACCAGTGAAGTCGATGCTCTGGCTCAAGCCACGAACAGCAAATGAGATACAGAACAATACTGCGAATACACCCCAGATAGCGAAGCTCTTCTTGTACATACCCATGAAGTTGTACTTAGTATTCTGCATCAGGTTCTTAGAATATGCTGTTGCAAAGGTGAGGTTCAGCCACTTGTCCTTCTTCAGGCGATTCTCGTAAACCAGACGGGTCAAGAACACAGCGGTGAAGAATGAACAGAAGATACCGATGATCCAAGTGGTAGCGAAGCCCTTAACAGGACCTGTACCGAAGAACAACAGGATGAAACCAGTAATCAGTGATGTTACGTTAGAGTCGAAGATAGCGCTGAAGGCGTTAGAATAACCCTTCGTAATGGCTTCCTTCATACCCAAACCACGCTTCAATTCCTCCTTGATACGCTCGTAAATCAGCACATTTGCATCCACAGCAGTACCCAGAGTCAGCACGATACCTGCGATACCTGGCATAGTCAACGCTGCCTGGAACGATGTCAAAATACCCAATGTAAAGAACAGGTTGAACAACAGGGCGATATCTGCCAGGATACCTGGGATGAAGCCATACAGCATAATCATATAGATCATCAGCAATATGAAGGCCACAATAAACGAAATGATACCCTGCTGAATAGACTGGGCACCCAATGAAGGGCCTACCACCTCTTCCTGTACGATACGGGTAGGAGCAGGCATCTTACCTGAGTTCAATGTGTTAGCCAAGTCCTTAGTATCCTCGATAGTGAAGTTACCAGTAATCTGAGAGTTACCACCATCAATCTGAGTCAGGATACGAGGAGCACTGTAAACAGCATCATCCAGTACGATGGCAACG
This sequence comes from uncultured Prevotellaceae bacterium, assembly GCA_902782305.1. Taxonomy (GTDB): domain Bacteria; phylum Bacteroidota; class Bacteroidia; order Bacteroidales; family Bacteroidaceae; genus Prevotella. Next base: position 36,003 of record CACZMV010000001.1, read on the forward strand.
CCACGACCGATGTTCTGCTTGGTAATCTGGCTCCAACGACGAGCACCGTCTGAGTTCATCTGCATAGAAACAGAGGGGTGACCCATCTGATCGAAGTCGTCCTTTGAAGAGGTAATCACGTCACCTTCCAGTGGAGCACGACCGCTAGGCTCAGTAACCTTCAGAGCATACAGAGCGAAGATGTCACCCTTGGTATTCTCACCACCGAAGTCCTCAGCCTTAGCACCCCAACGGAGCTTACACTCTGCAGGCAGCACCTGACGAGCAATGTCTGAATAGATAACCTTGTTGACATCAGCAGTATCGCGAGCATTTGCATATCCAACGATAGCCAATCCCTGAGGAACGGGCTGGAATACAGCAAACAAAGGATTCTGCTTCAGAGCCTCAGCCTTAGCCTCAGCATCAGCAGCCTTTGCGTCTTTCTTGTTAGCAGCCAACTTAGCAGCCAGATCATTGGTAGCAGCAGCAACAGCAGTAGTGTCGGCAGTTGCCTCGGTAGCCGTTGTATCAGCAACAGCCTCCTCAGCATCGCCACCAGTGATAGCATACTTCTGGTTCAGCTGTGCCAGCAAAGGATAGATCTCCTGTGAATTGTAGGTCTCCCAGAATTCGAGGTTGGCAGAACCCTGCAACAACTTACGAACACGCTCGGGCTCCTTGATACCAGGCATCTCCACCATGATACGGCCAGACTGGCCTTCCAGCTTCTGGATGTTTGGCTGAACAACGCCAAACTTATCGATACGGTTGCGGACTACGTTGAATGAGTTGTCAACAGCTGACTGAACCTCAGCACGAAGAGCAGACTCAACCTCCGAGTCAGTTGACTGTGTGCTCACCTTACCCTTCATCTGCTGGGTAGCAAACACGGCAGCCAAGGGGCGACCGTTGGAGTTTTTCTTCCAAGCTTTGATAAACAGGGAGATAAAGTCGTCCTGACTTGTCTCCTCTTCCTTCTTGGCCTCTTCCATTGACTTCTTGTAGGCAGCGTCCGTCTTGTGGTCAGCCAGCACGTCAACTACGTCGGGTACTGACACCTCAAGAATCACGTTCATACCGCCCTTCAGGTCAAGACCCAGGCCGATCTCCATCTCGCGGCACTGCTTAAATGAATAGATTCCGCAGTACACTTTCTCGTTCATGATTGAGTCGAGATACTCCTGACCAGCCTCTTCACCCATTGCTGCTGCCTTGTTTTCGTGGTAGCGAGTTACGAATGAGAAGGAAAGGTAGAAGCAGCAAACGAGAATCAGAACGATTGCGATAAATTTTACAATTCCTTTGTTTTGCATTTTGTTTATTGTGTTATTAAATTTTGTATTTTCGCTTTTTAAGCCTGCAAATATACTTATTTTTCTGAATTTACCGAAATTTCTCGCTGAAATTCATCATTTTTTATTGTTTTCACCTTATTTTTAGCCAGCAAATGAGTGGATAATGGTCACTTGCGTCCATTTTATCATCTACCTCGCAATTATAGGGTTGAATATCTTTCGAGCAAAAAATATGGTCAATCCGGAAAGAAAAAGCTTTCTGATTATACGACAAACCAATGCCTCGCCCTGTAGCGACGAAGCAATCTGTTAACGTTTCCCCCATTGTATGACGGGAATAGGATATCGGATTATCATTAAAATCGCCACAGACGATAACAGGATAGTTGGCATGCTCTTTCACATAATCCCTGACAGCTCTTATTTGACCGGCTCTCTTGGCATTAGCTTCCGCCAATTTCACCAGCAAGATGGCAGACTCTGTCCGCAAGGAGTCACGAGGTATCTCTCCTTTGATGATATGACGATATTGCTGACGATCCTCTGTTGACAGATGACAACTCTCAAAGTGGTTATTTACGACTATCAGCGTGTCCTCCCCTACCTTAAGCCACCATGCTGCACTACCATTGGCTAATGATGAATAGGGAATTCGCTCACGTTTCACTATCGGATAACGCGTATGGATACCCAATGCATTGAGTGTTAGGTCATTATTAGCAAGAACTATCGTATCATTATAAGGCAGCACCTTGGCATACTCCTTCATCACATAGCGTCGCCAGGTATCAGCATCCTCTTGCACACAAACGATGTCTGGCTGCTGTTCTTTCAAATAGTCGCGAACCGTTTCAAAGCCATTCTCATACTTGTAGTTACCACCATAGGAACACACATTATACGAAATCAACTTGATAGCTCCTTCAGGTACCTCCTGGGTTGTATGAAGTGGCATATATATAGAAATAGGTACGTACGCGAGAATGAAACCCACAAAAGGAATCCACGCTCGTGTCCATTTGAAGACTAACCAGAAGAACAAGAAAGCCATGTTCATCAGCAAAAAGAAGGGGAAGGCCATGCCTACCGTCGACAGCATCGGATGGTCAGTAGGGTTCAGATGATCACTATAGCCCACCAACAGCATCACGATGACAGTAGCCACATTAGCCCCTGTCAACATCTGTACCGTAAACTTCTTCAACTGCTTAATCACGACTTGCGACTCTGGTCAAACAACTTTTGCTTCTCTTCCTTCGTCAGACTATCGTAACCACTCTTGCGAATCTTATCAAGAATGGCATCTATCTCTTCCTGGTTCTGACGCTTGCGAGCATTATACTCCTCATCCGTCTCACGCTGTTGATGAGTTGGCTCAGCCTTCATCCTACTGTTTCGCTGACGCTCGTCAAACTTGCGCTTCATGTTGTCGAAGAACTCCTGTCCATGACTACGACTAAATCGCTGGCTGGAGTCTGGATGATTCCTCCAATAACGAATCAACAGGAAACCAAAGAGCATACCACCCAAGTGAGCCATATGAGCCACTCCATCGCCAGGACCGCTCATGGCAGAGAAGAGTTCAATAGCTATATATCCCACGATGAGCCACTTCGCCTTGATGGGGAATGGGAAGGGGATGATAAACAGTCGTTCATTGGGGAATATCATACCAAAGGCCAGCAAGATGCCATAAACCGCACCCGATGCACCTATCGTTGTCCACAGATTAATATAGGTGTCCGTCGTCATCTGCACACCTCCAGCATTTACATACTGATAGGCTGCCATGCCTTGAATAGAATAGTCGGCATACTGTACAAGCTCCTGCATGATGCCAGCACCCACTCCACAGACGATGTAATAAAAAAGGAATTTCTTCGGTCCCCATACTCTCTCTATCACACTACCAAACATCCACAGGGCAAACATATTAAATAAGATATGTGTAAACCCGCCATGCAGGAACATGTAGGTAATAAACTGATAGATGCGGAAGTCACTTGCCAAGAAAAAGTGCAAACCCAACAGGGAGGTCAGGTTTATCCCACTACGCTCAAGCACATAAGTTGCTATAAACGCCAAGATATTGACGATAAGCAGATTCTTGGTCATTGTAGGTATATTGTTCATAATCGTTGTTTTCTGTTCGTTTGACTTAATCCACTATAATTGTGATTTCGAGCGCAAAATTACTAAAAATATCTGTTTTCAAGCACTATTTTGGTCCAATACAAACTTTTTTTTGGTTAAAATGCAATTTTTTTTTAATTTTTGTTTGTTAGTTGCCAACTTTATCTTATATTTGCGTCAGAATTTACACTTTTATCTATTAATAATTCATTTAAAAACAACAAAATTATGAACAAGACAGAATTAATTGACAAGATTGCAGCTGGTGCTGGTCTGACCAAAGTTGATGCAAAGAAGGCTCTCGACGCCACAGTAGAAGCTATCAAGGGTGCTCTGAAGAAGGGTGACAAGGTTCAGCTCGTAGGTTTCGGTACTTTCGCAGTTACCAAGAAGCCCGCTCGTGAAGGTATCAACCCCGCTACCAAGCAGAAGATTAAGATTGCTGCTAAGAAGGTTGCTAAGTTCAAGGCTGGTGCTGAGCTCGCAGACGCTGTTAACAAGTAATCCTTGTCAATAAAAATTCAAAAAGATAGGCTTCATCGATTTGATGAAGCCCTCTTTTTTATAATAAAAGTACAGCGAAAAGCAAACTATTCACTTTCCACTGTACATTATTCACTTCTTACTTAGGCTGCTTGCCAATATAAGCCAGAATACCACCATCTACATAGAGTATGTGACCATTCACTGCGTCAGAGGCATGTGAAGCCAGGAATACAGCGGGGCCACCCAACTCAGAAGGATCGAGCCAACGGCCCGCGGGAGTCTTGGCACAGATGAAGCTGTCGAATGGATGACGGCTTCCGTCAGGCTGACGCTCACGAAGAGGAGCAGTCTGAGGAGTAGCAATGTAGCCTGGGCCAATACCATTACACTGAATGTTATACTCACCATACTCTGAGCAAATGTTGCGAGTCAGCATCTTCAAGCCACCCTTAGCAGCAGCGTAGGCACTTACAGTCTCGCGACCCAGTTCAGACATCATAGAGCAGATATTGATAATCTTACCCTCCTTACGCTCCATCATCTCAGGTATAACAGCGCTAGCTACGATGAACGGAGCTACCAAGTCAACGTCAATCACCTGCTGGAACTCCTGACGCTTCATCTCGTGCATAGGAATACGCTTGATGATACCAGCATTGTTTACCAGGATGTCAATCTGACCAACCTCAGCGTGAATCTTCTCAACCAGTGCCTTCACAGCGTTCTCGTCTGTTACGTCGCAAACATAGCCATGCACGTTGGTGATGCCAGCCTCCTTGTAGTTAGCCAGACCACGCTCCAGAGCAGCCTCGTTGATGTCGTTGAAGATAATGTTCTTAATACCAGCGGCTACAAATGCCTTTGCAATGTTGAAGCCGATTCCGTAAGATGCGCCAGTAATCCAGGCGTTCTTACCTTCCAATGAAAATGGATTTGCCATAATAGTTCTTGTTTTTATTTTAAATCAGTAATTTGAAAAAAATCTTGATCTCCGTAATCCAGGTTCTCGCCACCCATACCCCAGATAAAGGTATAGTTGTGTGTGGCTGCTGCTGAATGGATGCTCCATTCTGGCGAAAGCACAGCCTGATTGCCTCGCATCCAGATGTGACGGGTCTCCTGTGGTTCACCCATCAGGTGGCATACTGCTTGATCTTCAGGCAGTTCGAAATAGAAGTAGGCCTCCATTCTGCGAGAGTGAACGTGAGCAGGCATTGTGTTCCATACAGAACCCGTAGCCAACTCTGTCATTCCCATCTGCAGCTGACACGTCTGAAGCACTTGGTTCACCAGCATCTTGTTGATATCACGCTCGTTAGACATCTCCAGGCTTCCCATGTGAGCCACCACAGCATTCTGCTTGTTCACCTTCTTGCAAGGATACGACGTATGGGCCGTTGTCGAGTTGAAGTAGAACAAGGCAGGTTTCTCAGCGTCTTTCGATGTGAACACCACCTCGCGGTCGCCACTACCTATATATAATGCTTCCTTATAATCCAGTTCGAACACCTCATCGCCCACCTTGATGGTGCCAGCGCCACCCACATTATACACTCCCACCTCACGACGATGGGTAAAGTAAGGAGCCTTCAGCGGTTCGATAGCCTCCAGCGTCAGCGCCTCCTTTACAGGCATGGCACCACCCACCACCATACGGTCGTACATCGAATAGACCATGTTCACCTCGTCCTGGGCAAACAAGCGTTCTATCAGAAAGTCACGACGCAAGCGCTGTGTGTCGTAGTGCTTCACATCCTCTGGATGAGCTGCATACCGCAATTCATAATTTGTCTTCATATTCGTTTTAGCAGAATTTGCTCCGCAAAGATACGAAAATAATCTGAACTACCGCCATATTCCCTCACCTTTTAAATTAGATTAATAATTGTTCGTTAAAAGAAATTGTAGTTCTCTTGTCATAATCGTAACTTTTATATGAAACATTTTCCTTGTGATACGAACAGACTTCAACAATTACGCAAAGAAATATTATTTTCTTGTACGAGAATGATTTTATATTCCAGGACTTGGAATATATATTTCAGGACTTGGAATATATATTTCAGGTCTTGGAATATATATTTCAGGCCTTGAAATATAAAAAGCTAAACTAAGAAAAGAATGTATTGCTCCATCTCATTCGGAATTTTCTGTAAAACTACAATAAATTCGGATTATTTCGACAATTATCAAAAGTTTGATAAGTTTGCATCTTTTACAATAAAAAAGAGTGACCTCGATTGAGATCACTCTTTTTGCGTTGTCCAAGGCGGATTCGAACCACCACAAACAGAACCAAAACCTGTTGTGCTACCATTACACCATTGGACAAGCGTGCGGTAAGTGGGTGCAAAGGTAATAAAAATTTGGATTACAACCAAATTTTTACCTATTATTTCACTATCAGCAGATAATAATTCTTCTTACCCTTCTGTGCCAACAGATACTTACCATCAATAAGATCGTCGCTAGTGACAGGACGGTTCTGGTCGGTAAGCTTCTCTTTGTTGAGCGATACGCCACCACCCTGCACCATCTTACGCATCTCGCCCTTTGAGGGGAATACGGGGGCTACAGTGGTGAACAGCTCGATAGCGGGCTGACCAAGCTGGTCCTTAGAAACCTCAAACTGGGGCACACCATCGAAGACATCGAGGAAGGTCTGTTCGTCGAGTTTCTCCAATCCTTCCTTGGTTGACTTACCAAACAAGAGGTTAGAGGCTTCAATAGCAGCATCGAGGGCTTCCTGAGAATGTACCATAACGGTAACCTCTTCAGCCAGACGCTTCTGCAGTACGCGACGACCAGGATCCTGCTTGTGTTCTTCAACGAGGGCGTCGATAACATCCTTCTCCAACGAGGTGAAGATCTTGATATACTTCTCGGCATCGTCATCGCTGACATTCAGCCAGAACTGATAGAACTTATACGGGGTTGTGCGTTTGGCATCAAGCCAGATATTTCCCGACTCTGTCTTACCGAACTTCTTACCGTCGCTCTTGGTAATCAGCGGACAGGTCAGGGCAAAAGCCTCGTTCTCATAGCCCAAGGTACGACGGATCAGTTCCGTACCAGTAGTAATGTTACCCCACTGGTCGTTACCGCCTAACTGCAACTTACAGTTCTTATGCTGATAGAGATAGAGGAAGTCGTAGCCCTGCAGCAACTGATAAGTGAACTCTGTGAAGGAAAGTCCATCGCGAGCGGTACCATTGAGGCGCTGCTGAACGGAATCCTTAGCCATCATGTAGTTTACGGTGATATGCTTACCCACCTCACGAGCGAAATCGAGGAAGGTGAAGTCTTTCATCCAGTCGTAGTTGTTCACCATCTCGGCAGCATTAGCATCCTTCGACTCAAAGTCCAGGAACTTAGATACTTGCGCTTTGATGCACTCCTGGTTGTGGCGAAGCGTCTCCTCGTTCAGCAGGTTACGCTCCTGCGACTTACCAGAGGGGTCGCCAATCATACCCGTAGCACCACCCACAAGGATGATGGGCTTGTGGCCGCAGCGCTGCAAGTGGCGCAACATCATGATGCCACAAAGGTGACCGATATGGAGTGAATCGGCTGTAGGGTCGGTACCCAGATAGGCCGTTACCATTTCTTTCTGGAGCAGTTCTTCCGTGCCAGGCATCATCTGTGCCAGCATTCCGCGCCATTTCAGTTCTTCAACAAAGTTTTTCATATCGTTATTCTTTTATTTATTATTCTAGTTATTCTAGATAATCTAGATGGTCTAGATTATACTAGATTAGGGCACTGGGTCATAGCCAGAACCGCCCCAAGGATTACACCTTAGTATCCGCCAGATGGCGAGATAGAGTCCCTTGATGGGACCATGCTTCATCAGCGCTTGTCTGGCATATTCTGAGCAGGTGGGCGTAAAGCGGCACGAGGGGCCCAACAGTGGAGAGATGGCTAACTGATAGAAGCGGATGGGCAACACGAGCAACCATACCAATGCTTTGGACAGATAATGTAGTAGCTGCTTCATAGCTTCTCGCCTATTCGTCGCATCAGGGATACCAGCTTCTGTTCGATGGACAAAGATGATTCATGTCTGTCAGACAACCACACACAAGCTATCAGCAATTGTTGGGTGTCAGGCAATGGGTCCGTAAGCAGTTCCTTGTGACGACGATAGCTTTCACGAATCTGCCGCTTCACCCTATTGCGGTCAACAGCATGCTTGAAATGCTTTTTGGGAACACTTATCAGCAACTGTATCGGAGCCTCATCGTCCCTGCGCTCTCTGGTCATATAGACCACTCGCAGCGGGAAAGCTGCCATAGAGTGGCTGCATCCTCCGCCAAAGAGCGTCTCTATCAGCAGTCTGCTGACCATGCGCTCTTGTTTTGGGAACAATGAACGCCCGGCGTTGAACATCTTTCTTTTATCCTTGTTTCTCCAACAGGAAGTGCTGCAAAGCACTGGTCATAGAAGGATACTTCTCTGTAGGAGCCTCCAGATCGAGGCGCAGTCCTGCGTCCTTTACAGCTTGGGCTGTAGAAGGGCCGAAGGTAGCGATTGCTATCTCCCCCTGGTTGAAGTCGGGGAAGTTCTTGGTGAGTGACTCAATACCGGCAGGGCTGAAGAAAATCAGCATATCGTAATCGAAGTTCTTCACTTCCTCTGGAGTAAAGTCATTGCTAACCGTGCGATACATCACACACTCACGATGATTGAGCTTCTTGGCATCGAGCATCTGAGCAACGCTGTCGTTATGAACATCGCTCATGGGAACGAGGTACTTCTCTGTCTTATGCTTAGCCATTGTGGGAATCAGATCGTCAATCTTACCCGTTGTGCCAAAGAACACTTTACGCTTACGGTACTGAACATACTTCTGGATATAGAGCGAAATAGTTTCTGTCACACAGAAATACTTCATGTCCTCAGGAATAGTGATACGCATCTCCTTTGCCAACGTGAAATAATTATCGATGGCATGACGTGATGTGAATACTACGGCAGTATAGTCAAGGATGTTAACCTTCTGCGCACGAAACTCTTTTGCTGTTATCCCTTCTACCTTAATAAAAGGACGGAATACAAGTTCTACATCGTATCTTGATGCAATATCATAATACGGAGACTTCTCGCTGGATGGTTTTGGCTGTGAAACCAAGATTTTCTTTATCATTGATGTCCTAAATATTTATTTTCAACATGTTCGCCGTAGCGTTCAAGATGCTCATCAAAAACAGTAAAGGCACCATTTCGAGCGCACAAAAGTACAAAATAATCTGCAATTTAACGACATTTCGGCTAAAAAAGATGATGTAACTCTTGAAAATTGTCAATATTTTGATGATTGACAGCACTATTATGACATAAATACCTGCACTTTCAGTAGAAATATCAAAGTATCCCTTGACCATCATAATAGGGAACATCAGGATACCTTCAGCAGAGGTTATGAATAGGAAAGAACGCATCCATTGTTTATTTCTTTTACTATCAAACAGTACTGTATTGACTACCGTATAGAGTATTGACTTCAACAAGAAGTAAGCCAACATGATTCCCCAGTATATCAGAATCAGATAATAAGGGGAACGTAGGATAAACGTCTCACCTATATAATATAAGGTATAGAAATAGAATAGCAGCGAGATGAGCAAGCCTGCCAACATGACCAGGAAGAACTGGAAACGCAGTTCGATAGCAGTTTCTGACATATCGGATGTGGTTTCATGGGAGAAGTAGAAGAAAGACTTAATCTGGCGTAACAAGAAATCCTTTACGCTGGAAAAAGCAATCACCGCCACGATAAGACAGAAGAGCAGCAATCCCGTCAACAGATTATCAGAATGGACGGTATAAGGTACTGGGTCGCCTGCCACCCCATTTCGTCCTCCACGAAGTTCTGGATGAAAAAGGGTGTCTTTGGAAAAGAAACCCTCGCGATAATATTGTGGAAGATTAACATCCAGCGCACTACGTCCTCTGTCATGATCAGGAAGATGGAGAGTATCAGGTCGTTCACTCCAACGAATCTCACCAGGCTTAAAGCGTGACTGAATGGCAGAATCCTGTTGGGCAGGGGTTGCATTACGTGGCAACCAACTCAGCACCTGAGCCGGAGTAAGCGGGCGGTAGGTGGTAACTGCAGAATCACCCCCTACCGCCGTATGTTGCTGTTGTATGCTGTCTGTTACTATCAATTCTTACAACGCAAATTCGCGCTTTATATCTTCTACTCGGTCGAGTTTCTCCCAAGTAAAGAGTTCCACGTCAATGGTCTTCGTCTCATGATAACGACTGGTAAAGGTTTTCTTCTTTACCTCGTACTGACGACCCATGTGTCCATAAGCTGCAGTCTCCACATACATGGGCTGACGAAGTTTCAGGGTACGCTCGATAGCCTTTGGACGCAGGTCGAACAGTTTCTCAATGCGCTTAGCAATCTCGCTATCCGTCATATTTACGTGACTACGACCATAGGTGTTGACGTAGATATTCATGGGTTTGGCAACGCCAATGGCATAGCTGATCTGCACCAGCATTTCGTCAGCCACACCCGCAGCCACCATGTTCTTGGCAATATGACGGGCTGCATAGGCTGCAGAACGGTCAACCTTAGACGAGTCCTTACCTGAAAAGGCACCACCACCATGAGCACCCTTGCCTCCATAAGTATCGACAATAATCTTACGACCTGTCAAACCTGTGTCACCATGAGGTCCACCAATGACGAACTTACCCGTTGGGTTGACATAGTATTTTATGTCGTTGCCAAACAATGATAGCACACGCTCAGAGTGAATCTTAGACTTAACACGTGGAATCAGGATGTTAATGACATCCTCACGAATCTTAGCCAACATGCGCTCATCGTCAGTATCAAACTCATCGTGCTGCGTAGAGACAACGATGGTATCGATGCGCTCTGGGATGCCAGCATCACTATATTGTACGGTTACCTGACTTTTCGAGTCTGGTCTGAGGTAAGTCATCTCTTTACCTTCCTTGCGGATTTCAGCCAATGTACGCATAATCAGGTGTGCCAAGTCGAGTGAAACAGGCATCAAGTTCTCTGTCTCGTTGGTGGCATAACCGAACATCATACCCTGGTCGCCAGCTCCCTGCTCGTCCTCGTCGCCATTATCCACACCGCGGTTGATGTCTTCGCTCTGCTCGTGGATGGCAGTCAGGATACCACAGGAATTGCCATCGAACTGATATTCTGCCTTGGTATAACCTATTCTCTTAATTGTATTTCGAGCGATGGTCTGCAAGTCGATGTAAACCTCACTACGTACCTCACCCATGATGACCACCTGACCTGTGGTAACAAACGATTCGCAAGCCACACGGGCATGCTCGTCATAAGCCAGAAACTGGTCTAGAATGGCATCACTTATCTGATCGGCCACCTTATCGGGATGGCCCTCCGAAACTGATTCTGATGAAAATAAATATGACATAACTATTGAATTTTGGGTGCAAAGGTACGAATAAGCGAGCGAAAATGCAAATTTATTTGCAATTTTCCGAGCGAGAGTACTTTCGACGAAGTCAAAGGTAGTGCAAATCGAGCGAAATACCAAATATATTTGGATATTTCCGAGATGTAGCCGACCTAAGACCGAAGATCAAGGGTACAAATAAACGGCGAATTATACAAATTCGCCGTTTAAAATATCACTATGTGATGTGTTTTACTTTGCTTCAGGAGTCATGATAACCTCGATGTTGTTACCACTCTTCAGCAACTGATTGAGGAAGTCGCGAACAGAGTCAACGGTCAGAGCCTCAACAGTCTTCTTGTAATCGGTATGGAAGTCAAGACCATACTCCTTGAAGACATTGATGGTGTTGATCCAATAGTTGTTCTTCTTGGCATCAATGTCAGCCTGCTTCAGCATATAGTCCTTTACCTTCTGCAACTGATCGGCATCAACCTTCTTAGCCATGTTCTCGATACCCTCGTGAATCAGGCGAACAGCCAACTCAGCCTTGTCAGGATTCATAGGACAGTAAGCCTGCAGCATAGCCTTAGGTTGCTTAGAACCTGTTGAGAAGTAGCCAGCAGCACCACAAGAGTAAGCAGCGCTCTCATCCTCACGAATGGTCTTCAGATAAATCATAGAGAGAATCTGACCTACAGCGTCAATCTTCACATTGTTCTCCAAGGTGTAAGGCATGTCTGCATACCACATCTCACGAGCGGTTGCCTTTGGAGACTCTGTCTTTACCTTGAACTGGTTAACAACCTTACCCTTAGCAAAGGTCATTACCTCCTTGAAGTCTTCAGCCTTCTTCTTGGTAGCAGGCAGCGAAGCGATGTACTGCTCGATGAGAGGACGGATGGTCTGCTCGTCGAAGTTACCAGCAATTACGAAGGTGAACTGGCCAGCATTCTGGAAGCGCTCCTTGGCGATGGCGAGGATGCGGTCGTAGTCGATGTCCTTCAGATCCTTCACATCAATGTTGTTGAAGCGAGGATTATGCCCATAAGTAGTTGCAGCCACTGAGTCAGAGAATACAGCATCAGGTGACAGCGACTTGTTCTTCAGGGCCATATCGAGCTGAGTCATCAGGTTCTGGAACTGCTTATCGTCCTTCTTCACGTTGGTGAAGTAGAGGTAAGACATCTGGAACATGGTCTCAATGTCCTTAGGAGTAGAGTGAGCTGTCAGGTACTGACGAGTGTAAGCCAGTGAGAGGTCGGCATTCACTTCCTTACCAGCAAGAGCCTTCTGAAGCTCTGTGCTTGAGAAGTTGCCCAGTCCGCTCAGTCCGATGGCAGAATCGAACACCTTCAGGTTAGTGTAGTCAGCCTCGCCATAGAGTGACTTACCACCCATTGAGAAGGCCTGCATCTGAACCTCGTCGTCCTTGAAGTCAGTCTTCTTCAGGATAACAGTCGCACCATTAGAAAGCTTCAGCTCCTTATAACCCAAAACGGTATTCTCAGTCTCTTTCTTAATCTTACCCTTCTTAATCTTAGTAGCATCGAGCAGAGGCTCGTCCTTTACATTATCTACATAAGCCTCCAGCTTCTCTGCACGAGCAGCAGCAACGGCAGCAGCCATATCCTTCTCAGTAGGATAAACCTTGCCTTCCTTCTCCTGAGCCAGAATTAATACAACGAGGTTGCTATCAGTAGCAGAAATCAGCTCTGGCAACATCTGGTTGATAGCCTGTACAGGAATGTTAGGAGCAATCTGCTGCATGGTCTGATAGAGCACATCCAATGGTGGGATAGGCTCGTTAGTCAGATAGTGGTCGCGGTATGCATTGCCAAACTCATCGTTCTTGCGCTTGTCGCGATTGGTGAAACGCTTCTCCAATCCACTCAGATAGTCTGCTCTTGCACGATCATACTCTGAAGCTGTAAAGCCAAATTCACGAGCACGCTTAGCCTCACGATAGAGCACCTGCAGGGTTTCCATATCCTTTCCCTCCTTGGGAACACCAATCAGCTCGAAGCAGTCCTTGGTCTTAGAGAGCAGATACTGGCTGTCGTCAGCAAAAGCCTGGAAGAAGGGGCATGCAGCATCCTGTGTCAACTCAGTCATACGCTGGTTAATCATCTGTGAGATTACGTTCACAGCATAGTCCTGAATGAGGTAAGCCATGTTTGACTTCTCTTCTTGAGGAGTAGCGTCGTGCTTCATCATCACGATAACCTGACTCATCTGCATCTCCTTATCCTTCTCATAGACATAGATAGCCTCCTTGTTGTCAGGAACAGCCTCAGCCACCACCTTAGGAGCATTAGCAGGAACCTTGATACCACCAAAGAGCTCCTTAATCTTAGCCTCCATCTTGTCGACATCAACATCACCTACTACGATGATGGCCTGATTGTCTGGACGATACCACTTCTGATAGTAAGCACGAAGGGTCTTGGGCTTGAAGCTGTCGATAACGCTCATCAGACCGATGGGCAGACGCTCGCCATACTTAGAGCCAGGATAAACCTTGGGCAGGGCGCGCTGAATCATACGCTGTGAAGGACCCTCGCCCAAACGCCACTCATTGTGAACAACGTCGCGCTCCTTGTCAATCTCGTCAGCCTCCAATGACAAGCCGTTTGACCAGTCTTTCAGAATCAGCAGACAAGAGTCGAGGGCTGTAGCACGCTTGGTAGGAACGTTGCAGACACGATAAACAGTCTGGTCGATAGAAGTATAGGCATTCAGGTCGCTACCAAACTCAACGCCCAGTGAGCGGCAGAATTCGATAATGCCATTGCCCTTGAAATGCTCAGAACCATTGAAGGCCATGTGCTCCAAGAAGTGGGCCAAGCCACGCTGTGACTCTTCTTCGTTAATAGAGCCTACACGCTGGGCGATGTAGAAGTTGGCTACATGTTCAGGATACTCATTGTGACGAATGTAATACGTCAGTCCGTTGTCGAGCTTACCAATACGTACGGCTGGGTCAACGGGGATGGGTGGCATCTGCATCTGCTGAGCCACCATAGCTGTTGTACTGAACAACATCAGCGCAGCTACAAAAAGTTTTTTCAGTTTCATCGTTAAACTTATAGTTAGTGGATAATTTATTTTATTCGCACATTTGACGCACAAAGCGCCATAGATTTGGCAAAGTTACGTAAAAACCACACTCGACGTGTCAAAATGTGCATTTTATTAATGTTTTTTATACTATAAAGCCCTTTTGAATACTTCCGGAGTATTCAAAAATACTTCCGGAGTATTTTGAAATAGTCCGAAAGAAAAGAAAATTAGTCCGAAAGAAATCAAAAACAGTATCGGCAGCTGAAAGGAAGAAAGATTAATACTCGCAATTGCTACATTTAAATCTAACAATTGCGAGCATTAATGGTAGCAATTTTTTCCCTTAATAGTTATTACTAAACGTATTAAAGAGACATGAAAGGTGCCCTAGCCTTTGCCAGAGCACCTTTTATATATATAAGTATCCTATTATTTTATTCGGTCTTACCGTTCAAAGAGTAGATATAGGCCGCTCCCTTACCTTGAGTTTCATAGACACTATACTTTGCAAAATAGGTAAGCGGACCATAAATAATCACCACGTCACCAACAGCAATCTGCGGATCTGCCTCAGTCCACTTGCGGTTGCCTACATAATTCACCTGATAAGCCTCGAAATCTTTGAGAGAATCACCATGCTTTGTTCCATCATCAGAGATATAGAATGAGCCTTGGCCGTAATTAGTACTGAAACCACCTTGATACAGCTCAGAGACAATACCCTTCACATAGACGGCACCTGTACCACCGCCATCGATAAAGGCAATAGCAGAAGCTATATCAAATGGATCGTCAACGGTTCCTGCATGAGAAGTGCCACCACCTTTCTTAATAGCATAGACGTATACATTGCCTGAGAACTCAGGAGTTGTTCCCTTGTAGTTAACCAGTTTACCAGTGATAACCACCTCATCGCCTACAGCAATCTGATCCTCAGAAGTGAACTTCTCATTATTGAGGAAGAACGAACGGTAGACAGTGATGAAGTTCTCATCCTTTCCGTCAGCAGAGATGTTGAAGGTTGCATTGCCATAAGAACCTGTATCTATGCTAGCGATAGAGGAAATCTTGCCCTTCGCATAATAAATAACCCCATCTGACGTCGAACCGATAGCCTTACACTTGGCAATAGCCTCAGCTACATTAAATGGATCATCGGGGTTCTCACCATGAGGCAGTACGTTAGCAGCCTGGCTGACTGTATAGGTGATTGTAGACGAACTTGTCTTGCCCGTTTTCTGATCGTAAGAGCTTGACGTAAAGTCGATTGTGCCCTTTCTGCCAGCACCTTCATTGGGCAGAGCGGTAAACTTAAATATTGCGGAGTCAGCTGGATTCTGTTCAAAAATGGTTTTCACACCAGGGATATAGTCAACACCCTGATATACAACCCAAGCCTTTGCCTCATCAGAAATATTGAAGAATGCACCGCTGCCTTTATAAGCAACTTTCACACTAAAGTCACCACCTTCCTTAGGCAAATTTGCATCTTCACTAACAACACTCAATAAAGACTTCTCAAGGTCAATCAGTGTTACGTCAATCAACTCATGTGTTGTACCATATAGTCCCTTCGGGCCCTCAACGGTTATCACATCACCAATTTCAAGACCCCAGCTTGCAATAGGATAGTTCTTAAATTTTCCATCCTTATCTGCCATTCCGTAAATCTGAACTTCACCTGTACCGTCCGAAATCCACATATTACCATATTGTTCTGCATTCGAAGCCCATCGGGTGATCTTTGCTTTTACACGACAGTTTTTACCAACAGGTGCAGCTATGATTTCTGCACAAGTCATATCTGTAGCTTCCAAAGACCCTTGACGAACCAACAGGAACTGTTTGCTACTACCGATACCAAAACAGATTGTACATTCACGTCCGCCATCGGTTGGTGTGGCATGGAAAGTTACTGTAGTTTCACCTGCCTGACCTGACAGCTTGTCAGCCGTTAACCAGGAATACACACCAGCTGTTTTATCAGCATTCAACTCAACAGGCAGAGGATAATATGCTTTCTCTTTATTTCCTAATGTTACAGAGAAAATATCATCCAATTTCCATTCTGCATTTGCGTTTACCGTCAACGTGACGTCACCTCCACTTGTGGGCATCAGCAATACGGTCTTATCAAGCTGAATGGAAGACAACGAACCGATAGGGTCATCGTCTGACTGACAGCCCGTAAACAGTAGGGCTGACAGTATCATGCCTAAAATATATCTCAATTTCATAATACTTTCCTTATTAATTAATTAAAAATGTATCTAACACCGACAGAAGCATACCAGCACTGACCAATGGAGTGGCTCTTTACCCATGTCTGAGTATTGCCATTAACAGCTTTGGGAGTTGAGAAGACAGGATAACCCTGAGCATCAGTGTGGTCATACTTCAAAATACGACCTTCAGTGATGTCAGTATTCATATATTTGCTGACACCCCAGCTTGAATTAAAGAAGTTCATAACGTTCTTCATATCGAATGAAAGCTGCAGTGTATGCTTGGTCTTACCAATATTCAGTTTGAAATCGTGCTTGTAGCTGAAGTCAATACGATGTACCCAAGGAGAATAAACGCTGTAAGCCTCAGCATACTCACCTTGACGGTCTTTCAGATAATCATTATTATGAACGTACTCCATAAAACGAGTCTTATCGTCTTCTGAAACAAAGCGGAACTCATTATTAGCTACCTGCAAATCAGTAGGGATATAGAGTGCGTCATAGTTATATCCATCACCATTCATATCGTTAGCGAGCATATAAGACTCATTGCTGCCACCACGCCAAGCCTCGTAAATCAGGCTATAGTGGTTTCCGCTCTTATCGTGGGCTGTAGCAGAAGCTACAATTCGGTCAGGTGTCACGTTCTTACCATTATGAAGCTTGATGTTATTTGGACCAGCAATTGTAGGCACATAGGTGAATGCAGACTCGGCATTAGAACCAGGAAGACTGGTAAGTTCCTTCTTCACCGTATGAGTATAGGCAGCCATCAAGCTCAACCATTCAAATGGTTGTGCATTCAGCGTAATGTTTGCAGACCACTGATATCCCTTGCTGGTATTCTCCAGCATGAAAGCCTTGGTTCCTGAGCGGAAATTTTCAGCAGGATACATGGGACGATTGTCAGCACCATTCCAGCGTGCAAAACCTTCTACATTGCGAAGACTCCAATCTGAAATACATACGTCATTCACCATCTTAGTATAAATACCTTCCAAAGTTACGGTGAATGGGAAAGAGACAGGAATCTGATAATCAACAGCAATAGAGCTCTTCCATGCCTGTGGCAACTTATAGTTGGGGTCTACAGCAGAAATTGATGAAGGCTTGGCACCCTCTTCTGGAGAAATGGTATAAGGGAAGCCCATATCAAAGAACTTCTGCTTGAGAGCTTCAAGATTGGTTATCATACCACCATTTGCTTTGTTGAACTGAGCAAGAATATCACTTACAGAAGCGTATTTTGCCTTTACGGCATCAGGCAAGTTGTCATACTTGGTTGAAGGACCAATCTGTGCCTGATACTGAACCATACCAGAGTTTGTCGGCATGTTGGTAAAGAAAACCAGTGACTGACGACCAACGAAAAGACCCGTACCACCTCGAATCTTCAAACTCTTGTCACCAAACACGTCATAGGTAAAACCAACACGTGGAGAGAAGGTGTAGCCGGCTGATGGCCATGTTCCTGTATCAATATGACGACCGTCATAGTCGAGATCGTAGATGGCCTTATTGGTCATCAGGTCTGAATTATTGAAATAAAGGCCATCAACGCGCAGACCCATTGTCAGTTTCAATTTGTCGTTAACAGTCCAGTCGTCCTGAACATAGATGCCTAATTTGTTATACCGAACACGAGCAGCAGGCGAAGACTCTCCATCATAACCATAGGTCAAACAAACAACCTCAGGAGTTGCACCTGTCAGGAAGTCTTCTAAGCTCAAATAACGATAGTATCCCGTACCATTACGCATATATTGGTTGTCGGCCATCTGATGTTCATAACTGATACCTGCCATCAATTTGTGCTTACCTAGATAGAATGTTACGTCATCCTTAACATTCCAAACTGTATTGTGAACAGCATTGTTATAGGTAAACAACTCGTAACCTAAAGACATGTAGCTGGCAGTATTACCGGAACCATCCAGGATGTCTATAAAGGGGAACTCGCTGGAATCAGAGCCACGAACATCGTCTTTCTTAGAATATGTAAGCAAGAATTGGTTTGATATCTTATCTGTTAGACGACTATTCAAGTCAACAGAAAATGAATGAACAATATTCTCCATTGAATACATAGAATTGGCAAAAGCCATCGAGAACATTGACATGCGGCTATAGGCTGAGCGTGTGCCACCATCCATTGACGATGCATTAGGAGATTGATAGTACTTATTCTTAGTATAGTTATAACGCAAGGCCAAATGATGTTTGTCGGTAATATTCCAGTCCAAACGTACCAAGAACTTACGGTTTTTTGTATCTGAGGGGAAACTGTTATATGAACCTGTATTGTAATTATAAGGAGCCTTGCTTACAAATTCAGAAACACGTTGCATATCACTTATCGTTGTGCGAGACAAATAGTTTTCCGCATCGTACGAGCCGTCTTCCGAAGCGCGCCATCTGTTAACAATAGTAGGCGTATTCTCCATTTCACCATTGACAAAGAAGAAAAGCTTATTCTTGATGATTGGACCACCTAAGGTAAATCCGTAGGTCGTTGTCTGATCCTTCTCACGAGAGCCTGTTATCTCCTTATTGTCAATAGCATCACCACGCATATTCTCATTGCGGTGATAGATATAGGCACTGCCTTTGAAGGTATTGGTACCCGACTTTGTGATAGCATTTACACCACCACCGATGAAGTTGGTCTGGCGAACATCGAATGGAGAGATAACCACCTGCATTTCCTCGATGGCATCCAGCGAAATAGGATTACCACCGCCTGGCAGGTTCGAACTCAAGCCAAAATCATTGTTAAAGTTGGCACCATCGACTGTGAAGTTAGCTGTACGACCATCGCTACCAGCAAAACTCATTCCGTTACCGCCATACGGTGATAGACGAGTTACATCTGTCAAATTGCGGGTTACCGTAGGCATGTTTGCGATCATCTGGTTGTTAATGTTGGTAGAAGCACCGGTCTTCTCTGCAGCAAACTTAGAAGCCTTACCGCTGACTACAACTTCTGTCAACACATTAGCGTCCTCTGACAACCAGACATTGAGGTTGTATGTTTCAGCCAATTCCAACGTAACACCCTTAACGACTTTAGGTTGATAACCAATGTAAGAAACCGTCACCTCATACGGGCCACCCGTACGCATACCTTGAATGGTAAAGTTACCACTGGTGTTAGTCACCGCTGTGTAACGGGTACCAGAAGGCTCATGTACTGCAACTACTGTAGCACCAATGACCTCCTCACCTTTCACATCCTCAAATGTCACCTTACCGGCCATACTCGAGGTCGTGATTTGGGCCATGATGGTCAATGCTGATGTGAGCATCAGAACCATCAAAAACAAAATTTTCTTTCTCATAGAATTGATAATACGTTTGTTTTATATTCTTTTCGGTTGCAAATTTAATTAAAATTTCCCAAACCAACGTTATAATTTCCGAAAATCTTATACCTCTTTTTGTCGTGTACCCATACGAGCCTCAACTACGTTGACTACATAGTCGCCAAGTTTCTCGCATTCATTGATAAGATCCATATAGATAGTACCGACTGCATAGGTGTACTGATGGTTATTGATATCACTGATATTCTGAGATTTGAGCTGATTGCGGTAGTTGTTAATCTCATGCTCGATGTTGAAAGTCCGATTCACATCATACGACTCCCTTCTACCACCCATCAAACGGTTCATCTCCGTGAGTGACTGGTCTGTCAACTCCATCATCTGGTGCAGATGGTCATACTGCTTCTCGATGAAATGGTCTTCCTTGCCATTATACTTGCGTGAGATGGTACGAGCCATGTTAAAGCAAGCGTCACCAATACTCTCCAACTCAGAGATTTCACGAAGCATGGCACGAATCTTGGCCTTCGTATCATCAGAAAGATGAGCATCACTAACGGATTCGAGATATTTGGCAATCTCTAATTCCATGTTATCACTGATACCCTCATATTTCTCAATACGTGTATAAAGCTTATTGAAGTCGCCCGCCCTGTTATCTTTCTTATTGCTTGCGCTGCTGGAAAGCGTTAACAACTCACGTACCATGCCAAACATACGTTGCATACGGTTGGAGAATGCCTGGATTTCCTTCTGAGCTTCCAGCACGGAAAGTTCCGGGGTCTTCATGAAGCCGGCAGTAATAAAGTGCAGGCGGAAATCCTCTTCTTCGTCAACCTTCTTAGGCTTGATGACAGCACAAACCAATTTTTCTATCTGTGGAATAAACCAAATCAGAATCATGGTATTAGCCACATTGAATGTAGTATGGAAAGCAGCAAGCACAAAACTCAGTTTAGCTGCATTGGCCAGGAACACACTGGTCTCAACAGCATTCTTGTCCATCATCACATCATAGCCTACCCATCCGCAAACCATATCAATAAAGGGACGGAAGACAAACAGAATCCAGATAACGCCAAACACATTGAAGAACATGTGTGCCAAAGCGGCACGACGTGCCTGTGTATTGGCAGAAAGGGCTGCAAGGTTAGAGGTAACGGTGGTTCCAATATTTTCACCCATTACCAAGGCGATACCCTGATAGATTGGCAATGCGCCACTTGAACAGAGAATCATGGTAATGGCCATCACTGCTGCCGAAGACTGTACACAGAAGGTCAAAATGCCACCAAGAACAAGGAATACCAAGGTGGTTAGGAAGGAATTGGGATCAAAAGAGGCAAAGAAATCAAGCAACGCCTGATTCTCGCCCAGATGCATCTCTGTACCGGTCATTCGTAGCGTTCCCAATCCTAAGAGCAGAAATGACAAACCAAACAGGAAGTCACCGATATAACGATAGTGTTTCAGATAAATCAGAATGATACCAATGAAAAAGGCCGGATAAATGGCACTGGTGATATCAAACGACATACCTGCAGACATAATCCATGCCGTAAGGGTAGTACCGATGTTAGCACCCATAATGACTGAGATGGCCTGCGCCAGTGTTAACAGGCCGGCATTTACAAACGAGACCGTCATTACCGTCGTCGCTGTTGATGACTGAACTGACGCTGTCACCAGCATACCAGTAAGCATGCCCGTAAAACGGTTGGTGGTCATGGCACCTAACACATGACGCAACTGTGGACCTGCCATTTTCTGCAGGGCCTCACTCATTGACTTCATACCGAACATCAGCAGAGCCAGTGAGCCTAACAACTTAAAAATAACCCAAATCGACATAGTTTTAACTTTTTATGAATATTTTCTTTTATAATCAAATCCTTTTTTGTATCTTTGCAGAACAATAACTAAAACATTCTATGGAACAATTAATTAATATCCGCTGCAAAAATAATAAAAAAACTCTAAAAGTGAGCATCGGCAGCACACTTTCTGAAATTTTTTCTCAGTCTGGCCTCCAGATGGAGTATGGTCCCATCAGTGCAAAAGTCAACAACAAAGTTGAGGGAATGCATTATCGTGTCTATAAACAAAAAGAAATTGAGTTCCTTGATATGCACTCTCCCAGTAGCATTCGCGCATATACGCGTACCTTATTCTTTATACTTTGTAAAGCTGCCCACGACCTATACGAAAATTGTAAGGTTGCGATTGACATTCCTGTCAGCAATGGTTATTTCGTCAATTTAAACTTGGGTCGAGCCGTAACTCCCGACGATGTCAACGACATCCGCCAGCGCATGCAACAGCTCATTGATGCGAAACTGCCCATCCACCGTTTTGAAGCTACTACAGAAGAGGCCATTCAGATGTTCCGTGAGGTTGGCAGTATGTCAAAAGTCAAATTGCTGGAAAACTCAGGGCGCCTCTTCACTACTTATTATGACTTAGACGGTTACAAAGACTACTATTATGGTACACTGCTGACCAATACAGCAGATATTTATCTCTTTGGACTAGAATATTACTTCGACGGTTTGCTGTTACGTATACCTTCACGAAACAATCCGTCAAAACTGAAGTCCTTTATTCGCCAAGATAAGATGTTCGAGATATTCAAAGAGCATCACCACTGGCAAGACTTGCTCAGTCTTCGTACTGTAGGAGACCTTAATGACGCTATCGAAAAAGGCCATGCGCCACAACTCATCCAGATAGGCGAGGCTTTACAAGAGAAGAAAATTGCCCAGATAGCCGACAAAATAGCTCAGCAGAAAAATATTAAGATGGTACTCATTGCCGGTCCATCGTCCAGTGGTAAGACTACCACTTGTAAGCGATTGTCCATTCAACTGGCCGTCAACGGAATGCAACCTATCGGCATCTCACTCGACGACTACTTCCTAGACCGTGAGCAGACTCCACGTGACGAAAGCGGTGACTATGACTTCGAGCACTTGCATGCCTTGAACATACCATTGCTGAACGAGCAGATGAACGCATTGTTCCGCGGTGAGGAAATAGAACTGCCCCGTTATAACTTTCAAAAGGGAAAGAGCGAATGGAGTGGAAAGAAATTGCAGTTAAAAGGCAAAGAGATTCTGGTGGTGGAAGGCATACATGCACTAAACCCTGAACTGACTATAGATATTCCAGACAATCAAATCTTCCGCGTCTATGCCTCGGCATTGACTACAATTCTGCTTGATAACCACAACTATATACCAACATCAGATAATCGACTGCTTCGTCGTATCATCCGAGACCATAAATACCGTGGAGTGTCAGCACGTGACACCATTCATCGTTGGCCCTCTGTACGCAAAGGCGAAAGCAAATGGATTTTCCCCTATCAAGAAAATGCCGATGCCATGTTTAACACTGCTATGCTTTTCGAACTAGCTGTCATCAAACGTCAGGCAGAGCCACTGTTGGAACAGGTTACAGAAAACTGCGAAGAGTATGCAGAAGCTTATCGGTTGCTGAAATTCCTGAAATATTTCAAGCCAATTCCAGAAGACCAGATACCACCAACCTCTCTCTTGCGTGAATTCCTTGGCGGATCATCATTTGTATATTAGCGACAGATTCCCCATTATCCTTTCTGGAGGACACCTGCGGCTATCAATTCGTCGTAAGTGCCTTCCTTAACGACACGTCCGTTACCTAAGACGATGATACGGTCACACTGGCGAATCGTTTCCAGACGATGGGCAATGGTAATACGAGTACACTTCATACTGGCCAGATAATCGGCAACACGCTGTTGGGTCACATTATCAAGAGCCGATGTAACCTCATCAAGCAACATGATGTCTGGGCACTGTACCAAGGCACGTGCCAACAGGATACGTTGTCGCTGACCACCGGAAATGCCCCTTCCATCTTCCGTGACATAGGTGTTCATACCATTTGGCATTCGTTGTATGTCCTCGACAAGGTCTACCATTCTGGCCGCTTCCCACGCATTCTCTTCTGTGGCTGCAGGAGCTGTAAAGAGAATATTATCAAGCAGGGTACCTGTTTGGAATGATACAGACAGATATTTGTTCTCATCATATTCATTGGGCACCTCTATCTTGGCTGAAAGACTATCGAGTGGCTCACCTGCTTCTACTTTCAATCCTCCGTTTAGAGTAAGATCTGACATATTAAAAAGCAGACACCCCGCTTCTCCTGTCTTCGACGCTGTCACCAGCTCATTCTTGGTGGTCTTCATTTCAGGTGTCCATTCCAAGATATTGTCGCCACCTGGATATGATGCAGACACCTTCAACAATTCAATATCCTCACCTATAACAATAGCTATAGAATCATTGTCAGATGCATAATATAACAATGTAGCTACATGACATCTGACTTCAAGGTATCCTTTCTTATATACAAGGTGTCATAAGGAATATTGTCTGGGCGAATGGTGTCGCCAAGGCTGCGCACGAACATGGAAACACTATATCCAAAGGCGCGCGGTTTGTCACCACGATGGAAATAAGCATTGCATCCGGTATAGATAACGCCCTGTGCATCAGCATACTTGACAAACGGGGTTCCTTTGAAGACGAACTTGAAATGTTCCACATAATGGGCCTCAACATTAGTATCCTCACTTATCACTTTTGAGAAAGTCCCTTCCGTAGTACTTTCGTCTTTCACACCGTTTACAATCCATTCAATATGGAAACCAATACCCTCATCAGCCGTAAACACAACTGTTGTTCCTACCTCGACATTTGCTCCCGACTCAATTGGCTGACCGTTCGCCGTTACAACCATTTTAGCCCATGTCGCAGGCTTGTTTGGGGTAGAAAAGGATATAGTTGCTGCCTGAGTAGCAAGCAACATACTAATTAACGCAACTGTTAACAATATCAGCCTTTTCATAGTTTTGCGCTTTAATTATTGTTTGCATAAATAAAGAAAAAAGACGAAAGTTCCAAGAAAATGCAAATTTTTTATTAAATGTTTGGTAGATAGATGAATATTTACGACCTTTGCACGTCAAAGAACAAATACGAACCTATTTATATTATTATGGCTGAATTAGAAGTAAAAGAGCTCGAACAGGTTGTTGTTCGTTTCTCGGGTGATTCCGGTGATGGTATGCAATTGGCTGGAAACATCTTCTCTACGGTCTCAGCTACCGTAGGCAATGGTATCTCAACATTCCCAGACTATCCGGCAGACATCCGCGCCCCGCAAGGCTCGCTGACGGGTGTTTCAGGTTTCCAAGTACACATCGGCGCTGGCAAAGTCTACACTCCAGGCGACCTTTGTGATGTGTTAGTGGCAATGAACGCTGCTGCTCTGAAGACACAGCTTAAGTACTCCAAGCCTCAGGCTACGATTATTATCGACACTGATTCCTTTGGTCCAAAGGACTTGGAGAAGGCACAGTTTAAGACAGAGGATTATCTGGGTGAGTTAGGTATAGATCCTGACCGCGTTATCCAGTGCCCCCTAACCACAATGGTAAAGGACTGTCTGGCAGACACGGGCATGGACAACAAGGCCATCCTCAAGTGCCGTAACATGTTTGCATTGGGGTTAGTTTGCTGGTTGTTCGACCGCGACCTGTCGCTAGTTGCTAATTTCCTACGCGAGAAGTTCGCCAAGAAGCCTGCTATTGCGGAGAATAACATCAAGGTAGTACAGGCCGGTTACGATTATGGTCATAATACCCACTCTTCAGCTGTCAACGTCTATCGCATTGAGTCGAAACACAAGGAGCCCGGTCGTTACATGGACATCACTGGTAACAAAGCTACCGCTTATGGTTTCATTGCTGCTGCCGAAAAGGCTGGATTGAAGCTTTATCTGGGTTCTTATCCCATCACTCCTGCTACAGATGTACTTCACGAGTTGTCTAAGCACAAGTCACTGGGTGTAATCACCGTTCAGTGTGAGGATGAGATTAGTGGTGCTGCCTCTGCTTTAGGTGCATCGTTCGCAGGTGCTTTGGCTGTTACCTCTACCTCTGGTCCTGGCATCTGTCTGAAGTCTGAGGCCATGAACCTTGCAGTCATCATGGAATTGCCACTGGTCGTGCTCGACGTGCAGCGTGGTGGTCCTGCTACAGGTCTGCCCACCAAGTCAGAACAGACCGATCTGTTGCAAACACTTTTTGGTCGTAACGGTGAGAGTCCCATGCCTGTATTAGCAGCAACCAGTCCCGCAGACTGCTTTGATGCAGCTTTCCAGGCTTGTAAGATTGCCCTTGAGCACATGACTCCTATTGTATTGCTCACAGATGCATATATCGCTAATGGTTCTGGTGCTTTCCGCCTTCCTGAGATGGCTAAGCTCGACGCCATCAATCCTCCCTATGTTCCAGAGGAACTGAAGGGTAAATGGACTCCATATATGCGTGCTGAAAACGGAACCCGCTACTGGGCTGTTCCTGGTCGTGAGGGTTTCACTCATATCCTTGGTGGACTGGAGAAGGACTCTGAGACTGGTGCAATTTCTACCAATCCTGAGAACCACGACCTGATGACACGTCTGCGTCAGCAGAAGATTGCAAACATCCAGGTGCCCGACCTTGAGGTGGAAGGTGATGTTCAGGATGCTGAATTGCTTGTTGTAGGTTTCGGATCAACCTACGGCCACCTGCACTCTGCCATGGACGAGCTCCGCCAGAAGGGTTACAAGGTTGCTCAGGCACAGTTCAAGTATCTAAACCCGCTGCCAAAGAACACTGCAGAGGTTCTCTCTAAATATAAAAAGGTGGTAGTGGCCGAACAAAACATGGGCCAGTTGGCAGCTTATCTGCGTATGAAGGTCGACAACTTCGTTCCCTACCAGTTTAATCAGGTAAAGGGTCAGCCTTTCGTTGTAGAAGAGTTAGTAAACGCATTCGAGGACATTTTAAAGAAGTAAAGCAATGAGTACATATACAGCAAACGATTTTAAGAAAGGACAACCACGTTGGTGTCCTGGATGCGGTGACCATTTTTTCCTGGCATCGTTCCATAAAGCATTAGCAGAAATCGGAGTCGCACCACAGGATACTGCTGTTATCAGTGGTATTGGTTGTTCGAGCCGTCTGCCCCACTATATGGCTACTTACGGCATGAACACCATCCATGGACGTGCTGCAGCCATTGCCACAGGTGCAAAGGTTGCCAACCCCAACCTCACTGTTTGGCAGGTAAGCGGTGATGGTGACGGACTGGCTATTGGTGGTAACCACTTCATCCATGCCAATCGTCGCAACATCAACCTGAACATGATTCTGCTTAACAACCGTATCTATGGTCTGACCAAAGGACAATACTCTCCCACCTCACCCCGTGGTTTTGTTTCCAAGTCAAGTCCTTACGGTACAGTAGAAGATCCTTTCCGTCCTGCTGAGCTCTGTTTTGGCGCCCGCGGTCATTTCTTTGCACGTGCCGTTGCAACCGATGCTCCGGGCACTGTTGAGATTCTGAAGGCTGCCTATGCCCACAAAGGTGCAGCCGTCTGCGAGATTCTGCAGAACTGTGTCATCTTCAACGACGGAACCCATGAGGCCGTATATAATAAAGAGGGACGCAAGAAGAACGCCATCTATGTGAAACATGGTGAGAAACTCGTATTTGGCGAGAACAATGAGTTCGGACTGGTACAACAAGGCTTTGGCCTGAAGATTGTCGAGATTGGCAAAGATGGCTATACGCTTGACGACGTACTGGTTCACGATGCTCATTGCGAGGACAACACTCTACAGTTGAAGCTGGCCTTGATGGGTAATGGCGACGGATTCCCCGTAGCTTTGGGGGTTATCCGCGATGTCGATGCTCCTACTTACGACGAGGCCGTTCACGCCCAGATTGCTGAGGTTAGTGCTCAGAAGAAGTATCACAACTTTGAAGAACTGTTGGAGACTAACGACACCTGGGAGGTGAAGTAATATATTTGCAAACTCCACTTGACAATCATCCCTAAGAGCATGCGTCTTAGGGATGATTTTGTGTATATATACACTATACATCCAAGAAAACCCAACCAAACATATCATGTTTACCAGAAATTCTTTGTAATTTTGCGACCGTTTCCGAGAATACATTAAAAATCTAACGACATATGTTTAATAACTACAAAGGATTTCATCTCGTACAGTCGTATCACGACTTGAGACACATGCGTAAATACCATCCAACGAACACGTTCGTACGTTTCGCTAAGATTGCTGTTGTCGCATTGGTCACCCTATTGCTCTGGAACATGCCTACCGAATGGTTTGGCATTCAGAACCTAACTATCATCCAGCAACGTATCATTGCTATTTTTGCCTTTGCCACACTGATGTGGATTCTGGAGATTGTCTCTTCATGGGCCACATCCATTGCTATCATCGTGCTAATGCTGCTTTTCTGTTCGGACAGTGGCATTTTGCCTATGGTCAATGAAGAGGAAGTGGGTAAATTGCTTAGCTACAAAGGTGTCATGGCATGTTTTGCCGACCCAGTTATCATGCTGTTTATTGGTGGTTTCGTGCTGGCTATTGCCGCCACAAAGACAGGACTCGATGCCCAGTTGGCCAAAGTATTATTGCGTCCTTTTGGAACCAAAAGTGAAATGGTGCTGTTGGGCTTCTTACTCGTCACTGGATTGTTCTCTATGTTTGTATCCAACACAGCTACGGCTGCCATGATGCTAACATTCCTCACGCCGGTGTTCCGTCAGTTACCTCCAGAAGGTAAGGGACGTATTGCCTTGGCAATGTCTATCCCCGTTGCTGCCAACCTCGGCGGTATGGGAACGCCTATCGGCACACCTCCCAACAACATCGCACTGAAGTACCTCAACGATCCTGAGGGTCTTAATATGGGTCTCGGCTTCGGTCAGTGGATGATGTTCATGTTCCCGTTAGTTGTTGTGTTACTGTTTATCAGCTGGCGCCTGCTGCTCAAGTTCTTCCCCTTCAGCCAGAAGACGGTTGAGTTGAATATTGATGGTGGCATGCAGAAAGGATTTCAGTCGTGGGTGGTCATCGTAACCTTTATCCTTACCGTAGTACTTTGGCTCTCCGACCGTTTCACAGGCATCAATGCCAACACTGTAGCCATGCTTCCTTTCTGCATCTTCGCTCTGACTGGTGTAATCAACAAGCGCGATTTGGAGCAGATTAACTGGAGTGTTATCTGGATGGTAGCTGGTGGTTTTGCACTGGGTTATGGTCTTAATGCCTCCGGATTGGCTGCTAACGCTGTGGAGAGCATACCCTTCGGTGAATTCTCACCACTACTTATCTTAGTCATAGGTGGTGCTATCTGTTATGTACTGTCTAACTTCATCTCCAATTCAGCCACGGCAGCTTTGCTCATGCCTATTCTGGCTGTTGTCTGCGGAGCCATGGGTGAAAAGCTGGCACCTATCGGTGGAACAGGTACTATCCTTATCGGTGTAGCCATTGCCGCATCCAGTGCCATGATTCTGCCCATCTCTACCCCACCAAATGCCTTAGCTTTTGCTACGGGTTATGTTCAACAGAAAGACATGTCGAAGATTGGCATCATCATGGGTGTAGTATCAATGTTACTAGGCTTTGGACTTGTTTACCTGATGGGTATTCTTCACGTTCTCTAATAAAAAACTTCAGGGCTGTTGGAACGCCATCCAACAGCCCTTGAAGCAACAAAACAAACTACTAATGATATTACTACTAAAACAAATCTTACTTACTATCTAAAAACCAAAACTAATAATTGTTGTTTCAAAACTCCCGTTTTTTCACGTTGCAAAGATACGGCATTTATTCCAAACTAATTATATGTTTTGTTTCATGGATTTTGTTTTTTGTATCATCATCATAAAAACATCGTTTTTTTGCATAATTTGAGACTATACAAGGAGTAGTTTGCTCTTATTTTTTTAGAAATTTAGCTCCTTTCCTCGATAGAAATCCACCAAGGCTAACTGATAAAGATGCTCATAACGAGCCTGAACAAGATCGCTTTCTGCTTTTAAGTAATTATTCTTAGCCTCGTTAAACTCTGTGATGTTGGCCTTACCATTCTCATATTTGGCCTGCGTCAGTTCGAAAGCATCCTTGCTAGAGAGAGCAGCTGTCTGACTGCTTTTATACTTTGATTCAGCTGCAATGGCATTATAGTATACCTGCTGAATCTCCTTATAGAGCGTCTTCTTGATATTATCAAGCTGAAGCTGTTGGTTTGCACGATCCAATTTAGCAGAACGGATGTTATTGCGAACCTGGAAACGACTGAAAATAGGAATAGTGAGGTTCAGACCAATATATTGAGAGAAATTATTCTTCAACTGTGTCGCAAAAGCATCTGCTTGCATACCTTTGGTCTTATAGGAGTTCGTCTGAAGACCGCCACTGAAATTAAGCGTGGGATAAAGACCTGCACGAGCGATAGCTATCTGACGCTCTGAGGCAGACAAGCGCAGTCGTTCTGCCTGAACTTCAGGTTTCAAAGTAACAGCCTCCTGATAAATGGCATCGGGAGAGGGGAACTGTGTTGAAATCGTAATACGCTCAACATCAGGACGGGCCACCGTGAAACCGTCAGGTGAGGGCAATTCAAGCAACTGGCTGAGGGAAAGCAATGAGAGTTGCAGCTTATTATTGGCCTGTGTGGCTGTTAGACGTGACTGAGCCAACTGAGCCTCTTGCTGAGAAAGTTGGGCCTGACTTGCCTTTCCATTATTCACAAAAGCCTGAAGACGTTTCACCTGCATCGAGTCGATTTCAATCTGTCGATAGCTCACATCAGCAATCTCCATATTATACAGAATCTGGACATAAGCCTGTGCAACCTGCATACGGATATCATTCCTGGCTTTCTCTAAATCCTGAGTAGCAGCCTCAAGGTTCAGTTGGTTCAGTTTAATCTGATTAGGAATCTGAAAACCTGTAAAAAGAGGTACAGTAGTGCCTAGACCTAAACTCGTACTGTTAGTTGAACGATTGGTATAAGTATTGTCTAGGGTCAGACCACGACCAAAGCTGAAACTCTCGGAAGCAGTGGCACTGAGATTTGGCAATCTCGAATTCTTGGCAGTAGAGAGCTGCAGTTCTCGCTTTTCACGATTAATCTCCTTTTGCTTGATACTGATGTTGTGCTCAATGGCATAGTTGGCACATTGGCGGAATGTCCAAGGGTTCTGCGCCTTTACAGAGCAAAAAGAGAAATAAGAAATAAGAAATGAGAAAAGAACAATCTTTTTCATAGTTTAATCCTTTTTGTTATCGTCAGTAATCAACTCAGGACCACGCACCTTGTCTTTCAAGGTCAGTCCCTTCTTAATCTCGATATTCACACCATCAGAAAGTCCTGTGGTAACGGCAGTGCGCTCATACGTCTTCTGCTTACCCTCACCTTTTATAATATATACGAAGGTGGAGTCACCAGAGAATTCGATAGCACTCTCAGGAATGGTCAGAGCCTTGTCAACATGGGCCAGTACGATTTCGGCATTGGCTGAATAGCCCGAGCGTATCTTGTCGTCCTTGGCCACTTTAACAGCAGCCTTGATTTCAAACTGGTTGGCGCCATTACTTTCCGTAGCCTTTGGTGAGATATACTCCAAGGCTGCATCAAACTTCAAATCCTGCAAAGCACCGATGGTAATCTTCATAGGCATGCCACCAACCAACTGGCCCACCTCAGTCTCGTCAATGTTACCACGGAAGATGAGGTCGTTCATATTAGCCACAGAGGCAATAGTGGTACCGTCGTTGAAGGTGTTAGAGAGGATAACCGAGTTACCCACCTTTACAGGAATATCAAGAATGACACCACTGATGGTAGAACGAACCAACGTACTGGAAGCAGAAGCATTCGACTTAGAGACACCGTCACGAACAACTTGGAGAGCATCCTCAGCAGCCAACTTCTCATGCTTGGCCTGATCCAATTTCTGCTTGCTCTTATCATATTCATCAGCAGATATGAGTTTCTGATTAAAGAGATTTTCATCACGCTGGAAATCCGTCTGAGCTTGTTTCAAGTTAATATCTGCCAAGCCAACACGCATCTCTGCTGAGCTCAACTGTCCCATATCAGGGATTACCTTCACTTTAGCAATCACATCGCCAGCATTTACATGATCACCTGGCTCTTTGTAGAGTTCTGTGATGATACCAGAAATTTGCGGTTTGACATAAACCTCATTACGAGGTTCAATCTTACCTGTAATAATGGTCGTCTTCTGGATGTCCTCCTTCTTAGGAGTAAACTCGTTGTATACGACTTCCTTGGGTTGGCTTTTCTGCCAAAGGAACACGAATGTTCCGATGAAAATCAGCGCGATAATTGCGGCGATAATCAGTTTTCTGTACTTTTTCATATTTTAAATTTTAATTCTTAATCTTTTATTTCTAGATGGACTAGATATTCTAGTTTTTCTAGGTTATTCATCACGCATAGCATCTACAGGTTTGATGCTCATGGCTCTGGCAGCAGGGGCAAGACCTGCGAGGACTCCCATAGACGAAACCATGAAGGCAGCAAAGATCGCTGTCCAGAATCCTATCTGGAAGTGGGCATTCACAATGCCATCCTCCGTATTGCCTAGTTCAAGCATCTGTAATATCAGTACACCGAAGAGGATGCCACTCATACCAGCCACCAGCGTTAGTACAATACTCTCTGAGATGATCTGTGAAAGTATCATCTTGGGAGTGGCTCCAATGGCTCTTCGGATACCTATCTCTGTAGTGCGCTCGCGCACCGTTACCATCATGATGTTGGAAACACCGATGGCACCCGCAAGCAGGGTTCCAAGTCCGACCAACCAAATCAGGAAGTTGACTCCCTTGAAGAGATTATCCAACATCTGGAAGAGCACCTCAGTATTAAAGACCATTGCACCCTGTTCATCAGTAGGGTCGAGGTAATGGGCACGGGCGATAGTCTCGCGGATTCGTGGCGTGATCTTGCTCATCACCACACCCGGACGTCCTGTGACAGCAATCAAATCGACCTGATTACCACGATTAAACGTCTGTTGTACAAGTGTCAATGGCAAGGTCACTTTCTCTTCGGCTCGTCCGTTGAAGTTCATGCCTCCACTGGCATTATAATCGACACCCACCACCTCGTAATAGGTTGAGTCGATACGGATGCGCTTGCCACAGGGGTCGCTGCCGTCCTTGAACAGGTCTTTATAGATCTTCTTACCCAGCACACATACTTTACGGTGCTCACTCAGGTCCATATCGTTGATATAGCGCCCATAATACATCTTAGGCGCAACGATATTCGCATATTCCGGTGTCACACCCTGAATTCGGGGCTGTGTGGATTGGTCACCGTAGTAGGCCGTATTGGTACGACCCCACCCGCCAAACAGCACGGGGGCAATGGCATCCAGTTCCGGCACTCGCTGACGCAGGCGCTCTATGTCCTTATAGTCCATCTCCCACCAGCGACCCTTACGGAATCCCTTGTAGGGCTTAGTGGTCTGTTGTGCCCATATCATGGCGGTGTTCTGGGCAAAACCTTCGAAGTTGCGCTCCAGCATCTCCTTCAGCCCTTGTCCGCCACCCATCAGGGCCACCAGCATGAACACACCCCAGAACACGCCGAAGCCTGTCAGGAAGCTTCTGCTCTTGTTTCTGGTCAGGGTGTCCAGTATTTCTCTGTATGAATCAATATCTATTCTCATCTTAATGCATAATTAATAATTCACAATGCATAATTAGTCAGCGCGAAGCGCTTCAATGGGACGAATGCGACTTGCCTTGAAGGCAGGGATGAGTCCTGCTAAGGTACCAGCTATCACCATCACCATCGTAGCTTCGATGCAGACGTCAAGTCCTACCGTCGGATTGACGAACATCGTAGCCTTGAAGAGTCCCGTATCAATGGTATCGTGGCCCAGCGTAGCATCCATATACTCATTGGCTGCCACACCCAGCACCATCCCAATGTAACCAAAGAAGGTAGTGATGATGACGCTCTCCACGATAATCAGTTTCAGGATGTTCCAAGGCTTGGCACCAATGGCTTTGCGGATGCCGAACTCGTGGGTTCGCTCCTTGACGGTGATGAGCATGATGTTCGAGACGCCAACGATACCGCTGAGCAATGTAAACAGACCGACCACCCATAGAAAGGTACGGATGATGCCGATACCCGTCTGCATCTGCAGGTTGTTGGTATAGCGGTTCCAGAGCCACACACTTCTCTCGTCCTCTGGGTGTGCCTGGTGGTTGGCATTGATTCTGCGTCGGTAGTCTTTCTCAAAGTCCTCGTTAGCCTTCTCGGTAGTCAGCCCGTGGAAGGTAAACTCGATAGAACCAGCATCATCTGTGTTGGCACCGAAGATGCCCTTGATGGCAGAGTAGGAAGAGAAGGCTTCCGACGATCCACTCTCATCATCTTTATAAATGCCCACTACCTTGAAGGCAAAGTCGTTGACCTTCACATAACGGCCCAGTAGCGACTTATAATCCTTGGGAGCCAGTTCTTTGGCCTGCTTATTGCTCAGCACCAACACTTTACGCTTTTCCTCTTGGTCTATGTTGTTGATGAATCGTCCATAGAGCATTTCCGTCTTGTCAATCTTTGTATGATTGGGATAGACGCCCGTAATCTCCGTGCTGATATACTCCTGTCCGTTAGTAATGGTTGCCGAAACTTCGTAGGAGGCTCCCACTTCATCGATGTTATCGCTGAACTCCCTGTCCGTTGTCGTAATGTCACGCGTCTGCAGTCGGATGCGTCGTCCTTCCTTCAGGCCTTGATAAGCCTTCGAGGTTCGTCCGCCAAAGACCACCATCGAGTTAGAGAGGAAACGCTCCGACTGATTCAACTGTGCGTTGATAAGTCCGTTACCAGCACCCAAGAGCACGATAATCATGAAGATGCCCCACGCCACAGCAAAGCCTGTGAGTGTGGTACGGAGCTTATTCCTCCTTGCTGTCTGCCATATTTCTGTTATGATATCTCGCATAGTTTACTTCATCATTCCATTGATTCCAAAAGGACTCGCATCGTGGTTCAGATTCTCCTCGATATTGCCGATAATGCCATCCTTGATATGAACTATCTTGTTGGTTTCGTTAGCCACACCACTCTCGTGGGTTACCACCACGATGGTCATTCCGTCATCTTGGTTCAGCTTCTTCAGCAACTGCATCACTTCCACACTGGTCTTCGAGTCCAAAGCACCTGTAGGCTCATCAGCCAGGATAATCTGTGGACGAGTAATCAAAGCTCTGGCTATTGCCACACGCTGTTTCTGTCCACCCGATAGTTCGTTGGGATAATGCTCTGCCCAATCCAGGAGGCCCAGACGCTCTAGGTATTCTAGGGCAAGCGTATGGCGCTTGCGCCTAGACACCCCTTGATAAAAAAGTGGCAACTCAACATTTTCTACTGCAGTCTTGAATGAAATCAAGTTAAACGATTGGAAAATAAAGCCAATCATCTTGTTACGATACTCAGCAGCCTTGCGCTCAGAAAGGTTCCAGATGGGAGTTCCTGCGAGCTCGTAAATGCCAGAGTCGTAATTATCCAGAATACCTAATATATTTAATAAGGTACTCTTACCAGATCCAGAAGCACCCATGATGCTGACGAACTCTCCTTTCGCAATGTCGAGCGAGATACCCTTCAGCACATGCAGGGGCTGAGCACCCTGATAGGTCTTGTTAATGTCTTGTAAATGTATCATTTGTCTTTGATTGATTTCTACTTGTTAGACGTAAGTTCATCTTTTAAAGTTGCATCATAGACATCTTTAACATCTTCTAACGTAATGCCCAACAACTGCATCTGTCTAAACAGCTCAGGCAACTTCTCCTTCATAAACTCCTGCTTGCGAACCTTCAGAATCTGCTTCTTGGCGCCAGGGGTTACGAAGTAGCCCAGTCCTCGCTTGTTGTAGATCACTTCCTCGCGAGCCAATTGTTCGTAGGCCTTTACTGCTGTATTGGTGTTTACCTCTAGCAGCACGGCATATTCGCGAACACTTGGAATGCGATCATCGTCTTGATACACTCCTGACAGTATCTCGTCGCACAGACGATCAGCCATCTGGATGTAAATTGGTTTATCGTTTGAGAATATCATAATTAGTCCATTTGTTAGTGATTAACTGAAAACCCTTAAAAATACGGAACGAAGTCCAGTAATTAATGAGAGAGATGATAGGAAGCACGATAGTCAGGACATAGGCCAGCGTACCAACTTCTTCAGAAATGTAAGTTCCATTCTCCCAATGCGAGGTAAACATATTAATGTCGTATGCATGTACGAACTTCACTAACAAAACCATGCAAAGGATAAAGAACAAACCTGTCAGCACGAAGGAATACTTGCGCAGATAGACGCCACCCAAAGTAAAGAGCGAGTGAATCCACAGGGTAAAAGCCAGCATAAAGAGCAACTGCATAGTAATATACCAAGTCGAATAATGATAATCATTTGCCTTCAGGGCGTTAGGAGTCAGATTATCCACCATCTGCGGAATAGCTGATGCCCACCAATGCCACGTCTCGCCTGTTTGTTCGAACTTGATGCTAATGGTTCCAACGGAAGGTCCGTCAATCCACATCCATCCCATTCGCAAAGAATCGCCAATGACCAATGCCAAGCACAGACACAGCGTCAGGACTATCGTGGTGTAGAACACCAACGAGAGGAATTTCTCAAGGTTGGAAGCAGGAAGCATCAGGAAGGCTTCGCGCTTGCGTTTGCTATTGACTGATGATACTACGGTGCTGATGAAAATAACCAGCATCAGCATAAAGGCTACACAACCAAATTGGGAAATATTCCAGACCATAGCAAGAGGGTCGTTATAACCAGTCATCTTGATGATAATCATCTCTGCCAAGAACCATCCCAAAGAGCCAGCTATGGTGAAGCCCAGTATTCGTTTGAAATTGACGCTGAGCACCCAGCGTAGCATCTTGCCAAATCTATTGAAACTAAAACTATTCATATCGCGTACCTTATTATATTATATGTTCACAAAACGAGCTATATTCTTCGTGCGACAGAAGATTCTGTAGGACAACCAGAAGTTCAACACCGCCCAAGCCAGACTGATGAAATCCATAACATCATAGTCCATCGTTGTAACGTCGTTCTTCATCTCCTGATAGTCAGAATAAGAAAAAAACGAGCTCTGAATCACTAAGAGCACGATGAGTGCTATCGTGGTGAATATCCAGGCATATTTGTGCGAACGGAAGAAGGTGCCACCAAGCGTATAGCACGAGTGAAGCCAGAATCCTGTTACAAAGATAGATACCCACAAGCGAGTTGGCAAATCAGCCTCCGCAGTAAAGATGTTGCAAACCTTTTGTGCTACGAGCATCACATAATCATTGCCCAACAGCACATTCACCAGATACTGCGTCAGATCGGCAACAAAGAATGTTGCGAGGTAAAGGGGCAACAATACGAGCCAAGTGGCGTAGCGCATCAGATATTTCTCGAAATTAGAAGCTGGCAGCATGAGCAAGGTCTGCAAGTCGTGCTTTCCCTTCATGCTTGAGAACATCATTGAGGGACCTGTTATGATGGTAATCAGAAATGCAGCAACTGTAGCAATGGTGCATGTCTGATAGGCGCGAGTATCACTGGCCTCATACGCCCCTATCGAGCGTGTTTGGAAAAAATGAGTCGTGACACAGACAAAGAGAAGCGTCAGGACCGTCAACATGGTCAGGACCTGCTTCACATAGAAACTCCTGTCGTTGGTCAGCGACCACACAGCCAACTTTCCGAATCGTTTGATATTAAACTGAATCATAGCAAATCCTCCTTAGATTTTACCCTGGGTTACAGCATTGAAAAGCAGTTCAAGGTTCACCTGCGTCTCAGCGCTATCCTCCTTGCGTGGGGCAATAACAGCATTTCCCTGAAGTGAAGGCTCTGCATAAATAGCGTCGTCCATCTGAGCGGGTGTGCGATATTCGAAGGTATACTTCTCCTGAATCTCAGCAACAGAGGCATCGAGCAACAGCTTCTGGGGAGAAAGAATCAGGATGTGGTCGAGCAAAGACTCTACATCGTGCACCTGATGGGTTGAGATAATCAGGGTGCGATCGTCGCTCATATACTGAGCCACCACCTTACGGAACTGACTCTTCGAGGGGATATCCAGTCCGTTGGTAGGCTCGTCCATCAAGAGCACCTTCGTATTGGTGGCTAAAGCGAAGGCCATATACACCTTCTTCTTCTGACCCATTGAGAGCGCATTCAGTTTCAGGTTGGTTGAAAGTTCGAAGTCTTTCAGACAAGCCTCCAGCACCTCACGATTGAAACGAGGATAGAACAGCTCGTTAATCTTCACATACTGGTTGAGCGACATAGCGGGCAAGTCGAACTCCTCAGGTACGATGAAAATCTCGCTCAACGTTTCAGGCTTGCGGAGCTTTGTTTCGACTGAATCAAAACACACAGCACCCTTCTTGGGACGAAGCAAACCACTAATCAGGTAGAGCAGCGTCGATTTGCCCGTACCGTTCTTTCCCAGCAAACCATAGATGTTGTCTTGTTTCAGTGTCAGACTGAAATCATCGAATACCAGGTTCTTCTGACCTGCATACTTAAAACTGATGTTTTTTACTTCAATCATAATTGTCTATTTTTAGTTGATTTATTCTCTGTATTAGTGTACCACTTTAATAGTACACTGCAAAAGTAGGGTAAATATTCGTTCCCTCCAAATTTTTTCGGCATTATTTTTCAAATTAACGCATATTTAACATTTCCACCTTATTTAATATATATATAAGAGGAGCCTATTGGGGGATTCATGGGCATTCGATTCCTTTTTTACAACCCCTAACTGCATTTCTATTTTCCTCGAATAGATTTTTTAATTTCAGGCCTTGGAATATATATTTCAGGACGTGGAATATATATTTCAGGACGTGGAATATATATTTCAGGACCTGAAATATAAAACTTCCAGTATAGTAAGGAAAAAAAATACCTATATGCAAGAGTCAGGACTCCTGATATAGGTATGAAATATAGGCTTGAAAGCTTTATTTACGCTGGTCGGCACCCCACATCATCTTCTCGCGCAGGGTGTGGAAATACTTGGTGCCGGCTCGCTTGATGACCCTCACGCGATAAGGTGCCTTGCGAATGGTCAGGCGAGTGGACTCAGGCAAGTTCTCAGAACGTCCGTCAAGGGCTACCAGGAAATTGTGCGTTCTGCTTTCTACCGTCAACTTAATCTCCGAATCCTCAGAGAAGACAATAGGTCGCACATTGAGGGAATGGGGAGCCACAGCGGTCAGCGAGAACACATGCGTTCCAGGCACAATAATGGGACCTCCGTTGGAGAGTGAATAAGCTGTCGAACCCGTTGGTGTACTGATTATCAAGCCATCAGCCTGATAGGTCGTCACATAATCGCCATTAACTGTAACATGAATGCTGATCATCGAAGCGTTATCCCGTTTCAGGATAGCCACATCGTTCAAAGCACAATTGTAACCCTGAATGGCTTTCCCATCAGTCTCCACGCGAATCACTGAACGGGTGTCAACAGCATAGTCGCCTTCATACAAGGCATTAATGGTGTGTTCTATCTCCTGAGCATTCACATCGGCAAGGAATCCTAAACGACCAGTATTGATACCTAAGATAGGCACTTGCTTGCCTCCCACCTTGCTGGCAGCACGAAGGAACGTTCCGTCACCTCCCATCGAGATAACGAAGTCGGCTTCAAACGAACTTCCATCGAAGATGCGAACACCCTCAATAGGCAATCGTTGTCCTGTGGTAAGGAAGGTATAAAACTCGCGCTCAATGCACACATCAGCCTGTCTGGCAGCAAGGCATGCCAGCAGTTTTTGGATGGACACCGACTTCTTTGGCTGGTACAGATTGCCAAAGATGGCGAAACGTAGTTTTCGTGAAGTCATAAAAAATATCGCTTATTTAGCCGTTTATTCACAAAGTTTTTGTATCTTTGCGCTTGCAAAGATAATGATTTTTAGTGAAACACATCAAAACGAATCAATAAAAAATGACGAATCTAAGTGTAAATATCAATAAGATTGCCACGCTGCGCAACGCCAGAGGTGGTAATAATCCTAATGTGCTGAGTGTGGCTCGCGACGTAGAACTGTTTGGTGCACAGGGTGTTACCGTTCATCCAAGACCTGACGAGCGCCACATCCGTTATCAGGATGTACGCGACTTGAAACCCCAGATTACTACTGAGTTCAATATCGAAGGCAACCCCATCGATTCATTCACTGCACTCGTACTGGAAGTGATTCCTACACAGGTCACACTCGTACCAGATAGTCACGACCAGCTGACTTCGAATCATGGTTGGAACACCATTGAGAACCGTTCGTTCTTGACGGACATCTGCAAAACCTTCAAAGATGCAGGCATTCGTACCAGCATATTTGTGAATGCTGACCCACGAATGGTGGAGGGTGCCAAGGTGTGTGGTGCTGATCGTGTGGAACTATACACAGAGCCTTATGCTTCAGGCTATGCCCAGAATCGCGAAGCAGCTATTGCTCCATTCGTAACAGCAGCTGAAGAGGCACGTCGTGTAGGACTGGGACTGAATGCAGGTCACGACCTCTCATTAGAGAATCTTCAGTATTATCATCAGATGATTCCCTGGACAGACGAGGTTTCCATAGGTCATGCGCTCATCTGCGATGCACTCTATCTGGGATTACAAGAAACTATCAAACGTTATCTTGATGCACTTAAATAAATAGTAAATTGTAAATTGTCTAATCGACCTTGGTCGCTTTGTACCTTGGTCAAAGAAATTGTAAATGAAAAAGGTATATGTATTCTTAGCAGACGGCTTCGAGGATGTTGAAGCTCTGATTCCCATCGACGTTCTGCGTCGTGGTGGTGTTGACGTAACTACTGTAAGCATTACCGACTTCCCGCTGGTTCAGTCGGCTCATGGTGTAAACATCGAGGCTGATATGATGTTCGAGCAAGGCGATTTCGCTGATGCCGACCTGCTGTTCCTTCCTGGCGGAATGCCTGGAGCCTCGAACCTTTTCGAGCATAAAGGCGTTTGCAAGGC
This sequence comes from uncultured Prevotellaceae bacterium, assembly GCA_902782305.1. Lineage (GTDB taxonomy): Bacteria > Bacteroidota > Bacteroidia > Bacteroidales > Bacteroidaceae > Prevotella. Next base: position 76,934 of record CACZMV010000001.1, read on the forward strand.
TATCGTCGACCAGCACATGGCTGGCAAGAAGGTGGCTGCTATCTGCGCTTCGCCCGCTGTGGTATTAGCCCCATTAGGAATCCTCGAAGGAAAGAAGGCCACCTGCTATCCTGGTTTCGAGCAGGCTTTGGAGGATGCCAAATATACGGGCGACCTTGTTACCGTTGATGGCAATGTAACAACGGGTGAAGGTCCTGCAGCTGCATTCCCCTTTGCTTACGAACTGCTGGCTCAGTTGGTTGACAAAAAGACCTCCGACCAGATTGCAGAAGGCATGCGCTTCAAACACTTGATGGCCTGATGGATTATATCATCATAGTAGCAGGGGGTAAAGGCCTGCGAATGGGGAGCGATATTCCCAAACAGTTTCTGCCTATTGGTGGAAAACCTGTATTGATGCGAACCCTTGAAAGGTTTCGCCAATACTCTCCTTCCCTGCAGATTATCCTCGTATTGCCCAAGGCACAACAGGACTATTGGCAGAAGCTTTGCAAGGAATACGCTTTCGACATAGACTACCAATTGGCAGATGGAGGCGAAACACGCTTCCATTCTGTACAAAACGGTCTCGCAAAGATTCCTGACAATGCACAAGGAGTAGTTGGTGTGCATGATGGAGTGCGCCCCTTCCCCAGCATTGACGTGATTCGCAACTGCTATGAGACAGCTCGTGAAAAGAAAGCCGTGATTCCCGTCATTCCCGTTGTGGAAACGGTTCGCCATTTAAAAGGCGATACATCCGTTACTGTTCCTCGTAATGATTACCGTTTGGTGCAGACTCCACAAACCTTTGATATTCAACTATTAAAGGCCGCCAATCGTCAACCCTATAACGAAGGGTTTACGGATGATGCCAGCGTAGTCGAAGCATTTGGTTTCGATATTACCCTTGTGGAAGGCAATCGCGAGAATATCAAGATAACAACCCCCTACGACCTGAAGATAGCAGAAGTGCTGATAGGATGAACGGAATTCTGCAACAAGACATACAATACTTGCCTGGAGTAGGTCCTAGCAGGAAGAAGATGCTCAACGATGAGTTGGGTATCCAGACCTTTGCCGACTTGTTGCAATACTATCCTTATAAGCATGTGGATCGTAGTCGACTCTACAGTATAGGAGAGTTGAATGGCGATATGCCCTTTGTGCAGGTCAAGGGACATATTCTTAGCTTCGAGACCTTCAAGATGAGTGCCCGTAAGGAACGTGTGGTGGCTCACTTCACTGATGGTTCAGGCAAGGTGATGGACCTGACATGGTTCAACGGAGGGAAATATGCCAAACAGAGCTATACCATCGGCAAGGAATACATTGTCTTCGGACGACCGAATGTCTATAACGGACGCATCAACGTGACCCATCCTGATATGGATCCTGCTGAAAAGCTGGAACTCTCAGCCATGGGTATGCAGCCTTACTACAACACTTCTGAGAAGATGAAGAAGGCTGGGCTGAATAGCCGTTCTGTTGAGCGTCTTACCAAGACACTTCTTGAAGTACTGAAAGAAGAACTGCCAGAAACCCTACCTGACTTCATCACTGAAAAGCTACACCTGATGTCGCGCGACGAGGCCCTACGTAAGATTCATTATCCACAGAATGCCAAGGAGTTAGAGCGGGCTCGCGTTCGACTGAAGTTTGAGGAATTGTTCTATGTCCAGCTGAATATATTAAGGTATGCTAGCGACCAGCGACGCAAATACAGAGGGTATGTCTTCTCGAAGGTAGGTGACTATTTCAACGGATTTTACAAAGACAACCTGCCCTTCCCTTTAACAGAAGCACAGAAACGAGTCATCCGTGAGATTCGCAAGGACATGGGTAGCGGACGACAGATGAATCGTCTGTTGCAAGGCGATGTGGGTAGTGGCAAGACCTTAGTTGCCTTGATGTCCATGCTTATCGCATTGGACAATGGGTATCAGGCTTGCATCATGGCACCTACAGAAATCCTGGCTGAACAACATTTACAAACCATCATGGCTTTCCTGAAAGACATGAACATTCGCGTAGCCTTGTTGACAGGTATTGTAAAAGGCAAGAAGCGACAGGAAATTCTGGAAGGATTGCTGGATGGCACTGTACAGATACTCGTGGGTACCCATGCTGTTATCGAAGATACTGTGCAGTTTGCACGTTTAGGTTTTGTGGTTGTCGACGAACAGCATCGCTTTGGTGTTGCTCAGCGTGCCAAACTTTGGAACAAGAGTCAGAATCCTCCTCATGTTCTCGTGATGACAGCAACACCTATTCCTCGTACCTTGGCCATGACGCTGTATGGCGATTTAGACGTGAGTGTTATCGACGAACTGCCTCCTGGTCGTAAACCCGTAGCAACCCAGCATATCTTTGACCGTTCGTTGCCATCGTTATACGACAGCATACGCAACCAGATTCATCAGGGCAGACAGGTTTACATTGTATTCCCCCTCATTGAGGAAAGCGAGAAGATAGACCTCAAGAACCTTGAAGAGGGTTACGAGGTTCTGAAACAAGTATTCCCAGAGTTCCGACTAAGCAAGGTACATGGCAAAATGAAACCTGCTGATAAAGAGGCTGAGATGCAGAAGTTCGTCAATGGCGAAACGCAGATTCTTGTTGCGACTACAGTTATTGAGGTTGGAGTCAATGTGCCCAACGCCTCTGTCATGGTGATTCTCGAAGCCCAGCGCTTTGGTCTCAGTCAGTTGCATCAGTTAAGAGGTCGAGTGGGACGTGGGGCCGATCAGTCATACTGCATCTTGGTTACTGGCTACAAATTAGCAGAAGATACCAAAAAACGAATCGATATCATGTGTGAAACCAACGACGGGTTCCGGATTGCCGAAGCCGACCTAAAACTGCGTGGACCTGGCGATTTGGAAGGAACTCAACAAAGCGGTATGGCTTTCGACTTGAAGATAGCCGATATTGCTCGTGATGGACAACTGGTTCAAATGGCTCGCAATGAGGCCCAAATCATTATCGACGACGACCCCATTTGTGAGAATCCCCGATACTACATATTGTGGAAAACATTGCGCGATTTACGCAAAACTAACATCAATTGGGGCGTTATTTCTTAAATAAAAGTGTTAAAACACACATAAAGAGTGTTAACTGCATACTTTTTCAGAAAATATTTATTACCTTTGCAACGTTTTATTTCCGTAATGGACTTGATGATGTTGTTTTGTACCATAAGGTCAATTCATATTTTAGTAATACAACCAAAAACATGTTATGATTCAGAAAATTAAAATTTTTGCATTGCTGGCTATGACTTCGATGAGTTCTCTCCCAATGATGGGACAAGACTTGTTGGCACGTCAGGCACCTGTAGACCGCAAGATGAAAGCCGTAGATAGCGTAGCATTGCAAAGACTCATAGATTTCGATAATTTTGAAAATCCCTCAGCCGATCTTTACGAAGATTGGGACAACATGCATGCTCACAGCCACGTGACTGAGTTGCCAGACTCGTTCCGTATATCGCTGAAGAATTTCTGCATGCCTACTGATAGTCGTGTGCTCACTTCAAACTTCGGTGCCCGTTGGGGACGCCAGCACAAGGGATTGGACATCAAGGTATATATTGGCGACACTATCCGTGCAGCCTTCACAGGTAAGGTACGTGTAGTCCGCTACGAGGGTCGCGGATATGGCAAGTATGTTGTGATTCGTCACGACAATGGCTTGGAGACATACTATGCTCACCTGTCTAAACAGCTGGTGGTAGAAGACCAAGAGGTTCGCGCTGGCGATCCTATCGGACTGGGTGGTAATACTGGTCGAAGCACTGGTTCGCACCTTCATTTCGAGACTCGTCTGTGTGGCGTAGCCCTCAACCCAGCTATTCTGTTCGACTTCCGCAATCAGGACGTTGTTGACGATTCTTATATGTTCCGCAAGTCCACTTATCAGCATGACTCATCACTTGCCAATCGCCTGCGTGGTGTTGGTGGCATGAGTTATGGTACTAACATTGACGACGACATCGAATTGGCAATCGCAGCTCCTGAAGCATCTTACAAGCAGGAGAACCGTTTCCACAAGGTAAAGCGTGGCGAGACCCTCTTCTCTATCGCTCGTAAACGTGGCACTACGGTGGATGCCATCATGAAGATGAACCACTTGAAAAAGAATGCCAAGCTGAAGCCTGGCCAGATTTTGAAGTTCAACTAAACAACTACGATATCAAGAAGAACGGAGATGCTCTTGCACCTCCGCTCTTTGTTTTTATTTCTTCACCACATAACCATTCTTGGTTTTCTGGAATGCCTTCACGCGGATGGTATGTGCCTGATGGTCAAAGAAGCGAGAAGGGTCGTAGGCGCGACCATTAATGCGGGTTTCGAAATGTAAGTGCTCTGTAGTGGCACGACCTGTGCGACCTGTCAAGGCTATCACATCACCAGCTTTTACTCGGTCGCCCACCTTCACCAGATTCTTGGAGTTGTGACTATAATAGGTCTCCAAGCCATTGCCATGCAGGATGCGCACCAAATTGCCATAACCTGCATACTTGGCGGAGAAAACCACCTCGCCATCGAAGGCGGCACGGATGTTGTCGTCTGGCTTGGTCTTCAAGTCTACACCAGAGTGACCTCGACCTCCACGACGTCCATAAGGACTGATAACCTTGGCTCCTGGCAATGGATAGCACCACCATTGGTCAGATGTAGACTCCTCCAAACGTGGACCTTTCAACACGCTGACATTCACCTTCCACGAAGATGTCTTCTCATACAGCAAAGTCTGTTTGCGCAAGCGATGGCTCTCCAAACTGACAATCGTTTCTGGATTGATGCGACTACCATTCACCATCACAGAGAATAGACAATAGGTACGCCCCTGGTTGGTGCCCACGATAGCAATGGTTTGTCCTGCCTTAACACGATCGCCCGACTTAACCAGATTTTCTGCATTATTTCCATAAACCGTTTCCAGTCCGTTGTCATGGCGCACCACAATGACATTACCAAAAGAAGGATTGTTCCTCGACAAGCGAACCGTACCAGAGAACATAGCCTTCACAGCATCGCCCTTCGTGGTCTCAATCTCCACCAGATAGTCCTTTGCCAACTGAGCCTTACCCACAGGCAATGGGAAGCAATAGTCTTTGTCACGCATTGCACCGAAGTCGACCGTAAAGGCCTCATACTGCTCAAAGAGCGTAGGGTCTTCCACACTGATCTGCTGCTGTTCCAACGCAGTAAACTTAGTCTGGGCACATGACGATAAGGTCAGCATCAAAGCGGATAAAAGGGATTTATGTCGAAGTTTCATCATAACAAACATTTATTTAATTAGAATACCTGTATAGATACGGCCCGACTGGATGCCCAGTCTACGTGCCGAGAAATAGCGGTCGTACTGCTGATAAGTGCAAATATTCGTCATTTGGATATGATCAGCAGGGACACATGCCTCCATCAATTGCAGGCGATTGCACATGGGTAAGTCGATGTGCCATTTAGCCTCACGGCGACTAATGGGCTGCATGTCGAAGCCTGCAGAAAGAAACTGATCATAGACCTCATCGCCCACCTCGAAACTATCGAGCGAGATGCCTGGGCCGATGACCGCCTGCAAATCAGCAGGCGCTGTTCCATAAGCATGGCACATAGCTTCCACTGCCTTCTGGACAATACGCAGAACGGTACCTCGCCACCCTGCATGAACAGCACTAACGGCACGATGAGTGGAATCATAGAGCAACACGGGAATACAATCAGCTGTAGAGACACCTATGCACAGCTGGGGAACATCAGTCATCACAGCATCCACCCCTTCTATTACCCCTTGCTGGGGTCCGTCAATGCGACGCACCACACAATCGTGAACTTGATGGGGCATCACCAGGCGATTACTATCAATACCCAACAAACCACAGAGAGCAACCTTGTTGGCAGCAATATGCACCTCGTCATCACCACAATAGCCATTGATGTTAAATGCAGCATAGTTTCCTGTGCTGCATCCTCCCTGGCGTGTCGTACTGAAAGCCGTCACACCAGTACCCATATTATAATATGTAAGCTGTGGGCTAATCATCTTCTTCCTCTAGATATTCCAGGTCGTCAAGATCATCTATATCGTCTACATCTACATATTCTATGTCTTCGTCCTCACCCTCTTCTGCCATTTCCTCAGCAAAGCGGGTCATATCCTTGTCTCGATGAACCAATGTGTCTTCAGCCATCACAGCAGCAAGTTTGTTGCTTTCAGCATTCAGTTCACGCCATAGCACATCCTTCAGTTCATCCAATCCCTTATTGGCAACAGCAGAGATAAACACGCAAGGCAGGTCATCGGGCAACGTCTCACGCAACATCTCTATCAATTCATCGTCCAGCAAGTCGCACTTGGTGATAGCCAAGACACGATGTTTGTCTAACATGTCCGGATTAAACTGACGCAGTTCGTTCAGCAAAATTTCATACTCCCGCTTGATGTCAGCCGTATCACCAGGAACCATAAACAGCAACAGCGAGTTGCGCTCGATGTGGCGCAGGAAACGAAGTCCAAGACCTTTTCCCTCTGAGGCACCCTCAATGATACCAGGGATGTCAGCCATCACAAACGACTTGTTATCACGATAGCCCACAATGCCCAGCGAGGGTTCCATCGTGGTGAAAGGATAATTGGCTATCTTGGGACGAGCATTGGAGAGTGAAGAGAGCAGAGTCGACTTTCCCGCATTAGGAAAACCTACCAAACCCACGTCAGCCAACAACTTCAGCTCAAGAATGATGGTCATTTCCTGCATCGGCTCTCCAGGCTGTGCATAGCGAGGAGCCTGATTGGTAGCTGATCGGAACTGGAAATTACCCAGTCCACCACGACCACCTTTCAGTAATACGATCTCCTGTCCGTCGTAAGTGACGTCACAGACATATTTTCCTGTCTCAGCATCGTAGACCACCGTTCCACAGGGCACGTCAATATATACATCCTTGCCATCGGTACCATGACATTTGTCCTTGCCACCGTTGCCACCATGCTCTGCAAAGATATGACGCTCGTATTTCAAGTGCAACAACGTCCAGTAGTTATGGTTGCCACGCAGAATAATGCTACCACCCTTGCCACCATCGCCACCATCAGGTCCTCCGTTGGGGTTGTACTTCACATGACGAAGGTGCATGGACCCACGACCACCCTTGCCTGAACGGCACATGATTTTTACATAGTCTACGAAGTTGCTATCCATAAGCTAGTTTTACTAGTCTTACCAGTTTGTACTAGTTTTGACTAGAGATTATCAATTACATTCTTAATATCAGCGAAGATGCGCTCCAGCGTACCACTACCGTTGATATGATGGTGCAGACCTTCCTTCTTATACCATTCGATGAGCGGTTGGGTCTGTGAGTGATAAACCACCAAACGTTTCTTGATGGTCTCTTCATTATCATCAGCACGTCCACTGTCCTTTCCACGCTTAATGAGTCGATCCATCAGTTCATCCTCTGGCACATCCAGCTCAATCATGGCAGCCACTTTGTCGCCACGCTCGTCAAGCATCTTCTTCAATGCCTCAGCCTGTGGGATAGTGCGGGGGAATCCATCGAAGATGACGCCCTTATGGCCACGTCCGAACTCATCATAGACCTTAGCAAGAATGCTAATCATCAGATCGTCGGGAATTAAGTTTCCACCATCGATGTAACTTGCAGCCAGTTTACCTAACTCTGTACCTTTTTTGATTTCATTACGAAGCACATCGCCTGTAGAGATATGTCCCAGACCATAATACTCAATCATCAAGTCACTTTGTGTTCCCTTTCCTGAGCCGGGAGCACCAAAAATTACAATATTCTTCATCCTGATTTTTACCTTTACGGTGTCTTGTTTAATTTGTGTCTCCTTACCTTTATACCACAGGTCTGTCATGAGGTCGCTTTTACGCTCCTCAATATCACTGGGCAGGTGGGGTAATTTGATTTGTCTCATTCTTCTACTAATGTATAGATTTCCTTTAGTCCTCGTCCAGCCTGATCGTAGTCCAAGCCGTAACCCACAATAAAGTCGTTAGGGATTGAGAAAGCAGCATACTCTATATCCAGCGGTTCCTCCAGTTTGTCGGGTTTGACAAACAACGTACAGATACGAACCGAGGCAAGATTACGAGTACCCAGCGATTCTACCATTTGTTTCATAGTTCGCCCTGTGTCCACAACATCTTCCACAATAATGACATCACGTCCAGCCAGCGATTCGTTGATACCCAGCACTTCCTTTATCTTTCCCGTCGAGGTAACACCCTGATATGAGGCAAGCTTTACAAACGAAATTTCACTGGGGATAGTAATCTCTCGATACAGGTCGGCAGCAAAAACAAACGCGCCATTCAGCACGACCAGAAACAAGGGATTCTTGCCTTCATAATCGTGATTAATCCGTTGTGCCAACTCCTTCACACGCTGTTTAATCTCAGCCTCGGGAATAGACGTTTTAAACGTCTTATCCTTGATTTTCACTATACCCATGAGCGTAAAAATTTAAATTTGCCACAAAATTACTAAATTTTCGGCAAAGAATAGGTATGAATTAGCATATTTTTCGTATTTTTGCACTCATCATGAAGATATTCACTAGTAATCAGATACACGAATTAGATAAATATACCATCGAACATGAGCCCATTTCAAGCCTTGATTTGATGGAACGAGCAGCCAAAGTCCTGACCCATGCCATGATGGGCGTATGGTCTGTCTCCACACCTGTTGTGGTCTTTGCCGGACCAGGAAACAATGGTGGCGACGCTTTAGCTGTTGCCCGTATGTTGGCAGAACAGGGCTACCGCGTTTCAGCCTATTTATTCAATATCAGCGGACATCTTTCACCCGATTGTGCTACCAACAAAAAGAGGCTGAAGGAATGCAAGCGCATCCATGAGTTTATTGAGGTAACCCAAGAATTCGACCCACCCGTATTGGAGAAAGACATGCTGGTTATTGATGGTCTTTTCGGCTCTGGCATCAACAAGCCCCTTGCCGGAGGCTTTGCCTCGTTGGTGAAATACGTCAATGCGTCACCCTCTCAGGTGGCAAGTATTGATGTACCGTCGGGTCTTATGACGGAAGACAATACTTATAATGTACGCGCCAACACCATCCGTGCCACCAGAACCTTCACGCTGCAACAGCCTAAGTTGTCTTTCCTTTTCGCAGAGAATCAGTATTTCATCGGTCAGTTGCATGTACTCGACATCCGACTGAGCCAAGAGGGCATCAACAAGATTGATGCGCAATATACCATCACAGAAGAGGATGATATCAGAGAACGACTCCTCAAGCGCAGTCCTTTTGCCCACAAGGGATTAATGGGCAATGCGCTGTTGATAGCTGGTAGTTTCTGTATGGCAGGCGCTGCCATCTTGGCTACCAAAGCCTGTCTGCGTGCTGGTGCTGGCAAAGTGACCATCAATTCTCCTAAGCGTAACATCCCTATTCTGCAGACGGCAGTACCTGAGGCTGTTGTACAAATGGGTTCTGAAGAAACCATCTTCGCTGAAGCTGTTGAGACGGAAGACTTTCAGGCTCTTGGCATCGGTCCAGGACTTGGACAGAGTGAGCAGACAGCCATTGCCCTGATTTCGCAATTGAGAAGAACTCAGTGTCCTATTGTTGCCGATGCCGATGCACTCAACATTCTGGGTAATCATCGTGCATGGATGCAGCAATTGCCCAAGGGCATCATCCTGACTCCCCACCCCAAGGAACTCGACCGCATGGAAGGACATTCAGCCGATAGCTATGAGCGATTGACCAAGGCGCGTAATCTGGCTGAGCGGATTAAAGGCTATGTGATTGTGAAAGGACGATATACAGCCATTTGTATGTCCGACGGACATATCCTGTTCAATCCAACAGGAAATGCAGGAATGGCAACTGCTGGTAGTGGCGATGTGCTTACGGGCATCATTACAGGACTCTTGGCACGTGGTTATAAGCAACAAGATGCTTGTATCGTTGGTGTTTACCTGCATGGTTTGGCAGGCGATTTAGCTGCCAACGATTTAGGCGAAGAGAGCTTGACAGCCAGCGATATCATCCAATATCTTCCCAAGGCTTTCAAACAATTAAGCGAATAGACAAAACAAAAATAGGCTCCTCAAAAAGGAGCCCATTTTTGTTTATGACAATTGGCTTATCCGAGCTTTCCGTCAGAACCGAGCACATTCACAATCTTGTGGATGTACATCTTCTTCATGTTCTCACGAGCGGGCTTCAGGTACTGGCGAGGATCGAAGTGATCGGGATGCTCAGCGAGGTGCTGACGAATAGCAGCGGTCATTGCCAGACGAGAGTCTGAGTCGATGTTAATCTTGCAGACAGCGCTCTTGGCAGCCTCACGGAGCTGCTCCTCGGGAATACCAACGGCGTCGGGCAGGTTGCCACCGAACTTGTTGATGGTGTCGACCTCGTCCTGAGGTACTGAAGAAGAGCCGTGGAGCACGATGGGGAATCCGGGGAGCTTCTTCTCAATCTCATGCAGCACGTCGAATGCCAAGGGAGGAGGAACCAGACGGCCGGTCTTCGGGTCGCGGGTGCACTGCTCGGGCTTGAACTTGTAAGCACCGTGAGAAGTTCCGATAGAGATAGCCAGTGAGTCGCAGCCGGTACGGGTAGCGAAGTCGATGACCTCCTCGGGCTTGGTGTAGTGAGACTCCTCAGCCTGCACCTCGTCCTCTACGCCAGCCAGCACACCCAGCTCAGCCTCAACGGTCACGTCGTACTGGTGAGCATACTCAACAACCTTCTTGGTCAGGGCGATGTTGTCCTCATAAGGCAGTGAAGAACCGTCAATCATTACGCTTGAGAAGCCCATGTCAATACAGTCCTTGCAAAGCTCGAAGCTATCACCGTGGTCCAGGTGCAGCACAATCTCGGGATGAGCGCAACCCAACTCCTTAGCATAAGCTACAGCGCCCTCAGCCATGTAACGCAGAATGGTAGCGTTGGCATAGTTACGAGCACCCTTAGACACCTGCATGATGACAGGTGACTTTGTCTCAACGGCAGCCTGAACGATAGCCTGCATCTGCTCCATTGTGTTGAAATTGAATGCGGGGATAGCATAGCCACCTGCTACGGCCTTCTTGAACATCTCGCGAGTGTTGACGAGACCTAAATCCTTGTAATTTACCATAATTGTTTCTTTTTTATTTGTTAGTTAAAAATCTATCTGACTGCAAAGATAGCGATTTCTTTTCAAAAACCGAAAATAATCTTGCACGGATTGCGCAGTTTTTTACGGATTTTAAACTTTTCCGTATCACTGTGTAACCCGTGCAAGGGAAAATGCAAACTAAACGTTGCAAATATTACTTCTCGTTAGGTTCAATTACCTTCCAGATGCAAGCAGCCAAAGCACCACCTACGAAGGGACCTACGATGAAGATCCAGAGGTTAGCCAGAGCAGTGCCACCCTGGAAAATGGCTGGAGCCAGCGAACGAGCAGGATTTACAGAGGTTCCTGTATAGCGGATACATACCAAGTGAACCAGAACGAGGCTCAGACCGATAGCCAGACCTGCAAAGTTGTTGGTAGCACCATTAGTCTTGGCTGTTGCGCCCAGAACAACGAGTACGAATACGCAGGTGAAGATAATCTCAGCGAGCAAGCCACCCAGCATAGAAACATTAACTTGCAAGTCATTAGCACCTGTACCTTCCAAACCAGGAACATTAGCCGTCAGAATGTAAAGCAGAGCACTTCCGATGAAAGCACCAATGCATTGGAACACGATATACATAATACCCTCCTTGGCATCCATGCGTCCAGCAATGATGCAGCCCAACGTAATGGCAGGATTGATGTGGCAACCAGAGATGCCACCAATGGTATAAGCCATTGCTACCACAGCCAAACCAAAGGCAAAAGCTGTTCCAACTACTGCGGGAATGTTGTTTACAGGATCACAACCCAGGCTAACGGCAACGCCACAGCCCATCAGCACGAGCACCATCGTGCCCACCATTTCAGCTAAATACTTTTTCATAACGCTTTGTTGTTTATTTGATTAAAGATGTTATACAATATGAATGCAAAATTATACAATTTATTTCAAACTTCCAAGCAAAATCACAAAAAACATTACTTTTCAGTATAATCGAAATAGCGGAAAGCTGCTCTGCCCCCGCCTTCAACGAACATTCCCAAGGTGACACCCGTAAAGCCTCCTACGACTTCTGTGCTGACAAGTGGGCAATCATGACTGGCTATCAACTTCCAATCGCCATCAGCCTGAGCGTACTCGAAACGATACTGGTTGCCATCCGAGGTAATGCGCAATCGCACCTTGCCTTGCAATTGACCAGAGTCATCGCCCATCAACTCGCCTTGAAGCGACTTTATCTGATATCTCATCTTCACAGCCACTGAACCTGTCTGGTATTTCTCCAATGTCAAGTCCATGTGTCCATCGTTAATCTGATAGACGGTCAGTCCTGCTTCAGTGGCAAAGTCGAGTTGGTCGATATCGATTTCCGTTTCAATAACTATGTTGACACTCTCTTGTCTTCGACCCAAGAAAGTGGGTTGGTTGTTCTCCGTCAGGGTTCCATGTGCCTTCAACCAGAGTTGTCCATCAAACTCATAGTTGCTGGGGATGGGATTCTGCAGATAAATCCACTCTGGCGACAACTTATTATTATTAAATATGGTACGCGTGCGATGCTGCCAAGGTTTCTGAGGAGCCAAGGTCTTTACCCGCATCACAGTATCGATGGGCTGACCTCCATTAATCACAGGCCATTGACCCTTCTTCCACTCCACGGGTGCCAAGTAGGTTTCGCGACCGATATGGTGATAAGCACCCCCAAAGTTACGATAAGCCAGGAACACCACCCACCAGCTTCCGTCTGTAGCCTGCACAAAGTCGCCATGACCCGTGCCCTGAATCTGCATGGTTTGTCCTGCCAAAGAGCAATTAGTTAACAGCGGATGCTGAGGATTCGCCACATAAGGTCCCAATATCTTCTTGCTACGGGCTATCGTCAAGCCATGAGCCATCTCAGTGCCTCCCTCTGAGATGAGCAAGTAGTAATAACCATCCTTCTTATAGAGATGGGGACCCTCTGGATAGCGTCCACCTGTACCTTGCCAAAGTGGTTTGCTCTTAGTAAGCTGTTTGCCCGTCTTGGGGTCAATCTCGCAAAGCATGATGGTGTTATCAGGATTGCTCACCATATAGCACTTGCCATTCTCAAACCACAACGAAGGGTCAATGCCCTGCTGTTCCAGCCAAATGGGTTCGCTCCAAGGACCTGATGGATTCTGAGCTGTCACCATGAAATTGCCTCCATTGCCTATATTGGTAGTAATCATATAATAGGTTCCTGCATGATAGCGGATGGTGGGAGCATAGATGCCCTGCCAAGAAGTAGCTCCTTTCAAAGGCAACTGGCTCTCGCGATCTAGCACATTGCCTATCTGCTCCCAATTGACCAAATCCTTGGAATGGTAGATGGGAACACCTGGAAAATACTGGAACGACGAATTGACCAGATAGTAGTCATCACCCACCCTGCAAACGGAGGGGTCTGGATGATAGCCTGGGATAACGGGATTGCGCAATTGTTGTGCAAAAGCTACAAGCGAGCTTATGAGAAGAAGAGAGAATACAATAATTTTTTTCATTGTTTTTAGGGTTTACTGTGCAAAGTTACGAAAAAAAATGAGATTCTATTGCAATTTCCAGACGGAATTATAATGCGGTTGATCTAGATACAGTAACAATCCTGATTTGTCCCGTTTTCAGTCCGTCACTAAGACAGTTGAGCGTGATTTCAGAAGCCGTTTCCGTGCTCTGAACAATCACTTGAGCCAGACCATTGAAAGCCGGGATGGAAAACTCCTTGCAGTTCATACTGGTGGGATGGTCCTGACCTAAATACATCGGGTCGCCATTGCCAACGCCCAAAATGCGAGCATCGCCCTCAAGACGGAAATTCAGCATGGGGCAGGCATCGGGAACGATACGCCCCTTTTGGTCTTGAACCTCAACGGTAATGATTACGAGATCGCGCCCGTCGGCAATAATCTCCTGGCGGTCAGCCTTCAATAGCGTCTGATAAGCCGGTTTCGTAGTCTCTATAATCTTCGTCATGATGCGCTTGCCGTTCTTATAGCCAATAGCAACGACTTTGCCAGGCTGATAGACGGCTTTCCACTTCAGGTGTCCGTTTCTAGGCATCTGCTGGCGGCCCAGTTTCTTGCCGTTCACCATCAATTCCACCTCATCGCAATTGCTGTATGCCCATAACTCTATCTCCTCACCCTCATGCCCTTGCAGGTTCCAATGTGGAAAGATATGCAATGTCGGTTCGTCCGTCCACCATGATTTCAAGTAATACGCCTCGTCTTTTGGAAATCCACAATAGTCTAGAATACCAAACTCAGAGTCGTGAGCTGGGAACACGAGCGGATTGGACTCACCACGATAGTCAAAGCCCGTCCAGTAGAACAGTCCGGCGCCCCAAGGACGCTCGGCATAGAAACGCCAGCCGCGCTCAATGACATTCTCAATATGATGGTGTATTGTGTCACGGTTCATACTGACCATACGCCCAGGGTAGTCTGATTGGTTGAAGTACCACCCACGCGTTCCGCAGCCAGTTGTCTCTTCACTGCCAACAATCTTCCATGAAGGATTGGACTTCTTGCGATTGTCCACATCGTTCTGCACGATATAGTTAAAACTTACCACATCAACACCTTTGATAAGTTCCATACCACCGGCATTGGCCACGGTACTCGGACGCGTGGGATCATATAGGCGCGTATATTCACGCATTGCCTCAGCTAAGCGAGTGCCCAGAGCTGTGTTCTCGATGCCCCACTCCTCGTTTCCGTCGCTCCACATAATAATGGAAGGATGGTTGCGGTCACGTTTAATCATGCGTTCCAACAGACGAAGATGTTCATCGTTAACACCCATCAGGCGGTTCTCCTCAATGACGAGGATTCCCTCACGGTCACAAACGTCAAGCATTGCTGGCGTCATGGGATTGTGCGAAGAACGATAAGCATTGCAGCCGAACTTTTTGATTTGTTGGATACGCCATACCTGCAAGGCATCGGGGATGGCTGAGCCCACACCGGCATGATCTTGATGCAGGTTCACCCCCTTCAGTTTCACCTGCTTACCGTTCAGCAGAAAGCCCTGCTCAGCATCAAATACTATATCGCGGATGCCTGTGGTGGTCTTATAAAAATCTGTAACCTTTCCATTCTGAACGACAGTGGTTTCCACTTGATACAGATAAGGGTCTGTAATGTTCCAGAGGTGTGGATGGTCCACCGTGATACTCTGCTTGCAACTCTGTGTCTGTTTGGCCTTCAGATTCAAGATTATTGCCTCACTTTTACCTATTTCTTTGCCGTCTGCATCCAACAAACGTTGCACGACCTCACATTGTTGAGATTTGAGGGAACTGTTGCAGACCTCTGTCTCAATGCAAAGTTTGGCCTTTGAATACGGTTTGCTCAGTTCTGCATAGACAAAGGTGCCGAAAGGCGCTACGCTGACCTCAGCACTTTTCTCTAACCACACATCTCGATAGATACCTGCACCCTCATAAAACCAGCCTTCTTCCAATGAAGCATCCGCACGGACACAAATCAAATTGTCCTCACCATATTTTACATAAGGTGTAATATCGAAAACCTGCGTTGTGTATCCACTTGGTTCCGTACCCATATAGAAGCCGTTGAACCATACCTGTGCATTGCGGAAGATACCGTCAAAACGCAGCATAAGACGTTCCCCAAGATCTTCATTACCGATTTTAAACGTCTTTCGATACCACCCTACACTGGTCTCCGGATACTTATAACCTACAGTCTTATAGCCATGCGAATGGCTGGCCTCTTTGGCATAGGGTAATATCGATACCCAGTCGTGAGGTATCTGTACTTCCTGCCATTGAGAATCATTGAATTTCTGAGAATAAGGTCCCTCGTTGTGGATGGAGTTAGCCTTTGTCAAATAGTTAAAGTACTCCGTTCCACAACCGAAGTCTTTCAGGGGGTCGGAAGCATGCCCCATTGCAAACTTCCATCCCTTATCCAGTCGGATAGTTTCACGCACGTTATCAACACCAATTATTGTTGCCTGCACGCCCAAGACGTACAAGATCAGTACCATACTGTAAAATAATCGTTGTTTCATATATAAACAATAAGTTTGTTCTGGGAAAAACGAATGACATTATCCTATTGTAGCAGTTAGGAATGAGGCGTTTCCAAAGATATATAGCACATTTTCACAGGCAGGTACGAGGATGGTCTCACCCTGTCGAATGCTGATGCCATTAATATTGGCCTCGCCCCACAGACACATGACAACAACAAACGAATCGCAGTGGAAATCGACTTGGGATGCCACCTGCACAACGACACGATGAACGACAAAATGCGGACAATTGACAAGTTGTGATATGGGCTTGGTCGAGTCGTAACTGCTACGGTATTCCGGCCATACGCGGTAATCGATGGCATCGCGAGCCTCAGCGATATGCAACTCGCGAGGCCTGCCATGGGCATCCTTTCGTCCGAAGTCGTAAACACGGTAGGTAATGTCGGAAGTTTCCTGAATTTCAGCAAGGAAGTTGCCGGCACCAATGGCGTGCAATCTTCCAGCAGGCAGGAAATAGAGATCACCGTCATGCGCCTCGTGCGTGGCAATGACATCCTGCATGGGAGAATGGGAACCAGAGGGGGAACCATCGGGAACTGGAGTATTAGCCAACCGCTCATATTCGTCAGGGGTGATGTTTTTCTTCAGGCCAGAATATATCTTGGCGCCTACATCGCTCTTAATGACATACCACATCTCGGTCTTACCCTGACAGCCGTGACGTTTCATGGCCAGTTTATCATCGGGATGAACTTGCACACTTAAATCCTGGCGCGAGTCGATGAACTTCACCAGCAACGGAAACTTGTTGCCATACTTTTTATAGACCTTCTGCCCCACGAGCAGGCCTTTGTACTTGTCAATGAGATCTGTTAATGTAAGTCCGACGTCGACATCATCGATAAGCCCACGCGCGATAGCACGGCTCTCATGTCCGGGGACACCACTAATTTCCCAACTCTCACCGATATTCGGCTGAGCCGTAAAGATACCTTTGAAAGGTGCAATCTGATAACCGCCCCATAAGGTTGTCTTTAGATATGGTTCAAATTTGTACGGTTTCATACGTCACTTCTTTAATTAAGTTCAAACACACGTGAGGCATAGTCTTCCCACAAAGGAACCTCGATGCCTACAGACATCAGGAAACGACCTGTGAACTGCTTGCCGTTTAGACTACAGGATTTCTGACCTATGCGCACATCGCGCTCCGTTAGCGTGTAGGTCTTGTCAGGATTCAGACCGGCTAGACGCAGGCGTGGCAGGGGCTGGTCGTAGTAGTTCTCGATTTTATAGACGAAGAGTACGGCGTTGCTCCGGGCATCGTCGACATACATGAGACTAGCTACGCCCTTGTGGTCGTAGGGGGACAACAGACGGTAGAGATTACCCGTCTGAACGATGGGACGCAATTGCTTGTAGTCGGCAAAGCAAGTGGTGCATTGCTGGCGCTCCTCGTCGGTCATGTCTTTGGGTTGCAGCTCTATACCAAGACGTCCGCTCATGGCCACATCGCAACGGAATTTGACTGGAATCCGCCGTCCGCCCGTATTCCAATATGGAACGTGGTTGATGTGTTGAGCCATGGCGTTGGCGGGGAAGAAGAGGCTGGTACCATATTGAATGTAGACACGCTGCAGGGCATCAGTATTATCAGATACCCAAAACTCGTCGAAGTAGGGCAGCAGGCCATAGTTGGCACGTCCGCCGCCCGAGGCACAGTCCTGGATGACCAGGTCAGGGTACTTGGCACGGATACGCTGCAAGGTCTTGATGAGTCCGCGATGGTAATCGATGTAGATGTTGTTCTGCTTCGACTTGGGCAGATAGAGCGAACCGTAGTTCTGTATCGAAGCATTGGCATCCCATTTGATGTAGCTGATTTCTGGGTACTGAGTCATTAGGTCGTCAACAATCTTGAATACGAAATCCTGCACTTTAGGATTCGTCATATCGAGTACAACCTGCGTGCCCCCACGGCCCAGTTTTAGTTTGCGTCCCTTGGTCTGTAACACCCAGTCAGGATGCTGTTCGTACAGTTCACTGGTGGTATTACTCATTTCTGGTTCAATCCAAATACCAAACTTGATATGACGCTGCTTGGCGGCATCAGTAAGGGCTTTGATGCCGTTGGGCAGCTTTTGGCGGTCTACCACCCAGTCGCCTAACGACGAGTTGTCCTTCTTGCGTGGATACTTATCGCCAAACCAGCCGTCGTCCATCACAAACAGTTCACCGCCAAAGGCAGCTATATCGTCCATCATTTTGATAATTTTCTCTTCAGTAATGTCTAAATAGATGCCTTCCCATGAATTCAGCAGGATGTCACCCGTCTGCATACCACGATGTAGCATACCTTCCTTGCGTGCCCAGTCATGGAAATTGCGGCTCACACCACCCATGCCCTTGTCAGAGTAGGTCATAGCCATATGGGGTGTCTCGAAAATTTCTTTCGGTTCCAAGACATACTCACTCGATAGGGGCGAGATGCCTGCATAGATATGATGTTCTTTGTGCGAAATCGTATTTACGCGTAATTCATAGTTGCCGCTCCAGCAGAGGGCGATACCAATAGTGCGTCCTGTCTGTTCTTGTGGATATCCGTCGAGTGAGAGCATCAGTTCGGGTGCGTCGAGATGAGAGTTACGGGCACCGTCCGTGTTGCTGATCACCTTCATCCCCTGAGTTACGGGTTCCATAGTCGGTTCTGTCTCAGCGGCCCAGTTGCCATGCAGATGCGTCATCCACACATCACCTTGGCGCAATGTCAGGTGACCGCTATCGAAACGTTTAAGCGTGATGACCTTCTTTTCCTGATGCGAAATCTCAGTCCATGTTTCAATGATATCGACGTTCTTGTATGCTTTGTAGAAGACTTTTACTGTGAAGGGCATCAGTTTGTCAATCATTGTAAAGATGTGTATTTTGGCGCGCGGTTCATCCTTTATTTCATAGTCAGCAACCTTAAGTTCCAAATTCAAGTCACCGTCAACATGCTGTACCTGCAAGGCAGGAGCCTGGACGGCATCAACTGTGCCAAAAGCCGGCATAACATGGAAGTTGAAATCACTGCCGCCATCGCGCAATTCTTGTAAGGTGGCATTCTTGTCGCCATAGTACGACTGACACAGGTCACCATCCTCCTGTGTGGTAAGCAACAATTGCGTTTTAGGGGTTTCAATAGTGACATCCCCCTGCCAGGCCATTGCGCACAGGCTGAATGCCACATGGCAAATGCCAAATAATATCGTCTTCTTCATAATGTTTTAACTCTTAACTCTTAATTCTTAACTCTTAAACCGTTCTATAGTTTCCAGACACATGCGACTATTATGGTAAGGACATTTCCAAAAACCTGCATGGTCGTCATCCAAGTTCAGCGTGCCGTCCTTCCGACGGCTCCAAAACCATTCACCATGTTCGTAGTCTATCAGGTTCCGTTTGATGTATTCCCAGCATTCTAAGGCGTGCTGCAACGCCTTTTCATCGCCAAAATACTGATAGATGTTCAGCCATCCCACGACGTTCTCAGCCTGAACCCACCAATGCAGGTCATCGTCCACATAACCAGTATCCAGATTGGCTTCGTGTATCATGCTGCCATCGGGCCGAAGTCCCTTCTCAGATGCCTTGGCTACGGCAAGCACTATCGGTTCAACTTTTTCTATCACATTTTTATCACCCAATACCAGTGCGGCTTCATGCATCAACCATGAACATTCAATATCGTGACCATAGCTTTCCAGCCGTCCTGCACCACGTGTCCAGTCCATCTCGAAGAACAAGTCCAAATGATGGGTTTCGGGATTCAAGATACGATCGGTAAAGATACTGATTAAATTACGCAATGAGCCCTCTATCTTCACTATCGTCTCAAAAGGAACACTCACGCCCATAGGTAAGACAGATCCTATGGCAGGCACATAATCACATGATTCGGCAGCTTGCAGTTCTTTCAAACATCTCAGCAGATTTGTATAGGGTTCGATGATATGCAAGTGGGTATTCTGCGACTTGGGGTAGTTTGCATCCAATTCCGAGAGCCGCATATCAGCCATGGTTCCCCATTCGCGTGTACAGGCTTCAATATAGCCGTTGTTTTGTGAATCGAAAGCATGCTCCTCAATACACTCATATAATAGGATGGCATAGTCGAGTGCCTCACGGTCGCCAGTTGCACGGGCATATTCGCTCAGCCCATATATCATAAAGCCTATGGCGTAGAACTGCTTCTTCGTGTCCTTCGCCTGCCCCAGATAGTCCGTCGACCAGTAGGTGCCCCCATATTCTTTGTCATAGAAATGCTCCAATATATAGTCCTTCATTCTGGTAGCAGCATCTAGATACTCTGGTTTGTGCAATACGCGATAGGCTGCTGCAAACGACCATAGTATGCGAGCTGAAAGTATAGCACCCTTGTCGGCAGTCTTCACGAGCTGTCCGTTTCCCATCATCTGTCCGTAGAAGCCACCATGCTCTGTGTCTAGCATCTTGTCAAGCCAAAAGCGCAGAATGTTGTTTTCCAGTACATTCTGCATTTCCGCCCTCATTGTTTTTATTGTCTCAACCATTCTCAAGTTCTCATTTTCTTAATTTCTCATTTTTCCTGATAAGTTTCTTGATAGCCTCTACAGAGGCTGCTGTATAAAGCCCGTCCTCTGGCGTGTTCATGCAGTAGTCTATGAGCTTATTAATTGTCGAGGTTGCCACATGCATGCGTGTGTCAGCCGATGCATAATAGATAAATACACGGCCATCGTCATCAGCTATCCATCCATTGGCAAAAGCCACGTTCATTACGTCGCCAACGTATTCGTTAGCCTCGGGTACTAAGAAGTAGCCTCCAGGCTTTGCTATGACCTTTGTGGGATCGTCGAGAGCCGTCATATACATATATAGCACATAGCGCAACCCGTCGGCAGTGGCACGCACACCGTGAGCCAGATGCAGCCATCCCTTGACTGTCTTAATCGGATGCGGGCCCTCACCATTCTTCACTTCAGTAATGGTATGATAATGGCGCGCATTAATGATTGTTTCCTCTTTGATTTCAGCATGAGTAATGTCACCAACCAGTGCCCAACCTATGCCTCCACCGCTGCCCGTATCAATGAAACCATCCTGCGGACGGGTATAGAATGCATACTTTCCATCCACGAACTCTGGGTGCAACACCACATTACGCTGTTGCGACTTAGTCTTCAAGTCAGGCAAACGATACCACGTCTTCAAATCTTTCGTACGTGCTATTCCTGCTGTAGCTGTGGCTGCACTGAGGTTTCCTGGCTGGGAATCGTCATGGCGCTCTGCACAGAAAACTCCATAAATCCAACCATCCTCATGCTGTGTAATACGCATATCATAGATATTAGTGGCTGGCACCACATCATCGGGCATGGTGATAGGCTCATCCCAGAAGCGGAAATTATCCACACCATTCGGACTCTCTGCCACTGCGAAGAATGACTTACGGTCTGCACCTTCCACACGAACCACCAAGCAGTACTTTCCCTGCCATTTGATAGCACCTGAATTCAACGTTGCATTCATCATGATGCGTTGCATCAGGTATGGATTATCCTGTTCGTTGAAATCATAGCGCCACTCCAACGGGGTGTGTTCCGCTGTCAGTATAGGATTCTTCCACTTGTCGTAAATACCATTACCCCATTCCATAGGTTCATTTTTTTGCGTCAATAACGCCTCATGGTGGGCTCTTAACGCCTTCTTTTTTTCTTCAAAATTGCTCATCGTTCAATTTATATAATTCTTATTTTATATCCTTCAAGAACAAGACGTTTTCCGCCTCATACAACTGCTTAAAGTCTGCTGCGCAGGGCAACTCAGGAGATGGCCCGAAATACTCCTCCTTGTAATTGCGCCATAACAGGAAATAGCTAAGCGGATACTGATCCATGATGGGCTTCAGCACACGTGTCCACCATGTCGAATCGGGCATATTCTTCATTCCACATTCTGTGATGGCCAACAGCTTTTGGTTCTTTTTGGCAAATTCACTCAGAAAAGCGAGGTCTGCATTCAGGGCTGTCTTGAAGTCCACTTCCGTGCCCCACTGGTAAGCATCCTCGCCTATCAAGGTCACTCTGTCGTTTCCAGGATAACGTTGTAGGAAACGCTCTTCTGTCCAACCTCCATCCAAATTAGGCGAATAACTCCAAAGCAAATTGTCAAAGCCACGCTCATTCAGATAGTCTTGCAACATTTTCCATAAGCCGCGAAACTCTTCATCACTACACAGCTTCTGTCCCCACCAGAACCACGAGCCGTTATTCTCGTGCCAAGGCCTAAAGATAATGGGCAAAGGCTTGTCTTCCTCTGTCTTCAGAGTTGCCACAAAATCGCCCACACGCCTTATCCAGGTCTGGAATTTCTCATATTGCGAGCCATTAGGAAGAACACTCCTGACAACAGAAGAGTCTGATGTATCCCATGCTGTACCACCCGTCAGCGGGTTGCGGGGATGCCAACTTAAAGTCACGATACCGCCACGCTCATGGTGGGCTATCAGTTCATCATGAATACGCTGGAAAGGCACGCTGTCCAAGTTCTTGGCATCATCCATTTCGATACCTCCCAAATCAAAGCCCATTACAGCGGGATAATCCCCCACTGTCATCAACACATCACTCTTCCCTAATTCTGCACTGTCACCACTATAGGTTCCAGCCCATGTCACACCATAGAACGGATCATCCTGATGACCCATCATGTAGCCACGCTGCTGCAATGTCTGCATGCGCTCAGCCAATTGCTCACTCTGTGTTTTCTCAACGATAGTCTTCTGACCACAGGCTGCCATCATCATGGCTATACCTATTATATATATATATTGTTTCATCATTTTACATTCATTTGTTTCTTCATCCATTCCTGCCACTCATCCCATTGTTCCTGGTACCAGAAATGGGCCGTCTGCTGATATATACTCAATGTCTTCTCACAATTCAGTGTATTATAAGTAGCATAGGCTGTTGTAGGAGGTACCACATCGTCGTTATAGCCAAACGAAACCCAAGTGGGACATTTGATACGGCGAACGAAGTTCACGCCATCATAATACCTGGATGTCTCGATCATTGCTTTTCTCATTTCCCCTTTCTCATTACTCATTTTATAAAAATAGTGAGGCCATCCGCATGCCACACCTTTCAGCGAGGCCGTATGGTCGCAGAGTGCAGGATGAACAGCAGCTACAAAGGTGATACGTTTGTCCAATGCAGCTGTGGCATAGGAAAGAAAACCTCCCTGACTGGATCCCGTCACTCCTATCGTCTTACCATCCCATTCTGGTAGTGAGGCTATGTAGTCAACTGAGCGCACACAGCCTACCACCACACGCTTATAATAACTGTCATCTTTACTGTCCATTCCAAAGTTCCAATAGCAGTTCAGCGCTCCATTCATCAAATTGTCATAGAACTGCTGTGGTTGGGTTACATCCACTCCATGTATACCGATTTCCAGTACAATAGCCTGTGTAGGGGCAGTATAAGTATCACCACTATAGGGGCGGACACCAGCCCCCGGAACCCTTAACAAGGCAGGATACTTCCCCGGCTTGGAGGGTATACTCAGAATACCATAGGTACGCGAACCCCTACGGATATTCTGGAACGACACCTGATACACATTGACATCCTCATTTGATCGTTCAGGTAACAATTCGCACTGAGCGTTCAACGATGTCCAACGAGCCTCCTCAAGCGTCTTGTTCCAGAATGCGTCAAAATCCTTCGGCTCTACAGTTGTGGGTTGCAACTTCTCTGGTGAGAAAGCTGCAGTACATGACCCTTTATACTCTTTCCCATCTACATGGGCCGTCACAGAAATACGATAGAAGCCTGGCATCGACATCTTTCCTTTCCAAGTCATTGTACCATCTTTCAGTACCACTTGCTGTTTTTTAACATCAGGATACATCTCTGGACCAGCCTCAAAGTCAATTACCGCATCATTCACCAACGTGGAAGAGCGCAACACACTTACCTTAAACAGAGCAGTTTGACCAACTTCATAGTTCCAATCCTGATGATCAGGCGATACCATTATATTAATATGGTTACCACGAATCTGAGCCCCTATTGGAATAACCATCCATAGGGCTACAAGCAAAAATAAAACAGATGATTTCTTCATGTATCTTGGGTCTTTAGTTAGATATGATTTTCTGCCTGCAAAGATAGCATTATTATTTAGAACATCATGATACTATTTTTGCAAACTCGCATATTATTTTTCACATTATCTACCAAAAATAGTTAATAGCACAAGACTACTTGGGTGAAAAAATCAGAATAGCCATTCCACATCCATAATACAATCATTCCCTTATGTATTAATACATAAAACAATTCTTTACTTAACCCGTTTCTTTTTATGCTACAAAACATATTTTGCAAAAAAGTATCAAAAATAAACAAAAAAAGAATACTCCATTTCGTAAAAAGGCATTAACTTTGCACCCGAATAACTTTGAAGCATTATAATTTTTTTAAGGGAACGATATACCTGTTGGCAGTAAACACCAATAATGTATAGATATACAAAAATGAGCAGCCAATCACGGTTGCTCATTTAGTTTAATATCAAGTTCTGTTTCAAGTACTGATTAAGTACTTCCATTATAATCTGATGTATTCGTGATTCGCCTAATAGTGCTTGTGCGTTTTGCCTTGTATAGTTATCATCAATCCTACCTAACGTACCATCAGAGAATACATAACACGCATCACCATTTAATCTGCGAACATAAGCAAAAATGAAACCATTGATATTCTGAAATGGAGTAACTTTCTGAAACCATTCCTTTGAAATTACTTGTTTTTGATTATTGATGTGGTTGAAATAACCTCTTGCATCTTTAATGATAGAGAATCCGCAATTATCAGTACTGATTATATCATAAATGGGTTTTTCTTGCAATAATAAAGGATATATTGTATTAAATACTTGTGGGTTAATTCTCCAATCCCACCGTTTGATTATCAATATAGGTATTCGTGTTCCTTCTATCGCTCCTATGACAGCTATAAATGTTCCAATGCTATCAGTAGTTACTTTGTGAAATGATTTATCGACTTTTGGATAACTACCAAGGCCTGTTGCCATCAACTTTGATATTAATAATCTGATTTGTCTTTTCAGTTCTGCAAATTGGGCAACGCTTTCATCACTATAACCTTCACACGTTTTTCTAAAATGTCTTATACCATCTGATATTTCTCTTTCTATTTTATATCTCATCTGCCGTGTCACCTAATGCATCGCAGAATTCTTCCTCAGATACTAAATCCCCTATCTCACTCCAATCCTTTACGAATAGAACATCATTTACATCTATTTCTACATTTTCGTTGATTCTAATCTTTGAAGATTCTTGCTTATTTTTCTTTTCCATAACTACAATTATGTTTAGTTCAACAATAAATATCAATTTTGCTGCGAAATTACAGTTATTTATCGAATAAAACAAATCTTGATGATATTTATTATTAAAAATACGTATAGAATATGAATAAGAAAGTTATAAGACTAACAGAGAGTGACCTTCACAAGATTGTGAAAGAGTCTGTTAACAAGATTATAAATGAAATAGGCGATACTGAAAAGGGACAAGATGCATTGGGTCAAGTTTATGGGCGTGCAATTAGAAGAGCACAGAATCTTGGGGATAAAGGTGCTGTACCAAGGAAATTAAGAAATGTCGCAAGGGATGCAAAAGACAAAGCATACTCACAAGCACCTAATCACGACATATATGCAGATAGTCCATTTGACAAAGGTATTTCTACTGGTTATGAAAAAGCAGAAAAGAAATCAAGTGTTAGACGTGCTGTGAAAGAGTCTATAAATAGAGTATTGAAAGAAGGTCATAACGAAGACTATATGGAAGCAAAGCAAATAATAGATGGTATGGATTTTGAAGATGTTAAAAAACTACCATATATGGATGACCGTTTTTCTTTTGGTGCTTTAAATGGTAGTGAAGGTGAAGGATTAATTGACTTGAATTTTAAAGGAATATTAGTAACGGTTAGAAGTGTCGCAAAGGTCACTAACAATTTTGAAAAATATGATGAAGGTGGTCAGTTTTTGGGAGTGGAAGGTTAATGCATTACGCATCAATCAAACTAACCATAGTTCCATATAAGAGCAAACACACAGTTGGTTGCTCTTTCTTTATGCACTAACCTTATTATGCATATACCAATGGTAGTACACGTTATGTGCAAACACCCTATACTCGTCATCTACAACGCTCGACAGTGACAGCACATCACTGTATGTAAAGTGCTTAACAGCCTTCACGAACATATCGTGGAAACGATAGGAACTCTTCTCTTCCCTTGTGTTCCATCTGTATGACTGTTCATCGATATAACGCTGAACATAGTCCTTGCTTACACAATGGTAAGTGGAGAAGATGACACGCTTAAAGTGTCCCCAAAAGCCCTCAATTGAGTTGGTGTGGATGTCCTTACATCTAACGAATTCACGCTTGCCGTGATTAACGATAAGGTGGTCATAACCTTCCTTGGTAAGACCATTATATGCTGACAGTTCATCAGTATAGGTAGTGCTACCTTCCTTCACGAACTGACCAACGATGGGCAACAGTGTTGCACCTTGGGTGTTCTCCACCTTCATTGCAATAACCTTACCATCACGCTGAATCATACCAAAGATGGGAGTCTTGGTCTTGGTTGAACGACCTTGTGTACCAGCAACCTTCTTGGATTCGTGCTTGTTGGTCTCCCTACCACCAAGATACATTTCGTCCATTTCCACCTCACCATCAAGTTCGATTTCATCAGTGATGCCAAAGAGACCACGAATCTTGTGCAGCATAAACCACGCAGTCTTCTGAGTGACCTCGATGTCACGTGCAAGCTGATGTGAACTAACACCCTTCTTGGTTGATGCAACCTTGTACATTGCCAAGAACCATTTACGGAGTGATACCTTGGTATTTTCGAAGATAGTGCCAACAGTTACAGAGAAGTGCTTTGAGCACTCCTTGCAGATGAAACGACCTTCCTTGGTCATATAGGTGTGGGTGCAACCACAGTAAGGACATACGACAGCACCATCGCCCCAACGCTCTTGGGCAATTGCAGCCTTGCATTTGTCCTCAGTGTCGAAGTAGTTCATAAGAGAAATCTCTGACTTGAAATGTGTAAAGTTGATGTGCATCTGTTCCATAACGTCTTTTTTGCTTAAAATCTAATACAAATATACGATTTTTCAAGTGGCACACCCTCATTCTTATACATATAAGTTTACAAAAATTGGAAGATTTTTGAAATTCATTTTCACAAGTGAAAATGCTTATGGAACACTATAGTAAAAAATAGATACAAAAAAATCTGCAAGATTTGTGATAGTCTTGCAGATTCGTGTATATTTATTCAAAATGGGACATTACTGCCAACAGGTATATCGTTCCCTTTTTTAATTACTAACTAATAAACAACGTATGAATCTAAATTGCAGTAAGAAAACTCTACTGGCAGGATTATGCTCTATTTTCCTGTTAGGGTACTCGTCTGCAATGTACGCAGGAGGGACTTATGCCCCACTTGAAGTACAACAGACGAAGAAGATTACTGGTACCGTTAGCGACGCCATGGGCCCCGTTATCGGTGCAAGTGTAGTAATCAAGGGTACGTCAAATGGTGTTGCCACCGATTTTGACGGCAACTTCACTCTCCAAGCCAGCCAAGGCCAGACACTCGTCGTCAGTTACATTGGTTATCTGACGAAGGAAATCAAGATTGACGGACGAGCAAAGTACGACATCACCCTCGAGGAAGACAAGAAGATGCTTGATGAGGTGGTCGTTGTTGGTTATGGTACGATGAAGCGTTCTGACTTGACGGGTTCTGTATCGTCTATTGACGAGAAGGCAATTAAACAAGGTGTAAACACGAACGTTGAACAAGCCATGCAGGGTCGTATCGCAGGTGTTCAAGTAACCCAAAACTCTGGCGCCCCTGGCGGTGGCATCTCCGTTCAAATTCGTGGTATTAACTCTCTAAATGGTGGTAATGAGCCTTTGTATGTGATTGACGGTATTGCCATGTCAGGACAAACGGATGGCAACACTTCCGTATTAAGCACTATAAACCCAGCAGATATAACTTCTATCGAAGTGCTGAAAGACGCATCGGCAACTGCCATTTACGGTTCACGTGCCTCAAATGGTGTTGTTCTTATTACAACTAAAAAAGGACAAGACAGCAGACCTCAAGTCAGCTATGAAGGCTATGTGGGTTGGCAGTCTATCATCAAGAAGTTGGATGTTATGAATCTCAAAGAGTATGCAGACTATTACAACACCCGTTCTAAAGTATACGGCTGGGGAACTAATGAACAATATCTCAATCCCGACCTGCTGACTGATGGCACCAACTGGCAGGATGAGTTGTTCCGTACTGCTGTTATGCACAACCACCAAGTGAACATCAACGGCGGTACAAAAAGTACACATTATTCTATATCAGGTGGTTATCTAAACCAAGATGGTATTGCCATTGGTTCTTCATTTGAACGTGTTACCTTCCGTGTTAACTTCGATACAGAGATTAACAAATGGCTCAGTTTCAATGCTAATGTTGCCTTTGCCAATATTTGGCAGGAATCCACCTTTGACCAATGGAATATCATGTACCAGGCTCTTGCCAGTACACCTGACATGGCTGCTCATAGGCCTGACGGAAGTTACGATATGGGATCAAGCAGTATGAGATATAACTATACTGTAAACCCACTTTTTATGGCAGAGCGCCAGACCAATGAACGTACAAACCAGTCACTGGACTATAACTTTGCAGCCAATATCAAACCTGTTAAAGGGCTGAATATTCGCATAGAATATGGTGGCAATCGTGGCTGGGGTAAAGCTCTTAATTTCGTCCCAGAATATAAAACCTGGAGAGATGGGAACATATCCACCTACCCATCGGCTAATAACAAATACAACTCTACAAATAAATACAACTCCTTCAAGCAGTACGCAACTTACGAGATTGAGCCATTGAAGGACAACCGTTTCTCGCTCATGCTCGGTCACGAGTCTCAGGATGGCGAGTGGTACCAAGGCTGGATGTATCGCGGAAATTACATTTCAGGTGCACTGACCAGTATTGCTGTAGGCGATGCCGATACTGCCAAGAACAATGAGGAGGGAAATCACTGGTCCATTGAGTCATACTTCGGACGTTTCAACTACAATTTCAAAGAACGTTACTTGTTAACAGCCACCCTCCGTACTGATGGTTCTTCACACTTTGCCAAAGGCCATCGTTGGGGTTGGTTCCCATCTGTAGCTCTTGCATGGCGTATTACTCAAGAACCCTTCATGAAAAAAGTTACATGGCTAAGCAATGCAAAACTACGTTTAGGTTGGGGATTGGTAGGTAACCAAAATGCCGCAGAATATGCCTATGGTGTCAAAATGAAGAATGTAACGACCTCTAATGGAACTGCTTATGTACCAGCCAACTACGGAAACGAAGATTTGACTTGGGAGAAAACACGTGCATGGAACATCGGTCTGGATCTGGCCTTCCTCAATAACCGCATCGAATTTATCACTGATGCTTATTGGAAGACCACAGACGACCTGCTGATGTCTGCTGTACTACCAAACTTCCTTACGGGACTAACACCTGCAATTGTGAACGCTGGTTCTATGAAAAACAGAGGTGTTGAGTTCACACTGAACACCGTTAACATCAATAACAAAGACTTCCAGTGGCGTTCTGGACTGACTGTCTCATTCAACAAGAACGAGTTAAGCAGTCTGAATTCTGCCGATGCTGCACTGCCAGGCAAGATTCCGACTGGACAGGGAAGCGACCCTATCGTCACATGGACTCCTGTAGGCGGTGCTGTTGGCCGTTTCTACGGATATAATGTCATTGGCATGTTTACCTGCGAGGACGATTTCTATCAGAAGAACCAGTTAGGAGAATTCGTACTTGACGCCAACGGTAACCGCGTTCCTGTAGCCCGTCCTGTTGCAACCGATGGTTCTCTTATGCCCATCAATCCAAACAATGGTATCTGGGTAGGAGACTACATTTATGAGGATGTCAATCAAGATGGTAAGATTACTGAGGCCGACCGTAAGTTTATCGGTGATCCTAACCCCACCTTCACTTTTGGTTTCAACAACGTAATTACATGGAAAGACTTTGAATTGTCATTCTTCTTCAACGGAAGTGTAGGTAATGATGCCTATAACTATATTCGCCAACAGTTCTCTGACCCATCAAGCTGGGGTAACCGCATGAAAGATGTGTTCGATTTCGCACGTATAGCACTTAAGGACGAAAACGGTTCAACAACAGACATCAGCAATGTATATATCAGTAATGCAAGTTCTGCCAAGGTTCAGCGTATTACTCTAAATCCAGCTAACGACAACAACCGCGTCAGCAGCCGATTTATAGAGAATGCATCTTATCTGCGCCTAAAGTCGTTGTCACTCTCATGGAATGTTCCTAAGAAATGGTTAGCACCTCTGAAGGTTGATTGGGTGCAGGTCTATGCCAACGTCCAGAACCTCTTTACTATCACCAACTATAAGGGCTACGACCCTGAGTTGGGTTCTATTAACCAGACTGTCACTTTGCAAGGCATTGATAACTATCGTTATCCATCACAACGCATCTACAACGTCGGTCTGAAAGTTCGTTTCTAATAATTATATATGGTATGAAAAAGATAAAATTCAATATACTCGCCATTTCAGCGCTGTTAGGAATGTCGCTGACAATGGGCAGTTGTGCCAAGGATTATCTGGATCGTCTGCCTCAGCACCAATACACAGAAGAAACCTTTTATGGTGCAGACGACATTGACCAAAGTGTCATGCTGAAACTCCTAGAGCCACTTTATAACTCCGCATGGGCCAAATATAACGAACGTGCCATTTACCCTATCGGCTCGATGAGAGCTAACGATGGATGGAGTCCTTATCTCAATGGTGAGTTCGGAAGATTTCAAGTAACGGGTCTTTCTACCGAGATTGGTAATGCATGGGGCGCATTCTACTCCGTGGTAACACAAGCCAATGCTATTATCCGCAGTATGGAGAAAAATGCGAAAGAAGGAACCAACCAAGATATGCTGAACCAGATTAACGGTGAAGCTCGTCTGATGCGTGGTTTGGCATACTTCTATTTGGTACGCGGCTGGGGTGACGTGATTATTTATGAGGACAACTATGCTGCTGCTGAGAACCCCCAAATTCCTTTGTACACAGAAGAAAGTGTTCTAAAATTTGTCATTCGCGATTTCGAGCAGGCTGAAAAGTTGTTGCCAGAAAAAGCTACCACGGCCAACCATCCTTCCCGATTTGTAGCTAAAGCATATCTGGCCAAAGCTCTTTTAGCCCAAAGCGGATGGAATAAGAGTACTCGCGACCAGGCCACACTTGACCGTGTTGTTACTCTGTGCGACGAAGTCATCAACTGTGGACAATACTCCTTGCTTCCCAACTACGAAGATTTGTTCAAGGTTGAGAACAATGCCTGCTATGCAGACAATAACAAGGAAACTTTGTTGGCACTGCGTTGGGCTGATCCCCTGACAGGAGAATATGCTGAGCGAAATGTTAACATCAACGATATCGGCTGGAATGAGGTAGTTCCCGAAATCGGCGCTTGGGGTGGTTCTCTTCATGCTTCTGTTGACATGATGAATATGTACAATGAGGAACCAGAAGACCAAGTACGCGCCAGTGCCACTTTCTTCATCCCTGGTAAGACCTACGACTACATTCACAAGGACAAGGGTGGATACACTTATACCAAGAACTGGATGCAGATTAAGAAAGGGATTGTTGGCGACAAAGCTGACTGCAACGGACATCTTGTATCACAGGGAAGCCCCTTCAATACTTATATGCTGCGATTTGCTGATGTATTCTTGACCAAGGCAGAAGCTCTACTTGGCAACAATGAGTCTACATCGAATGCCGAAGCATTAACCGCATTCAACGCCACTCGTTTGCGTGCTGGATTGAAGGCAAAGACCTCTTTTACCCTTGAAGACCTGATTCGTGAACGTCGCGTCGAGTTTGGCATGGAATGTGTTAATTGGTTCGATATGGTAACATGGTATCGATGGAAGCCTCAATTTATGTTAAACTACTTTAACAACAAACAATTCCGTGGTTTTATGACCAATGACGGCGATGTCATTCTGAATGACGATGGCACAATAGCATATCGCTGTATTCCATCTGGTGAGGGAGTATGGTACACAGGAACCTCATGGAACGATAATGGTGATATCCAAACATCTTTGTGGAGCGATGCTGAACGCTACAACGACGGAAAGATTGTCTATCGTCAATATGGTCCTGAAGGAGGATTTGACAATGACACCAATCCCATTGTAACTACTGGCGGTATAGCTATGACCAAAGCCAACGGATACACCTATGACCTTTGGAAGATTGCACGCGAGACTCCTGGATTTGCAGCCATCAAGCTAACCGAAGAAAACATCTTCATGCCCTATCCAGAGAATGATGTATTACAAAACCCCTATTTCAACCTACCTCCGCAGGAGTATAAATTCGGAGAGTGATCTCTTCCGGGAAAAACAAGAACAAGTTAAAATACAATGAATATGAAACACTATATGTCAAATTTCAAGACAAGTCTGTTGCTGATGACTTTCATGGCATCATTCCTGTTTGGCGTTACTTCGTGTAAGGAAAGTGACTCTAGTGGCGGTACACCGAAAATCACTTCGGTCACTAACACGGATCCCAACAATCAGATTACGTACGGTAAAATAGGCGCCGGCTCTCTCATTGTAATTCGCGGTGAGAATCTGGGCGGTGCACAAAAAGTTTACATCAATGACCAAGAGGTATGGTTCAACACCACCATGAACACTGACCACAGTATCATCGTTCAGGTACCGACTGAGGATGATGGATTCGTGCTGACAGCTTTTGATAGCAATCTGAAAGACGAGATCCGTGTGGTTACCTCAGATGGCATTGCTACATACTCTTTTAAGATTACAGCCCCCTACCCCTCAGCAACAAGTGTAATATCGAAATTTCCACGCAATGCAGGTGACTGGGTTACTGTTATTGGCCAGAATTTAGTTGATATAGATCGTATTTTCATCACTTCATTAACAACTGATGAGATTTATGCATCCAGTGCGACAGAGATTGGTGGCACGCAGGCAGAGGTAACAGAATATGAGATTACCAAGCAAGAACACAGAAAAGCAGACTCTGGAAAAGGCTATGTTACCGACTCCGAGATGAAATTTAAGATTCCAGAGATGTCATTTGACGGTGGAACGCTGGTTATTGAGTGCGCTGCTGGTAATGTATTATATCCCTTCACACTAAGTTTAGCCCCACCCGAAATCTTAAAGGTCAACACGGATATGCCTGTTCCTGGCGAGGAGCTGGTTATCACTGGTAAGAACTTCATTCAAGTTGACGAGGTGAAGATTGGCGACAAGGTAGTGAATGTAGAGGATTTCACCGTCGACGAGGCTGGTGAGAATATCACCGTAGCTTTCAAGGAGTATATGAAGCCTAGCACTGATGCCACTCCACAATTGTCAGTGAAGACAGGCGGTGGTGTAGTTACCACTGGTTTCTACAACTATTCTACCATTATTTATGGCTTTGAGGATGGACAAGCTACAAACAACGGATGGGGAGGTGATCCTTCCTATGAAACAACAGACGGATCGACAGCACCATTTACTTGTGACGGCAACTTTGCCCACTATAACATTCCTGCTGAAGGTCAACAATGGTGGGGAACAATGATCTACTACCGGAAAGACTGGAGCGGAAACTCATTCCCGTTGCCTGGTTTCGATGTAATTCCAGCGGATGCACCTGCTGAAAAGATTTACTTAGCAATGGAAGTGTACAATATTGGTTCTGACTACAATAAATTTGATGCTGAGGGTGTTCCAACCTTCACAGGTTACCTCCGCTATATGATAC
Organism: uncultured Prevotellaceae bacterium; assembly: GCA_902782305.1. Classification (GTDB taxonomy): domain Bacteria; phylum Bacteroidota; class Bacteroidia; order Bacteroidales; family Bacteroidaceae; genus Prevotella. Next base: position 111,091 of record CACZMV010000001.1, read on the forward strand.
AACCTCTTGACGATTCAGAAAACACGTATGACAACTTCAAGGATTGGGTTCCCGATGGTTATCCCACAAAACCAGTCTTTGAGACAAAGATCCTGGCAGATGCTGATGGAAATGCTTATGAAGGAAAATGGTATCGTCACGTACTGCCCTTAAGCAAATTTAATTGCTATGCAGGTAAGACTTATTCAGAAATCGTTACTACAGGTTTAAATCAATTCCGCATTCAGTCTATCAACCAAGGAACAGTTGTTGGAAAGATTGATTTCTGTCTTGATAATATCCGTATCATCTACATCCCATAATGTTAAATTGAAAAGTTTATGAAACAAAAAAAAATATTTTCTATTATTTTGCTCATCGTAGCAGCTCTGGGATTCCAGAGCTGCAGCGATAGCGAAAGCAGCGACACGGCCAAAGTGATGAGGCTATTTCAAGGCAATACAGAAGTAACCGAATTGAATTTCTCACTGGGTGCTAGCAGCCAAATGCTGGGTGTATTCTCTGATGCCGACTGGGAGGCCTCGCTGAGCGAGGAGTCTTGGTGCACCATCTCTAACCATGCCGGTTTCGTGGACGGCGACAGCATCCAGTATATTAAAATATCCGTTGCAAAGAATCCTGAATCTGCACGTTCTGTAGTCCTCACAGTAAAAGCTGGTGGTACATCACGTACAGTTACCATCAATCAAAATGGCACAGAGACTGATCCTGACGATCCTTTTATTAGTGCATTCACATTTGTAGAAGATCTCAAGATGGGCTATAATCTTGGTAACACCCTTGATGCCAGCCAAGAGGTTAACAAATACGATTGGTTCACACCCTCCGGTCCTGGTGACTGGCAGACCTATGAGACATGCTGGGGACAGCCCGTCACTACCCAAGAGATGATTGACGCCATTGCTGCCAAGGGCTTTAACATCATCCGTGTACCCGTCACCTGGTTCCCTCACATGGATACCAACGGCAACGTCAACGAGGAGTGGATGAACCGCGTGGAGCAGGTCGTGAAGTATGTGCTCAACACCGGCAGCTATTGCATCTTGAATGTGCAGCATGACACCGGTGCCAAGGGTGACCGTGAAGACAACATTGCATGGATTTCGACGGCTGCCGACGAGTATGCCACCACCAGCCCCCTCTTCAAGAAACTATGGACTCAAATTGCCAACCGCTTCAAGAGTTACGACGACAAGCTGTTGTTTGAGGGGATGAACGAGGTGCTGAACAAGGAGCGTTCTTTCGGCACCGACTATGCCAGCTATTCTGCTGACGACTGGGCTACGCTGAACAAGCTGCTTCAGGACTTCGTGGATGCTGTACGTGCTACAGGCGGCAACAACGAATACCGTAACCTGCTGATTGCCACCGTTGGTTCCACCAGTGCTTCTGCTGCTATCTCGCAGCTGCAGTGCCCTACTGACAAGCACCCCAACCACATCGTAGGTTCTGTCCACTGCTATGATCCCTACTGGTTCTGCAACGACGGCAGTGGAAGTGGTGACAATATTTACTGGATCAACTATTTCGATAGTGACTGTCAGACCGAGATTGATGATATTTTCAACCGTGTCGATGCTCACTTCCTGGGTAAGTTAGGCATCCCATACATCTTCGGCGAGTTTGGTGCCATCGGCAGCCACCCCGAAATGGCTGAGCGTGTAAAATATGCCCAGTACATGGCTAAAAAGTTTAAGGAATACGGTACGACTGGTCTCTGGTGGATGGGATTATACGACCGCCAAAAGGGGGAATGGAATGAAAGTGAGATTGTTGATGCACTCATGAAATAAGCATACAACTATTTTTCTATGCAAAGCCGGGATGCTTCGTTTTGATGGAGCATCCCGATTTATTAGATCGCTTCTTAAGGAGACAACCAGGAAAACGAAATAGGATATTCGCCTATTCACTGAGCCTATCTTGAATATAGTAATTCACAAACTTATGAAAAGACTGAAAACACTCATTGCAGCACTCACGCTGATAGCAACGGGAACGACGGCTGCCGACATTCCGTCAACACCCGTTACCGCATCAAGCGACGCAGCCAAGAACCTGTATGCTTATTTCCTGGACCAGTATGGCAAGAAGACGATTTCCAGCGTTATGGCAAATGTCAACTGGAACAACACCTGTGCCGAGAATGTCTATAAGCTCACAGGCAAGTATCCAGCCATGAACTGCTATGACTTCATCCACATCTGTTTCTCTCCAGCCAACTGGATTGACTACACCGACATCACTCCTGCCAAGGAATGGCACGATGCGGGCGGTATCGTACAGTTGATGTGGCATTTCAATGTGCCTAAGAGCCAGGGGGCAACAGATGTTACCTGCACGCCCAGCGAGACCACCTTTAAGGCTTCCAATGCTCTGGTTAGCGGCACGTGGGAGAACAAATGGTTCTACGAGCAGATGGACAAGGTCATTGCCACCATCCTCAAGTTACAGGACGCTGGCATTGCCGCTACCTGGCGACCTTTCCATGAGGCAGCAGGCAATGCTTGCGCCAAGCAGCAGGCCGACTGGACCAAAGCATGGTTCTGGTGGGGCTACGACGGTGCCGATACTTACAAGAAGCTGTGGAAGGCCATGTACGACTATTTCAAGCAGAAAGGCGTCAACAACCTCATCTGGGTGTGGACCACACAGAACTACAACGGTGACAGCAGCAAATACAACCAGGACACCGACTGGTATCCTGGCGACGAGTATGTTGACATCGTGGGTCGTGACCTCTATGGCTACAATGCAACACAGAACTTGCAAGAGTTCAACGAGATAAAAGCCACCTATCCCAACAAAATGGTGGTGTTGTCAGAATGTGGCAAGAATGGCGGCAGCAATACAGAGCTAGGCACCATGACCGACATATGGAACGCTGGTGCCAAATGGGGACATTTCATGGTATGGTATCAAGGCGGACAAGGCTCTACCGACACCATGTGCAGCGACGACTGGTGGAAGGAGGCCATGAGCAGTGCCAACGTCATCACCCGCGACAAGGTGGTTATCCCCGATGTCACTTCAACCATCGAGAATGCCACGGATGCCGTGAAGAACATGGGACTGGGCTGGAACTTGGGTAACGCCCTCGACGCCAATGTCCAGCAATACCATGATGCCACCCAGGACAACTACTGGGGACAGCAGGACATTACCTCTGAGAGCTGCTGGGGTCAGCTACCCACCAAGGCAGAACTGGTGGCCATGATGAAAGAAGCCGGTTTCGGAGCCATCCGCGTTCCCGTGACATGGTATAACCACATGGACAAGGACGGCAACATGGATGCAGCATGGATGAACCGCGTACATGAGGTGGTTGACTATGTCATCAGCCAAGGAATGTACTGCATCCTCAACGTACACCACGACACGGGTGCCGACAGCTACGACAGCCAGAAGAACCTCACCGGCTACCATTGGATCAAGGCTGATGAAACCAACTACGCTACCAACAAGGCCCGCTATGAGAAACTGTGGCAGCAGATAGCCCAAGAGTTCCGCAACTATGGCCAACTGCTGCTGTTCGAAGGCTATAACGAGATGCTCGACGCCAAAAGCTCCTGGAATTTTGCACAGAGCAGTTCCGCCTACGATGCCATCAACAAGTACGCCCAGAGCTTTGTCGATGTGGTACGCGCCACCGGTGGCAACAATGCCCAGCGCAACCTCATTGTCAGCACATACGGCGCCTGCTCAGGCAACGGCACGTGGGATGCAAGAGTGCAAGACCCCTTGAAGGAACTGCAGATTCCCTCGGGTGAAAGCAACCATATCATCTTCGAGGTTCACAACTATCCCTCCATCGTCAACAAGGACAACGCGGGCAACTACGTCAGCGATCGCACCATCAGCGAAATCAAAGCAGAGATTGATGCATGGCTTGAGAACCTGAAGACCTACCTCGTCAGCAAGGGCGCTCCCGTCATCATCGGCGAATGGGGCACCAACAACGTCGATGCCGGCGGTGGCAAGACAGACTATGATGTTCGCAAGGACCTGATGTTCCAGTTTGTCGATTACCTCATCAAGGCCATGAAACAGAACGATATCGCCACCTTCTACTGGATGGGACTGACCGATGGTATCGCACGCACCTACCCAGCCTTTACCCAGCCCGACCTGGCACTGAAGATGCTGAAGGCCTATCATGGCGATGACTACAGCCCCAACCTGCCCGATGCCAAGGACTTTGCTGGAGGTATTACCTCTGCTAGCGTCAACTTCACCAATCAATACAGTGAGGTAACTATCTGCAAAGGAGCTATCGACAAAACCGTCTATAAAGGCATAAAGGTGGAGTTGGAGGAAAAGCCAGCCAGCGGTTCTCTGTCATTCAAGGTTTATGCCAACACTGAAAGCACTAAGGCTATCACTGACAAGACTGCTCAGCTTGCCTTTGCCGGCTATACAAGCATCAAGAAAATTAACCTGCAGTGGAATTTAGCAACCAAAGGCAGCATCAAGGTTAAGAGTGCCAACCTAATTAAGCAGAACAATTCCACAGAGCCATGCAACCTCGAAGTATTTTGGGGCTGCTATCTCAACGACTTCAATTATGCAACGGGTATTGAGGACATTACTATCACTCCTGTTCGTCATGACGATGAAATCATCTACAATCTGAGCGGACAGCCTGTCACCTCTCCTCAGCGTGGCATCTACATCCTCAACGGAAAGAAAATCATCAAATAGCAGCACCCCATACAGGATGGACTCAGCGGGGTTGTACTGATATCAACAGACAACCCCGCATTCTTACCTTTTCGTATTTTTAATGATGATATTCAGTGTTGTCGTATCACAAAGGAACACAGAGTTCAGTCCCTGCTGTTCCTGTGCCGGGTCGCCACAGTAGTCGTCACCCACCTGCCACTGTTCGTGAGTGGGGCGTGCCTCCCCACCCCATCCCCAGAAGTTGCAGCCACACACCGTCGGCTCGCTCTTGATAAGCGAGAACACAAAATCATAGTAGCGGTCGCGCCCCACGGTGGGAGAGCCTGGCAAGAATGCAAAGCCATCGCGCGGATAGCCGAATTCCTCAATGACGAGAGGCTTCTGAAGACGCTTGGCGATGGCGGTGTGGCGGTGTATATACTCGGCTGTGTTCCGACACGCGCGCTCCACATTCTCTGCCAGCGAGTCTTTGTCGGCCCAACTCCAATTGTATGGCCACACATGAGCGTTCATATAGTCGATGTTGGGGTCGGCACAAATCTTCTCATAGAGGTCAGCATCCATCTCGCAGCCCCATATACCTTCACTGCCAATGCTGATGAGGTGGTTTTTATCCAAACTGCGTATCAGCGTCGATGTCTGCCTAAGCCACTTGGCAAAAGGTTCCTTGGCCTCATCGCTGAAGGCACGAGGTTCATTACCTATCTGCCACGACATGATGGCAGGATCGTCGCAATAGGGCACATTGGTATAACGGTTGGTACGGCCTATTATGTCGCGCACATACTGAAAGAATAGTTCCTGAGCCTTAATATTGGTCGAGAACTGGCTGACAAAACTCATGTACTCCGGATAGCTGGTCTCATTGGGGCGCGGAGCCTTACCCGCACCTGCCTGTTCCAGATAGAAACCGTAACCCCCACTCCACTCCCAAGCGTTGTTCAGATAGAGCACGGCCTTCATGCCCCGCTCACCCATCTGCTGTAACAGATAGTCTAGTCCCGCCAGTATGGTGTCGTTATAAACGCCAGGAGACTCCTGCAGCGTTGGCTCAACCTTCGTCATCACCCCACGCTTTCCGTCGCTTCCTACAAGAATGCGCAGGTTGTCCAGTCCCAACTCGTGAAGTTTGTCCAGTTCGCGCAACAGCCTTGCACGGTCGCCCCCCTGTCCTTCCGATGCGAGTATGGCTCCATACCAGAAGTTAGTACCTACATAGCGGTATTCCTTACCGTCGAGCACGAAACTCGCATTCTTTCGCTCCACGAATCCACCAGTCTTACCGACCTGCTTCTCTGAGCAGCCAATCAACAGCAGCGCTACACATACTGCGCATACGCTAAACGACAAATGATTAATGATAAATGATATTATTTTCTCCATGATGCCTTATCTTTAATGTTCAGCTTATACCTTCAAATTTATTAGCCCTTTTCCCTTTTATTCAAACTATCACCTTTGTCTTGCAATACTTTTCACGAAACTCTGTGGGACTACAACCTTTACGCTTGCGGAAGAGACGATTGAAATTGCTCAATGTGTTGAAGCCACAGTCCCAGCATATTTCACTGACGCTGTCGGTGGTATCGAGCAAAAGACGTGCTGCATGCCCCAAGCGGATGTCGATAATGTATTCTGAAAAGGTCTTGCCCGTACGCAATTTAAAAAAACGGCTGAAGGCAGTTGGTGTCATGCTCACAAGGTTGGCAAGCTGTTCCAATCGCAACTCATCGTTGATATGCGTATTGATATAGTCCTTTACTTTCAATACTCGACGCGACTCGCTACTCACATCAACCTTGGCGAAAGTGGAGGAAGCCAGCTCGTACGCGTCGTCAAACTTCGACAACTCATAGAATATATATATCAGTTCATGAGCCATCAAAAACTTATCGTCTATCGTGGCAAGTTTCACTATACGGGGGTAAATAGTCATGATAGCCGACATACGAAAAGCAAGGCCACGCTTTGCACGCATCAGCATCTGATAAATGCTCTTGTAAGGATTCGTGCGGAATGGTGTATGTTCATCCTCGAAATGGATATAGAATTGTACTGTCACCTCATGGATGTCATCACTTTTGCATTCGTGTTGTTCCCATACATGTTCCAAATCGCTGCTGGTGATAAGCACGAGGTCGAAATCGCCAATAACCTCGCTACTGTCTCCCACTACACGACGGGCACCAGCTGCATTCTCCACGAAATTCAACTCCATGATGTCGTGACAATGGATAGGATAGTCGAACTCCTTCTTGTGACGGTCGGCCACATACATAAAATCATGTTCACCCAAAGGCGTAATTTCTCTTAATACTCTTGTCTCCATATTTGTATTATAACGGTTGCATAATTACCAGTTATCTGTACGGAAAGGGAATAATGGGAGATTGCCGCCATTCTTGACATTGCCAATCTGGAAATTCTTAAAGCAATAGCGCACGGCTACGGGTTTTTTCACCACTGGTGAGGTAATGATGATAGCTTCGTCCCAGTAACCACCGCCAGGTTGCCAGAAATGCTTGGCTATAGCGGGATGGAATATCTTGTCCTTACCAGCTACCTCAAAACCCTCCATCTGTTCAAAGGGGGCATCGCACCAATAGTTGTCCTTGGTGTGGATGAAGACAGTGTCGTTCTTGATGGTCATATCCTTGTAGGAAGAACTCTTGTACTGGATAGTTTCAAAACCATAGTCACGGTTCAAAGCCGTAAAGGCCAGACGCTCCCCGACTTCCTGTTTCTGGGCGGGATGGATCTGGGTTGTCTCATACGGATAGACGAGGTCGTTGGTACAGACAAGTGAACTGTTGGGAATGATTTGTGCAGCCTTCCACTGCTGTTCGCGGAGCAAGGCACTACTGATGGCATTCAGGTCGCCATCATCATAGGCCCACGGTGCTATCTGTACGAAATAGAAGGGAATCTCACCAAGTCCGAACTGACTTCTCCATTGCTCCACAAGCAGCTTCATGCGTTGGGAATACTGGTCGCCAGGGTCGCCCACGTTCGAACAGCCCTGATAATAGAGGATGCCCCTGACGGTGTAGTTCAGGATGGGATTGAAGGTACCGTTGCCCCAGAGCAACGAACGGTGATAGTCGTATTGCGCCCATTTCTTGCAGATTTCCACGGAGTCTGTCGGGTCACTGGTGTATTTCTGAAGATTCTCCTTTGTCAGCCAACTCTCTACGCGCGAACCTCCTTTGTTAGCTTCTATGATACCAACAGGAATGTCGAGGGTGCGACTCAGCAGTCGCGCGAAAAAATAGCCTGTGGCCGAGAAGTCGCCGACGGTCTTCGGTGAGCACTGTCGCCATTCGCACAGGGCATCGTCCTGAGGCTCACTACGCATGATGCTGGGAATTTTCACTGAGCGCACACCTTTCGAGTTCGCAGCATCAAGCACATGGTGGTTGTAGTCCTTCACAGGACACATACCGAAGCCTTTTACGGGCATCTCCATGTTCGATTGTCCGGCACAAACCCATACCTCACCGCTGACGACATTACTAATGGTCGTGGTTTCACCGTCATCAAAGGTGATGGTCAGCGGGGTATAACTGGCTTTCGGGGTCTTAACCTTTAGCAGCCATTTGCCGTCCTTGTCAGCCTTGACTTTTACACTCTCGTTGTTCCATGAGGTTGTTACCTTCACAGTTTTTCCAGGTTTGGTCCATCCCCAAAGACGGGCATCTGTCTGTTGTTGAAGTACCATATTGTTGCCGATGATGTGCGGCAGTCTTACCTTGGCCTGAATACCGAGTGTCAAGGCCAGGAGCATCAGAAATGTCAGAATCCTTTTCATTTTGGCATAAGTTTTTAGCTTTTACTGTGCAAAGTTAAGAAAAAAATCGTAACTTTGCCATCATAGATGGCTAAATTCTTTGACCTAAAGGTGCAAAGTGCTAAAGAAATCCTCCGTTTCGAAAAAAAAGGAACGAGTTTCTTTGTTTTGCTCTCGACTTTTCGTAACTTTGCACACATGATGACAGAAAATCCATATGTAAAGCAGTTCCCTGAGCTCATGGCAGGCAAGACAGTATTGTATTGTCACGGCTTTGCCAGCAGTGGACAATCGGGCACAGTGACTCGTCTGCGAGAAGTAATGCCACAAGCAAAAGTGGTAGCTCCCGACTTGCCCATCCACCCACAAGAGGCTATTGCATTATTAAAGGAGGTCTGTCAAAAAGAGAAACCCGCACTCATCATTGGTACTTCTATGGGAGGCATGTATGCAGAACAGCTTTATGGTTTCGACCGTATCTGTGTCAATCCCGCTATGGAAATGGGCGAAACGATGAAGGCGCATGGCATGACGGGAACGCAACAATTCCAGAATCCCCGTTTGGATGGTGTGCAGGAATTCTATGTGGACAAGGCACTGGTCAAAGAATACAAGGACCAGTCGGAGCATCGCTTCGAAGGCATTACCGATGAGGAGCGCCAGCGTGTCTTTGGACTTTTTGGCGATGAGGATACTACGGTCGATACGTTCGACATGTTTCATACACATTATCCCAACGCTATCCACTTTCATGGTGAGCATCGCATGAACGACCGTTCGTTTATGCAGAGTGTAGTTCCTGTTATCCGTTGGATTGACGACAAACAGGAAAAGCGCGAGCGCCCTATAATATATATAGGTATAGAGACGATGATGGACGGCTACCAGAAACCAGCCTCATCCGTTCAGAAGGCCATTCGTTTGCTCATTGAGCACTATCAGGTCTATTTCGTCGTTCCTTGTTCACTGTATGCCACAACTGAATCGTGGCTCACAGAGTATATCAACGTCCCTGCCTGGCACCATACCATCTTCACCTATCGTCGCGACCTGCTCTATGGCGACTATCTCATCAGCCAGCAAAAAGAGGGAGACACCATGGCAACCCTCTTGGAGTATGGTTCAGACACTTTCAAGACATGGGAAGATATCATTGAATACTTTGCCAGACTTGGCGGACAATAACATATTAGAGTCTTTAAGACTATGAGAACCTACAACAAAATATTACTCACATTACGAACTTTCGCAACCTGCCTGCTTACTATGATGATTCTCGGTAGCAGATCGCAGGAATTAAACCAGTTTACATACAGCCATCTGGGAATGGAAGACGGTATGCACAGCCAAAGAGTGTATAGCATTCTCCAAACCAGTGACGGAGCAATATGGTGGGGGACAAAGAACGGAGTTGAACGATACAACGGCGTCACCATCAGACATTACCAATTGGGCGAACAGGACAAATACAGCAATGATGCCGGACGCATTATCAAGCTTCTGGTTGATGAGGAGAGAGATAGTTCTAAGTCGTTGTATGCTTATGATGACAAGGGGTTCATTTTTGTTTATGATGCAGCTACCGACCGTTTCAAGTTAAAGGTAAATATCAGAGAAATGGTTGGTGGCGAAATACGGCTCAACGATATTTGCCCTACCGAACAAGGTCTCTGGACGGCAACAAATCAAGGTATCTATATACTCGATGGCAGAACAGCAAAGGCTGTGACGAAAGATGTCTACGCCAATTGTATTGTCAGAACCGAGAAAAATCTGATATTCTGTACACGCAGCGGCATTTTTGAGACCGCTGTCACTTCCAATGGAACGGAAAAGCCACGCAAGATAGCTGCTGGTAACATGGAAAGCGGCTATTATGATCCGCTATATGATAAGGTATGGTTGGGTGGATTCTCTTCTGGACTTTATGTGCTGGACAATAACGGAGAACTGACAAGAGTGTCCCAGAAAGAGTCTGCATGGCAACAGCCTATCCGAAGCATCTGTCCCTATAACAGCAAAACGATGCTCATCGGCATTGACGGTAAGGGTGTTCATTGGATAGACCGCAGACCTGACGAGCAAGGGCAATACAAAAGTGGTCTGCTGTTTGATGCCAATGAGGGTCCACAAGGTGTCCTGCATGGCAATGGCATCTATTCGATGATATGCGATTCGTGGGAAAACATTGTCATTGGCTCCTATTCTGGTGGTATAGACATTGCCCGTCCGGTAGGTAGTACCTCGGCCGTATTCCGCCATGAACAAAACAACCAGCAGTCGTTGCTCAACAACAATGTCAACTGTGTGCTCAGAGCATCATCATCCTTGATGATTATAGGAACAGACAATGGTGTGAGTTTATTTAATCCACAGACAGGTCTTTGGCAACACGCTTGTCAGGGAATGGTGGTTCTTTCCCTATGCAAGACTCCGAATGGCTCACTATTGGCTGCTACCTATGGTAATGGTGTATATGAGATTGCTCCTAACGGTAGTGCACACCCCTTGTACAATGAAGAAAACGGAACGCTTCAGGACAACCATGTCTTTAGCTTGCTTTTTGACCGCAAGGGTGACCTATGGATGGGATGCCTAGACGGAGCGCTGGTTCAGAAAACACCCGCAGGCTGCAAGTACCATCAAGTCAAGTATGTTAATGCACTATTGGAATTACCCAATGGACATATTGCAGTAGGTACGGCATACGGGCTTTGGATTGTCGACCCTGTCACAGGAAAGGTTAACGAACTAAACTATCAGGCAGACCGTAAGGATGATGTCAACCGCTTCATACTGTCACTACTGTTAAATGGAACGGATGAACTTTGGATAGGAACCGATGGTGGTGGCGCGTACATTTATAATCTCCAAACCAAGAAATGCCGCCAAATGACCACAGAGGACGGGCTTCCTTCAAATAGTGTTCGCAGTTTATGCAAAGACCATTTCAATCGTATCATGATAGCGACGGAACATGGTCTGGCTTTTGTAAAGCCCAACCAACCAACAAAGGCTGTTGATGTTAACTATTGCTATGGCTTAGGCTGTGAATATACAAACGGCGCTTCCACGATTCTTGGCAATAATCATATATTGCTGGGCACTACGTCAGGAGCCATCATCATTAATCCAGAGAACATCCAGGAAATCAACTATCTTGCAGATCTTAGACTTACATCCGTCAACTGCAGCGACGATGATGATGACTCTTTTAAAGAAGAAACATACCAAATGCTTCAAGACGGGAGTCTGAAACTTCCCTATGACAAACAGACCTTTGTTCTAAACTTTGAGAGCATCAACCTTCGCAACCAGTTTGATATAGTTTATCAATACCAGGTAGCCGGAGGTGAGTGGAGTCAGCCCATCGAACAGCAATACATTCGATTCACCAATCTGGAGCCAGGCAATCACCGGCTAAGGCTTAGGGCAATTAGTCGCACCAGCGGCACCGTACTTGACGAATTGGAGTTGACCATCCACATCGGACAACCTTGGTGGAAGTCTTGGTGGATGATGCTCATCTATTGCTGTCTCATCATCCTTGCCTTCTATGGAGCTTGGCGTATCTATCAACTACATACCAAATACATGCGTTTGGTAGTTAGTAACCCGCAACTTAACGCTGACCTCCATCAAAGCAATCGATTCCAGACAGAATCGTCTGCCATCAGCCAGCCTCTACCGTCAACAGAAGCTGACGAACAGACTGAAGAAGGCAATGAATTCATCAGTAAAGTGACAAGACTGGTTATCGACAATCTCTCCGACAGCGATTTCAGCATCGATCGTCTTTGTCAGGAGATGGCCATGAGTCGTACGCTCTTTTATATTAAATTAAAGAGCTACACAGGTAAATCGCCACAGGACTTCATCCGAGTCATTCGCTTAGAGCGTGCCGTTACGTTGTTGCGCAATGGTCAGTCGGTGACGGATACTGCCACTCTGACAGGCTTTGAAAATGCCAAATACTTCAGTACGGTGTTTAAGAAATACTTTGGTGTTTCACCCTCAAAATTCTGTTGAAAAGGGCGAAAAAGGTATAAAAACTATCATAAAAGGGTATAAAAACTGACATCTACAAGTTTTTATACCCTATTTTGTATGCAATGAAACCCCCGCTTATATATAAAAAGGTACTTTTGCACCGCGAAATCTCAATTACAAATTTAACGCTAACTAAAATGATACACAAGAAAAGTTATTCTCTGAGACACCTGTTTGTTGTTAGTATGACAAGCATCACGCTAACTCTTGCAGCCCAACCTACCGCTAAAGAGTGGAACAAAGATGTGGTTGGTTGGAATTTAGGCAATCAGTTAGAATGCTCTGCCCCTGGTCAAGATGGCGAGTCGATGCAAATCGGCATGGCCGACAATAGCATCAAGGCAGAAACTGCATGGGGTAATCCTGTTGTTACCAAGAAAGTCATTAAAGCCGTAAAAGATGCCGGTTTCAATGCCATTCGTATTCCTGTCCGTTGGCAGTGCCATATTACCAATGCACAAGCAATGAGCATTGACAAGGCATGGCTCAACCGTGTGAAGGAAATCGTTGGCTGGTGCCTAAGCAACGACCTGAAAGTTATTATCAACACCCACCACGACAAATGGCTGGAAGGTCGTCCTACCAATGAATATAAAGACGAGAACAACCAGAAACTGGCATTGCTTTGGCTGAATATCGCCAGCGAGTTTGCCCAGTATGACTACCGCGTTGCCTTTGCTGGCACCAACGAGGTTCATATTAAGGACAACTGGGGTAAGCCTGAAGCTGAGAATCTGGCTGTACAGAATTCGTATAACCAGACATTTATTGATGTAGTACGCGCCACAGGTGGCAACAACCTCAAGCGACACCTGATTGTTCAGACCTACGTTTGCAATCCTGACTTCGGCCTCTACAATGGCGATTTCATTATTCCTACTGATGTGGAAGGGAATGGGAACGACTACATGAGCGTAGAGTTCCATTACTATACACCTTGGGACTATGCCGGTGAGTGCAAATTCAATTACTGGGGAGAGCCATTCAAGCAGTTTGGCGAGGCTTCTCCAAGCGACGAGAAGACGATGACAGAGTTCTTCGACAAGACCTTAGCCACATGGGCTTCACAGGGATTAGGCCTTGTTATGGGCGAATGGGGTATTACCGACCGTCAGAAGGGCGGACAGACTGATAAGATTCACGAGAACATGACTTATTACTGTCAATTCCTGGTCAGCGAGACTCGCAAGCGTGGTATTGCCACATTCATCTGGGACAACAACGCTTTCGGCAGCGGTCCTGAACACTTCGGCATCTTTGACCGCGAACGTGGTATGAAGGTTAAGGCTCCCTGGATTCTCCAAGGTATCACAGAAGGAAAATCAAAATAAAATATTATCATCTATTTATGAAGAAATTACTGTTTTCTTTTGCAATCGTAGCCATGACAATGTTGGTCATGACTGCTTGCTCTACCAAGAGTGAAACAGATGGCGTCAACGACTTCCGTATTCATCGCGGAACGAATTTAAGCCACTGGCTTTCGCAATCGGAAGAGCGTGGCGAAGCTCGCCAAAAACACATTCAGGAAGACGACTTCGCTCGTCTTGAGGAATTAGGTTTTGACTTCGTACGCATCCCCATCGACGAAGTTCAGTTCTGGGATGAGAATGGCAACAAACTGCCTGAGGCTTGGGAATTGCTTACCAATGCCCTTGACTGGGCTCGTAAGCACAATATCCGCGCTATTGTTGACCTGCACATCATTCGCTCTCATTATTTTAATGCTGTCAATGAGGGAGGCGATCAGGCTAATACGCTCTTCACCTCAGAGAAAGCTCAGCAAGATCTCATTAATTTGTGGCAGCAGTTGTCTGAGGCATTACATGAATACAGCAACGACTGGGTAGCCTATGAGTTCATGAATGAACCCGTAGCCGAGGAACATGAGCAATGGAACAAGTTGATTGTCAAGGTTCACGCTGCCCTCCGTAAGATTGAGCCTCAACGCACACTGGTCATCGGCAGCAACATGTGGCAAGGTTATGAAACCATGAAATACCTCAAGGTTCCTGAGGGTGACAAGAATATCATCCTTTCCTTCCACTATTATAATCCGATGATTCTGACTCACTATGGTGCACCTTGGACTCCCATTGGCAAGTACACTGGCAAGGTGAACTATCCTGGCATTCTCGTATCGAAAGAAGACTACGACAGCCAGACTCCTGAGGTTCAAAAGCTGCTGGATGATGACCACTATATGACACAGGAATGGAATATCGACAAGATTCGTGCAGACTTCAAGGATGCCATTGAGGTGGCTAAGAAGTACAACCTGCAACTGTTCTGTGGTGAATGGGGTGTCTTCGAACCCGTTGACCGTGAACTGGCCTATAAGTGGACAAAGGATATGCTGACCGTCTTCAAGGAGAACAACATTGCATGGACCACATGGTGCTATGATGCCGACTTTGGCTTCTGGGATCAGGAGAAGCACGACTTTAAGGACAAAGGACTTGTTGACTTGTTGATGGAAGAATAAATTAGTTCACATTGAATCACAACATTCAAAACCAATAAATAAACTTTAGTAATTTTATGAAACAAAACAATCGCAAAATTGCCTGTATGCTTGCTGTCGGTGCTATGATGCTGCCAGCAACCATACTGTCAGCATCGGCTGCTCCCGCAGTCAGCGTTCAGTCTGTACAGCAGGCAGCCAAGGTGTTCGGTACCGTCACTGACGGTAAGGAACCCGTTATTGGTGCCAGCATCAGAGTAAAGAATGGAAATCAGGGAACGATTACCGACATGGACGGTAACTTCAAACTGGATGTCGCTCCCGGTACAGAACTCCTCATCAGCTATGTAGGTTACAAGGATGTAACCGTGAAGGCTGCTGCCAACATGAACATCGTATTGGAAGAGGAAAGTACTGCCCTCAACGAGGTTGTAGTAACTGCCCTCGGTATCAAGCGTGAACGTAAGGCCCTGGGTTATGCCCTCTCTGAAGTAAAGGGTGAGGAACTGCAGAAAGCCAAGGAAACCAACGTGATTAACTCACTCGCAGGTAAGGTGGCTGGTCTTATCGTTCAGAACACAGCCGGTGGTGCTTCCGGTTCTACCCGCGTACTGCTTCGTGGTAACACAGAGTTGACAGGTAACAACCAGCCTCTCTACGTTATCGACGGTGTTCCCTTGGACAACACCAACTTCGGTAGCGCAGACACAAATGGTGGCTACGATCTCGGTGATGGTATTTCAGCTATCAACCCTGATGATATCGAGAACATGACCGTACTGAAGGGTCCTGCTGCCTCTGCTCTTTATGGTAGCCGCGCTTCTCATGGTGTTATCCTGATCACCACTAAGAAGGCTGATAAGGATAAGATTTCTGTAGAGTATAATGGTTCATTGACCTTCGATGTGCAGAGCACACAGTGGGATAATATCCAGCAGATTTACGGACAGGGTTATACTGGTTCATATCTTCGTTCTTCTATTGGTGGTACAAACTCCAGCTGGGGTACCAAGGCTGACGACTTCAATGTTGAATATTGGGATCATACAGAGCGTCCTTTCCTGATGTATCCAAACAATACTAAGGGATTCTTCCGCACGGGTCTGACAACACAGAATACTGCTATCCTTTCGGTTAACTCAGGTAAGACGGGTGTTCGCTTCAGTGTAACAGATATGCGTAATAAGGACATTCTGCCCAACACTCACATGAGCCGTGATAACTTCAACATTCGCGTAACAACCTCTGCAGGTCCTGTTGACTTTGACTTTACTGCCAATTACACTCGTGAAGAAGTAAAGAACCGTCCCGCACTGGGTGGCTCACAGAGCAACATCGGTAAGAACTTGATGTCACTGGCCAGCACCTTTAATCAAGAGTGGCTGAAGGTTTATGAGAATGCCGAGGGTGAATATGCAGCATGGACTGGTTATGACCAGTACAACAAGAACCCCTATTGGGACCTCTATAAGAATGAGAACAACTCTGCTAAGGATGTTTTCCGTCTGACTGGTAAGGCTGTCTGGAACATCACTGACCACTTGAAGTTGCAGGGTACCATTGGTACTGACATGACCTTCATGGACTTCGAAGATTTCATCGCCCTGACCACACCTGGTAAGTTGGCTGGACAGTATCAGAAGCAGGGCTTCAACAACCGCACTCTGAATGCTGAGATTTTGGCGCTCTATAACAATACTTTCGGTGACTTCGATGTAAACGCTACCATCGGTGGTAACATCTTCAAGGTTAACAACAAGACAGACATCTTTACAGGTCTGGATCAGCAGATGAAGGATGTTGTAGCTATCATGAACTATGCCGAGCAGAGCGTTCAGCAGAACACTTACAAGAAGCAGATTTACTCTCTCTACGGTTCTGCTAGCGTAGGTTACAAGCACACCTACTATTTGGAAGCTACACTGCGTGGTGACAAATCGTCAACTCTGCCTCTTAATAATAATATATATGTATATCCTTCTGTTTCAGGTAGCGTCCTGTTCTCTGAGTTCATCAAGAGCAAGAACATCATCAACTATGGTAAGATCCGTGCTTCATTTGCACAGGTAGGTAGTGATACCGATCCTTATCAATTGGCCCTGAACTACTCTACTGCTAAGTATGCTTACGGTAATGGTAAGGTTATCGGTATGATTAACAACACCATTATTCCTAACAAGGACTTGAAGCCTACCCGCACCAACTCCTTCGAACTGGGTCTGGAAATGAAGTTCTTCCACAACCGTTTGGGCTTAGACTTCACCTACTACAACCAGTTGTCTAAGGACCAGATTATCCGTCTGGCCACCTCAACGACCTCTGGCTACGCTGAAAGTCTTATCAACGCTGGTGAGATTCAGAACAAAGGTATTGAAATCGCACTGAACGGTCGTGTACTGCAGTACAAGGACTTTGCTTGGGATGCTGGTGTCAACTTCTCAAAGAACAGCAACAAAGTAAATGCCCTCGTTGATGGCACCGATTGGCGTGAGCTGGAAAGAGCCTCATGGTGCGGTGTTGCTGTAGGTGCTATGGTTGGCGAAGAGTTCGGAACCATCATCGGTAATGACTTCAAGCGCACAGAGGATGGTCAGTTTATCATCAATGAGGAAACTGGGCTGCCCGAGGTAGAAGAGAAGACTCGCGTACTGGGTAATGCCTCTTGGGACTGGACCGGTGGTTTCTACTCAACCTTTACCTATAAGAATTTCAAGCTTTCTGCAGGTTTCGACGTAAAGGTCGGTGCAGACCTCTTCTCAATGTCTATCCGTCAGACATATGAAAGCGGTAAGGCTGATGAGACTTTGGCTGGCCGCGAAGAGTGGTACCGCTCTGAGGAAAATCGTAAGGCTGCCAACATGACACTTGACGAGTGGCGTGCAGCTGGTCGTTGCGAGGGTTACGTCGTTCCTGGTGTCATTAAGAACGCCGACGGAACCTATCGTACAAACGATATCCCCGTTAACCCAGAGAGCTACTGGCAGAGTGCTGCTAGAAACTGTCCCTCTATGTTCATTTATGACAACTCATACGTAAAGTGTCGTGAGATTACCTTCGGTTACACTTTCCCCGAGAAGTGGCTGGGTAAGGTTGTTAAGAACCTCAGCGTATCATTCGTTGCACGTAATCCATTCACCATCTGGAAGAACATTCCAAACATCGACCCAGACTCTGGTTACAACACCTCTGGTCTCGGTCTGGAGTATGGTTCACTGCCCTCACGCCGCAGCTATGGTTTCAATGTTAATGTTAAATTCTAATGAAGGAGGAAGAAACAATGATTAAGAAATATATCAAGAATATCATCGCTGCCTGTTCTGTTTGCTGCTGTTTGACCACAGTTTTTACTGCTTGCAGCGACAGTCACATGCAGGAAGTGAATACCGATGATTCAAAGGCCGCTTCCATAGAACCCAGCGCACAGCTTACCACTGCGCTGTTGCAGACATACGGTGATTTCAGCATGATGGACACCTACCGTTGTTACATCACAGGTTTCACCCAGCACTTTGCTGGTGGTTGGAACGTTACTGCACATGCTGGAAGCGTTTACTATTATGACGACTATAGCAGTGCTGAGTGGAAAGAGCTCTATAGCGTAGGTATCAAGAATATTGTTGATGCTATCGCCAACTCTGTCGACAAGCCAAACACCAATGCTGCTCTGCGCATTCAGCGTGTCTTGCTGATGTCTATTCTGACCGACACTTATGGTGACGTTCCCTGCTCAGAGGCCGGACTAGGCTATATCTCAGGTATCACCACTCCTGTATATGACAAACAGGAAGACATCTATAACTTCTTCTTCGAGGAGTTGGCTGCCTGCGTAGCACAGTTAGGTACTGGCAACGACAACATCAATGGCGATGTTACCAGTCTGGCTGGTGATATCAATGGTTGGAAGCGCTATGCCAACTCACTACGTTTGCGTTTTGCCATGCGTATCTCTGATGTAGATGAGAAAAAGGCCAAGACCGAGTTCCAGAAAGCACTCACTGCAGAAGGTGGTTATATCACATCAGCAGATCAAGATGCCTATGTCATCTATACCGATGGTCCTTTCACCCTCTATGACGGAGCTGCTGATCTCGATTTCCGTGTTAACGCCCTTGGCGAGATGCTTTACGGACAGGACCCCACCTCTCCTACATTAATCTGTTCAACGTTCTTCAATATCATGAAGGACACCAACGACCCACGTCTTTATCGTATTTGCCGTCACTATCTCAACACCAAGCGTACAGATAAAGAGGCAGACCGCGAGTGGACCGTTGACGTGACTGACGAGGTGGTTGATTATCTGAATCGTTCAGGTGAAGTGGAACAGCCCAACAACCCTGGTGCCGCTTGGTACAACGATTGGGTAAATGCTCCTGCCAACAAAGAGATTCCTACTCTTGAGAGACTGGTTGAACAGTATCCTGATGCTGGTTTCGACGGCAACAACTTCCCTGCTCGTATGATGCGTCCTTGGCTCTCTATTGACTTTGAGATGCCCGACCGTCCTGGTGCACTTATCAACTATGCAGAAGTAGAATTCCTGTTGGCTGAAGCAGCATTGAAGAGATGGATTGATCCTGATACCAAGGAAGCTCACTTCAAGAATGCCGTTACTGCTTCTATCGCTTGGCTGAATAACCATTATCTGCAGTCCTCTATGAGAATTACTGATAATGAAGTTGAGGCTTTCCTTAACGGCCCCATTGCTGATAAGTTTAAGGAGAGTGACGAGGGTGCCAAAGAAGCCATCAACACACAGGCTTGGATTCTCCACATGATGAATCCCTCTGAGGCTTGGGCTAACATGCGTCGTTCTGACTATCCGGTCATTATGGACCGCACCAAGTTGCCTAAGTTCGACGGATTTACATACGGCAGCGACTTGAGAACGCCTACCCGTCTGTGCTATCCTAAATCGGAGGAGCAGTATAACAACAAGAACTATAATGAAGCTCTTAAGCGCATGGGCTCTTACAACGAGCACAATGAGCCTGTTGACGATTGGCACGCACATGTTTGGTGGGACCGTCATGACTACCATGTGAAATAAACAATAATAATAAATAGAAATAAAAATCGTAGATTATTATGATTACCAAGAATATATTTAAATACCTTGCTGCCTGCTTTGTTTGCTGCGGTTTGTCCGTAGCCTTCACCAGCTGCTCCAGCGACGAGGATCCATTCTTCTCTGCTAGTGAGGATGACTATCCCCGTATCATCAATACCGACCTGCCTGAGGGTAAGGGTGGCGAACCTGCTGCACTGCCCAGCATCGAGCGCACCACAAACTTCACCTGTGAGGTGATTGTTACCCCAGCTCATTACACTACCGTTACTTGGTTCGTTGACGACGAGCAGGTGGGTGAAGGTCTGAAGATTGACGTTCCCGTATTGGCTGGCGACCACCTCGTAAAAGTTGTGGCTACCACTACCAAAGGCCTGTCAACCTATCGTCTGCTCACACTCAACGTCCGTCCCGCTGCTGACGACCCCGAGTTGGCTAAAGATGGTCGTTCACGTTGGCTCACTATTGGAACTACTAAGACCATTGAATGTAAGAACGTGAAGAACAATGTAACAAAGGTATTCATTGGCAAGACTGAGGCTAGCAATGTATCCTACGCTGACGGAAAGCTTACCTTTGACATTCCTTCTATGGACGAGGGCGAATACATGGTTAGCATCGAGGCCGATGGTATGCGCTATGGCTGTGGCGTATTTACTGTCAGCGTCGACGAATATGTTGACCCAGGCATCAAGGAGACCACTATTTGGGAAGGTGCTGTAGACATCAACTGGGGTGATGCTAATGTGTTTTTGTCTTCAGAAGAGATGGCTGACGTACCTGTAGGTGCTACCGTCCGTCTTGTTTATGAGATCTTTGATGCAGAGTATCATGCGTTGCGCATTACCAACCAAGATTGGTCGAGTGATATTGTTCCTCAGATTGACGGATTCGAGAACCAACCCAATCCATTCGAGTTCGAATTCACTGCCGACATGAAGGGTATTGCTGATGCGAAGGGTATGCTCATTACCGGATTTGGCTACAAGCTGACCAAGGTTGTTATTGTCGAGGGTGTTGCTCCCGCAGAGACCACCCTGTGGGAAGGAGACCCTGTTGACATCAACTGGGGCGATGCCAACGTATTCATCTCTCCTGAAGAGATGGCTAACGTTCCTGTTGGTGCCACTATCAGTCTGCAGTATGAAATCATTACCGCTGAATATCATGCGTTGCGCATTACCAACCAGGACTGGTCGAGTGATATCGTTCCGCAGATTGACGGATTCGAGAATCAACCCAATCCATACGAGTTTACCTATACCGCTGATCATAAGGCAATTGCTGATGCCAAGGGTATGCTCATCACGGGCTTCGGTTACAAGCTAACTAAGGTTACATATAAATAATGTTATATTAATTAGTAGTTTTCTTTTTTGATGAGAAAGTTTATTATCATCACTCTCATTGTCTTGGCTATCTGCCCCGTGCAGGCGGCCAAGACTGCTGTTAACCAGTTGACGTTGGAGGAGAAGATTGGTCAGATGATGCAGCTCGTCACCGATCTCTTCGGCACCAACGACGCACAAGGCGTGTTCCACATCGACCGCGCCAAGGCCGACACGTTGTTCAGCAAGTACAAGATTGGTTCTATCCTGAATGCACCCAACACCTGTGCACCTACCGCTGCTCAGTGGGAGGAGATTATCAGCGACATCCAGAAGTTGTCGATGAAGCACATCGGTATTCCTTGCGTCTTCGGACTGGACCAGAACCACGGCTCCACCTATACTCAGGGTGGTACGCTGTTCCCTCAGAACATCAATGTGGGTGCTACGTTCAATCGCGACATTGCACGTCAGTGTGCCGAGGCAACGGCTTACGAAACTCGTGCTGTCAGCGTGCCCTGGACTTTCTGCCCTACCGTCGACCTTGGACGCGACGCCCGCTGGCCTCGTATCTGGGAAAACTTTGGTGAGGACTGCTATCTGAATGCTGAGATGGGACGCATGCAGACCTTAGGTTTCCAAGGCAACGACCCAAAGCATATTGACCAGCAGCATGTGGCTGTATCGCTGAAGCACTATCTGGGCTATGGTGTGCCCTGGTCTGGCAAAGACCGCACCCCAGCCTACATCTCCCCTTCCGACTTGCGTGAGAAGCACTTCGCTCCTTTCCTTGCAGCTATCCGTGAGGGGGCTGCTTCCATCATGGTCAACTCGGCTTCCGTCAACGGAATGCCCGTTCATGCCAACCATGAGTTGCTGACCGTATGGCTGAAAGAGCAGACGGGATGGGACGGAGTGCTCATTACCGACTGGGCCGACATCAACAATCTCTATACCCGCGAACGAGTGGCTAAGGACAAGAAAGACGCTCTGTGCATAGCCATCAATGCAGGTATCGATATGATTATGGAACCTTACAGCGTGGATGCCTGCATCTTGCTGAAAGAGCTGGTGGAGGAAGGCAAGATACCCATGAGTCGCATTGACGATGCCGTCAGCCGTATTCTTCGCATGAAGGAGCGACTGGGACTCTACAAGCATCCTACCCAGCGACTCAAGGACTATCCTAAGTTCGGTGGCAAGGAGTTTGCGCAGTTGGCACTTGATGGAGCCGTAGAAAGCATGGTGTTGCTGAAGAACGAAGGCAATATCCTGCCCCTTACCAAAGGAAAGAAATTGCTCGTTACGGGCCCCAACGCCAACCAGATGCGCTGTCTGAACGGTGGATGGAGCTACACGTGGCAGGGTCATCGCACGGATGAGTTTACCCAACAGTACAATACCATCTACGAGGCTCTTTGCAACGAATATGGTCAGCAGAACGTAGTGCTCTGTCAGGGTGTTACCTACAACGAGCAAGGCAAATACTGGGAGGAGAACATGCCCGACATTGAGGCAGCAGTCCGTGCCGCTAAGGATGTCGACATCATCGTGGCTTGCATCGGCGAGAATTCCTACACTGAGACTCCTGGTAACCTGTCGGACTTGACGCTCAGCCAGAACCAGCGCGACTTGGTGAAGGCACTCAGCCAAACGGGCAAGCCCATCGTTCTCATTCTAAACGAAGGTCGTCCACGCATCATCAGCGACATTGTACCCCTCTGTCAGGCGGTTGTCGACATTCTGCTTCCAGGCAATTATGGTGGCGACGCTTTGGCGCTACTGCTCAGTGGCAAGCGCAACTTCTCAGGTCGCATGCCCTACACCTACCCCAGCGAAATCAATTCTCTAGCCAACTACGACTTCAAGAAGAGCGAGGAGGTAGGAACAATGGAGGGAGCCTACGACTATAACGCCCGCATCACCCAGCAGTGGGGCTTCGGCACAGGACTGAGCTATACCACATTCGAGTATGCCAACCTGCGTGTCGACAAGGCGCACTTTACCAAGGACGATGTGCTGACTGTCAGCGTTGACGTTACCAACAAAGGCAGTATGGCTGGCAAGGAGAGCATCCTGCTCTATAGCAGCGACCTCATTGCCTCGATGACACCCGATGGTCGTCGTCTGCGTCAGTTCGACAAAATATCGCTTAACCCTGGAGAAACGCGTACCGTTACCCTGCAGTTGCCCGCTTCCGACCTTGCCTTCGTAGGCTACGACGGCCGTTGGCGCCTAGAGGAAGGCGACTTTCTGTTGACCGTGGGTTCGCTGTCCACACAAGTCACTTGCGACCAGACCTTCGTTTGGGAAGGACTAAAGTAAATGTCTTTTAGTCCGTCACTACGGACTGCCAGTCCGCTCGGGACGGACTGAGAGTTCGCTCACTACGGACTAAAAGCTAGTATGTAGTCGAAAAAAACTCCGAGAGTAACAAAAATTACTTTCGGAGTATTTTTATTTCTATTCGGAGTATCTGAAATTACTTCCGGAGAAAAACAATTCTGGCAACTACTCTGTAGGCAACATAACCACACCATGTTGCTTCTTGCCATCCATCATGATTTTCAGGGGACGGTCGAAGCGGACGTGACGCACAAACTCCGTTTCCTCAACGGCAGGCATGCTATCGAGGATGGACTTTTGCAGCACACCATCGCCAGTGTAGGTGTTGACGGTGAAGTAGCCGACACCAAAGGAGGTGAGGTTCTGGAAGAAATGGGTGCCCTGCGAGGGGTCTACATGATAGTTCTTCAGGCCAGCCTCAACAATGACACGAGCGGCAGAGATATGGGGCCACTTGACGGGGATACCTAGCCAATAGTCGCTGGAGCCCCAACGACCTGGACCGATGAGGACATAGTTTTTGTCCTCGTCCAAGAAACGACGGTTAATCTGCTCTATCTGGTCAGCAATGGCGGGATTGTTGGCAGCGGTGAAGTCGTCGTCGGCCTTGACATAGACAACATCCACCACGTCTTCAGAGATGCCGTGACCCAAAGAATTGTGAGAGCGCAACAGGCACTGTTCGTCAGGAATGGCAGCAAGGTCTTCGTCCAACACTTGCTTGGAATCGACGATAGGACGAATCTGAAGGAGATAGAAGTCGCCCTTGATGCCAAGTCCTTCGCCCTTGTTGAGATTGCAGGCAAACTCGATTTCCACAGGACGACGCATCTCCTCAGAGCCCAACTTCTGCGAGAGTTGCAGAATTTCGGGCAAGGGGAAGATGCCATGTTGGAGGACACCCGAGAAGGAAATGACCTTGCGACCGCCCTCGTAGATGCCGTCGCGGATAATCTGGTCGTTGGGGTCGTAGGTGGAAGCAATGCCATTGAGCGATTGGTCCTTATCGGCCTCCTTGACGCGAAGATTGAGGATGTTGAAACCATCGTCTACCTTGAAATCATCACCCACATGCGACATGTCGAGGGCATAGAAACGGGTCTGAGTCTCCTTGAGAGCTGTGTCCATCTCAGAGGTCTGCAACACCTGATTAGGATGATAGGGCGACACACGCAGGGTCTGTCCTCCATCCACAATATACTTACCCAAGCCTAAGGCCAGAGAGGCAATGCCCTCCTCAGCCAATTCGTCGCCAATGGGGTAATAGTTGAGCGAGCGAAGCACACCAGAGAATGTGGGATAGAAGCGGGTGCCATACTGCTGGCCCACCACCTCCTGCAGGATGACAGCCATCTTCTCCTGATCGATAATGTTGGAGGTGGCAGTCATATAGGCCTTTGAGTCCCTATAATAAACAGAGGCATAAACACCCTTGATAGCACAAGCCAACATGCGAAGCATCTCATACTTATCCTCAAGATAAGGAATCATATAGGTAGAGTAGATGCCTGCAAAGGGCTGATAATGGGAGTCTTCCAGCAACGAAGAAGAGCGCACGGCAATGGGCGACTTGACAGCTTCGAAGAAAGTGAAGAAGTCAGCAATGAGCGCATCGGGCAACTGAGCTCGCATGAAGTGCTGGAGAATCTCCTCGTCAGAAGCATCGCTGAGGGCGATAGTCCAGAGATTGTTCTTGTCCATAAACTGGTCGAAGATATCGGTACAGAGCACAACGGTCTTGGGAATCTGCACGGTAGCATTCTCGAACTGATTGAGCTCAGGATGGCGCTTGATGACATTGTCGAGGAACGCCAAGCCACGGCCTTTGCCACCCAGAGAGCCATCGCCAATGCGGGCAAAGTGGGCATAGCGGTCGAACTTGAGACGGTCGAAGACAGCCACAACACCAATATTCTTCATGCGACGATACTGCACGATGGCATCGAAGATAATCTGGCGATGGGCATCGACATCCTGCAACTTGTGCCATGTAACCGTTTTCAGGAACTGAGACACGGGGAAGATGGCACGAGCACAAAGCCAGCGACTCATGTGGTTGCGTGAAATGTGATAAAGCATAGAGTCGCGAGGAATCTTGAAGATATTGTCCTGAAGTTCCTTCAGCGTAGAGACGCGAGCTACCTCTTCCTTGGTATTAGGATCGCGGAAGACGAAATCGCCGAAGCCCATGTGTTCCTCAATCAGTTGGCGCAGGTCGACATTCATCTTCTTGGAGTTCTTGTCGACAAAGTGGAAGCGCTCAGCCTCCGCCTTCTCCTTGTTGGCAATCTCGGAGCTCTGCAGAATCAAAGGCACATACTCGTCGCGACGACGAATCTCACGCAACAGCTTCAGACCCGCCTCAGGATCGCCCTCCTCGACATGAGCCAGACGACCATTGACACCCTTCATGGGGAAACGGGTATCGGAAATCACACCTAATACATTATTAGGATACATCTCATACCAATGTATGGCTTCTTCGTAAGTAGTAGCCAGCACCACCTTGGGGCGACCGCGCTTACGCTGGGCAGCAGCATGAGGGTTGAGCGCCTCGGTAGAGAAATTCTTGGACTGTGCTAGGATATAATTATAAAGGTTAGGGAGCACAGAGGAGTAGAAACGGATGTTATCCTCGACCAACATAATCATCTGCACACCCGCCTCATGGATATCGTGCTCGATGTTCATCTGGTCCTCAATCAACTTGATGATAGAGAGTATCAGATTGGTATTGCCCAACCAGCAGAACACATAGTCGAAGATGGTCATATCCTCATGCTCAATGCGCTTGGTAATGCCATGCGAGAAAGGAGTCAGCACAACACAAGGAATATGAGGAGCCATGTGCTTAACGTCGCGGGCAACGGCAAAAGCATCGTTGTCAGCATTACCAGGCATACAGATAACAAGGTCGATATCGGTAGTCTTCAGCACATTGCTGGCCTCCTCGGTAGTTGACACCTGGGTGAATGTGGGTGGATAGCGCATACCCAACTCCATATACTCGTCGAAAATCTTTTCGTCAACTCGTCCGTCGTCCTCCAACATGAAGGCATCGTAAGGGTTGGCAACTATCAACACATTGAAGATACGACGCGTCATCAGATTGACAAACGACACATCTTTAAGAAAGAAATTGTTGAATTCCTGAGGTATGTTTGCGCTCATAAAAATAGCTATTATGTGGGCAAAGGTACAAATTTTTTCGATAATTCATATCAAAATGTACGTTTATTGAAATTATTTCGTATCTTTGTAGCAGCAAACGCACTATTCGGCTGAGGATGTCGGTTTAACAAAATGTAACCTTTGCAATGAAAATTTTCACAGAAATCCTTTGCCGTTTGGTAGAAATAACCTAATTTTGTGCTGTCTTAATGACAGAATGACATTTTTGAACTATAAATAGCAATACTATGAACGTTGAAAAAATCATGCAAGGCCTGCAGCAGAAACACGCAGGCGAGACAGAATTCCTGCAAGCAGTCAGGGAAGTGTTAATCTCTATCGAGGATGTTTACAACCAGCATCCTGAGTTTGAGAAGGCTAAAATCATTGAGCGATTGGTGGAGCCCGAACGCATCACCACATTCCGTGTGCCCTGGGTAGACGACAAGGGTGAGGTACAGGTAAACATCGGTTATCGTGTACAGTTCAACTCAGCAATCGGCCCGTACAAAGGTGGTTTGCGCTTCCACCCGTCAGTGAACCTCAGCATCCTGAAGTTCCTCGGCTTTGAACAGACTTTCAAAAATGCACTGACCACACTGCCGATGGGTGGTGGTAAAGGTGGTTCGGACTTCGCTCCTCGTGGCAAGAGCGATGCTGAAATCATGCGTTTCTGTCAGTCGTTCATGACTGAGCTCTATAAGATTATCGGCCCGGATATGGACATACCTGCTGGCGACATTGGTGTTGGTGGACGTGAGATTGGCTATCTGTTTGGACAGTATAAGAGACTGACCAGCCAGTTCCACGGTGCAACCCTGACGGGTAAAGGACTGGAATGGGGTGGTTCTATCCTGCGCCCAGAGGCTACAGGTTATGGTGCACTCTACTTCGTACACCACATGATGGAGACTCACGGACTTGACATCAAGGGCAAGACGGTGGCTCTGTCTGGCTTTGGCAACGTGGCTTGGGGTGCAGCCAAGAAGGCTACCGAACTGGGTGCTAAGGTAATTACCATCAGCGGTCCTGACGGTTACATCTACGACCCAGAGGGTCTGGACGACAAGAAAATTGAGTATATGCTGGAGTTGCGTGCTAGCGGCAATGATGTTTGTCAGCCTTACGAGGAAGAATTCCCTGGCTCAAAGTTCTTTGCAGGCAAGAAGCCTTGGGAGCAGAAGGCAGACATCTATCTGCCATGTGCTACACAGAACGAGTTGAACGGCAACGATGCAGACATGATACTGGCCCAGAAGCCACTGTGCGTAGCTGAGGTCAGCAACATGGGATGCACAGCAGAGGCCGTTGACAAGTTCCTGGCTGCTGGTCAGCTGTTTGCTCCTGGCAAGGCTGTAAATGCTGGTGGTGTAGCAACCTCTGGTCTGGAGATGACCCAGAACTCAATGCGCATGGCTTGGACGGCTGAGGAAGTAGACCAGCGTCTGCACCAGATTATGTCTGGCATTCACGAGCAGTGCGTGAAATATGGCAAACAGGCTAATGGCTACGTAAACTACGTGAAGGGTGCCAATGTGGCTGGCTTCATGAAAGTAGCGAAGGCGATGTTGGCTCAAGGCATTGTATGATAGTAATACAAAAGATAGCTTTAATAGCATCATTACTGACATTAGGCTTTACCCCGTTGCACGCCCAAAGTGTGCAACGAGGTAAAGCTACGTTTTATTCCAAAAAAGCCACTGGCACACGAACAGCCAATGGCGAACGGTTGCATCACGACAGTCTGACGTGTGCACACCGCACCTACCCTTTTGGCACCATGCTACGAGTGTATAACCCTGTCAATGGGAAAAGCGTGATAGTCAGGGTGACGGATCGTGGACCTTTTATCCGCGGACGTATTATTGACTTATCATGGAGGGCCGCCAAAGAACTGGACATCATCTCAGCAGGGGTAGCTATGGTTATCGTCCATAAACTGGATACTTTCATTGTTCCTTTCCAAGCTACCGACAAGATAGAAATGCCAGAACTGGAACTGGAAACCAACGAAGGTGCGCCAGCTCTTGTTCCGTTCTGGAAAGAAATGAAAGAGGCCCAAATGAAAGCTCAAAGGGCTGCTGAGAATACAAAAAAGCGGAAGACTAATGCTTCCGCGTCTGGAGGGAAAACTCCTTGAACTGTGATGTTATCTCATTGTTACCTTGTGCCACACCCACACGGATGATAGCTTGACCATCCTTTAGCTTCTTGTCAGCCAGAATAGTAGCAGTATAACGAACGCCGCTATTGGGAGCTATGCTCTCGACATGAAGATTAGGCGAGATATGGATATGCTTGTTGCCAGACACATCGAATACAGTAGGCTGGACATCATATAAGGTAACGGAAGACCGATTCATGATTTCGAAGGTGATACGACACTCCTCGCCTGCTCGGATGACACCATCGTGGTCAGCATCTATAAAACGAGCATTGCGGATTTCAATTAAAGAGTTATACTTGATACTATAACCAGGTTCTGCAGGATGCTTAGTCGGGTCGTAAGTGCTTGGCACAGCAGCCGTATACCCACCTTGTCCATTGCGTGGACCAGCACCATCGAAACTGATGCGGTCGTCACCGCTGTTGGTGGCATCAAAGCCACTATCATCGCTATATCCTCCCTGCTGCTGATAGGAGTAGTCATCATTGTCATACTGGCGCCTGCTACGGCGCTGAGTACGCTGTTGCTTATATTCCTCGTATTTTTGTTGCTCCTTCTGGTCGGCTGCAGAACCGATAGCAGCACCAACAATGGCACCACCAGCCATTCCGACTATAGTACCCACGTCATGACCACGCCAACCACCGGAAATACCTCCAATGGCAGAACCTAAGATAGAGCCGAAAGCAGCACCTGTTGCAGCCCCTTCGCCTGTATAAGTGCCACAGCTACTCATCAACACGCCACCGATGATCCATGTCAACATACCTTTCTTCATAACGCAATCTGTTTAAAGTTTCACGGTGCAAAGATAAACATTATCAAGCATACGTCAAGAGGATTTTCCCGAAAAGATAAAAGGGAAATCCCTATTTGAGAAAAAACAAGTGGGGCATTGCTTTAGCAACACCCCACCGCATTAGGTTTTCAATCGAAATATTACTCAGCCTTAGCCTCTTCAGCAGCAGCTTCCTCAGTCTTAGGAGCCTCCTCAACGGGAGCCTCAGCAGCCTCAGCCTTAGGAGCAGCAGACTTGCGTGAACGACGAGTCTTCTTCTCTGCCTTTGGAGTCTTGAGCATGTTCTCATCAAAGTCAACGAGCTCGATGAATGCAATATCAGCAGCATCGCCCTGACGGCTACCGAGCTTAATGATGCGGGTGTAACCACCGGGGCGGTCACCTACCTTCTGGGCTACAGTTCCGAAAAGCTCCTTCAGAGCCTCCTTGTTCTGCAGATAGCTGAATACTACACGACGGCTGTTAGTGCTGTCGTCCTTAGAGCGCGTGATGAGGGGCTCTACATATTTCTTAAGTGCCTTTGCCTTGGCGAGAGTCGTAGTGATTCTTTTGTGCATGATCAGTGAAATGGCCATGTTGGCAAGCATAGCACGACGGTGATCAGCAGTACGGCTCAAATGATTGAATTTCTTTCCGTGTCTCATTTTTCGTTCTTTCTTTAAGAGGACTTAGGATCGCGCCTTCTTCCAGGTCGTTTTACTCCTTGTCCAGTTTATACTTTGAAATATCGGTTCCAAACGACAGATTCAGACTCTCGAGCAAATCATCAAGCTCAGTGAGCGATTTCTTACCGAAGTTACGGAACTTGAGGAGGTCGGTCTTGTTGTACTGTACGAGATCGCCAAGGGTCTCTACATCAGCAGCTTTCAGACAGTTCAGTGCACGGACAGAGAGGTTCATGTCAACCAACTTGGTCTTCAGCAACTGACGCATGTGCAGTACTTCCTCATCGAACTCCTGGTTGCCCTCAGCATCATTGTTCTCCAACGTGATCTTCTCGTCTGAGAAGAGCATGAAGTGGTAGATCAAGATCTTAGCGGCTTCCTTCAAGGCGTCCTTCGGGTGAATGGAACCATCCGTAGTTACTTCCAGCACGAGCTTATCGTAGTCGGTCTTCTGCTCAACACGATAGGGCTCAACGCTGTACTTAACGTTGCGGATTGGGGTGTAGATTGAGTCTATAGCTATCACATTGACATCGGTACAGAACTCGCGATTCTCATCAGCGGGTACATAACCACGTCCTTTGTTAATAGTAAGATCAATCTGCATCGAAGCTTTGGAATCTAAATGACAAATCACCAATTCGGGATTTAACACTTCAAATCCAGTCAGATACTTGCCTATATCACCGGCTTTAAACTCGGTAGAATTCTCGACAGTGATGGAGACTTTCTCGTTCTCGCCCTCAAGTGATGAAAGAAGAATGCGGCGCAGGGCATTACCAATGGTAACACCGAAACCGGGCTCCAAAGGACGGAATTCAAACTTGCCGACCTTGTCAGAAGCCTCCAACATTACGACTTTATCAGGTTTTTGAAATGCTAATATCGCCATTAATTTAAATGATTTTAGTTCTTAGAGTACAACTCAACGATTGACTGTCAGCGCGCTCCGGCATGTGCAGGAACTTACCGCTCTTTGTCTGCTCTTCCCACTCAATCCAGGGATACTTGCTGTGATTGAAACCAGCAAGGGCAGCCTCGATAACCTCGAGAGACTTAGCCTTCTCACGAACACCAACAATCATGCCGGGCTTAACCTGGAATGAAGGAATGTTGACAACTTTTCCGTCAACAATAATATGCTTGTGGCTAACCAACTGACGAGCAGCAGCACGTGTAGGTGCAAGACCCAAACGGAATACTACATTGTCAAGACGGCTCTCAAGCAACTGGAGCAGCACCTCACCGGTGATACCCTCAGCCTTAGCTGCCTTCTCGAAAAGGTTACGGAACTGGCGCTCAAGAACACCATAGGTGTACTTAGCCTTCTGCTTCTCTGCCAACATGACAGCATACTCCGACTGCTTGCGGCGACGGTTGTTGCCATGCTGTCCAGGAGGGAAGTTTCTCCTAGACAAAACTTTGTCCGGGCCGAAGATGGCTTCTCCAAATATTGTCTAGATATTCTAGAAGCTCTAGATTTTCTAGAAATTAAACACGACGACGCTTTGGAGGACGACAGCCATTGTGTGGCAGTGGCGTAACGTCTACAATCTCAACGACCTCGATACCAGCACCATGGACGGCACGGATAGCTGACTCACGACCGTTACCGGGACCCTTTACATAAGCCTTTACCTTACGCAGACCCAGATCAAAAGCGACCTTTGCGCAATCCTCTGCAGCCATCTGGGCAGCATAAGGAGTGTTCTTCTTAGAACCACGGAAGCCCATCTTACCGGCAGAAGACCAAGAAATAATCTGACCCTCGTCGTTTGCGAGTGATACAATAATATTATTGAAAGAACTGTGTACGTGCAGCTGACCGATAGCGGTAACCTTCACGTTTCTCTTCTTTGAAGTGACTGTTTTCTTTGCCATAATTCTTAATCCTTAAATTGTTAAACTAAAAATTACTTCGTGGCCTTCTTCTTGTTTGCAACAGTCTTCTTCTTACCCTTACGTGTACGAGCATTATTCTTTGTGCTCTGACCACGAACGGGCAGACCGTTACGATGACGGACTCCACGATAGCAACCAATATCCATCAGTCGCTTGATGTTCAACTGGATCTCACTACGGAGATCACCTTCTACTTTGAATTCAGCGCCGATGATTTCACGGATCTTGGCAGCCTGGTCGTCACTCCATTCGTTGACTTTCAGGTCGCGGCTCACGCCGGCCTTGTCCAAAATCTTTGCTGAACTACTTCGA
>CACZMV010000002.1 GCA_902782305.1 uncultured Prevotellaceae bacterium
AGTCCACTGTTCTCATCATTCCGCAGTTTCCATCCAAATCCCTGATTTGCAACGATTTTTCCGCTTTTCTCCTCTTTTGTTATCCGATGGCAGGTTTTCTTCAGAATAAGGGCTGGTTATTTCAGAATAACCCCCGCTTATTGACGAGCAGACGCATTTGTATATGCTCTTACGTCAGACAAATCAAAGGAGGTATATCGCTTTTTGGGGTATTTATTTGGCGCTTCCATTCTTAATTCGTATCTTTGCGACAACTAATCCTACTAAATAAAGATGACTGAAAACATCCTCATATACTAAAACAATTCACAACAACACTATGAGAAAAGCCTTACTACTCCTATTAACCTCTGCGGCCTTCAATATCCAGGCAGCCGACTACAACATCATGAAATATGGTGCAGTGAACGACACTACGCAACTAAGCACATCCGCAATTCAACAGGCTATCAATGACTGCAATCGCGATGGCGGAGGAAGGGTTGTCATTCCGACGGGCAGCTACAAGATTGGAACTATCATCATTAAAAGCAACGTCCATCTGCATTTCGAACATGGCGCGACGCTCTATGGCAGCACCCGACTGGAAGACTACCTTCCTATGAAATCAGACTACGTGTCGTTAAGGACACAGACGAGTACGGTTCAGCTGATCTACGCCGACAAGGTGAACAATGTCGTGATTGACGGCTACGGCACAATTGACGGTCGGGGGCGTTCCTTCAAAAAGCTGTCGTGGAACGATGAAGGCATCACCCGCCCTCATCTGCTTCGTTTCATCCAAAGCCAAGACATCACCGTCAAGGACATCACCTTGAAGAACAGCGGTTGTTGGATGCAGCACTATCTGGCTTGCGACCGTCTTGTCATCGATGGCATCAAGGTCTTCAACCGCAACAATTATAACAACGATGCACTCGACCTGGACGGTTGTCACGAAGTCACGGTCACCAATATGATTGCCGATTCCGACGACGATGGTATCACGCTGAAGTCCACCTCTCCCCGACTCTGCGAGAACATCAAGATTACGGATTGCGAGGTGTCCAGCCATTGCAATGCCATCAAGCTCGGCACCGAGACCAATGGTGGTTTCCGCAACATCAATATCAGCAACATCAACGTGAAGCCAAGCACTGACCAGCGCGAGAAATTCTTCGGTCAGTGGATAGGTTCGTCGGCTATATCGCTGGAGATTGTCGATGGTGGTACGATGGAGAATGTCCACGTTTCCAACATCAACGTCGAGGGCACCGAGGCTCCCATCTTTATCCGTCTGGGCAATAGAGGCCGAGGCTATGCATATAAGAAGAATGGTAACGACTTTGACGCACTGATACCCATCGACCATGTGGGCACCATCAACGGCATTCACCTCGACAACATACAGATACGCAATGCCGGGGCCATGGGGTGTAGCATCACCGGACTGCCGAATCATCCCGTTGAGAATGTCTGGCTTTCGCACATCAACATCCATCACAAGGGAGGTATTACCTCCGCCAACCTGTCTGCCATTGAGAAGTCTGTTCAGGACGAGAAGGAGAAAGACTATCCGGAGTCAACCATGTGGGGCAACTTGCCCGCCAAGGGGTTCT
Source organism: uncultured Prevotellaceae bacterium (assembly GCA_902782305.1). Classification (GTDB taxonomy): domain Bacteria; phylum Bacteroidota; class Bacteroidia; order Bacteroidales; family Bacteroidaceae; genus Prevotella. The sequence continues at coordinate 1,599 of CACZMV010000002.1, forward strand.
TCGTACGTCATGCCCGCAACATCCACTTCAGCGACGTAACCATTCAAACCGAGCAACCCGATATTCGTCCTGATTTTATCCAGGTGGATGCTGACTACAGCTGGGGCGACCAAGGCAATGGCACCTATACCAACCCTGTACTGAACGCTGATTTCTCCGACCCCGATGTCATCAGGGTTGGCAAGAAATACTACATGGTAGCCTCTGACTTCCATTTGATGGGTATGCAAGTACTAGAGTCTGATGACATGGTGAATTGGCAATACATCAGCCAAATCTATTCACGCATCGACGAGCCAGGATGGGACAGCAACCAGCACTATGCGGGAGGCTCGTGGGCGCCGTCTATCCGCTATCACGATGGCCGTTTCTATGTTTACTTCTGCACCCCCGACGAAGGACTTTACATGAGTTCTGCCAGCGATGCCCACGGACCGTGGGCACCCCTCCATTTGGTGAAACGAATAGAAAAGTGGGAAGACCCCTGCCCCTTTTGGGACGACGACGGAAAAGCCTATCTGGGTCGCAGTCGCCATCGTGCAGGTCCTATCATCATCCATCGGATGACGCCCGACGGGCGCCAACTGCTAGACGAGGGTGTGACCGTTTACACGGGTCCTGTAGCCGAAGGAACCAAAATCATGAAGCGCAATGGTTGGTACTATCTTATCATTCCCGAAGGTGGTGTAGGTCGAGGGTGGCAAACCGTGCTACGCTCCCGCAGCATCTACGGGCCCTACGAGCGTCGCATCACGCTAGAACAAGGAAGCACCCCGATTAACGGTCCCCATCAAGGTGCATTGGTCGACACACCCGATGGCACGTGGTGGTTTTATCATTTCCAGGAGACTCCCGTACTGGGTCGTGTCGTTCATCTCCAACCCGCCCATTGGGAGAACGACTGGCCTTTGATGGGTGTGGACATGGATAGAAATGGCATTGGTGAACCTGTCTATTCATGGAAAAAGCCGATACCCTCCCACTCGCAGCTAAAGCTCCGCACGGACGATGACTTCACGGAGCACCTCGGATTGCAATGGCAATGGAACCATAACCCCGACAACAAGTATTGGAGTCTGAGCGAGAAATCTGGGTGGCTGACCATTCATGCCCAGCCTGCCGATAGTCTGAAGATGTGCAGAAACATGCTGACTCAGAAAGTCATTGGCTACAAGAGCGAATGCACCACATTGATCACCTCAAAGGACGACTGCTATGCAGGCATCTTCTGTTCAGGCAAGCAATTCTTAGGCGCAGGTCTGTCGCCCGACGGCATCTTCTTCGAATCGAAAGGCCAGCGCACCCTTGTCCGTGAGGGGAAGTTCAAGAAGCTCTATCTCCGCATCACCTTCGATTGCATCCAGAACCAACACCAGTTCTCCTATAGCACCGACGGCAAGAACTTCACTCACATTTTCCAGCCTTTTTCGTTGCAGTCAGGCTATTGGAAAGGCATCCGAACCGGCATCTTCTGCTATGGTAACAACGGCAAGGCGCAATTCGACTTCTTCCAACAACGGATAGAAGAGAGCAAATAGAAGGCAATAAAACGACCTGATGGTTCGTTATTATATACGTATGCGAAAGAACTTATACCTGATCATGATTGGCGTGGTGTCCATGTTCCTAATGGGATGTGGAGCAGACCAGGCTTTGAAGAAGGGCGATAAGTTTTATGCAATGGGCGAATACTTCGATGCGGCTAACCAATATAAGAAGGCGTATTCGCAGACACCAGCCAAGGAGCGACAGCAGAGAGGACAAAGGGCGCTGAAGATGGCGGAGTGCTACAGGCGCATCAACTATACACAGAAAGCAATAGCTGCGTATAACAATGCGATACGCTATAAGCAGACGGACTCGATGACGTATCTGTATCTGGCTCAGCAACTGATGAAAAACGCGCAGTATAAGGAGGCGGAGAAGCAATTCCAAACGGCGCTGGACTCGATGGGTAACAACGCATCCATGGAGTTACGGACGTTGGCAACGACGGGATTGCACTCTGCACAGAAGGCGCCTAGATGGAAGAAGGAGGGAAGCGACTATACCATTAAGCGCGAGAACTTGTTTAATTCGCGAAGAGCTGACTACTCGCCCGTATTGGGGGGTGAGGACAACGACAGATTGTTCTTTACCTCGACGCGCAATCAGGCGAAGGGCGATGAGTTGAGTGGTATCACAGGAACTAAGAATGCTGATATCTTCTATTCACAAAAGGACGATAAGGGGAAATGGCAACGCCCAGAGGTGATAGACACGGAACTGAACACTGACTGGGACGAGGGTGCTTGTTGCTTGTCGCCAGACGGACGAACGATGTATCTGACGCAGTGTAAGACGGACCCTGACTATCCAAGGTTTGCCACCATCGTGACGAGTCAGCGTTCGGATGCGGCATGGAGCAAGGCGACGGAACTGAAAATGACGAACGACACGCTGTCGACATTTGCCCACCCTGCCGTTTCGCCCGACGGACAGTGGCTCTACTTTGTGAGTGATATGCCGGGGGGAATGGGTGGCTATGACATCTGGCGCGTAAGACTGACCACCAGTGGTGTAGGAGGCGTGGAGAACGTGGGGGCGCCCATCAACACAGCAGGCGACGAGAAATTTCCGACCTTCAGACCGAATGGCGACCTGTACTTCTCGAGTGACGGACATGAGGGAATGGGAGGACTGGACATATACATTGCCAAACCGAACAGTAACGGATGGCGCATTGAGCATCCTGGATTCCCGCTGAACTCGCAGGGTGACGACTTCGGCATGACATTCGAGGGTATGAAAAACCAGGGTTTCTTCTCGAGCAATCGCGGTGATGGCAAGGGATGGGACCATATCTATTCGTTCTACAACCCGGAGATTATACAAACGGTGAAGGGATGGGTGTATGAACAGGATGGCTATGAGTTGACCCAGGCGGTGGTTTACATGGTGGGCAACGATGGCACAAACATGAAGTTGAGTGTGAAAGGAGACGGTTCGTTTACACAGGAAATAAAAGCTGGCGTAGACTATGTGCTGTTGGGCACGTGCAAGGGTTTTCTGAACCATCAGGAGCACATCAAGGTGGGACCCGTGAAGAAGTCGGAAGAATATGTGTTGCAATTCCCACTGGCCTCGATTACGGCCCCTGTGCTGATAGACAACATCTTCTATGATTTCGACAAGGCCACCCTGCGCCCAGAGTCGGCATCGGCACTGGATGAATTGGTGGTGCTACTGAAAGAGAATCCTAACGTGACCATCGAACTGTCGGCCCATACGGACTACAAGGGTTCGGCAGAGTATAACAAGCGACTGAGTCAGCGAAGGGCTGAATCGGTGGTGAAATACCTGACTGAGCATGGTATTGAGAACGAGCGACTGACCCCTGTGGGCTATGGCAAGGAGATGCCCAAAATGATACGTAAGAAAGTGGCTGAGCGTTATCCGTTCCTGAAAGAAAACGACGTCCTGACGGAGGAATACGTCAAGACGTTGAAAGACGACGAACAGGAACAGTGTAACCAACTGAACCGTCGTACGGAGTTCCGTGTGTTGCGCACTACTTACGGACTGTTTCCGACGAAGAAATAACCTCGCTGGCTCCTGCTATCAGCAGACCTACGAAGATGGTGACCAGCATGAACAGGCATCCACTGAAAGGCTCAGTGGGCAGGGTGCGCAATAACACCTCAAGCTGTACTGTCAGCAATTCCCATCCGTGCAAAGCACTGAACAACAGGAAAGCCACCAGAATGCAGAAGGCTGTCCATAGGCGTGTGAAGATTTGAACTTTGAGTTTTGAGCTTTGAGTTTGCTGATTAGCTTCCAAGCATTGCATCACGCGCTCGGTAAACCCGTTGTCCTCTATCTTTTGCTGCGCTGCTTCACTGAAAAACTGACGCAACAGCAGGTCGTTATCTTCTGTCATATCCATTGTTTTTTAAATAGGTTGCCATTTTATCCTTGCCTCGTGAGAGGTGCGATTTCACTGTTCCTTCCTTGATACCCGTTATCTCCACTATCTTCTGAATGTCGTAACCATCAATCAGTTGGAGCGTGATGCACGTGCGTTCGTCAGGTTTCAACAAGGCCAATGCTGCGTAGAGGTCCATTTTAAATGAGGAATGAGAAGTGAGAAGTGAAGAATGGTCGTTTATCATTTCTTCATTTACATCTCTCATTTCTAATTTTTCATTTTTCATTTTCCTGCAATGGTCATAGAACACATTATAGGCTATGCGCATGAGCCATGTCTGGAACGATGACAGCGACTTGAACTGTCCAATGTTCAGGTATGCTTTTAGAAACGTGTCCTGTGCCAAGTCGTCGCTCAACTGCTCGTCTCCCAGCGTCTGATTCAGGAAGAATCGACGTACAGGTGACTGGTATCGGCGCACGAGCTCGTCGAAAGCCCGTTTGTTGCCTAATACCGCCACCTGCGCAACAAGAGAGAGATCAGATGTCATTTACTATTTGACAATTTGGAGATTAGACGAATTATAATTGTTCCAATCCGTTCTTTTCAGGCATCACGATCCAGGCCACGATGTAGAAGAGCACTCCTGAGAAGCATGTTGCCAAAGTCAGGAAAGCATAGCCCAAGCGTACAGCTACAGGGTCGAAGTCCAGATATTCAGCAATGCCAGCACATACGCCAGCAATGACGCGATCGTTTGAACGTTGCAATTTCTTAGTCATAGTCGTATTAATATTAGTTGTAATTATTATTTTCTTTCAGCTATCTTGCCAGCTACTATCTTACCCAGTCCGATGCAGAACACGAGGGCACCAATGCCGAAACCAACCTCGCCAGCCGTCAAGCCCAGGAACACCATCAGTCCGACACCTACAAAGCACTGACGCAAGCCTTTCTGATACTCGTCAGACACCGTATTTTTATCCTCCAGCAGTTGCTCGGGGATGGGCTGTCCTTGCTGCATGGCCATCTCAGCGAGACGCATCTTGTCTTTGCGGTTCTTGTTAATGAAATAGAAGATGGCTACGATAATCACAAAGGGAGCCAGAACAAACAGGATGAGCAATACGCCCAGTACCACGAAGGCACCCAAGAAATCCTTCGAATCCATTGTGTCGATGAAGTGCGATATCTTGCGCTCTACAATGTCGTCCTCGTCATCATCCCAATCGTTATAGTTATTCACAGCTGTATCCACAGAAGTCGTATCAGAGAACACATCGATGCCTCCTTTACTTGTCGAATCTACCAGTTCCTCCTGCTCACGTGGTGTGTGGCGGTGCTTCTGGCTCGCTGCCTGAACACCCATTGAAAGGGTCAGGAGCATCATCATTGCAATTAATGTCTTCTTCATATTCGTATGCCTTGTTTTTTTGTTTTCTTTTACCCGTTAGACGCAATTAACGCTCAATTAGTTGCAAAAGTACGAAAAAAAATGTAATTTTGCATGCTGATGGCACAATTACCTGCAGAATTTACCGAATATACGCGCCAACTGATGGGCGAGGAGCGCTTCGAGCGATACTTACTATCGTTTGAAGAGCCTGCTCCTGTCAGCATCCGTCTGAACCCGAAGAAGAGGTCAGAGGTCAGAGGTCAGAGGTTAGAGGTGATTGACGGCGAGCGGGTGCCCTGGTGTCGAGAAGGCTATTACTTGAAGCAGCGCCCCAATTTCACCTTCGACCCGCTGTTCCACGCTGGTTGCTATTATGTGCAGGAAGCTTCCTCGATGTTCCTTGACGAGGTATTGAGGCAAATGCATAACGCATACGTCAACTATCAGCCATCAGCCATCAGACCTCTTACGGCCCTCGACCTCTGTGCCGCTCCTGGTGGAAAATCCACCCTACTCCGCTCAGCCCTTCCAGCGGATTGTGTACTCTATTCCAACGAGCCCATTCGCACCCGTGCCAGCATCCTCCTGGAGAATGTGACAAAGTGGGGCTACGAGAATCACATTGTCACCAACTGCTATCCGCGCGACTATCGCCAGGCGAAGATGAAGTTCGACCTCATTCTGTGTGACGTGCCCTGTTCGGGCGAAGGGATGTTCCGCAAGGACGAGGCCACCATCCGCGAGTGGAGTCCCCAGCAGGTGGAGAAGTGCTGGCAACTGCAACGAGAGATTGTGAGCGATGCATGGGCCTGCCTGAATGACGGAGGCATCATGATATATAGTACCTGTACCTTTAATACGAAGGAGAACGAGGAGAACATCCGCTGGATGCTTCAGGAGTTTGACTGCAAGGTATTGCCTATCGAGACAAAGCCTGAATGGAACATCACGGGTTCACTGCTTGAGGGATTCACAGAGCCCGTCTATCGCTTCATCCCAGGCATCACTCGTGGCGAAGGACTTTTCGTTTGCGTAATACGCAAACAAATGAGAAATGAGAAATTAGAAATGAGAAATGACGCTCCGCGTTCCTCAGCTAAGAACATTTCTTCATTGAATCATTTACATTCCTCATTCCTCATTCCTCATTCCTCATTTAAAATTGAACTATCGTACCAAGAGGCCCTGAAGTTCCTGCGGGGTGAGACGCTGACATTCCCCTCTGACACGCCACGGGGCATCGTGGAAGTCTGCTTCGAGGGACATCCCTTGGGCACCATGAAGAATATCGGGACAAGGGCCAACAACCTGTACCCCAAAGAATGGAGAATCAAAACGACACATATACCCAACGATTATGAAACAATACTTAGACATACTTAACCGCATTCTGACGGAAGGTACGCAGAAAGGTGACCGCACAGGCACCGGTACCATCAGCATTTTTGGCACGCAGAGCCGCTACAATCTGGAAGACGGGTTCCCCCTGTTGACCACGAAGAAACTGCACTTGAAAAGTATCATCTACGAACTCCTCTGGTTCCTGAAAGGCGACACCAACGTGAAATACCTGCAAGAACACGGCGTGCGCATCTGGAACGAGTGGGCTGACGAGAACGGAGAACTGGGTCCCGTCTATGGACACCAATGGCGCTCCTGGCCCGACTACAACGGAGGGGTGATAGACCAGATACAATATGTGGTGGATCAGTTGAAGAACAATCCCAACTCGCGTCGTATGATTGTTTCTGCCTGGAATGTGGCTGAGGTCAACAAGATGGCACTGCCTCCTTGTCATACCATCTTCCAGTTCTATGTAGCTGACGGACGCTTGTCGTTGCAACTCTACCAGCGCTCAGCAGACACCTTCCTGGGTGTTCCGTTCAACATTGCATCCTATGCCTTGTTGCTCCAGATGATGGCACAGGTTACGGGACTGAAGGCAGGCGATTTCATTCATACCACGGGCGACACGCACCTCTACCTGAACCATATCGAGCAGGCTAAGCTCCAGTTGACTCGCGAACCCCGTCCGCTGCCCACAATGAAGATTAACCCCGATGTCAAGAGCATCTTCGATTTCCAGTTTGAGGACTTTGAGCTCGTAGGCTATGACCCACATCCACATATTAAAGCAGAAGTAAGTGTATGATTAGTATTATCGCAGCTGTAGCGAAAAATCGCGCCATTGGTTTCGAGAATAAGTTGATATATTGGTTGCCCAACGACCTGAAACGGTTTAAGGCACTGACCACAGGACATACCATCGTGATGGGCAGAAATACGTATCTATCCTTGCCCAAAGGTGCTCTGCCCAATCGCAGAAACGTGGTGCTGAGTACCACGGTCAGTGAGATTCCTGGATGTGATGTCTACCCCACCCTGGAGGCTGCACTCAAGAGTTGTAAGGACGACGAAGATATATACATCATTGGTGGTGCACGCGTCTACGAGCAAGCCTTGCCATTGGCAGACCGCCTGTGTTTGACTGAGGTTGACGATACGCCCAAGGAGGCTGATGCCTTCTTCCCTGACTATAGTGGATGGAAAATTGCAGAAAAGGAGCTACACGAAAAAGACGAGAAGCACGCCTTTAATTATGCTTTTGTGGATTATGTGAGGAAGTAGCCGAATAGTTTATATTCAGAGCCCCAGCCTTACGTAGTGCTTGTTTCACATCATTGATAATACCCATCTCTGTGTCGCGATCGGCACGGATGGATACCACCATATGCTGGCGATCGGACTCTGACATCTGATTGCGCTCATGGGCTATTTCCTGAGCAAGTTGGTCCACACTTACATAACGGTCGTTCAGTTGGATGCGCGTTTCATCACTCACCACCTGACCTTGTGCATCCACTGGTTTACCAATAAAGATGTAAACCAAACCACCCTTGTTGGCAGTCTTCGACAATTCAGTGCCCTGAGGGACTTCATAGCGCACCTTTGGATTGACATCGCGCATGTGGGTGACAATCATAAAAAAGAAGAGAACGGTGAAGATAAGGTCGGGCAACGAGGCCAGGTTCAATCCTGGCACGTCGCGCTTCATCTGATGTCGAAACCTACTCATCACTTTTCACTTTTCACTATTCACTTTCCACTCCCTCACTGATGCGCTGTGGATAACGAGCCACTATGACTTCGCGCTCTTCAGCAGTACACTGGTTGAAAGGATGTCCATAGCGTTTCAGCGCCATCTTATCACGCAAATGATGATAGGCACCCACAATGGCATTCTGCATCTCGAAATAAGCGTTATAGCTAGTCTGACGATTGGTCTTCACAGCAATGATATGACGATCGGTCTGACGCGAAGCCACAAACGACTCCACCTGCTGTTGCAACTCCTGCAAAGTAACCGTCTTCTCATCGCAATAGAGTACATCAGAGGCATCAAGACTTACCTGCAACACATTGCTGCGATTGACGTCACGCAGTTCCTGCTGATGCTCGTCAACGGGCGGAAGCTTGCGACCCAGTCCTTTGTCGCTATTCATCGACGAGGTGACCAGGAAGAACACCAGCAACATAAACGAGATGTCTGCTGTCGACGTGGTGTTAAGTTCAGGAACGGCCCTGTGCCTACGCTTCATCATCACAGTTCACTATTCACTGTTCACTATTCACTGTTCACTAGTGCGAAACCGCTATTTGTTTAACCAAAAAGAACGAATGGCAGAGACGATGGTAGCTACCACTGCCACACCCATAGCGATATACATCAGCCACAGCATTACTTCTGCCAGGAAATAACTACTCAAATCCATCATTTCTCATTCCTCCTTTCCCATTTCTCATTTCTCCTTTCTCATTTCTCATTTTGTATTCAGTGACGGAGTCAATGAATACAATTGCACCCTCCTCCATCTGTGCTGTGAGGTGCTCTATCTTCGAGAGGATATAGTTGTAGAAGAACTGGAGGATGACGGCAACGATGATACCAAAGATGGTGGTTATCAAGGCTACCTTCATACCTGCAGCAACAATCGTCGGACTGATGTCGCCTGCTGTCTGTATACGGTCGAAGGCCATCACCATACCAATCACCGTTCCGAGGAATCCCAAAGAGGGAGCCACAGCGATGAACAAGCGAATCCACGTGCAACCTTTCTCCATTTTATTAATCTGTACAGCACCATAGTTGGTGAGCTGACGATCTATCTGATCCAAAGGCTCCTTGATATGCAGCAGTCCTTGAAAGCAGATGCTGGCCACAGGGCCACGCGTATTGCGACACAAGTCCTTTGCGCCATCAACATCATCTTTCTCTAAACGCTCGTCGATGTCGTGCATCAGTTTCTTGGTCTTTACCTCAGAAAGCGTAAGGTAGATGATGCGCTCAATGCAGAAAGCCAAACCCAATACCAGCGCCAATGCTACCAGCGACATAAAACCAGCAGAGCCCTCAATGAACTTGCGCTTCAACTGCTTATGCAGTCCACCACCCTCGCCTTCAAGCTCAGCCTCCATGCCTTGCAGGTCGGCATCAATAACAGCCATTGCGGAATCAGCCGTAATGGTATCGTTCTCAACAATCTCTGTGGTATCCTTGGTTTGCTCCTGCGCAGAAACCGTCTGCACACAGGTCAGCAACCCTACTATTGCCAGAATTGCAATAATCTTCTTCATAAATAATCGTTAGTTTTTGCGGAGAGAACAGGATTCGAACCTGCGAACCAGTTTTGCCGGTTACACGCTTTCCAGGCGTGCCTCTTCAACCACTCGAGCACCTCTCCTTGCGTTTGCGGATGCAAAGGTAACACTTTAATGTGAAAAGTGAAAAGTGAAAAGTGAAAAATTAATATTCTTTATCTTTTTAGAGAAAAGATGCGGGCCACATTTCCATTCGTCTGCTGGCAGATTTCCTCTGCACTGACGCCATACGTCTCTGCTAACTTATCAATCATGTGCACAATATACGACGACTCATTGCGCTGGCCTCGCAGGGGAACAGGCGCCATGTAGGGGGCATCCGTTTCCAGTACAATACGACTCAGGGGGACGCAAGCAGACAGTACTTCTGGCAGATGACTTTTCTTGAAAGTCAGCACACCTCCGATGCCTAATACAAAGCGATCGAACTCCAACAATTGTCGGGCTTCCTGTTCGTTGCCCGTAAAGCAGTGGAACACGCCTCCAGGCAGGTCGTTGGCATATTTCTTCAGAACAGCCACCATCTCGTTTTGCGCCTTCCTGCAGTGTATCATCAAGGGCAGTTGCAGTTCTACTGACCAACGCACCTGCTCTTCGAAAGCCAACAACTGCTCCTGCTCAAACTCACGACTCCAGTAGTAATCCAAACCTACTTCGCCAATGGCAATAGGTTTGAATTGTGAACTTTCTCTCTTTGAGAGCGAGCAGAGCTCGAGCGGAATATTGAGTTTTATGATTTGTCGGATTTGTTCCAGTTGCTCTTTCCAATCCGACTTAACTTCCTCTGGGTGCAGACCTAGCATGGGATAGCAGAAGTCGGGATAATGCTTGCACGTATCAAGCACCGTTTGACAAGAGGCCACATCGATGGCAGGCAGGAAGATGCTTGTGCAACCAGCCTCACGGGCTCGCTGCACTACGGCATCGCGATCGTCGTTAAACTCCTCGCCATCCAGATGGCAATGGGTATCGATAAATTTACAATTTGACGAATTACTATCCACCATTTATTTTTTGCGATGAAGGAGTTCGTCCATGTAATTGCGGATTTGCAGCTTGCGCTCCTCAGGCACATTCACCTCAGCCAGCGTCTGGTTCGCTAACTCGAAGTAATAATTAATCTTTTCCTCGCAGAGTTGACGGATGCCAATCTCATCGTACAGGCGAGTCACCTCAGCAACTTTCACCTCACGATTGAAAGTCTTGGCGTTAATCCAACGCTCCAACTCCTTACGCTGCTTGTCGTTGGCGCGATTAAACGCATTAATCAGCATATAGGTCTTCTTGTTCGAGGTGATATCGCCACCAATAGCCTTGCCAAACACCTTCGGGTCGCCATAGACATCCAGCAGGTCGTCCTGCAACTGGAAAGCTAGTCCTATCTGCTCGCCCAAACGGTATAAGCGGTCAGCGTCCTCTTGGGGAGCATCAGCCAACAGGGCACCAATCTTCATGGCACAAGCCAACAGCACTGAGGTCTTCAGACGAATCATCTCGATATACTCATCCTCCGTCACGTCACTACGCGTCTCGAACGACATATCATACTCCTGACCTTCGCCAATTTCCAGAGCAGTCACTGTGAACAGGTCGAGTACAGCAGGCAGTTTGTCTGCAGGCACCTGTTGCATGCGCTGATAGGCTAGCACCAGCATCGAGTCGCCAGAAAGTATGGCCTTGTTGGCATCCCACTTCTTGTGAACGGTTAGCTGTCCTCGACGCATGTCCGCATTGTCCATCAGGTCGTCGTGCAGCAAGGTGTAGTTATGATAGGTCTCCAGACCCACTGCAGGCATCAGGATATCCTCTGGATGTTCCTTCCATAGGTTATAGCCCAGCAGCATCAGTACAGGACGAATGCGCTTGCCGCCAATGGACAATACATACTGCATCGGTTCATAGAGCGATGCGGGCTTTCGGTCATAACGCAGATGGTCTAAACAATCGTTCACCTTCTGCAGAATTTCGTTTGATGTTAGCATATTATTATTTTATAATTTGAATACAATGGGTATGCACACCTTCGTGCGACAGGGCTGGTCGTGCTGGATGCCAGGCTTCCATTTGGGCATCATGCCCAACACGCGCATGGCCTCTTGGTCACATTCTGGCGAGAGCGACTGGGTGACTTTCAGTCCAGTCACACTGCCATCCTTTTCTACATAGAACACAGCCACCACCTTGCCCTGCTTCTTCTGGTCGCGAGCTTTCTGTGGATATTTCAGTGTCTTGGTCAACCATTTCATAAACTCCACAGCGCCCCCAGGATACTGTGGCAGGTCTTCCACCACATGGAAGTTCAAGGGGTTATTGGGGTCTACGTCCAAGGCTGCCAGCGCCTTATCGTCCTCCTCTTTCTGCAAGTCAGCCAACAGGTTCTCGTCGTCATCACCTTCCCCCTCCAAGGTCTCGTCAGGATGCTGCAATTCCACCTCGTCGTCCACAATGCGCAATTGCTCAGCTTTCTCCACTTGTTGCTTCTCCTGCAACTGGGTCACAGTTTCCTCGTTCGACATGGGCACCAACTCACTTTCGTGCATCAGATCGCTCAAGTCCAAGGGGTCTATTCCGTCTTGTTGAGGCACGGAATTCCACTCCATTGCCACATAGAACAAAGACAGCACGAAGATAAGCCCCAAGAGGAATCCTGTGGTTCTGCGCTGTTCAATATCTGCCTTTGGAGCCTTCTTTTGTTCCATTTCTCCGCAATAAAAAGCGAATTATTCCGTTTTGATGTTGCAAAGGTACGAATAAATTGAGAATTATTGCTATCTTTGCACGGTATTTTACGAAGTTCGGATGATTAGAACACTTTTTGTCACGATAATAGTGTGGTGCATCACCACAATGCAGGCACAGGAGAGCCAGGAGGTCTATAGCTTCTTGCGCCTTCCTGTCAGTGCGCATGTAGCAGCATTGGGTGGCGACAATATCACGCTGACGGACGACGATGCCACGCTTATTTTCCACAACCCTGCCCTGCTCAATGGGGTCAGTGACAAGAGCATCAACCTGAACTTTATGACCTACATGGAGGGTGCCAAGACGGCCTCAGCATCATTCGTAAAGGCTATTAAAGAAAGAGGTACATGGGGCGTCAGCGCGCAGTATATGGACTATGGCAGCATGAAGGAGACTACTGCTGAGAATATCCAGACGGGCTCTTTCTCTGCCAAGGATATTGCACTGGCAGGCTCGTTTGCCTATATGCTCAACAACGACATTAGCGGAGGCATCACGGCCCGTTTCATCTCCTCTAGCATTGGCAGTTACAGTTCTGCAGCCGTAGCCTTCGACCTCGGACTGAACTATGTCCACGAGGGCAATGGTTGGTCGTTGTCTGCAGTAGCCAAGAACCTGGGTGGACAAATCAAAGCCTATGACGATGAGTTTGAACGCATCCCCTTGGATTTACAACTGGGTGTCAGCAAGCGCTTTATCAACTCCCCCTTGCGAGTGCATGCCACCCTTAATCGCCTGAACCGTTGGGACGAGGGTTTCAGCAAGCATCTTGCTATAGGTGCCGACCTCTTGATTGGCGAAACCATCTGGGTGGGTGCAGGCTACAACTTCCGTCGTTCTAGCGAGATGAAACTCTCTGATGGCGAAAGTGAGAGTGCTCATGGTGCAGGACTCTCCGTTGGTGGCGGACTTACCCTGCAGCGTTTCAAGTTGCAAGTGGCCTATGCCAAGTATCATGTCAGTGCTTCCTCCTTATTGATTAACGCAACATATACATTATGAAAAAGATAACAATCGCTATTGATGGTCACTCTTCGTGTGGAAAGAGCACGATGGCCAAAGACCTGGCCCGCGAGGTGGGCTATGTTTATGTAGATACAGGTGCCATGTATCGCTGTGTTACCCTTTTCGCCCTGCGCAACGGGCTATTTGCTGCTGATGGCAGCATTGACGAAGCAGGTCTGCGCAGTCGCATGAACGACATCCACATCTCCTTTAAGTTCAACCCTGAGGCTGGTCGCCCAGACACCTATCTGAATGGCGAACTCGTGGAGCGTGACATCCGCACCATGGAGGTTTCCAGTCATGTCAGTCCCATTGCCACACTAGGCTTCGTTCGTGAAGCAATGGTAGCCCAACAGCAAGAAATGGGTCGCGGAGGTGGTGTCGTGATGGATGGACGCGACATAGGTACCGTGGTATTCCCTAACGCCGAACTTAAAATCTTCGTCACAGCCTCAGCAGAGGTTCGTGCCCAACGTCGCTACGACGAGCTGAAAGCCAAAGGTATGGAGGCCGACTATGCCGACATTCTGAAGAATGTGCAGGAGCGCGACTACATCGATTCCCATCGCGAGGTATCTCCCTTGCGCCAAGCTGACGATGCCCTGTTGCTCGACAATTCCAACATGACCATCCCTGAGCAGAAGCAATGGCTCATGGAGCAGTTCCAGAAAATCACATCTTAAGCAAGGCATCACGGCATTGTTCCATGAGCCATTTAGGTGTGGAGGTGGCTCCACAGATACCCACAGTCTTGATACCCTCAAGCCACTGTGGGTTTATTTCTTCCGGTCCCTCAATGAGATGGGCATTGGGGTTGACACGCAGACACTCATTGAACAGCACCTTGCCATTGGAGCTCTTGCGTCCACAGACAAAGAGAATGAGGTCGTGTTTGGTGGCAAACTGCGAGATGTTAGGCATGCGGTTGGCTACAGAGCGACAGATAGTATCGAAGCTCTTGAAGGTGGCATCAGGGGAGATATGATCCTGGATATATTCGATGATGCGATGGAACTCGTCGAGCGATTTGGTGGTCTGACTGTAGAGGTAGATGTCGCGCGAAAAATCGAGTTGCTTGACATCATCGAAATGTTCGATAACAATGGCATGGTCGGCTGTCTGGCCCACCAAACCAAGTACCTCAGCATGACCCTCCTTGCCAAAGATGACGATTTGGGAAGTTAGAGGTAAGGGGTCAGAGGATAGAGACGCCTCATACTGGCGCTTGATGCGCTTCTGCAATTGGAGTACCACAGGGCAGGTGGCATCGATAATCTCTATGTTGTTCTGACGAGCCAGTTCGTAGGTCTCAGGGGGTTCACCATGAGCACGAAGGAGAACCTTTACGTTATGCAGTTGGCGCATCTCGTCGTGATTGATGGTAATGAGCCCCATCTCACGCAGGCGCTCGCACTCCATACCATTGTGAACAATATCGCCGAGGCAATAGAGTTGATTGCCCTTGGCCAACTCTTCCTCTGCTTTCTGGATGGCGGTGGTCACTCCGAAACAGAAACCACTGCCGTTGTCGATTTCAATTTGCAACATTGAGATTTGAACTTTGATATTTTTGATTACTTAAGGAGGCGGAAATATTCGTCCAACAGGCTTTGGGCTGCCATGAAGGAAGTCTGCAGACCAGCCAAGACACCTTGCTCCGCCATCTGCAAATGACGTTTGATGACGTCATTGTTGTAGAAGTTGAGGCGCAGATGCTCGTTGATGGTTTCGTACATCCAATACTTAGACTGCTCATTGCGACGATAGTCGAAATAGCCGTTAGCCTTCACATAGTCGATATACTCGTAGATCATATCCCACACCTCTTTAATGCCGTAGCCATAGAAGCCACTATAGCACAGCACTTTGGGCATCCAGCCACTCTCCGTCTTGGGGAAGAAGTGGAGCGCATTACGGAAATTGGTGGCTGCCATGTGGCACTTATCGACATTGTCGCCATCGCACTTGTTGATGACGATACCATCGCATATCTCCATGATGCCTCGCTTAATACCCTGCAGGTCGTCGCCTGTACCTGCCAACTGGATGAGCAGGAAGAAGTCGACCATCGAGTGACAAGCGGTCTCGCTCTGCCCTACGCCAACTGTCTCCACGAATATCTTGTCGAAGCCTGCGGCCTCGCAAAGGATAATGGTCTCACGCGTCTTACGAGCCACACCTCCCAAAGAACCCGCCGTTGGACTAGGACGAATGAAGGAATCAGGATGCGTGGAGAGTTTCTCCATACGCGTCTTATCACCCAGAATGGAACCCTTGGAGCGCTCGGACGAGGGGTCGATGGCCAAGACTGCCAACTTGCCACCCTTTTCCTTCAGCACGTGGATGCCAAACTCGTCAATAGAGGTGGATTTACCAGCACCTGGTACTCCACTAATGCCCACACGGACGCTGTTACCACTATAGGGCAGACATTTGTTGATGACCTCCTGCGCCTTGGCCTGATGGTCTGGGTTGACACTCTCTACCAGCGTGACAGCTTGCGACAGGATGGTGACATCGCCCTTGACGATGCCTTCAACCATCTCGGCAGCAGTGAGTTCACGACGACGGAAACGACCTCGTTGCAGATAGGGATTGACGAGCGGTTGCTGGTCAACACCACTGTTGACCTGCAAGCCTGCATATTCTGAACTATTCTCTGGATGTTCCATATTCTCAATTTATAATTTATTTTGCATTGATGGTAATGATAACTTTGGGTTTCTGAGGATCGTTGACAATCATCAGGATACGTGGAAGGGTACGCGACTTCAGGAGGTCGGCACGCTCAGCGGTAATCTTTAACTTGGTAGATTCTCCTGGTTTAAGAGCGCGCTTACCCAAGGAAATCTGGAGTCCGCTTGTAAACATCTGCAAGGAAGAAATCTGCAACTCAGACTGCCCCGTATTGGTAATATTGATGGCGTCCTTGGCCTTAGGTTTACCATTGAAGTCGATGTTAACCACTTCCTTCGACAACTGGATGTGAGGAGCCTGACCACGGGATGTGGCAGACAAGTCGCTGAACGAAGGAAGAAGAACGGCAGAAACCGTTATCTCATGGTCTGGGCTGACTTTGTCGCCAGGATTACCTGCCAGATAGATAGAAGTCTGCGTCAAACCATAGTCGTGCAATTTGGCAGAGTTTAGCGAAACGGTCATCTTACCTGCCCTACTTGGACTCAAGCGCTCTGGGGTAATCTCAGCAGTGAGATAAGGAGGCAGGTGCATGAGGTTGGGCTGGTAAATCTTGGTACCATTATTATAGATGTGCAACTCTTGAACCTGTACATCGCCTCGATTGATGTCGTCGAACTCGAGAACAGCCTTGTCCAATCGCAGGTCGCCCATCTCAATGGGATAGGTACCGGAGAAATCTTGTCTCTCAGCAAGCACGACACCCTTCATGCGGATATATACGGGTTCCTTGCTACCATTACTGATGATAGCAGCCTGCTTGTCGAAATGGCCCAGTTGACGGGCATTATAGGTCATGCGCACCTCAAACTTGTCATTACCACCAATGTCACCCTTTGGATAATCAATCGTGGTACAGTTGCAGTCGGGCAAGACCTTTTCAATTCTCAGTTTGCGATGACTCTTGTTCTTAAACTCGAAGATGGCAGTGATAGGCTGCATGTAGCCCGTCTTGCCAGCATCGACAGTAGTCTTGCTGGATGTCAGCTTCTGCGCAGCAACGGGTAGGGCTGCTAACAGCAAAAGAGATAATATGGTTTGTTTCTTGTTCATCATCTTTATTTTACGTTGAGGGTCATCGAAGGTGCTGTGGCACGATATTCAGGGGCATAGGCACAGCCTACAGTACAAGTGCCCGTTTCATAGCATCCTGCACGATCGATATAATATTCTGTTTCAATCACATGTTTTCCTTTAGCCAGTCCGTAGTAGAAATAATGGGTTGCAGCATCCTTAGGCGACACATAAGCGCCCTGCTGATAGCCCGACAACTGACGAACAGGTTCCATGCAGGCTGCACGACGATCGATGACCTGCACAAAGTCAAGATCACGAGTGGTCTCGATGGTGATGCGCACCTTGATACGATCGCCCACCTTCAGGGTAGATGGCGATTTCGTCGCCATCACCTCTCGCTTGATGGTGATGCCACTCTGCGAAGCCTCGATATCTGAGGTCTTCTGGAAGAACTGCGCATAGACAGCACCCCAAGAAGTACCTTCGGAGGTCTTGGTGGCTGTGAAGGTCTTACCTTGAGGTTCATCAACAGCAGTCTTGACATAGCCCAGACCGGCAGTAGCTTTAGGAAGGTTGATGGGTGTACCATCGATGGCGAGGGCTGTTGGACTAGTTAAACTAGTGAGACTTGTCTGACTAGCGTTGTTCGCCAAGAACGCCCAAATGGCATTGACACTGTTGATAGGGGTATCCCAAGCCTGGGTACGCTTCTCCTGCAAGAGCCAGCGACGCATCTCGTCAATGGTCTGATTGTCCTGAGGAGTAACTTTTTGGATAGCCTCGATAGCAGCCACCTCAGTTGGTATCTTATAGTCGTACCAAGAATAGGAAGCACGAGGGGTGTCATAATAGCGTCCCATCTCCTCGGTATAGACGGTATATTCCTTCAGGCTCTGCACATATTCCATGGCCTTCTTATGCTCACCATGCTGAGCCAGAACAATGGCGGTCAGTGCCTTCTCGTAAATGGTCTGGCGCTTAATGTCTTTCTTCAGTAAAGCAATGAGGTAGTTGTTGGCAGACTGTACATTGGACGACAAGGAGCGTCCGTCGAGGGCACAGAGGTAGAGCCAGCGCAGGGCGGTAAACGATGGGAAGATAGGCTTACGACCTTTCTTTTCTTCCTTCTTCATTTCGTTGACCAACTTCATCATTTCTTGTGCGATGTAGTTGAAAGCTTTCTGCTGCATCTGTTTGGTGGACTGTTGTTCACCCGCCATCTTATTGAGGCGCACCAGCATCTCTTCAATCGCAACGGTTATCTGGGTACTGCCTTGCATGCCAGGATACCACGAGAAGGAACCATCGGCATTCTGTAACTTCTGCAACTTCTCAACAGCCATCGTCATGCGATTGTTCAAGCCGTTCTCGTCGAAGAAGTCAGCCAAGCGCTGTTTCTGTTCGCTCTCACGGTCGGCTGCATTTACCCAAGGTGTCTCATTCAGCACGAGATCTTTCAACTCTTGGTTCTTCTCCAACTGAGAAGTAAGAGAAGTTTGATTACTCTCGAGCTTCCATTGTTCGAAGACAGACTTCACCTGCGGATTCTGATTCAACAGCGTCTTACCCAACAGATTACTGTAATAAGAGGCTGCTTGGTCAATGGCACTATGCTCACAGGGTTGTCCCAAAATAGGCAACGACTGCACCATGAGCCAAGCAGGATTGTTGGTATATTCGATGGTGAGTTTCTGCTGAGTAGTACCTGCAGGGAACAACTTGGTCAAATCAATAGTCTTCACTCCTGGTTCGTGCTGGGTATAAGGCACCGTCTTGGTGACATACTCACGATTGGGCAGAATGGCCAGATAGTGTTGTTCACCATCACTAAAACCATCACCACTGGCTACGACCTTACAAATAAGCAGTGAAGAAGTGAATTGTGAACAGTGAATAGTATAGTTTACAGAGGTGGTCTTACCTGCTTCCACAGCAAAGAGTTGTTGCTGTTCGAAAACCACCTTATTGGTTTCTGGGTCGATAAGTTGCAGGGTAGCATTGCCACAGACGTTCTTTTCACCAGTATTAAAGATACGGGTTGAAAGCTGGGCCTCATCACCCATGCGGATAAAGCGAGGAACATTAGGTTGTACCATCACATCCTTCTGGGCTATAGCTTCGCCTTCAATAGAACCATAGTTCATATCCACGGTATTGGCAACACCCATGAAACGCCATGTGGTCAGGCTCTCAGGCAAAGTGAACTTCATCACGACATTGCCATCCTTATCAGTAGCCAGCATCGGATAGTAGAAAGCTGTTTCGTTCAGATTTTCACGTATTTGTGTCTGCTCAGAAGTCTCTTCCTTATCCTCCACAACCAATGTAGCCTCATCGGCAGCTTCCTCTTTGGCAACGGCACCCGTCAACGAAACCTGTTTCTCCTCCTGGTGCCCAATAACATCCACTTCCATCATTCCATTGGCTACACTGGCTACGTTGACCATGGGAGCCTTTGCCTTCATCATAGCACGAGCACCACGAACACGGATGTAGCGATAGTAGGGATAGACTCTATCGTTGAAACGACTGAACACCATGTCGTTTACCTTCAAAGGCGACTGATAATGCTGGCTACCCATCCAATACACCTGCTGCTGTTGATGGAAACGCCATGAAGTAGAAGGCATAGGCAGATAGTTCACTGGAGAGAGATTCCACTGATGGGACTTAATCTGGTCGAGGCTCTTATCGTAGAGCACAGCCATCAGACTGGCATCTGCAGGTGTACCATCAGGATTCTGAATCTTCAGGCTCCACTCCTCCTGTTGTCCAGGAGTCAAACGATCGCGGAAAGTCTCCCACGACAGACGGAGTTTCTTGTCGGGCATCGGACGCTTAATCGTCTGCTGATGACTATAGCAGACACCCTCCTTCATCCATGCATAAGAAAGCAACAATCCATTGCCGTATTCCTCTTTGTATTTGAATTGACGATTAATCAGCTCACCATTCTTCTTTACCTCACCTTGCTCTATTACCTTGTTGTCTGCATAGATGGCGTAGAAGATGTATAAATCAGGTGCGCTGCTACCCACCTGTAAGGTAATGGGAGTGCCATCGTTGGGGAACTGCGTGTGCGACACATAGAACCAGTCGTTGGTCTGAGTGGCAGGTTTCTTATCGTCCAAGCCAAACACCACAAACTTGACATCTAAGGTGTCTTGTTCGCAGATAGCCTCAAGGCGATGCTCTCCGCTTTGAACTTTAAACTTTGGACACTGAACATTAGCTGCGCATTCATTCCACTTGCCACCATCGATACGGTATTTCACTGTACCAGCAATCTCCTTGCCTGCTGCATTGCGACGATAGAAGGTAAGAGGAGGCAACTGGTCTTTGCGAACCTGTTCAGGGATGTCGCAGGTCAGCGCGGTGGGTTTGTTACTCAACGGCAGACTGAGGGTTCCACTATGCGTCTCGCCACCCATATCGGTAACATCAGCCTCCACCACGAAATGATAGAACATAGGACGAAAACCCAAGTCCTTTGGCATCAGCATGGGCATATCCACCATAAAGGTACCATCGTCTGCTGTCGTGGTCTCGCCTTCATTCATCACCTCACTGTCCATACCGCTTCCCAGATAACCCTGTCCCCAATAGCGGGAGTAGGTCATCCACCAAAAAGCCACCTTGCGACGAACGGTATATTTCACCTTAGCGCCTTGCACAGGAACACCTGCATAGGTTAATGCCTTACCCTGGGCATGAACGGTATCACCCTGCTGATAAGACTCCTGATAGTCGGCAAACTCCACCTGAAAGGTCGGACGCTTGTATTCCTCAACACTGATGCTGGTAGAACTTCCATTGGCGAGGATGGTAAAACGCCCGTTCAGCAGACCTGTAGGCAGGGTAAACTCCGTAGTACATTTGCCGAAACGGTCGGTAGTAACCTTCTTTTCTGCTATCTGTTTATAGTTGGCGTCACGCAAGGTGATGTTGACGCTTTTCTCCCCCACAGCCACATTGTCCGTCGCAGACTGCTCTTTCCAGACGACGGCTGTAACATGAACGGTCTGACCAGGACGATAGATGCTACGATCGGTAAACAGGCTGGTATGCTCTGCATGATAGTCGTAGTTGTTAAACACATAGCGCCCATAGGCATTGATGGGTGGACAATAGCAGTCTGTGGGAGTATAGGCAAACAACTGTTTTCCATAACGCTTTACTTCCTGGATGGTAGCATTAGATAAAGGTTTACCTGTAAGGGCATCCACTGCCACTTGACGTTTCTGTTCATCAGGCATGGCCTGCAACAAGAGACGGACACCAGAGACATAATAGAATTGTAGGGACGTCTCTGTCTGGGGAGATGAGAACTCCACCAGATAGATACCTGGTTCCAAACCACCCAAGGAAACGGAGTCGTTAAAAAGCTCGTAATCCACATGTCCCATGAAATAGCGGGTCTGACGCAAGGCTTCCACCTCCTTCAACTTAGTCTTCAGTTTCTTGAAGGCTTCTTGCGGGTCATCCATCTCGGTATCGCCTTTCAGAGGAGTACGATAGACGCGCAGGGTCAACGATTCGATATTACGCAAGTTGCTTAACTGGACCGTTTGTGACTCCTGAGGCATGGCTAGAAGTTTGGACATTCTGGCAGAGAACTGAGGTCTTGTCAATTCACGCTCCATGTTGCGCAACCAATTGGCTCTGCGCCAATTGCCCCAACGCTTGATAGCACTGCGCAGATAGTCCATCCGCTGGGCAATGGTATAGTCACCTTCCATCAACTGGAAACGACAGATTGCCAACTCACAAGCTTCAGGCAGATCGCCATAGATTTGTATCAAAGAGTCCAAGGCTTCGATACGATCAAAAGCCTCAGCACCCATCATACAGGCTGCACGACGATTGCCCTTCTGACTATAATATTGGTGTAGCTCCTGCCAAGCACCTAGTTCGGTACCAATGACACTCAACAGGTCGTGCTCATACAATTCGCTATCTTTCCCCTTGATGACAAACGGCACATAGGAATCGGTCTTCTGGGCAGCCAAAGCATCGGGATGTGCCAAGGCCTTTGTTGCATAGTCCTTGCTCTTGGTTTCCCAATCGTCACCCAATTTTCGATTGTTCTGATAGACAACAGAAAGCACTACATCATAAACCGCCTTTAGAGCTACATCTTTAGTAGCCTGTTCCTGCTGTTCCAAACGACTGACAGCAGGGCGCAGAGAATCGGGAGCCACCTCTGCCTGCAAACGAGCATGCAACAGCGTTGATTTCAACAGTTGTCCGTAGGCTTGCTCCTTAGCAGCCTTTACCTCTATCTTTTGCAGATGTGTCAATGCCGTCTTGGGGAGGTCCTTGTTCTGAGCCTCCTCCACTTGCTTCCACAGCGTCTGATACGCCTGTCCTAATAACCCCATGGGCACCATCAAGATAGCAGCCACGATGACAAACAATCTATATTTCATACATGCGAACCTTCTTAAATATTAGGACAAAGGTACGAAAAACCCGTTAAACAGCCAAGCCATTTAACGAGTTTTACCATGTTTTACCAATCCTATATCTTTTTACCGACTCTCCACATGCAAGGCTCGCATGGCGTTAAGTACAGCAAGCACGGTCACGCCGACATCTGCAAAAACAGCCATCCACATGGTTGCCAATCCAAACAGCGCCAATATCAACACGGCTATTTTAACGCCAATGGCAAACCATACATTCTGCTTGGCAATAGACAATGTACGACGAGCTATGCGGATGGCAAGTGCTATCTTCGATGGCTGATCGTCCATCAGTACGACATC
The DNA here is from genome assembly GCA_902782305.1 of uncultured Prevotellaceae bacterium. Classification (GTDB taxonomy): domain Bacteria; phylum Bacteroidota; class Bacteroidia; order Bacteroidales; family Bacteroidaceae; genus Prevotella. The sequence goes on from CACZMV010000002.1 coordinate 24,790, forward strand.
AGCAGCCTCGATGGCAGCATCGCTACCCAGACCTCCCATTGCGATACCTATATCGGCACGGGCCAAGACAGGAGCATCGTTGATACCATCGCCCACGAAGGCTACGATACCACTATCCGCCTTCATCAACTGTTCCACTTTTGCCACCTTATCTGCAGGAAGCAGTTCAGCATGATATTCAGAGAGTTGCAGTTGTTTGGCCACATCGTCAGCCACTTCCTTCCGATCGCCCGTCAGCATAACGGTCTTGGTAACGCCCAATGCTTTCAGACGGGCAATGGCAGCAGCACTGTCTTCCTTGATACGGTCGTTGATGACGATATGTCCGGCATAAACACCGTCAATGGCAACATGGATAATGGTACCCACATGCGAACAGTCGTGCCACTGAGCGCCTACTGCATCCATCATTTTCGAATTACCCACACAGACGATGTGGTCTTCCACCTTGGCACGAATACCATGTCCGCTGATTTCCTCGACATCGCTGATTTTACAGCCATCCGTAGCCTCATCAGGGAAAGCGTCGCGCAGAGCAGCACCAATAGGATGGGTTGAGAAATGTTCCACATGGGCTGCCAAGTGCAACAGATGATGTTCGTCGAAAGTATCAGGGTGAATGGCAGTCACGGCAAACTGTCCGTGAGTAAGCGTTCCTGTCTTATCGAAGACAATGGTGTTGACTTTTGCCAGGACATCCAAATAGTTGGCTCCCTTCACTAGAATACCTTTGCGCGAAGCACCACCAATGCCTCCGAAGAAGGTCAGGGGTACACTGATGACCAAGGCACAAGGACAGGAAACCACCAAGAACATCAAGGCGCGATAGAGCCAAGTGGGGAAATGACCATCAAACAAAGTGGGAACGACAGCAAGAGCGATGGCTGCAAAGACCACGATAGGTGTATAGATGCGGGCAAATTTCGTGATGAAAGCCTCGCTCTGCGACTTATGCTCGCTGGCGTTTTCCACCAGATTGATAATCTTCGAAACAGTGCTTTCACCAAAACTCTTCGTGGTGCGCATCTTGATGACTCCTGAGAGGTTGACACAACCGGAGATTACTTCATCGTCCACAGTGATTTCACGTGGCAAGCTCTCACCCGTCAGAGCGACCGTGTTCAAGGCTGACATACCTTCAATCACCACGCCATCCAGGGGAACTTTCTCGCCTGGACGAACGATAATCATACTGCCAACGGAAACCGTTTCAGGACTGACATCTTCATTCCTTTTTTCCCCTTTCTCATTCCTTATTTCCTGATGAGCTACGTCTGGACGGATGTCCATCAGATGGGCAATGCTGTCACGGCTTTTGCCTTCTGCATAGCCCTCAAACAACTCGCCAACCTGAAAGAACAGCATGACAAAGACTGCCTCGGGAAACTCTGTTTCTGCACCAGGAAGAAAACCGATGCAAAGGGCTCCGATGGTAGCTATCGACATCAGGAAATGCTCGTTAAAGGCGTCGCCATGAGCCACGCCCTCGACAGCTTCCTTCAAGGTGTCGTGACCTATCACCAGATAAGGTACAAGATAAACTAACAACAATTGCCATGTGGACAGGTTGAAATGGTGTTCAACGAAAACAGCAGCCAACAGCAATACAACGGTGACTGCGATGAGTAGAAGCTTCTGCTTCGGACTTTCTTCTTCGTGATGATGCTCATGATGATGTTCATGATGATGTTCATGTGAGCAGCATTCACATTCATGATGATGTGCCATAATGATGTATTTTGTTATTTTGTATTCGATTGCAAAAGATATAAGATTGTACCAAGCCACGCATCAGGAGGTAAACCAACATGGCTATCCACAAACCATGATTTCCCCAGAGGGGCATGAGGAAATAGGTGCAGGCAAAGAACAGCAGCGCCGCAATGAACGACGACTGGAGCATGCCCCGTGTCTGGGTGATGCCAACGAAAATACCATCCCAAATGAAGGCCAGCATACCTGCTATCGGAATCAGCCAAGCCCATCCCACATACTCGCGGGAGGCTTCAACCACCATGACTTCGTTGGTCAATATATGTAAGAAAGGTAAACCGCCTAAAATATAGATGGCAGTAAACAGGGCGGTCACGGCTACCCCCCACCCCATGAGTCTTCTTACCACTGCATAGAATGCCTCCTTGTTTTGGGCACCCCAATGGCGACCTCCCAATGCTTCACCCGCATAGGCAAAGCCATCCATGAAATAGGAAAACAACAGATAGAGTTGTATCAGCAACGTATTGACTGCCAAGACAACAGCTCCCTGGCGGGCACCTGCTGAGGTGAAATACAGGTTGACAGCCACCAAGAAAAGGGTTCTTAGGAAAATGTCACGGTTAACGCGAAGGAAAGCTGCGACCGCCGACAACGGACCAATTCGGACCGTCCGAGGAACTCCGTTATCGTCTGTTGAAAACAACTTACGATAATGATACCACAACAGGAAACACCCTGTAAGAAGCCCAACATATTGTGCAATCACCGTTCCTAAGGCCACGCCTTCTATCTTCATATTCAGCCCATAGACGAGGATTAACGAGATCAGGATATTCGCCACATTCTGCAAAATGCTTATCGCCATGGGAATGCGAGTGTTCTGCATGCCAATAAGCCATCCCGTCAAAGTGAACAACCCCAATGAGGCGGGAGCGCCCCATACCACAATATAGAAATAGGTGGCTGCCAACGGACGTACATCAGCTGTCGGACCTATCAATGCCATCATCAGTTCGCAAAGGGGCCATTGCAATAAAATCAGCAGAAAAGCCACTGTCAATGACACCATCGCTGAACGTACCAACAGACTGACAACTTCCGCAAAATCCCTGCGTCCACGAGCTTGCGCTGTCATGCCGCTGGTACCCATACGTAGGAATCCGAACACCCAATAGACCAGATTGAAAATCATGGAACCCACAGCCACAGCACCAATATAGGCTGCTCCTCCCATGTGTCCCACAATAGCCGAATCAATCAGTCCCAACAGCGGTACCGTAATGTTTGCCACGATGGCCGGAAGGGCGATATTCAATATTTGATGGTCTGTTTTATTCATTTCTTGCGCAAAGATAATGATTTTTTCAACAAAAAACACTATCTTTGCAAAAACTTTAAATTAAAATATACATGGAACTGAAAGAACACAAGTCAGCGTTGGCAGCATTAGCCACCCTCGGAGTGACTGCTGTAGCAGCTGGAACCACCGCTTTTTTCCAGATTCGGAAGAAGCGTAAGGAAAGACGTTTGGAGGCAGAAAACAGTCATCTGACACCCGACCAGATGATGGTCTACAATGAGGCCGTGCGTGCTTTTATCACCCTGAACAATCGCATCTACGAGTTGCGTACCTATCGCAAGGAACTGCAACCGCTCATTCAGTGGCTGGCTACCGATGGAGAGAAGCCTGCTATCAATCAGGACATTCTGGAACTTGTCACCTTGGCTGAAGATATAGAGAAGTTCCTGACTACCCAGCAACCCTTTATCAATGCCTGTCTGAGCACTGTCAACAACGAAGGATTAAGCTATACCGACTTTGTTCATGCCCCCGTTGGGAGCAACTTTGATGCTGCCCTCGACGAAGAGCCTACCGGTCTCAAGGTAGACAACGGCACACCTATTACCTTCGTGCTCAAATTAGGCTATTTCTTCCCAGAATCATCTATTGCTGTTCACCCCGTGAAAGCCATTGTACTCGTATGATTAATCGTGAATTATTAGACCCGCAGTCCATCGTCGTCATCGGTGGTTCCAATAATGTACACAAACCTGGTGGCGCCATTGTGCGCAACATTCTGCAAGGCGGATATCAAGGTACCCTGCGCATCGTCAATCCCAAGGAGGATGAGGTACAGGGCATCAAAGTGTTCCACGATGCCAACGAACTGCCTCCCACAGAATTGGCTGTTCTTGTCATTCCTGCCAAATTCTGTCCTGACACGGTAGAGCTATTGGCTCGCGACAAGCAGACCCGTGCCTTTATCATCATCTCAGCAGGCTTTGGCGAGGAGACCAAGGCGGGAGCCAAGATGGAACAACGCATCCTTGACACCTGCGAACAGTATGGTGCCGCACTGATTGGCCCTAACTGCATCGGACTGCTGAACCGTCAGCATCACTCTGTGTTCACCCAGCCTATTCCTAAGCTGAATCCGAAGGGTGTCGACTTTGTCAGCGGCTCAGGTGCTACTGCCGTCTTCATTCTGGAGAGTGCCGTCATCAAGGGTCTGCAGTTTAACAGTGTATGGAGCATTGGCAATGGCAAGCAGATTGGCATTGAGGATGCACTGCAATACATGGACGAGCACTATAACCCAGAGACTGATTCTCCCGTCAAGCTGCTCTATATTGAGAATATCAGCAACCCCGACAAGTTACTGTTCCATGCTTCCAACCTCATTCGCAAGGGTTGTCGCATAGCAGCCATCAAGGCGGGCTCATCAGAGAGTGGCAGCCGTGCAGCATCTTCACATACGGGGGCTATTGCTTCCAGCGATTCTGCTGTCGAGGCCTTGTTCCGTAAAGCAGGCATCGTGCGCTGTCACAGTCGTGAGGAATTGACCACCGTGGGTTGTATCTTTACCCTTCCTCCCTTGACGGGCAAGCGCTTTGCCATTGTTACCCATGCAGGCGGTCCTGGCGTGATGCTGACGGATGCGCTGTCGAAGGGTGGACTGGAAGTTCCCAGACTGGAAGGTCCTATTGCTGAGGAATTGAAAGCCCAGCTATTTCCGGGTTCCAGCGTGGCCAACCCGATTGATATCCTGGCCACAGGAACCGCTGAGCAGTTAGGCTTGGTTATCGACTATTGCGAACATAAGATGGACGATGTCGATGCCATTGCTGTCATCTATGGCACGCCTGGTTTGACCCAGCTCTATGAGGCTTACGATGTGTTGCACAAGAAAATTATGGAATGCAAGAAACCTATCTTCCCCATTCTTCCCAGTCTGCACACCGCAGGTCCTGAGGTGGCTGAGTTCTTGGCCAAAGGTCATGTCAATTTCAGCGATGAGGTGACACTGGCCACTGCCTTGTCGCAGATTATGCGCACCCCGTTACCTGCACCCCCTGAGGTACAACTTTATGGTATCGACATACCCAGACTCAACAAAATCATCTTTGATGTCAAGGAGAATGGATATGTTTCGCCCCAGACCGTGCGCGACATCCTTTCCTGCGCAGGCATTCCCCTCGTCCCTGAAACGGTAAGCACCTCCAAGGACGAACTCATCGCCTTTGCCCAGAAGGTTGGCTATCCTGTTGTGGCCAAGGTGGTAGGACCTGTTCACAAGAGCGATGTGGGTGGCGTCACATTGAACATCCGCACCCCAGAACATTTGGCGCTGGAGTTCGACCGCATGATGAAGATTAAGGACGCTACAGGCGTCATGGTCCAGAAGATGTTAAAGGGTACCGAACTCTTCATCGGTGCCAAGTACGAGGAGCGCTTCGGACATGTGGTACTCTGTGGATTGGGTGGTATCTTCGTCGAAGTATTGAAGGACGTACAGTCTGGTTTGGCTCCCCTTTCCTATGGCGAGGCTTACTCCATGATTCATTCCCTGCGTGGCTACAAGATTATAAAAGGTACGCGCGGACAGAAAGGACTCAACGAACAGAAATATGCTGAAATCATCGTGCGCCTCTCTACCCTCCTGCGCTTTGCCACGGAGATTAAGGAGATTGACATCAATCCGCTGTTGGCTGACGACAAGGAAGTGGTTGCTGTCGATGCCCGCATCTTGATAGAGAAAAATTCAAATTGATAACTTATTATAACTCATTTATGGAACAACAAAAACGTTACGGCCACTTCGACGACCAGCACCGCGAGTATGTCATCACAGACCCGCAGACTCCTTGGCCCTGGATCAACTATCTGGGCAACGAGGACTTCTTCTCACTGATTTCTAACACTGCCGGCGGTTACAGCTTCTACAAGGATGCCAAGTTCCGTCGGATTACCCGCTATCGCTACAACAACGTACCGATGGACAATGGCGGACGCTATTTCTACATCAAGGATGGCGAAACGGTATGGAACCCGGGTTGGAAGCCCTGTAAGACGCCGCTCGACTTCTACGAGTGTCGTCATGGTATGAGCTACACCCGCATCACCGGTAAGAAGAATGGTGTCGAGGCTTCCGTGCTCTTCTTCGTACCCCTGAAGAAATGGTGCGAGGTGCAGAAGCTCACCCTGAAGAACGAATCGAAGGAAGTGAAGCAGCTCAAGCTCTTCTCTTTCGAGGAATGGTGTCTGTGGAATGCCGCTACCGACATGGAGAATTTCCAGCGCAATTTCTCGACGGGCGAAGTAGAAATCGAGGGTTCTACGATTTACCACAAGACCGAGTATCGTGAGCGTCGTAACCACTATGCTTTCTATCATGTGAACAGCCCCATCCAGGGTTTCGATACTGACCGCGAGACGTTCGTTGGCTTGTATAACGAATTTGCTGATCCTCAGGCTGTGATGGAGGGTAAGCCTCGCAATAGTCATGCCCACGGCTGGAGCCCGATTGCTTCGCATTATATCGAGGTCACCCTGCAGCCAGGTGAGTCGAAGGATTTCGTCTTCCTGCTGGGCTACATCGAGAACGAGCAGGACGATAAATGGGAATCGCTGCAAGTCATCAACAAGAAGAAGGCACATGCCCTCATCGCCGAACTCGATACTACCGAGAAAGTTGACAAGGCATTCGCTGAGCTCTGCGCCCTCTGGGATAATCTCCTTAATATATATAAGGTACGCACGGGCAACGACAAGCTCGACCGCATGGTCAACATCTGGAACCAGTACCAGTGTATGGTCACCTTCAACTTCTCTCGTTCGGCATCGTTCTTCGAGAGTGGCGTAGGTCGTGGCATGGGCTTCCGCGATTCCAATCAGGACCTCGTGGGCTTCGTCCATCAGATTCCTCCCCGTGCCCGTCAGCGCATCATCGACATCGCTTCGACGCAGTTCCCCGACGGAGGTTGCTATCACCAGTATCAGCCTCTCACCAAGCGTGGCAACAACGACATCGGTGGTGGCTTCAACGATGACCCCTGCTGGCTCATCTTCGGTACGGTGGCTTACATCAAGGAGACGGGCGACTTCTCCATCCTTGACGAGATGGTGCCCTTCGACAACCAGCCCGGTACGGAGGTAACACTCTTCGAGCACCTGAAGATTTCGATGAATCACGTCATCAATAACCTCGGTCCTCACCTGTTGCCGTTGATTGGTCGTGCCGACTGGAACGACTGTCTGAACCTGAACTGCTTCTCTTGGGATCCCAATGAGAGCTTCCAGACCACCGAGAACGTCAGCGAGGGCACCAAGGCCGAATCGTTGATGATTGCCGGTCTGTTCGTTGTCACGGGTAAGGACTATGTTGCCCTGTGTAAGAAGCTTGGAAAGAACGACGAGGCTGCCCGCATGCAGAAAGCTGTTGATGCCATGATTGCTGCCGTGAAGAAAGACGGTTGGGATGGAGAGTGGTATCTCCGTGCCTACGACTTCTACGGACGTAAGATTGGTTCTAACGAGAACGACGAGGCCAAGATATTCATCGAGTCGCAAGGCTGGTGTACCATGGCAGAAATCGGTGCCGAGGACGGTATGGTTGCCAAGTCGCTGGATTCTTGTAAGAAGTATCTGGAGTGCGAACACGGCATGGTACTCAACAATCCCGCTTTCTCGAAATACATCTATGAATATGGTGAGATCTCTTCATATCCCGAGGGTTATAAGGAGAATGCCGGTATCTTCTGCCACAACAATCCTTGGGTCATCATCGGTGAGACACTGGCTGGCCGTGGCAACGATGCCTGGAGTCACTATGCTAAGATTCTGCCTTCATACGTGGAAGAGAAATACCAGACGCTGCACAAGGTGGAGCCTTACGTCAACTGCCAGATGGTAGCAGGTAAGGACGCCTTCAAGCCAGGTGAGGGCAAGAACTCATGGCTCACGGGTACGGCTGCCTGGATGTGGTACACGGTATCTGAGTTCATCCTCGGTATCAAGCCCGACTACGATGGCATCCGCATCGATCCTTGTCTGCCCGAGACGGCTACCGACTACACGGTGAACCGTAAGTTCCGCGAGGCTGAGTACGAGATTACCATCCATCCGAATGGTTCTCAGAAGGGTGTCAAGAGCATCGTGCTCGATGGCAAGCCCGTTGATGGCACCGTCATCCCCTACTCTGCTGGTAAACATGTGGTAGATGTGACGATGTGACACACATCTCTGCCGTTTTGACAGCATTTTCTGCATCGGCACAAGCTTTGTCCTCCTGGGTTTTAGAGAAAAATTAAAACTTAGGAGGACATTTTTATGACATTAGACAAGTTTACAATCAAAGCGCAAGAGACGGTTCAGGAGGCCGTCAACACCGCGCAACGCAATGGTCAGCAGACCATTGAACCCGTTCATTTGCTGGCCGGCATCTTAAGCAAGGCCAAGGACGTCACCAACTACATTTTCCAGAAGTTGGGCGTCAATGGCCAACAGATTGAGATGCTCGTACAGACGGAGTTGCAACACCTGCCTCGTGTGCAGGGTGGCGAACCCTATCTGTCCAGCGATACCAATAAGGTATTGCTCAAGGCACAGGACGATGCCCAGAAGATGGGCGACGAATTTGTTTCGTGCGAACCCATTCTGCTGGCCCTGTTAACCGATGGAGCCACCGCAGGCCGTATCCTCAAGGATGCGGGTATTACCGAGAAAGACCTGCGTGCAGCCATTCAGGAACTGCGCCAAGGTCAGAAGGTGCAGTCGCAGTCGGCCGACGAGAACTACCAGTCATTGGAGAAGTATGCCAAGAACCTCGTCGACCTTGCCCGCAAGGGTAAGCTCGACCCCGTCATTGGCCGTGATGACGAGATTCGTCGTCTGCTCCAGATCTTGAGTCGTCGTACCAAGAACAATCCTATTTTGATTGGCGAACCCGGTACGGGTAAGACCGCCATCGTCGAAGGCCTTGCAGGTCGTATTGTTCGTGGCGATGTGCCCGAGAACCTGAAGGACAAGCAACTCTATTCGCTCGACATGGGTGCACTGGTGGCTGGTGCCAAGTACAAGGGTGAGTTCGAGGAACGTCTGAAGAGCGTCATCAACGAGGTGACCAAGTCGGAAGGCCGCATCATCCTCTTCATCGACGAGATTCACACCCTCGTGGGTGCCGGTGGTGGCGAGGGAGCCATGGATGCTGCCAACATCCTGAAACCCGCCCTGGCTCGTGGTGAACTGCGTGCCATTGGTGCTACCACGCTCAACGAATACCAGAAGTACTTCGAGAAGGACAAGGCCCTCGAGCGCCGATTCCAGACGGTCATGGTCGATGAGCCCGATGAGCTCAGTGCCATCTCCATCCTGCGTGGCTTGAAGGAGCGCTATGAGAACCATCATAAGGTACGTATCCAAGACGATGCCTGTATCGCTGCCGTCCAACTCTCCGAGCGTTATATCTCCGAGCGTTTCCTGCCCGACAAGGCCATCGACCTGATGGACGAAGCCGCTGCCAAACTGCGTATGGAGCGCGACTCGGTGCCAGAGGAACTGGACGAGATTACCCGCCGCCTGGCTCAGCTGGAGATTGAGCGCGAGGCCATCAAACGCGAGGGTGACGAGCCTAAAATAGCACAACTCGACAAGGAGATTGCTGAGCTGAAAGAGCAAGAAAGCCAGTTCCGCGCCAAGTGGGAGGGCGAGCGCCAGCTGATCAACAAGATTCAGCAGGACAAGCAGGAAATAGAGAACCTGCGCCTGGAGGCTGACCGCGCCGAGCGCGAGGGCGACTATGGCAAGGTGGCTGAGATACGATACTCGAAGCTAAAGGCTCTCGAAGACGACATCAAGTCGATACAGTCGCAACTGGCCTCTGCCCAGGACGGCAATGCGATGGTTCGCGAGGAGGTTACTGCCGACGATATCGCCGAGGTGGTGAGCCGCTGGACGGGCATCCCCGTTACCCGCATGCTGCAGAGCGAACGCGAGAAGCTGCTCCATCTGGAGGAAGAGCTGCACCGTCGTGTCATCGGCCAGGACGAGGCCATCACCGCTGTCAGCGATGCCGTTCGCCGCTCGCGTGCCGGCTTGCAAGACCCCAAGCGCCCCATCGCCTCGTTCATCTTCCTCGGCACCACGGGTGTCGGTAAGACCGAGCTTGCCAAGGCTTTGGCTGAATACCTCTTCAACGACGAGCAGATGATGACGCGTATCGATATGTCCGAGTATCAGGAGAAGCATACCGTCTCTCGTCTGGTTGGTGCCCCTCCGGGCTATGTCGGCTATGACGAGGGTGGTCAGCTGACGGAGGCTGTGCGTCGCAAGCCCTATCAGGTCATCCTGTTCGATGAGATTGAAAAGGCACATCCCGATGTCTTCAACATCCTGTTGCAGGTGTTGGACGATGGTCGTCTGACGGACAACAAGGGCCGTACTGCCAACTTCAAGAACACCATTATCATCATGACGTCGAATGCCACGCGCGAACAACTTCGCCTGACCATGCGTCCAGAGTTCTTGAACCGTATCGACGAGATTATCACCTTCCAGCAGCTCACACAGGAGCAGATTGCCGACGTGGTTCGCCTGCAGATGAAGAAGGTGACCGATATGCTGGAGCCACAGGGCATCCGCCTCGAAACCACCGATGCTGCCATCCGTTATCTGGCTCAGGAGGGCTACGACCCTGACTTCGGTGCACGTCCCGTCAAGCGAGCCATCCAGCAGCTGGTGCTCAACGACCTGTCGCGTAAGATTCTGGCTGACGAGGTAAACCGCGACAAGCCCATCATCATCGACGAGTTTGGCGACGGTCTCATCTTCCGCAACTAAACACAAACAAAAGGGATTCACTCCACTGAAGTGAACCCCTTTTTTCTTTCCTTTTCGCTCACAGAGCGATTGGTCCATGTCCCATACACGAGGTCGTGGTGATGGCCGTCAGGAAGGCTGTGAGAACGACATCACGTAGCGATAAACGCCTGCATCGTTCGGGTCCTTCGTAAACTTCAGCTTCTTCTCAATTGCTTTTACTCTCATCGTCATAGTTTTAATCTCCTCTTAGTTTAGTTTGTTAATAATTTTGTTTTTATTTTTAGTTTTTGTCTTGGTTTCTCTTCGTCTCCATTCGCGACTTCTTTTTTACGCTCTGGGCAGGCCGTAAAATTTGCCAGGCCTGAAAGCAAATTTTTGGTGCCCTGTGCTCAAAATCCATCGTTCCTGTTGGCAATACAAATGTACCAAATTTTCACGGACTCTGCAAATAAAAGTCCCAAAATTCTTCCTAACAAGGAACAAGTTGAGAACTTAAAGCGCCTTTGCGGTTGGCTGGAACAACTGAGAATACGGTGGAATAGTAAGTTTAAGCGATAAAAGGAAAGGACTCCGTAATGGAGCCCTTTTCTTATGGTTTCGGTCTGACAACCTTCCTGACAACGCCATTGGGGTAGCGCAGGATGACAACGGGACCGATGCGGTAGAGCTCGCGCGGCTCGCCCTCGGCCTGGAGCTCGTCGATGCCTGTAGTCCCATCAACGGTGAAGCGGAAGGAGGCTAGACCACCCGTGACGCTGATGTCACGCAACGACTTGCTCATGAAATAAGTGCCGTCGGTATTCTGGTTGTTGAGCTTAGCGGCAGGCTTGGAATTATTGGTCAGCGAGTCGTTGGCGATATAGGGGTAAGCCCAATTTTTAGTATTATTGATATTATATTTACTATACTCTAGTTGGTTGTTGGCAGGGATAATATGGTAACGTTGCTTGCTTTTCTCATTTACTGCTTTTGTCATTGTTATATCTAGCCATCGACTCTCATCGTAATCAACATGAAAGACGACGAGACCACTGCCAGGAAGATAACTATCCCACCCCGTCTTCTGGCGGTTCTCCACCATGTAATATTCATCACGATGGGCATCGTTATAGACGATATAAGCATCTGTAGAAGGCATGGCGCTAATGTTAGTAGAGGTAGTCAATTCGGTTGGTTTAATCCAACACATCATCATCTTCTCATGAGCAGAATAACCAGCAGGGCAGAAACCATTTGAATTATAATTACCAAAATCCATTAGATCCCATTGTCCTGGAGTCTTCATGGTTTCATCGCTATAGAAATCGGGGAAACCAAAACAATGAGTGTACTCATGGCAAAGAGTGCCAAAAGCGCCATAATTATCACTAGAATCAAGTTCCTGCACGGCACAATAGCAATCTACATAGTAGGTCTTATCACCACTAGTAACCTCACGAGGCGGAGTACCCTCATGAACGCTTAGCCACAACTGATGGGGCCAAATAGCATCATAACCCCCACCAAAACCGCCATAGCTCGACCCCTTTCCTGCAAAAATAATGAGCAGCTGATTGATATAGCCATCACCACTCCAATCGTAGAGCGACCAGTCGATGTTACGTTTCAACAGTGTATCCACCAAGTCATTGACAAGGTATTTAGAGTTCTCATCGTCTGCAGCCGTACTGCGATATTTATGACGTGCTTGGTCGAGGGCAACATACTGCAGGTCGAACGTCAAGTTGAAAACGCTATTGCTCTGAGCATAGAAGTAGTCGTGGACGGAACCAGTGAACGGAGTCTCGGTATAGTTGGATTCGTTGAGAATACGACTCCATACGGGCATGGGGTCTTCCTGCAGGAACTGCTGGTCGCTGAACGAAACCAATACCGTCAGCTGATGGCGATTGCCCACATAGAAATTGCCGCCCACCTGCTTGGGAGCCCCCTGAGCACGATGAGCGCCACGCGTGGACTGAGGCAAGATACCACGGCGACAACCACGCGGAGAAACAGCATTATCTGCTGCTGTTGTCAGCGAGACAAACAGCAGCAGAATGAACACAAATATCTTACTTCTTACATCAGACATCTTACTTCGAATTCGGGCACCAGGGCTTCAACTGCTTGAAGAAATCGTTGCCCTTATCGTCAACAAGGATGAAGGCGGGGAAGTCTTCTACGTCAATCTTCCAGATAGCCTCCATGCCGAGCTCGGGATATTCTACACACTCGATAGACTTGATGCTGGACTGAGAAAGCACAGCAGCTACGCCACCGATGGTGCCGAGATAGAAACCACCATGCTTCTTACAAGCCTCGGTAACCACGTCGCTGCGGTTGCCCTTGGCAATCATCACGAGGCTGGCACCATTAGCCTGGAACTCGTCCACGTAGGGATCCATACGGTTGGCAGTGGTCGGTCCCATAGAGCCACAAGGATAGCCCTCGGGAGTCTTGGCAGGACCTGCATAGAGCACAGGATACTTCTTGAAGTAGTCGGGCATGCCCTCGCCAGCATCGAGACGAGCCTTCAGCTTGGCGTGTGCGATGTCGCGTGCTACGATGATGGTTCCCTTCAGGTTGACACGGGTAGAAACAGGATACTTAGAAAGTTCCTTGCGAACAGCATCGATGCCCTCGTTCAGGTCGATTTCGATACCCTTAGCGCCCTCGCCTGGCTTGCGCAGCTCTTCAGGAATCAGCTCGGTGGGGTTCGAGTCCATCTTCTCCAACCAGATACCGTCGCGGTTGATCTTGGCCTTGATGTTACGGTCGGCAGAACAGCTGACGCCCATACCGATAGGACAAGAGGCACCATGACGAGGCAGACGAATGACACGGATGTCGTGAGCTAAGTATTTGCCGCCAAACTGTGCACCAAGTCCAATCTTATGAGCCTCTTCCAAGAGCTTCTGCTCCAAGTCTACATCGCGGAAAGCACGACCGGTCTCATCGCCCGTGGTGGGCAGACCGTCGTAGAACTTGATAGAAGCGAGCTTCACGGTGAGCAGGTTCTTCTCGGCAGAGGTACCACCGATGACGAAGGCGATGTGGTAAGGAGGACAAGCGGCTGTGCCCAGCGACTTCATCTTCTCAACCAGGAAGGGCAACAGCGTACCCTCGTTCTGGATAGTTGCCTTGGTCATGGGATAGAAGTAGGTCTTGTTGGCAGAGCCACCGCCCTTGGCCACCATGACGAAACGATACTCAGCACCCTCGCAGGCCTCGATGTCAATCTGGGCGGGCAGGTTGCAACGGGTGTTCACCTCGTCATACATATTCAATGGAGCATTCTGAGAATAGCGCAGGTTGTCCTGAGTGAAGGTGTTGAACACACCCAGCGACAGGGCTTCCTCGTCCTCAAAGCCAGTCCAGATCTGCTGTCCCTTCTCGCCATGAATAATAGCGGTACCGGTGTCCTGACAGAAAGGCAGGATGCCCTTGGCAGCCACCTCGGCATTGCGCAGGAACTGCAGAGCTACGTACTTATCATTCTCAGAGGCCTCGGGGTCGGTCAGAATCTGAGCCACCTGCTCGTTATGTTCACGACGCAGCATGAACTCCACATCGTGGAAGGCCTGTTGAGCCAAGAGGGTGAGCGCCTCCTTAGAGACCTTTACAATTTCCTTTCCTTCAAACTGGGCGGTAGAAACGCCTTCCTTTGTCAACAGACGATACTCCGTCTTGTCTTCGCCCACCTGAAACATGGGGGCATACTTAAATTCGACAGCTTTTGCCATAGTTGTATTGTTTGTGAGTTATTAATAACCGAAAATCTCTTCTGTAGTCAAGCGGCGGATAGGTGCAATCTTCTCCAACTCCTTGATGTTGAGGTCGTGCTCATTACCCAAAATGACATAACGCCACGTCTTGTGGGCCATGCGGGCCTGTTCGAACTTCACGATATCGTCGAGCGTAGTACCGGGCAGTGCCTTGTAGATACGCTCGTTCTCGTCATAGTCGATGCCACGCTGCTTAGCCCACAGCCACTTCGTGATAAGGCCATACTTAGTGGTACGGTCGCTGGCGATACGCTTCTGGACAGCATCCTTGGCAACCTTGAACGATGCCGCACTCTGCGGAATGGTGTCGAGGATGTTATTGAACTGACGGACGCAGTCCATCATCTTGTCGTTCTGAGTGATGATATGTACCATCGCATACTCTGGCTCATCCTTGTACGAAGCATCAGCGTAGTAGGCATAGGCATTGTAAGCCAATCCACGACTCTCACGCATCTCCTGGAAGACGATGCTGGCCATAGAGCCACCATAATACTCATTGAAGATTTCCTTGATGGCAGCCTCATCGGGATTGAACTTATTGTCCTCGATACAGAACATACGCATGTAGATGTTCTTGGCATCGTAAGGAGCAATGAGTACCTCGCTCTGAGTGGTGGGCTGCATGGTGTAGTGCTTACCCGCGGGAACAGGTTTCAGAGTGGCAGGAACAATATGTCCGCTACCCACTGTCTCGCAGAGCTGCTCTTCGGTCATAGGACCGTAATAAAGCACGGTATGCTCGTACTGATTCAGCTGTTTCAGCAGGTCTAACAGCTCTTGCGGATTGATGGCCTGCAGTTGCTGGGCTGTCAAGGCATTGCGATAGGTATTGTAAGGGCCATAGAGACCATACTGTGCCAGATAGGCAAAGTTGTACTGCTGGTTGAGTTTGTTATCAGCACGCTGTTTCTCACGTACAGCAATATACTGTTGCCAGGCTTCATTGTCGACCTTGGCATGCTGCAGCACATTTTCAAGCAGCGTGAGTGCCTCCGCCATATTCTCACTCAGTCCATTGAGGTTCACGGTGATGGTACGGGCGTTGACGGAAATATTGTAGTCGCATGCCAGCTTATAGAACTGCTGCTTCACCTGCTGCGGTGTAAGCTTGTCAGTGCCTAAGTAGTCGAGATAGGAAGCGGCATAGGCGTATTTCAACTCTGACTCCTCACCGAACTCATAGCGGAACGAGAGGTTAAAACGACCGTTCTCCACATTCTTGACATAGACATAAGGCAGCTTCACAGCACCCTCCTTGCCCATCGGCATGTCGCCAAAGGTAAGGTCGCTCTGGAAGTCGACGAACTTAGGTTCAATGGGCTTCACCTCTGCATTCTGGATGTCCTGCACAAACTGACTGACAGTGTCGCGATTGGTGGGGATAGGCGTAATCTCGGGCTTATCAATCTTCTTCTGGTTGGGGTCAACGCCCTGACGCTTAAAGACGGTAACGTAGCTGTCATTAAAATGACGATTGGCAAAATCCATGATCTGCTGTTTGGTCATGCCTTCCATACGGTCCAGCGACTTCACTATCTGTTCCCATGGAGTACCATTGATGAAAGCATCAACATACTCGCCGACACGCTCCTCATTGCTTTCAAGAGAATTATAGTAGCGCAACTTCAGGTTGTTGATAACAGAGGGCAGGAGATCGTCAGAGAAATCGCCCTTCTTCAGCTTCTCTATCTCACCGAGCAGCAGACCACGGACTTCATCAAGAGTCTGTCCCTCGCGTGGATTGCCCATGAGCACAAACATCGAGTGGTCAAGCAGTTGATAGTTCCAGGTACTAGCCTCCAGCATCTTCATCTGCTGATTGATGTTGAGGTCGAACAAGCCGGCAGTACCGTTGTTCAGCATCAAATCAATCACATTCAAAGTATCGCTCTGCAACGAGGATGCTTTCTCGAAGCGCCAGCCGAGCCATACATTCTCGGCCTCAGGACCAACGACAGTAGTATCAGTAGGAGTAGTAATCTCGGGCAGTGCTGGGAACTCAGGCTGATTGACGTCATCGCCAGGTTTCCATTGTCCAAAGTACTTGTCGATGATAGCTATCACCTCGTCGGGATCAAAGTCACCAGCCAAGCAGATGGCCACATTGTTGGGTACATACCACTTCTTGAAATAATTCTTGATATTGGTGATAGAAGGATTCTTCAGATGCTCTTGAGAACCCAACGTAGTCTGCAGACCATAGGGATGATTCGGGAACAACTTGCCCATCATGGCAGCCATCTCCTTACGGAAATCGCGCGTCAGACTGATGTTGTACTCCTCATAGACAGCCTCCAACTCGGTATGGAAACCACGGATGACCATATTCTGGAAACGGTCTGCCTGAATCTTGGCCCAATTTTCTATCTCGTTAGACGGAATGTCCTCGACATAGCAGGTAACGTCATTCGAGGTGTAGGCATTGGTACCCTCGGCACCAATAGCAGACATCAACTTGTCGTATTCGTTAGGAATAAAGTATTTGGCAGCCAACTGAGACACAGAGTCAATCTCGTGGTAGGCCTGACGGCGCTCGGCAGGATCTGTCAGCGTGCGATACTTCTCATAACGAGCCTCAATATCGGCCAGCAAGGGAGCTTCGGCCTTGGCATCGGTAACACCGAACTTGTCGGTACCCTTAAACATCAGGTGCTCCAAGTAGTGAGCCAGACCCGTGGTCTCGGCAGGGTCGTTCTTTGAACCCGTACGGACTGCGATGAAAGCATTCAGACGAGGCTTCTCCTCGTTCACACTGAGGTACACCTTCAGACCATTGTCAAGGGTATAGATACGTGTCTTCGACAGGTCGCCCTTGACCTCTTCGTACTTGTACTTACTGCAGGCTGTCAGCAATAGTCCACAGCCAACAGCTAACAGCCAGAATGATTTAATCTTCATAATCTATTTCGTGATCTAATTTTGATATAAAGTCGTCATAAACTTCCTGCTCGACATCGCCCATCTCAAATTCCTTCTGGGCATCCTTGCGAATCTCAGCAATCCAAGCACGACGGGCCTTCACGTAATCCTCGCGGATGCGCTGGATGTCAGCCTCGGTTATCTCATCGAGTCCGTAGTAGTCGAGAATGGTCTTGTAGGTCCATACCCACTGGTATTCACGATAGTGGGCATCGATATCGTTGAAGCGGTCCAATATTTCCTGAACGCTCTCAATGGTGCCGTTCTTGATATCGTCAATCAGGCGCTGTTCTTCGCTGGCAGGCAACAGCAGACCGGAAAGGTCGTTCCAGTTGCCTTCGCCGACGGTACTTTCGGGCTTGCCCAAGAAACCGCCCTTGATGGCACGCTTCAAGACAGCACCCATATAGATGCGCAGGGCAATATCGTAATACTTGATGCCCTTCTTCAGCGATGAAGCGTTGATGATATACTCCTGGAAGTTATAGCTAGACACATTGTTGCCACCGGCCTGACGCAGATTCTCCAGAATCTTCTTACCCTGAACAATCTCGCCAACGGTAAATGGGCTGAGCCAGTCAAAGTTGATGATGCTCTTACGGCAAGAGGCTGGACGCTTGTCACGCTTAGGCCACTTCTTGATGTCACGATACAGACCCACAGTGGTGATGTTACGACCTGGTACGATATACATAGTCTCGCCGTATGCCAACAGATAGGCGAAAGGCAGACAGCGCATGTCGGGATGGTTCATCAGCTTGCCGAAGCAGACGGAGAAAGCACCAATCTTGGCAGGCATCAGCACATAGGCTCCTGAAGCAGTCTTGGAACCGCGCTCCAGTGTTCCGTAGTGCATGGGACCCATCTTGTAGGCATGGTTGGAGAAATTGGTGTTAGAGCCGGCATTATAGAAAGAGAACTCACCACCGATGAGCAGGCTTGACTTATGGTGAGAAGCCGAGAACGGGCCGCAGAAAGCTGCACAGGCCTCACCGTTGGCCATATAGGAGTTGGCAAAGAATACACTGGCCTCTGCGGTAAAACCGTTGGTAATCTGACAAGCCTCACCCACAAAGCAGTCTTGCATCTTCACAGAATTGGTAATGCTGCAACCATTCGAGATAATAGAGTTTTCGCAGATAACACCAGTTCCAATATATACCGAGGCATCCTTCTGAGAGAGAATGGTACAATCAGACAGGCGGGCGGCTCCGTTGATTTCGCAATCGTCCTTTACCACGGTGTTGGTAATCTCCTTTGAATTGATAATTTTCACGCCATTGCCAATCGTACCACGCTCGGGCTGGGTGAAACGAATCTCCTCGTTAACCAGACGGGTGAGCTTATCCTTGAGTTGCTTGTCCTGGAAATGCTTGACCATGAAGGCAGCCAACTGCGAGTTCAGGTCGTGGAAAAGGATGACATTACCATCACCCATCTCATTGAGTACGCTGACCAGATGACCTTCGCCAAAGGTTGCTCCCTCGGTAGTTTCCATCGTGGAAACATTGGAGATGTAGCAATCGTCACCAATGGTATAGTTATTAATGAAGTTACCAATCTTCTCTATCAAACAGTTATCGCCCACGGTAACATTGCGGAGGGTGGCATCATTGATACCAGCATGCTTGGTGAAGCCCTTGGTGACCTCTACCTGATTCTCAAACTTACCCAGGCGAATGTTGCCATAAAATATCACACGGTGGAAACCATAAGGAGTGAAGGCCTCATCGACCATTACATTGTCCCAATTCTCGGCCCAACAACTATTGTTCTCGAGCACGTTAATCTCTTCTTGATACAAATGTCTGTAATCTCTCATAAGTAAATGTATTTGTGTATGGTTCAATCTTCAATGTTATATAAGAAATCATTATAAGGGTATTTCTGCACATGCAGTTCACGAACCTTCGCATAAAGAACCTCGCGAAGCTCGTCGATGTTCTGCTTGTTCTTGGCCGAGATGAACAACGGGGCGGGAGCAAATCCGTCACTATTTCCTTTCGTCTTTTCCATCACCTTCGCCATCCACGTCTTCTTTAACTCGTCGAGCGAGATATTCTCACGGGTAGGCTCCGTCAGATCGTCTTCGTCTTGCGGAGTCCAGGTGTAGGCATCAATCTTGTTAAACACCAACATCGATGGTTTGTCAGCACATCCCAGATCGGCAAGGGTCTTTTCCACCACACTGATTTGTTCTTCGAAATCGGGATGGGAGATATCTACGACATGCACCAGCAGGTCGGCTTCGCGCACCTCGTCCAATGTTGACTTGAACGAGTCAACCAAATCGGTAGGCAACTTACGGATAAAGCCTACGGTATCAGCCAACAAGAAGGGCAGGTTATCGATAACCATCTTGCGAACGGTAGTATCGAGGGTGGCAAAGAGCTTGTTTTCGGCAAACACATCACTCTTGGCGAGCAGGTTCATCATGGTTGACTTGCCCACATTGGTATAGCCCACCAAGGCGACACGAATCAAACGGCCACGGTTCTTACGCTGGGTGGTCTTCTGTTTGTCTATCTCAACTAAGCGTTCTTTCAAAAGCGAGATACGCTGACGGATGATACGCTGGTCCATCTCCAACTGGGTCTCACCAGGACCACGCAAGCCCACAGAACCTTTACCGCCACCAGAGCCAGAGCCACCGCCCTGTCGTTCCAAGTGGGTCCACAAGCGTTGCAGACGGGGTAGCATATAACGATACTGTGCCAATTCCACCTGTGTTTTGGCCTCAGCAGTCTGGGCACGCATGGCAAAGATGTCGAGGATCAGCGAGGTGCGGTCTAATATTTTCACCTTCAGCTCGCCTTCAATATTACGTATCTGCTTGGCGCTCAGCTCATCGTCGAAGATAACCATGCCGATAGGCTGCGGAGCCTCCCTACCCTCTTCGGGCTCTGGCGACCCAGCATCGAGCCAGTCGTAATAAGCATCTTCCTGCTGTTTGATATATTGTTTAATCTCGTCGAGCTTTCCCTTTCCGACATACGTCACCTGACTAGGACCCTGCACCTTCTGTGTAAAACGCTTCACAGTGACAGCGCCTGCAGTATCAGCCAGAAACTCCAACTCATCGAGATATTCCTTCGTCTTAGCCTCATCCTGCTGCTGTGTGATCAGTCCAACCAGCACAGCAGTTTCAGCCTTGACTTCAGAGATGACGAATTCCTTCATATAATAATGTTAAATATTGGGTGCAAAGATACAAAAAAATTATTCATTGCTTGTCACGTTTTCAGTTTTTTTCTTACCTTTGCAAACGATAAGACAAAAACTTAATATTTTTAAACTTATGAGAGTAATTATTGAATCTGATTATCAGAAAATGTCACAGTGGGCTGCAGAGCATGTCATTGAGCGCATCAATGCCTTCAAACCCACAGCAGAGAAGCCTTTCGTACTGGGACTGCCAACAGGTTCTTCACCTGAGGGAATGTATGCTTGTCTGGTAAAAGCCAACAAGGAAGGACGTGTATCGTTCAAGAACGTGCTGACGTTCAACATGGACGAGTATGTGAATCTGCCTGAATCACATCCTGAGAGCTATCACTCTTTCATGGCTCGCAACCTGTTCGACCACATTGACTGTCCGAAAGAGAACATCCACATCTTGAATGGTAATGCCAAGGATCTGGCAGCTGAGTGTGCACACTATGAGGAGATGATTAAGGAAGCTGGTGGTATCGACCTGTTCATCGGAGGTATCGGTCCTGACGGCCATATCGCCTTCAACGAGCCCTATTCTTCACTGACCAGTCGTACACGTGTGAAGACACTGACTACCGACACCATCATCGCCAACTCACGTTTCTTTGACAACGATGTTAACAAGGTGCCCAAGCTGGCGCTGACCGTTGGAGTTGGTACCGTTATGGACGCTCGTGAAGTAATGATTCTGGTTAATGGTCACCACAAGGCACGTGCCCTGAAAGCAGCCATTGAAGGTGCTGTTACTCATGAGTGGACAATCTCTGCTCTGCAGATGCATCAGCATGGTATCATCGTAGCTGACGAGCCTGCCACCGACGAGTTGAAGGTTGCCACCTACAAGTACTTCAAGGATATTGAGAAGGACAACCTGATATAAGTGAAAAGTGAACAGTGAACAGTGAATAGATTAAAAAGACTTCCAACCTCAAGCGAGATTGGAAGTTTTTTATTTCTTCAACTTGAAAGAGTTCTCAATACTGCTTACCTCTGACAAGAAAGCCTTATCAATTTTCATGCGCTGCTCAATGGTGGAACAACTATGGATAACGGTAGAGTGATCGCGACCTCCAATCAGTTGTCCGATGCGAGAAGCAGGCATCTTGGTGTATTTCTGAGCCAGATACATAGAAACCTGGCGCACCAACACATAGTCGCGCTTACGAGAACGACTGAGCACATGCTGCTGACTGACACTATAGTGGTCGCACACTTTGTCGAGGATATCGTCAACGGTCAGTGGCTTGTTGTCAACCTTCACAGCTCGTTTGATGACACGCTCAGCCAATCGCATATCAATATTAGAATTGTAGACAACGCTATAGGCGAGCAACGAGTTGATAACACCTTCCAGATCACGCACACTACCATTGGCCGTCTCAGCAATAAACTGGATGACATCCTCAGGAATCTTCAAACCATCGCGACGGCACTTCGCTGTCAAGATGTCCTTGCAGAGTTCTACATTAGGCTGTTCCAACTCAGCAATCAAGCCACAAGCAAAGCGTGTAAGCAGACGGTCTTTCACGCCCGACAAGTCGACGGGGGGACGGTCTGAAGCCAGAATAATCTGCTTGCCATTACGGAACAGGTGATCAAAGATATGGAAGAAGGTATCCAGTGTCTTAGAGGCTGTTGCCCACTCCTGAATATCGTCTACAATCAGTACATCTATCGTCTGATAGAACTGGATAAAGTCATTCACTGTATTCTGACGAACGGCATCTGTAAATTGTACTTGGAACAGACGGGCAGAGACATAAAGCACGCGCTTATGCTGATACATTTCCTTACACTTCACACCAATGGCATTGATGAGGTGCGTCTTACCACAGCCTGAAGGTCCAAAGACAAAGAATGGGTTGAACGTTGACTTCCCTGGATGTTCGGCGATAGACAAGCCCACCGTACGAGGCAGCTTATTGCTATTACCCTCGATAAAGTTCTGGAAAGTTTTATGAATATCCAACTGAGGATTCAAATCCTGAGGAACGGCCGCATCCAGCGTCGTTGGTGCCTTGTTAGCACGAGTGGCAACAGGTGCCGGTTCAATATTTACAGGCTCCTCAGCCTCCACATCTTGCGATAGACCGTTCGTCTTATCAGTAACCACACGGTAAGAGAGCTTGGCACCCTGACCGAAACAACGGATGATGACCTTGCTCAGCAAACCCACATAATACTCCTCAAGGTACTCGTACACGTACATACTCGGTACTTGTACGAGGAGAGTTCGAGTGCCTTCGTTGTAACTCTCGAAGACAATTGGCTCGAACCAAGTCCTATATTGCTGCTCTGTGACGTTCTCCTTAATCAGATGGAGGCAGTTGTCCCAAAGCGCCTTTGGATCATTTACCATGTGGCGTTACCTTATTTATATTTAAGTGAAGACAATTTTGGTCTTACGTTTATTGTTAGCGATTGCAAAGTTCGCATTTTTTTTTCATTCCTACAAATCCTACTTTTTTGTATATTTTCATGAAAAACGTTGTAACTTTCTAATATTTCGGTCTTTAAGACATTTATATGTTTTATATAATTATTTTTAACTTGCAGATTACGAACACCCTGATTATCAGCTATTTGAAAAAGTTAGCACACGGCCGTAGCCATGTGCAAACAAGTTTTCATATACCCCATAAAACGTTACTATATCAAGCAGTTGTGCAATCTGTGTCCAAAAATCTTCACAAGACGTATTTTATTTAGACAAATTAAAAATTGAGCGTTATTACTTATCTTTTTTACCGAAAACTGAGAAGTGTACATAACGTTTTGGATGTGCCTTGAAATCAATCAGCAATGAATCAGCTGAAGCTGCCGTAGAGCTCAAATTATTATAGAGCGTAGCATCGCGCATCAACAGGCCCAGTGTTCCTTCGTTGCTATTCAACTTTTGAGTCATTTGTTCCACATTAGCCAATGTCTGATTTACCTTAGCGGCCATACCTTCCACATCAATAGCAGCCAAATTACCTGTCAACTGCTGGGTGTTATCCAACACACCGTTGGCCTTATTCATCATGCCAGGCACTTCCCTATTCAGTGAAGCAGACAAGCTCTTCAGCTCTGCGCTGGTAGCATTAAGATTACCGGTCATACCTTCTACGTTGTGCAGTGTATTACGAAGTGCAGGATCTGCCAACAGCGTATTCAGGCTGGTTATGATAGAATCGAGCTTGGGCATCATGTGCTCTATGGCGGGCAACATTTTAGATACCTTGGTCATCATACCCATCTCCATCTCACCAGGAATCGTATCACCATGACCTATCATGTTGATGGGGTCTTCAGAGAGCACGAGATTGATCTTGATGTTACCCAACAAGTCGCTGGCCAGTTCGGCGTGAGAGCCACGAGGTACTCGCATGTTCTTATTCAGGTCCAGTTCCGCCACAATCTTTCCCTGAGGGTTGTAGTCGTAGTTCAGCGACTTGACCACGCCTACTCTATAACCATTGGCATAAACCGGCGAAGACGGTGACAACCCACTGACATCGTCAAAGGCCACATAATAAGTAATATCGGTTGAAAAGACGTTAAGTCCTTTCAGGAATTGTAATCCATAGAACAGCACCACAATACCTACAATGGCAGTCAGTGCAATCTTCACTTCTTTTGTAAAGAACTTCATGAGCTATATAATTTACTTTTTACTATCTTACCTTTTTTATTTATTTCCCCTTTTTACTTTTAAACTCCTGTATTGCCACTCTCACGTCCATTTTCTGTCCGTTCTTAAAGGCAACGACAAAGGCTTGTGGAAATTTCTCCTGCAGCGTCTTGCGAAGCTGGTTAATCTCGTTATAATCTTCCGAGGCACCTACTGTGTATTTGAACAATCCACCTTCTTCATAATAAGAAGCATCCGACTGTCCCTTCAGTCTGGCATCATTAGCCTTCAGACGGGAACTGCTGGCCAGTATCTGCAATTTGAAGACGGGAGCGACAGGAGCAGTCGCCACTGGTTTCTGTTCTACAGGAGTTACCACCTGTGGTTCTGGCGTCTGCTCTACCTTTGGCTCAACTTTGGGCTCTGGTTGGGGCTCTGGTTTCGGTTCCACCTTTGGCTCCGGCTTTGGTTCTGCCTTAGGCTTCGGTTCTACCTTCGGCTCCTCCTGAGGCACCACAGCGGGGATACTTACCTCCTGAATAGGCTCTGCCTTGTAAGGCACACTGATACTCTTGTCATACTGATTACGGTAATCCACGAAAGCCTGGAAAATGCCACGTCCCAGCTGCTCAACACCAGCAGCAGAGTGAAGATACTGTTCCTCGTCTGGAGTAGAGATAAAGCCCAACTCTATCAG
Organism: uncultured Prevotellaceae bacterium; assembly: GCA_902782305.1. Lineage (GTDB taxonomy): Bacteria > Bacteroidota > Bacteroidia > Bacteroidales > Bacteroidaceae > Prevotella. The sequence goes on from CACZMV010000002.1 coordinate 49,818, forward strand.
ACAACTGGGCATTGAGGTTTCTCGAAGCACCAGAAAACCTGCCTGCTTCACTCCTTTATTCTGACGACCTGCCGAAGCACAGGTGCGACGCTGTACATACTTCGCCAAGTCAACGCTCTGTGCCATGTTACGGTCCTGCATGAACTCGAACATGATATAGCTCTCTGCCGAACGGGGATCAAAGCCTTGATAACGCTGTTTATAGTCAGTCTCTATCAGGATGACCGAGTTCTCTCGCTTTGCCACATCCAAATTGTCGGCAGCACGGTGCATACCAAGCGTGTAAGTTTCCAATCCTCGTGAGATGCGCCCCCTGGGCAGTGCATTCGTATGAATGGAGATAAAGAGGTCAGCTTTATTACGGTTGGCAATGTCTGCACGAGTATGCAACGGCACAAAGACGTCCGTCTTACGGGTATAGATGACCCTCACGTCAGGACAATTGCGCTCCACCAGTCTGCCGAAGGCCAGCGCCACGTTCAGGTTGATGTGCTTCTCCTTCGTGATGGCGCCCACGGCACCCGCATCCGTTCCACCATGCCCCGCATCAATAACCAGCGTGAATTTCTTGTTCGCAGCCGTTGCTACAGCCACAAACAGACATGTTATCCATAAAAAAGCTAATAATCTATTCTTCATTACGGGTGCAAAAGTAGTCATTTTCTATTAAAAACCAAGCACTTACAACCTAGTTTTATCATTTATTAAGTGTAATTCCACGCCAGCCCCTTGACAATCAGCCCCCATCGGCGGGTTCAGTTTGGTCAGCATCACATCAACGGTTGTCACTTGCGGAAAGGCTGTTATCACATCCCGCCCTATGCGCCCTGCTGCATGTTCCAGCAGTTGCGAAGGTTGTGCCATCGCTTTCTTCACCACTTCATAAAGAGTAGCGTAGTTCAAAGTATCAGCAACGGAATCGCTGACCACAGGAACGCTCAGGTCTATACCCACCTTCAGTGAAACGGTGAAATCCGCCCCCACCTTCCGTTCTTGGGGCATCACCCCATGAAAGGCGTGGAAGCGGACTTCCCGCAACATAACATATGACTCTTCAACTATCATCTATCACCTAACATTCATCATCCACATCGTGACGAACCGCAATTTTTACAAATCAGACAGCCTTCCTGATATACCAAGCTCTCCGAGCCGCAGTTCGGACATTTCTGTCCCTTGGCTTCGGTGCCGTCCACGATGTATTTCTTCAGTGCACGCTCCACACCCACTTTCCAGGTGTTGATGCTCTCCGACTTCAACTGCAACGACGAAACCAGCTTGATGACATGGTCGATAGGCATTCTGTAGCGCAGCACGCCACTAATCAGCTTGGCATAGTTCCAGTATTCAGGATTGAACTTCTCCGAGAGTCCTTCCACAGTGGTCTTATAGCCACGCTTGTTCTCAAACTGGAAGTCATAGCGCTTCGTGCCGTCGTCATTCATCTGCTTGATAATCTTACCCTTGGTCACCGACTTAGGCAACAGGATACCTTCCTCGTCGTCTTGCAGACCGGTGAAAATCTCGTAGGGATAGCCGTCGAGCAGTCCCACGAAGGCCACCCACTTGTCCTTGTTATTCTGGAAACGAACCACATCACATTCCAGTTCCTTCGGACGGACCTCCGTCACTTCGGGGTGCTTGCAGGGAGCCTCTATCTGAGCTTCTATATTATTATCCTTGGTGGTGTCTTCCTCCTTGTTGTCTTTCTTGTCTTTCTTCGACACGCTGATCATCACACCCGAACGACTTCCGTCACGGTAGATGGTACAGCCCTTGCAACCTGAGCGCCATGCTTCGACATACAAACGGTTCACCAGTGCCTCGTCCACGTCGCTGGGCAGGTTCACCGTCACGCTGATAGAATGGTCCACCCACTTCTGGATGGCACCCTGCATGCGAACCTTCATCAGCCAATCTACATCATTGGCGGTGGCTTTATAGTAAGGCGACTTAGCCACCAACTCGTCAATCTCCTCCTGCGTATATCGCTTCGTGGTGTCCATACCGTTTACCTTCATCCACTCCATGAACTTCGGATGGTATACAATGTATTCCTCGAACGAATCACCTACTTCATCGACATAATCCACATGCACATCGGTATCGTTGGGGTTCACCTTACGACGACGGGTGTAAACAGGCAAGAACACGGGTTCGATACCACTCGTGGTCTGTGTCATCAGACTGGTTGTTCCCGTTGGTGCAATTGTCAGACAAGCAATGTTTCTGCGTCCGTACTTTACCATATCGGCATACAGGGCAGGGTCGGCATCCTTGATACGCAGGATGAACGGATTGTTCTGCTCGCGCTTCGCATCAAAAATCTCGAAAGCACCGCGTTCCTTTGCCATCTCCACACTCGAACGATAAGCGTTCAGTGCCAGTGTCTTATGCACCTCCACGCTGAAGTCAGTAGCCTCCTGTGTACCATAGCGCAGTCCCATAGCTGCTATCATGTCACCTTCGGCAGTGATGCCCACACCCGTACGGCGACCTTTCGAGCTCTTTGCCTTGATTTTCTCCCACAGGTGCATCTCGGCGCCCTTCACCTCCATCGACTGAGGGTCGCTCTCCACCTTCTCCATGATGAGGTCAATCTTCTCCAGCTCCAAGTCAACGATGTCGTCCATCAGTCGCTGAGCCATCTGCACATGTTTCTTGAACAGCTCATAGTCAAAGTAAGCATCCTTCGTGAAAGCGTTCTGCACATAGCTGTACAGGTTGATGCTCAGCAGTCGGCAGGAGTCGTAAGGACACAGGGGAATCTCACCACAAGGATTCGTGGAAACGGTGCGGAAGCCCAAATCGGCATAGCAATCGGGAATGCTCTCCCTCAGGATAGTGTCCCAGAACAGCACACCAGGCTCGGCACTCTTCCAAGCGTTGTGAACTATCTTTTCCCAGAGTTTCTTGGCGCTGATTTCCTTCTTTACATCGGGGTTGTCGCCCGTAATGGGGAACTGCTGTACATAAGGCTTGTCTTCCGTAGCACAGCGCATGAACTCATCGTCAATCTTCACGCTCACGTTGGCACCCGTCACCTTGCCCTCCGTCATCTTGGCGTCGATGAAAGCCTCCGAATCAGGATGCTTGATGCTCACACTCAGCATCAAGGCACCACGTCGGCCGTCCTGTGCCACCTCGCGCGTACTATTACTATAACGCTCCATGAAGGGCACCAAGCCCGTAGAGGTCAGCGCCGAGTTGTTCACAGGCGAACCTTTCGGACGGATATGGCTCAGGTCGTGACCTACGCCTCCACGACGTTTCATCAACTGCACCTGCTCTTCATCGATGCGCATCACGGCACCGTATGAGTCGGCATTGCCATCCAGTCCAATCACGAAGCAGTTCGACAGCGAGGCTATCTGATGGTTATTACCGATTCCCGTCATAGGCGAACCTGCAGGAACAATATAGCGGAAGTGGTCCAACAAATCGAAGATCTGCTGCGCACTCATGGGGTTCTTGTACTTCTTCTCGATTCGGGCTATCTCGTTGGCAATGCGCCAGTGCATTTGTTCGGGCGACTTCTCATAGATGTTGCCAAACGAATCCTTCATGGCATACTTGTTCACCCACACTCGAGCTGCCAATTCATCACCGCCAAAATAGGCTAAAGAGGCCTCGAAAGCCTCATCATACGTGTATGTATTATTCGATTCCATGTTTTAAGTTTGTTATAATTGGCTGCAAAGATACACATAAAAAACGACATATACATTACTTTTTTGGAAAACTTTTCTTAAAAAAACAAGCATAAAGTTTCCCGTTTTGGAAAACTTTTGTAATTTTGTACCCATGAAAAACTTAGCAACAAGACGAACTATTCGCCAATACAGTGAGAAAGAAGTCAGTGAAGAACTGCTGAACCGTCTGATGACCGAGGCCAGCCGTACCCAGACGATGGGCAACTTGCAGTTGTACAGCGTCGTGGTAACCCGTTCCGACGAACTGAAACAGAAGTTGGCACCCGCCCACTTCAACCAGCCGATGGTCACCCAGGCACCCGTCGTACTCACCATCTGTGCCGACTTCAACCGCACCAGTTTCTGGGCAAAATGCCGTAATGCCGAACCAGGCTACGACAACTTCCTGTCGTTCATCAATGCGGCCACCGATGCCCTGCTCTACACCCAGACGCTCTGCAATCTGATGGACGAGGAAGGACTGGGCTATTGTTATCTGGGCACCACCGTTTATCAGCCTCAGCAAATCATCGATATCCTGCATTTGCCGCGCCTCGTCATGCCCGTGGCCACCCTCACCGTAGGCTGGCCTGCCGAACAGCCTCCCCTCTCCGACCGTCTGCCCTTGGAGAGTTTCATTCACGAGGACACCTATCATGATTACATGGGCGCTGACATCGACACCTATTATTATAATAAGGAGCACCTGCCCGAGAACCTCAACTTCGTACGCATCAACAAGAAAGAAACCCTCGCCCAGATCTTCACCGACATCCGCTATACGCGCAAGGACAATGAAGCCATGTCCGAAGGCCTATTATATACACTTAAGAAACAAGGGTTCCTCAATTGAGGAACCCTTGTTCTTTACCGCTTAAATTGCGTACACATTCTGCCAAAATTCACGAATTACTCAACCACGATGGGCTTGTACTTTGGAACGAGGGCCTTCATGATGCACCAGCCAATGAGGTAGGCTACGGCACAGATGCAGAACACTACCATGTAGGCTGCAGGCTTAGCCTCAAAGCCGAAGAAGGAGAAGGCAGCGCCCTGAGCGTCGGCCCAGGTGAAGAACATACCGGAACCCTTGTTGATGAGGAACGAGCCTACACCACCTGCCATTGAACCAATACCTGTGATGGTACCGATGGTAGACTTGGGGAACATATCGCCCACGGTAGAGAAGATGTTGGCTGACCAAGACTGGTGACCAGCACCCAGCAGACCAATCAGAACGGCAGGCCACCAAGCGCTATAGGCTCCCAAAGGCTGGGCAAACAAGCCCAATACGGGGAAGAGGGCGAAGATGAACATGGCACGCATACGACCAGCATAGGGGTTCATGCCATACTTCTCAACGAAAATCTTGGGCAGGTAACCACCACCGATAGACAGTACGGTACAGATAGCATAAAGGGTGAAAATAAGAGCAATACCCATAGCCGAGTCGGAGGTGTAGCCATACTGATCGGAGAAGTAAGCGGGAGCCCAGAACAGGAAGAACCACCATACGCCGTCGGTCATAAACTTACCCACGATGAACGACCAGGTCTGCTTGTACTTAAAGCAACTCCAGAACGGAATGGTCTTCTCTTCTTTAGCCTCAGCCTTGTTCTGAACATCAGCAATATCAGCATCCTGCTCGATATAGTTAAGCTCGGCCTGATTGACACGCTTGTTGCGATGGGGCTTGTCGTAAGCCCAAACCCACAGCGCCATCCAGACATAACCTAAAGCACCAATGATGATGAAAGCCATCTCCCAACCCCAGGCACGAGCCAGCAGAGGAATGGTGGCAGGAGCAGCCAGCGCACCTACCGAGGCTCCACTATTGAAGATAGAGGTGGCAAAGGCACGGTCTTTCTTGGGGAAGTATTCGGCAGTAACCTTGATAGCAGCAGGGAAGTTTCCAGCCTCACCCAAGGCGAGAATCATACGACAAGAGAGGAAGAGCCATACCGATATGGTGGCAATGGCCACAGCAGCGTCAGAGCCAGCCTGCACCATACGCAGCGCCTCGATAGAGTCGTAGCCCTCAATGTTCATAGCCACCCATCCGCAACCAGCATGCAACACGGCACCTGTTGACCATACGAAGATGGCGATGAGATAACCCTTCTTGGTACCCATCCAGTCGATGAACTTACCAGCGAAGAGGTTGGCAATGGCATAGAAGATGGAGAACCATCCGGTGATGGTACCATAGTCGTTGTCATTCCAATGGAACTCGGGAGCAATAAAGTCTTTCCAGGTTAACGAGAGAACCTGACGGTCCATGTAGTTGACCGTAGTTGCCAAGAAGAGCAAGGCACAGATGACCCAACGGAAATTGGACATCTTGGTAGTTTGTACTGCAGACATAGTTATTTAGTATCTTTTTTAGTTATTATCGGATATCAATGACAGGAATGTTGTCCTTGTCGTTATAGTAGAGGTTCTCACCAGCCATACCCCAGATGAAGGTATAATAATAGGTACCGGCAGCAGCGTGCATAGACCACTCAGGCGACATGATGGCCTGATCGTTATGCAACCAAACTACGCGGCTCTCCTCGGGCTGTCCCATGATGTGGGCAATAGTCTGCTCCTGGGGCAGGTTGAAGTAATAGTAAGCCTCGATGCGACGACCGTGGGTATGAGGAGGCATGGTGTTCCAAGCGGCACCAGGGTTGAGTTGGGTCAGACCTAACTGCAACTGACAGGGACCTTCCTCCAGCACATCGTTGACAATGAGCTTATAGACGGTACGGTTGTTGCACTCTTCCAGCGAACCAACAGGCCCCCAGACAGCAGCCTTCAGCGAACCCTTACGTCCGTCGAGCGTAATCCACTGGGTCTTGTAATGCTGATGGGCGGTGGCTGAGTTCAGATAGAACTTGGCAGGATTCTTAGGATCCTTAGAGCGGAACTGGATGACCTTGTTGGTGTCGAGCGACTGACCTTTCTTGTCCTTGCCCAGATGGCCACGTCCGATGTAGAGGGCCTCCTTGGGAGAAAGGGCGTATTCCTTGCCATCAACAATCACCCAACCGTCGCCTGTACCGCAGTTTACTACGCCCAGCTCACGGTTGTACATAAAGTATTTCTCCTTGATGTTCTTATCGACATCCAGACCCAGTTCCCAGAAGTTTTCCAACTTCAGCGTGGTGTTGACGGGCATCGCTCCACCAAAGATGAAACGGTCGTAGTGTGAATAAGTGAGCAGGATGGAGTCGGGCGACATCACCTTCTCCATGACAAAACGCTCGCGGAGCATCTTGGTGTCGTAGTGTTTCACGTCCTCAGGATGACACGCTGTCTGGAACTTCACGTGCTGGGCACCAACAAAACGATCGGCTTCCTGAGCATTGGCGGTGGAAAGCGAGAGAGCAATAGCTCCCGCAATCATCAGAAAAGTTTTCTTCATAGTCTATTATTGTTTTTATTTCTTATTTTCTTCCTTCTGAATACGCATACGGTTCCAAACAACCATTGCGATGGTGATAATGGTGAGGATGCCTGCACCTACATAGGCAAGGCTATCAACACACTTGAAGATGACCCATCCAAAGAGTGAAGATGCAAAGTCGAGCGCACCGGCCTGGAAGCCCTCTGGAATATGAGCTGCTGGGTCTTGTGTCTGGGCATAAACGGTCTGGGCAGCCTGTGTGAAGGCGGGAGCCATATCGGTAACAAACCACAGACCGATGCCAACGGTGACGATACCTATGATAAGGGTCTTCACTACATTACCCTTTGTATAAGGCAGTACCATTACAAAGACATAGAACATACCAGCCAGCGAAGCCAAAGGCAGGAACTCATTGCCAGGAAGGACAACAGCCATGAGCAGTGCCAGCGGAATGAGAATCAGAGAAGCCACAAGCGTGGTGGGATGACCGATAACCAATGCGGGCGACATGCCGATATATACCTTCTTGCCAGCCCATTTCTTCTGTACCACCTCCTGTGTCTTCTCAGCAATGGGCTTCAAACCATCGATGAAGAGCTTTGTAATACGGGGAATCAGTTCCATCACTGCACCCATCGTTACACCAAGGAAGAGCACCTTCTTGATATCCAACTGAGCCACAGCACCTATCAGGGCACCTACGATGACACCCAGCACAATAGGCTCGCCCAGTACGCCAAACTTCTTCTTCAGACCCTCGGCATCAATGTCCAGCTTGGAAAAACCAGGAATCTTGTCGAGCAACCAGTTGATGCCAATGGCAAAAGCGGTAAAGCTCTGGCAGAAAGGTTGTGGGATGGAGATACCGTCCATGTCCTCGTAGTATCCCTGGAACTTGTCGGCGGTCAAGTCGGCCATCACCAGCGTAATAATGTAACATACGATGGCTGCAAAATAGCCCCATGCCAGACTCTCACCCATCACGAAATAGGCAACAGCACCAATAAAGGCGAAGTGCCAGTAGTTCCACAGGTCGATGTTAACGGTACGGGTACAGCCCGTGATAAGCAATAGGAAGTTGACGCCCAGACAAATGGGGATAATCAACGCTCCAACAGCGGTGTTATAAGCTACTGCGGCAGCAGCAGGCCACCCCATGTCGAACACACCGAGTTGAAGGTCGTAAAGACGTGAAATCTCAGACAGCGGATTGCCGAAGTTGTTGGTTAGCAGAGCCGTAACAATGCCCAAACCCACAAAACCGACACCCACATAGAGTCCCGACTTGAGCGACTTTCCGAACTTCATGCCTATGCACAGGCCAATGATGGTAAACAGGATAGGCATCATAACCGATGCGCCTAAGCTGATAATGTAACTGAATACTTGTTCCATTGTTTAAATTATCGATAATTTTTGTTTGCTTTAGTGTATACGGTTGCAAAGATAACAAAAATCAGCGAAACACATATCGTTTTCGCTGATTTTTATTACTAAATCGTTAACGTAACATAGATTTAATCCTGGAAATACACCTTTTTCACACGTCCACTCACGGCTGTCAGCACCTCATAAGGGATGGTGTCGAGCACATCGCTGAGCACATTGACGGGCAGATGCTCGCCGAAAATCTCGACGCTGTCGCCCTCCTGACAAGGAATGTCTGTGACATCAATCATGGCGACATCCATACAGATATTGCCGACATAAGGTGCTTTCTGACCATTGACAAGACAATAGCTGGCGCCACGTCCCAGATGGCGCGAGAGTCCGTCAGCATAGCCAATAGGAATGGCGGCAATCACGGAATCGCGCTTCAACACGCCCTTGCGGCTATAGCCCACCGTTTCTTCCTTAGGCACATGGCGCAACTGCAGAATAGTAGTCTTGAGCGTGGAAACGGGCTGGAGATAGCTGGTGGAACTGGTTTGACCAGTCAGACTGGCATCCATAGGATCATAACCATAGAGACCCAATCCAAGACGACACATATCCAAATGGCGTTCTGGGAAATGCTCGATACCTGCCGAATTACAGATATGGCGCAGTATCTTATGACTGAACGCAGCCTGGAGCTTGGTGCTAGCCTCATCGAACTTACGGAACTGTTCTGCTGAGAAGCGGTCGAAGTCGACACTATCAGAACCCACGAAATGGCTGAAGACAGAACGTGGAATGATGGCATTCTGATGCTGTAGGCGATGAATCAGCGCATCCATATCCTTCTCAGGGTCGAAGCCCAGACGATGCATGCCTGTATCCAGTTTGATGTGTACTGGCCAACCCGTAATACCTTGTTTCTCGGCAGCTTGGATAAGTGCATCCATCAGTCGGAAGGAATATACCTCAGGTTCCAAGTCGTAGTCGAACATGGTCTTGAAGGCAGTCATCTCGGGATTCATAATCATAATGTTCTGCGTAATGCCATTGCTACGCAGAGTGACACCCTCGTCAGCCACAGCCACAGCCAGATAGTCCACACGATGGTCTTGTAACGTCTTGGCAACCTCCACAGCACCTGCACCATAAGCATCGGCCTTTACCATGCAGACCAACTTGGTTTCAGGCTTCATGAAGGAGCGATAGTAGTTCAGATTGTTAACCAATGCATTCAGGTTTACCTCTAAGATGGTTTCGTGAACTTTCTGCTCCAGCCGTTCTGTAATGCGGTCGAAGCCAAAAGGACGAGCACCCTTGATGAGCACCACTTCATCGCGTAGACGACGGAAGACCTCACTGCGCAGGAACTCGTCTGTGCTAGCGAAGAAATACTCCTCACCAACAGAGAACACAGCACGCTGGGAAGTGATATGAGGACCAATGCCTATCAGCTTGTTGATATTGCGCTTCATACAAAGATTGCTAACCTCACGATAGAGTTCCGTCGGGGGCATTCCGCTCTGGAAGATATCGCTGAGTATCAACGTTCTGCAACGCTGGTCGTTGACGCGACGACTCATAAAGTCGAGGGCAATACCCAGCGAGTTGATATCAGAATTATAAGAGTCGTTGATCAACGTACAGCCTCGCTGACCTTCCTTCACCTCTAGGCGCATGGCAACAGGTTCGAGCGTGGCCATCCGCTCAGCTAACTGGTCTGGAGCAATGCCCAGATACAGGGCTATGGCAGCACAGGCAAAGGAGCACTGCAATGAGGCTTCATCGTAGAAGGGCAACTGATAGCGCCCGCGCGAACCTTTATATATATAAGAGACATTCGTAGAACTAGCTTGACTAGAGACATTCTCAATATACAGCGGAGCAGAGATATTCTCACGGCTCCACCCTATTTTCTCGCCCTGATAGCCACTGCGACGGATGCAACGACTTACAATGTCATCGTCGGAATTATAGGCAATCACCTTAGCACCATTGAAGAGTGTCAGCTTCTCCATGCACTTCTCCTCCAACGAGCGGAAATTCTCCTGATGGGCTGAACCCAGAGAAGTGAGCAAACCGATGGTGGGCTGGATGATGTCGTGTAAGGCTTCCATCTCACCGGGTTCGCTGATACCTGCCTCGAAAAGTCCTACTTGCGTCTGTTCATTCAACAGCCACACACTCAAGGGCACACCAATCTGTGAGTTATAACTCTTGGGCGAGCGGGTAACAGTCATCTGAGGCGACAGCAACTGATAAAGCCATTCCTTGACCATCGTCTTACCATTCGAACCCGTGATACCCACAATGGGACAATCGAACTCATCACGATGGCGCTCAGCCAAACGTTGCAAAGCAGCCAAGGGAGAAGGAACGATAAGAAAATTAGCATTTTCAAATGAGGAATGAGGAATGAGAGATGAGAAATGACTCTCCACCACGAAGTTGCGGACACCACGACGATAAAGGTCTTCAATATAACGGTGACCGTCATTACGGGCAGACTTCAAGGCAAAAAACAGGGTTTCCTCAGGGAAACAAAGGGAACGGCTATCTGTCAACAGCCATCCTATCTTAGCATCGGCAGTGCCGATTCTGCGGGCGCCAATGAGCGTCGTTATTTTTTCTATGGTATAATTCATAGTGCAAAGGTACGATTAAGTGAGCACAAAACAAAAGAATTTATTCTTTTTTTTGTCGAGCGTGAGAACTTTCGCCTTATCTATAAGGCAAAATTACTGTATTTTTTGCGTAACTCGGATAGTTTTAACATAGTTTTATCCATGAAAGCCTGATATTCGGGCGACTCAGGGTGGAACGGCTTATGGGCAAGAGCTTGTCGCAAGGGTTTCCACTCATCAAGGAAAGCCTTAGCCTCAGCAGAAAAACAAGTTTCTACCAATTGTTCCCAGATATAATCGACAGCCTGCGCTGAGGGATGCAGCATATCCGAAGCATAGAAACGATAGTCGCGTAATTCGTCCATCAGGATTTCGTAAGACGGGAAATAGGCGCAGGTGTCGTCAACAGAATTGCTGACCACTGTATTGGCAGCAAGAAGCAACGTAGCTTTCGAGAGTTGGCTTCCATGATATCCATACTTACGATAACGGATAGGACTAACGGTCAGAACCACCTTTACTTCTGGATTGCGTTGACGCAAAACATCCATGGCTTTTTGCAGATAGGTCACACATTCATCAACAGAAAGGAGCTCTTCTTGGAAGAGGTTCTGTGGGCGCTTCTCACAATTGTCCACAATCTCGCCTGTTTCCTTCAATCGATAAATATGATTGGTTCCCAAGGTCAAGAACACGATGTGAGGGTTTCCCTCATACTTCTCGATGGTATGTAGAATACTGGCTGGATTATACATCACGCCAAAGGGATTAATCGTAACAGGGAAGCCATTGTCACGAAAGCGCTGACCTATCTCATCAGCGAAACACGAACCCACGAAAAGAACCTCTTCGCAGGGCTGTATTTCAAAAGCAGGCTTCGGTATATCAACGATTGTTCTAAACTCCATTTCCCTATATTACGTTATAACGTTATTTCGTTATTACGACTTTTAACTCCTTGAAACTTGCAAGCCAGTCTTCGAAAGCGTCATATCAACAAAACGGGCATTGGCATTAGGTTGCTGCATGGTCAGAATCTGTCTGATACGAGCTGCTGACTCTGGGTCTTTGGCAACCATATACAGATAACCTCCGCCACCTGCTCCTGGCAACTTATAACCTAGACAAAGGTCGTCGATAAGATCAGTTATTCTGCGCACACTGTCTGGATTGGTACCGCTATCAATACGCTGGTTTTGTTGCCACGTCTTACTAATCAACTGTCCCATAGCCAAGAAGTCCTGACGCTGGATAGCTTCATACATATCCATAGAGTGGGCTTTCATCTCGCGCAACTGAAGCAGTTGCTGATGATGATTGACAAACATACGACGCACGATTTCAGCCAATATCTTCTTGGCAGTGCGGGTAATACCTGTATAATAGAGCAGATGGCACTGGGCATATTCAGGTTGTGTGAAGACAGCATCCGGCAACCAGCGAACACGTGGGTTCTGGTCGAAACCACGCTGGGTATCCAACAGTTTAACACCACCCAAGACACCACCGAACTGGTCTTGCCAACCGCCTCCTGTGGTAAGCAACTGTTCCAAGACAAGGGTGCGACGACCTATCTCATTCTTATCCCACGCCAACGAACAGAAATCATTGACAGCACCCAGAACGGTAGCAGCAAGGATAGAACTGGTACCCAATCCACTGCCTGCAGGAATCGCAGAAAGCAGGGTCAACTCAATACCACAACCAAAGGCTTCCAACTGAGCACGCAAGGAAGGATAGGTCTCTTGTGAAAATCCTGGTTGGAAACCAGCCAACACAAGGGCTGCCTTAGGAATAGAGAAAGGCGAGCCTACCTTATTATATGCTGCCAATTGTTCATAGGTCTCCACCACCTCCATAGCACCCAGATCGATGCTTCGCAGGATGATATGTGGTTCTTTGCAAGGCTTGATATAGGTCTGTAAAGGAGGCTGACCGTTCAGTTCTATGGCGATGTTCACCACTGAGCCACCTTCCATCAGACAATAAGGAGGGGTATCCGTCCATCCACCTGCCAAATCAATGCGGACAGGAGAACGGCCCCACACAATCTGATCGGGATAAACAGAAAGGCGAGGAGTCTGTTTGGATGCCCACACACCCGCTGTCAATCCTTCACGTAACAGCGAGAAAGCACCATCGCTATCTCCACGGAACATGCAATCGTGAATGCGAGTCATCAAAGGAGCCTCAACGGGCAGAGCTGCTGGCTGTGACAAATTCATTTCTTTGAACTCACGAGCAGCATCATCCAAGTCTAACTGATAGAACACGCTGTGTTGCCAATTGCGAGCCAGTGCAGGCCAATTACGACTGCGGAACACCTTGCGCTGTGCAAAGAGACGGCGCAGGTTGGCGACATTGGAAATATCCTCCGCAGAGAGGAAGCCCACAGCTTTGCTTTCTAGATTGTCTAGATTATCTAGACCGTCTAGACTATCCAGAACAGGGAAGCGCTTTTCCTGTTGTGCTGCCCCAGCAAACTTTTCATTGATATCATAACGACGAACACAATACTGTGTCTCGCCTATGGGAATGATGTCGACACATTGTCCTGGTTCCAGAGTTATCGTCCAATCATTATCAGGCACACCCGTTATGATATGGTCATGACTCAGTGTCCAATGCTCACCTACGCAACTATTCTCTATCCAGATATTCTGGTTCTGCTCTGTAAACGGAATCTTCGTAATCGCATTCTGGGTAAAGATGCTAGGATGCGGTTTACGATCGTGATGCATGATGTCACGCTGGTCGTTGACGATGTTCTGTATAGCCATTGTCGAGGAAATCATCTCGCCTGATGTACCGAAATGATAGAACTCACCGCCCTGCAAAGGAACGATAGCCACGGAGAGTTCATGCAGCTCCGGGTCGTCAATGGTTGGATGAGTACCCAGCGTACAACCGAACTCGCTATACATATCGTATTCCTTCAGCGTACCATCCTCCTTCATCGATCGTTTCATCAACAGTTTGACGGCTCGGTCGGAAAGTAGCCAGATGCCAATATCTGTCAGATAGAAATGGTCTTTCAATAGCTCAGACAACTGTTCCGTGCTGGGCTTCTGCAGCATCATCTTTAGCACATTCGGTGAACGACGATCGCTGACAAACACACCATGATCTTTGGCGATAGAAGCGTCGAGCCATAAGCCATAGCACACCACATCGGCATCGGGAATCTGTCCGATGCGCTCTGCAGCACGGATATACACATCGCCACTGACTATCATGGTGGTCAGTCGCTGTGGAGCCTGTGCCATCATACGTTCATAAAGGGGCAGTTGTAAGTCGAGCAAAGATTGTGAGAGTCGCTGTCCTCGTTCCCAACGGAATACAGGAATCGGAGTCAATATCTTGCCACTGGGTGCATAGGAAGGAAGTCGACGACTCTGTCCTCCTGCATGAAGCACGATACAACGCTCGCCATTCAACCACTCATGGGCTTGCTGAAGCAACCATGTGGTTCCTCCACCCGACCCCAACTTATGACCAACTGGGTCGTTGGTACAAAAGAACTCATCGTGTGACAGTCCTGTCACATCGTGGAAACAACCCACCAGATTTGGTGGCAAAGACAACAGTTTCTTCATCCTTCGCTATTTACTTATCACTATTTATTTGCGTAGCACCACGCTTTTTCCATTCCATCCAAACCAACAACAGGATTATCAGCAATAGTACCACATAGGATATATATGCTATTGTCTCTGTACGGTCAATACTCTTGGGGAAGAAACTCAATACTACCTCATGCTTTCCGGGCTTTACCTGCAAGGCACGCAGCACATAGTTCACTCGTCCCAACTCTTGTTCTACGCCATCTACCGTTGCTGTCCAACCTGGATAGTAAATCTCCGAGAACACTACGACACCACCCTTGTCACTTTCCACCTCATAGGTCAGCTTGTTGGGTTCGTAAGCCTTGATGCGAACCAGTCCTACTGAGTCTTGCACAACTCCCTCGCCCAGGACATCTTTGAACTGCTGGTCGGCCACTGCCTCACGACGAAGATTCAGACCACGAATTCCCTCCAGTTCCTCATTGGCATTGGTCACATAATGTACCTTATCTACCAACCAGGCATTGCCATAGGTATAGGGATTCTCCAAAGGAACTGACTGTCCTCCCTGCAAAGGCAGGATGAAATACTTGGTATTAAGCATGTTCAGCACCGGATAGATGCTGTCACCATTCACCTGAGTCATGTCACCAGCAGCCTTGCTGATAGCACTCATCGCTGCTCCCATCTCATGCTGGATGTACTCATCCACCAGCTCTTGATAACGGCGCAACTTGGCAGCATGGTAACCGCCAATACTCTTCACATAATAAGAGGTTTCGTTTTCGTTGAAAGTAGAAGTGGCAAGATTCAGCACACGATAGTCTAACGACTTATCCTGCAGAATATGATCGATGGCTTGTGTCATAGGAATAGGCTCATCGCGCACTGTCTGAGGCACGAACATCTCGTCGTTCAGATAGCGCTTGTTCACCTGCCACATATCAAACAGGCAGAGCACAATCAATGCAGCTGTCATGTATTCGGCACGCAACTTACGATACTGGAAAAGCAACAAGCAGGCTGTACCAATGACGATAATCCAGAACGAGCGCCAGCAGTCAGCCACAAATACAGCGACGCGCATCTCTGTCAAGTTCTGCAACAAAGGCATCAACTGATCGGCAGGAATCTGACTCAACGCCTGCATTTCATTATAGCTGATGAAATCGGAGAAGAACACCTTTGGCATCAGGGCAAAGAGCAGGGCAACGCCTCCCGTCAAGGCAAATGATACATACAGCCATTTTGCCTTTTGTTTCAACAGCTCTGGTTCATCCACAATTTTCTTCAAGGCCAGCATCGCCAACAGAGGAATGGTGAACTCGGCTATCACAAGGATAGAAGCCACTGTACGGAACTTGGCATACATAGGCACGTAGTCCAGGAAGAAGTCGGTAAACGGCATGAAGTTGCGACCCCACGACAGGAGTATCGATAGGATGGTAGCTGCCAACAAGGCCCACTTCATAGGACCTTTCACAATGAACAAGCCCAACACAAAAAGCATCAGCACAAAGGCACCCACATAGACAGGACCTGCCGTCATGGGCTGATTGCCCCAATACTGTCCCATCTGCTGATAGATTCCTGTATAATAGCTGTCTGCATGCTTCATGGCAGTCTTGCTTTGCGACAAAGGAACACTAGCACCACCTTTGGCATTGGGCACTAACAACGTCCATGTCTCGTCAATGCCGTAACTCCACTGGGTTATATAATCGCGGTCCAAACCACTGCTTGTCTGATTTCCTGCATTCTTCTTTACCAGTTCACTGGCTCCGCGCATCGACTCCTTACTATATTGCCATGTATGATACAGATTGGAAATATTCAGGCAGACGGCAATGACAGCAGCAACAATACATACGCTTGTAGCCTTCAGTAAGTGCTGATAATCTTTCTTCTTGATACCCTCAATGAAATAGGCAATAACCATCGCTGCAATGATGAACAGATAATAATAAGTCATCTGCACATGGTTCGCCTTGATCTCAAAGGCACCAAAGATGGCAGCCACCGCAAGTCCCCACAAGTATTTCCCTCGATAAGCCAGCACGATACCTGCTATCATTGGAGGCAGATAAGCCAAAGCCATCACTTTCCAGATATGACCTGCAGCAATGATGATGAAGAAATAGCTGCTGAACGCCCATATCACAGAGCCCAGCATGGCCAGATACCAACGGAAATCAAAGGCACGTAGCAGGATGTAGAAGCCCAACAGATAGGCAAACACATACCACACATTCTCTGGCAACCACAGGTGATAGGCATCAATACCTTGCGACAGCACATTCGTACTATTATACGACGGAGCCATCTGATAGGTTGGCATACCTCCAAACAAGGCATTCGTCCATCGTGTCACCTTACCAGTCTGCTCATTATACTCATGAGCCTCCTGACCAGCACCCCTGCTTGCCGACGAGTCGTGACGATAGAGAATGCGTCCTTCTATGTCAGCAGGGAAGAAATAGGCAAACGATATTCCTACAAATATGATCACTACCAACACCTCGGGTAGCCACTGTTTCAAACTTTTCATACCTTATCTTATTTCAAATTTGTGGCAAAATTACTAATAATTTCTCATTTCTCATCCCTCATTTCTCATTTATTTTGTATCTTTGCAACACAAAAAGACACAAAAGTTATGAAAATAGGCATTATTGTAGCAATGGACAAGGAGTTGCGGCAGTTGCAACAACTCTTCAACGACGGCAACGTGCTCGTCCGCAAATGTGGCATCGGCAAGGTAAATGCAGCCTTAGGTGCCCAACAGATGATTAACGATTTCCACCCTGATGTCATCATCAGTAGTGGTTGTGCAGGTGGTAATGGCGACGACATCAATGTTCAGGATGTCATTGTCAGCAGTGAACTTTGTTATCACGACGTATATTGTGGCAGAGCGATTGATGACACCACACAATACGGACAAGTTCAGGGATTGCCCGTCCGTTTCCAAGCAGACCCCTATCTGCTTCGCAAGAGCAAGGAGCTGAAAATAAAGGAGGAGAATATCAAGATTCATGCAGGACTTGTGGTTACGGGCGACTGGTTCGTGGATAGCAAGGAGAAGATGCGCAGCATCGTCAACCTGTTCCCTGAGGCTAAGGCTGTCGACATGGAGTCGTGCGCCATTGCCCAGACCTGCTATATTAATAAGGTACCGTTTATCTCGTTCCGTGTCATCAGCGACATTCCCCTTCGCGACACCGACGCCTCACAGTATCACAACTTCTGGGACACCATTGCGCAGAACTCTTTCGAGGTCACTAAGACCTTTGTGCAAAGCCTTTAATTGTTCACTATTCACTATAATTATGGAAGTCATTCAAAGTTTCACCATCGACCACACGCACCTGAAGCCAGGCATCTATGTTTCTCGTGTGGATAAAGGATTTACCACGTACGACCTACGTATCACAGAGCCCAACAAAGAGCCTGCCGTTGCCCCAGCAGCCATGCACAGCATAGAGCATCTGATGGCTACTTGGTTCCGCAACTCGCGAGCCAAGGACGATGTGGTTTATGTAGGTCCGATGGGTTGTCTTACAGGCATGTATATCATCATGACGGGTACTTATACTGTCGAGGACATGCGCCAGCTTACCATTGAATGTCTGGAGTGGATACTCACACAGACAGAAGTGCCTGCCACAGAGCCACAAACCTGTGGTAACTACCTGCTCCACGACCTTCCCATGTGCAAATGGGAATGCCGTCGCTACCTCGATCGTCTGCAAAACGATTTCCACTCGGAATACACGAAGCTAAAGATTACCCTCAATGACGGCAAAGTCTTTGCCGATGCATAACGAAACAGGGCTGGAGTATTTGTTCCAGCCCTGTTTCCTTTTATTTATCTGATTCGTATTTCTCGCGAATCTTCTTTATCTGCAACAACAAGTTCTGATAGTGACGTCCATTGACACCATCAGTGGGTTGCGCCTTCAAATACTGCTCTATCTTGTCAAGATGCTGTATGCCATAAAGAATGGCATCACTGCGCAGGGACGCTGCTGAGGCAGCTTTCCTATCGTTTTCCGTTGGATTCAAGATTGTTCCTACAATGTGGACGTAAGAGCGCTGCTCCTGACGAAGATAGTGATTCATGCGCTCATCCTTATTGTTGATAGGCTTCCAAACGATGGCAAAGACATCTTCCAGATACTCCTCAACGGGATAGGGGTCGCTGGAGCGAAGTGCCGATTTGTGCATGTTATAGATAATGCCTGGCGACAACAGCATAGCGATGGTTGTCAACTGACGGTTCTGAATCTCGTCAACAGCATCAATGCCCAGACGGTCAACAATCTCTTGGGGATAGAGCCACAACGGAGCATCAATCATGTTACGACCTATCCAGGCAACAGCCTCTTTCTGCAAAGCGCGAGGCACAATCTCGTGACTCTTCTCACTGGGCCAATTGTTGTTATAACGTCCATTGATATATCGCTGAACATGGATACAATAACGCTGATATTGGGAACGTGCCATCTTGTGCACCTCGCCAAGGTCGTCATATTGTCCATCAGGCTGGGCAGTCCACTTCATCAGGTTTGCCACCACGCGCTTCAAGTTCTTGATACCATATTCTGTAGCTTTCATCTGGTTGTTACTGAGGTCTTCAGTCTGCGAACGAGGGTCACTGCTCTTTCCCTCATCACCCGAGAAGTGCAGACGAGGGTTAGCCAAAGCCTTTGTCACCTCCTTGCGCAGGGCCGCTTTCTCCTCATAGGCATCCTTAAACTCTGGGCGCCACTGGTAACCCCACTTGATGGCCCACTTGTCGTAGTCGTTGATGCGGGGAAAGAGTCCACGCTCACCCACCTTATCTTCAGGCTGAGCCACCCAGTTGAAACGGGCATAGTCCATGATAGAAGCGGTATGTCCATGTTGCTCCACCCACTTCTTGTCGCGCAACTTCTCCACAGGAGTGGCATACGAGGCTATCATGTTATGGCGCAATCCCAGAGAGTGGCCTACCTCATGCGAGCTGACAAAGCGAATCAGCTGTCCCATCAGTTCATCAGGGAAGTCCATGGTCTGCGCACGTTTATCCAACGGGCCACACTGCACCATATACCATTTCTTCAACAACTGCATCACGCTATGATACCAACAGATATGTGCCTCGATAATCTCACCACTGCGAGGATCAACGACACGAGGTCCATAGGCATTCTCTGTTTCTGAAGGAAGATAGCGAACCACTGAGAAACGGGCATCGTCCAAACTCATCGACGGGTCGTTGGGCCAGTCCTTAGCCACAATAGCATTCTTGAATCCAGCAGCTTCGAAGGCCACATTCCAATCCTCGATACCCATCTTCAGATACTTCGCCCACTTCTTGGGTGTTGCAGGGTCGATGTAGAACACTATCTGCTTCTTCGGCTCTACCAACTTACCAGCTTTATATGCCTTCGGATCTTTAGGCTCCAGCCAATAGCGCGAGATAATGGCATCATGGTCTGGCGCATTATCATCCGTAAACTGCAGCACCTTACTCTCAAAGAAGCCTACACGTTCGTCAGCCAGACGTGGGCGCCTTGCGGTTTGAGGCAGCAATACCAGCGAGGTGGTCAGTCCAACGGTGGCAAAACCACTCTGCGAGGCGGGCACCTTACCCTTGTTCATCGCATAGGTACGAAGAGTCTGTATCTCTACATTGATAGGGAATGTCTTGATGGTGTCGATAAACGAACGGTCGTTCTGTACAGCCCCTACCCCAACTATCGTACGGTCACTGGCTGTAAAGCTGGTCACCTTGTTATCACTCATCAACCACTTGGTCACGTTGATGAGCTGCGCCTGAGTCTTCGGATTACGTCCAATGACCTCAAACTTATAAACTATCGGGTTGGCCACCGACTGCTCCAGTGCTGCACCTATCTGGTCGCCAGGCTTGGCATATTGCGTCTGCACAAATTCACGAAGCAGCAGGTTCTTTTTGCCATACTGCTCCAGATAGACCGTCGAACGATTTACCTCCTCACCACTCAACAGCTTAAAGCCTTGTGGCACACTGGCGAAGCGCGTCACGGCCAGCATCATGCGTCCCACCATCGAGTCGGGCACCTCCATATACCAATCGTCCTTGATATGACGAACGGTAAACATGCCTTCGCACATGCTTCCACCCTCCTTCACCACTTTATGGTAAGGGTCTTTGTGGTCTGTTACTGTTGTGTCCTCACAGCACTCTATCTTTGGCTTCGCCTTTTTCTTGGCTGGGATGGAGTCGTTATCTGCAGCGATAGCCGTCTGCTGCCCCATAGCGAGCAGCGCGACGGCTATCAGTGTTTTAATGATTTTATTGTTATTCTTTGCATTCATACGTGCAAAGGTACAACTAACATCAACAACAAACGAATAAAAACTGTTTATTTATGTTTCTTTCACTTATCGTCTTTGTTACTTATCATTTCACAACAACTTTCTTTCCGTTAGAGATGTATACACCCTTCCTTGCAGGCTTGCCTTCCAGCTTCCTGCCCTGCATATCATACCATTGGTTCAGGGTTAATGGTTCACGGTTAATGGTTTCAATTCCCGTGACACCTGCAATCTCCTGGATAGGCACATAGCGAGGAGCAGGCTGACCGTTCTCCTGACGATGAATGGTATAAGCCTCGAACGGACGGACTGTACGATAGTCACGCTCAAACACACTTCCCTCGAAGTACTGTCCACGAACCTCGCCCACGTTCAGTGCCCATACTGCCGACGAGCGACTCTGACGCTGCATAGCAGGAACCATCACGATGCTCGAATCTGCCAGAGCCAGCACCTTCGTCGTCGTTGCAGGCACATCAATGTTCTGGGCTGAGAAGGTTACACGTCCATTCAAGTTGTAATCACTCGTATATTCCTCCGAGTTAGGCATACTAATAATATAAGGTGTATTCGCCTCAATGTTCGTAGCTGCCTGCAATCCATTGTCAGTCAGTCTGCGCAACCAGAAGTGCTTGTTGCTTGCCGAGTTGTTGAACGGAGCTATCACGCCCTTCGACTCGTGCTGAATGGTCTGTACGTCGAATGGCAATGCTATCGACTCCCATCCTCTGCTCGTACCCTTCGACGTCGATTGAGTGAAGTTGTGCGTATAGCTGATGCGCTCAGCCACGAAGGCCTGTGGTGCATACCAATCGTTATTACCATCCTGAACATCCGTCAGCACAATTTCCCTAGCCAATCCGTTGATGACTACGTTCTGAACGTTCGAAGGTGCCAATCGTGCTTCGTTGACATAAACCAACAGGTTAGGATTCGTAATACCTTGCAGGTCACTTTCAGTCAGAGCCGATTCCTTATTCCATATGATGGCAGCAATCGTTCTTGTGGCTTCCGCGCGTCCTCCACGCTGCTCGAAAGCCTCGTCCAACGTGCGCTCGCCACTAACCCTTGCCACCTTTCCGTCAAACATAGCCTCGCCCTCAGGTGCATTCTTCGCTGTAAAGTAACCTGGATTCGATGTCCCCCCATCGATATGAGCGTATGTGTGGTCTACGTGATTTTCGTCATAGGCAGTGCCTGCACCACCAACGAGGTTTGTACATCCATAGAACATACTCGTTCCTTCTGCAACGTTTGCAGTACTCCATCCACTTCCCACATAGATGGTTTTTAGGTTAGAACACTCTTTAAACATATTAGTAAACTTCGTCACATTCTCCGTATTAAAACTACTCAAATCAAGACTTGTCAAACCCGAACAGCCTTCAAACATATAGGTCATTGTAGTTACTTTGTCCGTATTGAAATGGCTCAAATCAAGGCTCGTTAATCTCGAACTGCCACCGAACATACCATGCATGTCTGTCACATTATCCGTATTGAAACCACTAACGTCAAGACTTGTAAGTTCATAACAAGCAGAGAACATCAAACCCATGTCCGTAACATTAGCTGTATTAAAACTGCTCACATTAAGACTTGCCAAACGTGAGCAACTATCAAACATTGAATGCATATTCGTCACATTCTCCGTATTGAAGTTACTCAAGTCAAGACTCACCAAGCTAAAACATCTTTCGAACATACTGCTCATGTTCGTCACATTGCTTGTGTTAAAGCTGCTCAAGTCAATCGTCTTCAGGCTACGGCAGTTCAGGAACAAGTCACCCATATTCGTCACATTCTCCGTATTTACCCCAGCAAAGATGATGTTTTCCAGTCCGGTACAGCCCTCAAACATCTGATGCATGTTTGTCACATTGCCCAGATTGAGGCTGCTTAAGTTTAAACTCGTCAGCGATTCGCAGTCGCAGAACATGGAATTGATGTCGTTGACATTGTCCATCTTGAGATTCTGAATGCCCGTGATGGTCGTGAGCTTCGTCAATTGGTAGAACCAATAAGCAGTACTTGTCAGCGTAGTACAGTTCGCAAACGAGTCATCAAAGACTACAGTCGTAATAGTCGATTTGTTACCATACCATTCAGTGCTGACGCCACTAGACCCCAAATCCTCAAACGGTCCTACACCCATACCACTTCGTGCATCCTTCTGGTCATCATAATAGAATGTCAGCACTGTGTTTTCTTGGCTCAGCACAGCGTAGGGCTCTGGTGATGCAGAAGGAGCTTCATTCACCCTGAAGCTGATGTCGTCGAAGAAGTATTCGGTAGATTGACTCTCTAAATCAAGACAGAATGCTATTACCTGACAACCTACCTGTTCTTCCACAACCTCTGCCTCATAAGTATAGGTATTCCATTCAGTAGTAAGATTATAATCCCCTACCATTTTCCAGTGGAGGTATTCGTAATTATCTTTTAGCGCCAAGGATTGAATCGCAGCATTTCTGTTGGCCTTAGCTCGCATTGAGAATGTATACTTCTGACCCAACTGTAATGGTTCACCAATACGAATCAAGAATTCGGACTCACCCGTTTGGTTAGGATTACTATCATCCAACGACACTACCTTAACACAAAGATTGTTGGGGTCATCGCTGTCCTCCACAATATTGCTTGGCGTCAATTCCTGAATCTGGTAGTTGTAACCAATTGCAAAGCTACTGTAATCTGTCATCACAAACTTACCGTTTATCACACGCTCATTATTCGCAGTGAAGTAACCAGGATTTGATGTACCTCCATCGATGTGAGCGTAAGTGTAGTCTGTATGGTTCGCATCATATACAGTACCTGCTCCACCAACAAGACTGGTACAATTATCGAACATACCATCTCCATTCTCAACCTTATCTGTACTCCATCCACTTCCTGTATAGATTGTTTTCAGCTCTGCACAGTAAGAAAACATATATCGCATATCTATTACTTTGGACGTATTAAAGCCACTTAAATCAAGGTTTTTCAGGCTAGAGCATGTAGAGAACATAGAACTCATGTCTGTCACATTAGCTGTATTAAACCCACTCACATCAAGGCTCGTCAGACCTTCACAGTCATAGAACATACCGCTCATATTAGTTACATTGCTCGTATTGAATCCGCTTACGTCAAGACTCGTCAGACCAGAACATCCAGCGAACATCCATCCCATGTCCGTAACATTGTCTGTTTTGAAGCCACTCACGTCAACATTCGTCAAATTAGAGCAAGCACGAAACATTTCTCTCATATCTGTAACATTATCCGTCCTAAGGTTTCCAATACCTGAAATCATAGTCAGAGTTAAGCAACCAGAGAACCAATAAGCGGTACTCGTTAACGATATACAGTTAGCAAATGAATTATCAAAAACAACGGTGGTTATGCTGGAATAATTCCACTGCCTACCCGCAATAGAACCAGAATCATTCACATAGAACGGGCCAACACTCAATCCACCTCGTGCATCCTTTTGATCATCATAGAAGAACGTCAGCTTGGTATCGTTGTCACTCAGCACGGCATACGGTTCGGCATTACCATCAGCAGCCCACAACTTCATTGGCATAACGACTGCCATTAGCATTGTAACGAATAGTAGTAATTGTTTTTTCATATCGCTTTGTTTTTTAGTTATTCTCTATCACAAATGGGGCTTTATTCCACACTTTGTTTGCAAAGATAAACACAATTTTCGAGAAAAGCAAGGAAAGGGTAGAAAAGTTTATCAACGCAAAAAAAGAGGATGTGCCTATTCGACACATCCTCCCGTTTTACCCATTCAGTTCATTTCACAACAACTTTCTTTCCGTTGGAGATATACACACCCTTCCGTGCGGGCTTGCCTTCCAGCTTCCTGCCCTCAAGGTCGTACCAACTTTCCACTTTCACCTTTCCACTTTCAACTTCTTCTATTCCTGTCGTTCCACCAATCTCCTGAATCGGCACATAGCGAGGAGCTGGCTGACCGTTCTCCTGACGATGAATGGTATAAGCCTCAAACGGACGGACTGTACGATAGTCGCGCTCAAACACACTTCCCTCGAAGTACTGTCCACGAACCTCGCCCACGTTCAGTGCCCATACTGCCGACGAGCGACTCTGACGCTGCATAGCTGGAACCATCACGATGCTCGAATCAGCCAGAGCCAGCACCTTCGTCGTCGTTGCAGGCACATCAATGTTCTGGGCTGAGAAGGTCACACGTCCATTCAAGTTGTAATCAGCCACATATTCCTCCGAGTTAGGCATACTTATAATATAAGGTGTATTCGCCTCGATGTTCGTAGCAGCCTGCAGTCCATTTTCAGTCAGCCTGCGCAACCAGAAGTGCTTGTTGCTTGCCGAGTTGTTGAACGGAGCTATCACGCCCTTCGACTCATGCTGAATGGTCTGCACATCGAATGGCAGTGCTATCGACTCCCATCCTCTGCTCGTACCCTTCGTCGTCGATTGAGTGAAGTTGCGCGTATAGCTGATGCGCTCAGCCACGAAAGCCTGTGGTGCAAACCAATCGTTATTACCCTCTGTTACGTCAGTCAAAACGATTTCCCTAGCCAAGCCATTGATGACTACGTTCTGAACGCCCTGTGGTACCTGCGAAGAGTTGTTCACATAGACCAGCAGGTTGGGATTCGTAATACCTTGCAGGTCGCTATTAGTCAACTCTGCACTACTATTCCATACAACAGCAGCCACTTTCTCCACTACAACACTCTGTCCGCCAACATACTCCACAGCTTCCGTCATCGTAGTTGAACCTCCTACGGTGAGCACACCATTTTCGAAGAGAGCCTCAGGTCTGGGAATATCGTCGTAAACAAATTCATAATTCCCTAGCAAACAACGAGTATAGTTATTCGTGATTCCCTCGATATTGATAGTATGTGTTCCTTCGCTCAAACGACTGATGTCTGCCGTAATGACTATCGTGTTGCCATTAACCTGCTGGCTCTGCACAGTTGTTGAATCGTTATCTATCATATATTCAACAGTAGAAAGATTCACATTTGACAAAGCTTCAGACAAGTACACAATATAACGAGATAGCGCGCCCCATTGGCCATCACTACCCTGAACGCGGAAGTTAAAGTAGTGCAGTCCTACTTGCAGATTATTGATATCAACAGACAATGGAGAATTGACTGAAGTGCCTGACACAACGGTACGAGAGTCGTAGTCAGAGTCCATCCAGTACTCATAGGCTACCATATCTGCACTACCACGACTATCAGCTGTCAGATAGACAATATGACGAGACAAAGCTCCCCATTGTCCATCACTGCCCTGAGCACGGAAGTTAAAGTAATGCAGGCCTACTTGCAGATTACTTATATCAACAGTTAATGGAGAATTTACTGAAGTACCTGATACAACAGTACGAGAGTCGTAATCGGAGTCCATCCAATACTCATAGGCTACCATGTCTGCACTACCACGACTGTCTGCCGTCATATAAACGATAAAGCGTGATAAGGCTCCCCACGTACCATGATCATCCTGTGCGCGAAAGTTTAGGTAATGGAGTCCAGCCTGCAAACCACTTATATCAGCCTCAAAGGATACGTCTGGCTGACTTGACACGACAGCAGTTCTTGCGTCATAGTCATTGTCAAACCAATACTCATATCCCCGCATTGACTGAGCTGTGACTTGCAATGCAGCTAATAGCAGTATGGTTATTAATAATAAATGTCTTCGCATAAGCGTACATTTGATAATTATTCTATTCCAACTTTCAAAGTCACATTCAGTTTTCTGGTAGCTTTATCTACCTCGATATGATGCTCCAAGACTTTGGGCGTAGCCAGATTCAGTGTAAATGGTGCATCACCACCCGTGATGCCTACAACTGATCCGTCTGTAGCGATATAACCTCTTGTCCGCAGTTCTTCATCAGACAGGGAACAATTAAGGTTGTCATCTAATAATTCTACATTATCAATATAACCATTCAATCCTGTCCAGCAATTTTCTGCTGTAGACGGATATGAGTCATAGCCACTCAGACAGTTCTGATATGAATTATCTGCGGACATTTGGCCTCTAAAAATACAATTAATGGCAAAATAGCCAATATCACCAGAATAATTATGATCTTGGTAAAAATTACAATGGTTCAGCGTAGTGCGTCCAGTTGGTCTATTAGTATAAACATAATATATCTTACTGCTATAGAGGTTTCCCCCTTCAACCTCGCCTAGATACATATTCTTCGTACAATGACTCCTTTCTACATAGAGATCAGAAACTGTAATTCGATTAGAAGAATCTCCATAAAAATTGTTTCTTCCATAATTCGCAAAGTAACACTGACTAATTCTTAGGCCATTCAGTGACTTATTAGGGATGATGTCACCGATAATATGCATACCCGTCAGTAGATAACCAACCAACGTTGGGGTATTATCTATACTGATGGTCACATCACCATCAATAATCGTTCCTTGACCAGAACCAATAAGATGTATTGCCTTGTTGATAGTAATATTTCCTAAAAAATGGCCCTCACTCAAATAAATTGAATCGCCATCTACCGATGCTTCAATAGCACTTGCTATCTTATCCTCGCCAAATATCGTTACCTTACCCTCATGGTGCAATGCTGCGATACCAACTTGCGCTTTAACACTCTGCATGCCTACCATCATGAGGCACACTACAGAAAAAAGAATCTTCTTCATAATCATTTGTTTTGTTAGTTATACTTTATTCTAGTTATAGTTCAAATAGATATTGTAGAAACGTGGGACTATCCTTGTCTGCTCAGAGGCGAAAAATCCAAAACAACCCACTCTGCTTGCAAAGATAAACAAAAAAGGTGAAAGCACCAACGCTTTCACCCGTTTATTTTATTGACAGATTTGCAAAAACCACTCACCACACTCACCCAAGATAGGTTAAGCAGTTGAAAATAAGTAAGTTAGACAAAATAAACACTCACCCTACGACTCACCCAGTGACTCACCTAAGCATTCACCCACACATTCGCCCACACATTCGCCCATATTATTAATGGCAAATATAGAGGCAAATATATGTAAAGTTTTTTGCCGACACGTATTTTCTTTGCTATCGAGCGAATTTTTGCTCCCTCACTAGGAAAAAATTGTTCCCTGCCCAGGGAAAAAGTTTTTCTACGTGTAGTAGCAAAAATAGGCCTTTGAGGTGTTGCCAAAATTGTTCGAATATTTCAATTAATTGTAAAATTAGTGTGTTAAATGGAACAGAAAAAACACCAGTTTTGGGGAGAAAATTTGGAAGCGCAAAGGTTTTTTTGTACCTTTGCACTCACGAAACTGACAAACCATCATGAGCTAAAACAAAACTCATGAAAAACACGTCAGGGATAACATAACAATAACTAATAAAAACATTTATGCTATGAGTAAGAAACTACTTGTAAACGGTGAGGTTATGCATGCCTCCGTAAAGAAAATGCTAAACATCGAGGAATTTCTTCTGGAGAATTACCAGTTCCGACAGAACGTACTGAACGGAAAGGTGGAGTATGTTATGAAGCAGGCTGACGGGACTATGGGCGAGTACGGCCCATTGACCAAGAAGTCGCTGAACAGCATCATTCTACGCGCCAAGGAGAATGCTGACGAGGAAATGGGCAATCCACAGGCAGACATCAAGATGTATGTGGATTCTGACGAGGTACCTAAGTTCGACCCCATTGCCGAGTACCTGAACTCACTGCCCAAATGGGACGGTCACAACCATGTGGCCGACCTATTCTGCAGGATTCCAGGTATCAGCACAGAACAGCTCTCGTTCCTGGCTATCTGGATTCGCTCCGTAGTGGCTCACTGGCTTCAGATGGACACACTTCACGGCAATGAGGTGGTGCCTACGCTGATAGGAGCTCAGGGTTGCGGAAAGACCACTTTCCTGCGACGCCTGTTACCTGAGCATCTGCGCCAGTACTATCTGGATCATCTGAACCTTTCAAACAAGTTTGACAAGGAGATGGCTCTGACTAACAACTTGCTGGTCAATCTGGATGAGTTGGATGCTATCCGTCCTTCGCAACATGCTTCGCTGAAGCAGGCTTTGTCGAAGAACAAGGTGAACGGACGACCTATCTTTGGTTGTGCGCAGGAAGATCGACCCCGCTATGCCTCGTTTGTATCTACTACGAACAATCCGCATCCCTTGACGGATGCTACGGGCAGTCGTCGATACATCTGCATCCAGATTCCCACAGGGCAGTTTATTGACAACTCAGGCAACATCAACTATGAGCAGTTGTATGCCCAAGTGTTGTACGAGTTGCGAGAACTGGATGCTCCCTACTGGTTTAACAATGAAGAGGTAGCAAGGATTCAGGAGCTGAACCAGAACTATGTCGAGCAGAAAGATATGGCTGAGCTTATCAATGCCTGCTTCCGCAAGCCAAAGGACACTGAAGAGGTGAAGCCAATGACTTGCACTCAGATGCTGAACGTCATTTGGAGCGAATATCCCTCGTTGAAAATCAATCAGAATGCCAAAGTGCATCTGAAAGCAGCCATGAAGGAGCTGGACTACGAAATGGTTAGTCACGCGCGAGTGGACTACTACAAGGTAGTGCCTAAGAAAACGGCTTAAAAAAAGGTGATGGCGTGGGTGAGTCACTGGGTGAGTCCCCAGGTGAGTGCCTCATTCACGCCAAAGCCTTAGTACTCAATCACTTAACCCCTACTGGGTGAGTGTGGTGAGTCTATTTTGAAATTCTTTATTTACTTCACGATGAGTTTCATACTTTTATGTTTTTATTTAGCTAGTAATAATACCCTTATTTGTCATTCTTTTCATCATGAGCACTCATGTTCTTGATAAACAGGTTGACAAGATGCTTCGTGATAAAGGTTTTCCTGACGGCATGGCGCGCCCTACTTGCTAATGATCTCTTGCCGCCAGATGGGTCAACCGCCTTCGCCTCTGCTTCTGCCACTTGCTGCTCGCGCTGGTCTATCTTGGCACGCAAGCTCGCTGGAGCGTGATTGTAAAGGAACGTATAGCACGGCCCCGCAGCCTTCATGATATAAGGTGTGAGGAAGGTGGTCACCACACTGGCTGCCACGATGATAGGATAGACAATAGGATTAAGCACGCCCAAGCTGGTACCCAGTGAAGCGATGATGAACGAGAACTCGCCAATCTGCACAAATGAGAAGCTGGTCAGCATCGAGTCGCGCATGGTCTGACCGCCCCACCAGCAACCTAAGGTGCCAAAGAGAATCATTCCGACAATGATGACCAGGCTTACCCAGACGATGCTGTACCAATATTCCGTCAATGAAGCCGGATTGATCAACATGCCCACAGAGATGAAGAAGATAGCCGCAAAGACATTCTTCAGCGGTGTCATCAGTTTTTCAATACGGTGCGACTCCATGGTCTCGGCAAGGATTGAACCCATCACGAAAGCACCGAGAGCACTGCTGAACCCAGCTTCCTCAGCCGTCAGCACCATACCCAGGCACAGACCCAAGGCCAGTATAATCAGCGTCTCGTCATTCAAGTGTTTCTTCACCATGCGTATCAGTGTCGGGATAATCAGTATTCCGCAGACAAACCATCCCACGAGCGTAATGGCCAGATCAAAGACCTTGCTGGCCAGTTCGGCACCCTCGAACTGATGACGGATAGCAATGCTGGAGAGCAATACCATCAGTACCACAGCCACCACATCCTCCACGATAAGTATGCTGGTTGCTCCCTTGACGAAACGCTCCTTGCTCAAACCAGCCTCGTCAATGGCCTTCATCACGATAGTGGTACTCGACATACAAAGCATGCCCGCCAGAAACAGCGAGTTGACCATGTCAAAGTTAGCATCCCATCCCACGAGGTAGCCAAAGAGCATCATACCACCGATGATGGTCAACGCACCTATTGCTGCCACCTTACCGCTGCTGATGAGGTTCTTCAGGCGGAACTCCAGACCGATGCAGAACAACACAAACAGTACGCCGATGTCGCCCCATGCCTTCACATTGTCTGCATTCACAAAGGTCTTGCCAAACAAGTGCGGACCAACCAAGACACCTGCCACGATATAACCCAGCACTACTGGCTGCTTTAGCAACTTAAACAGAATACTGACTACAGCTGCTGTAATCATCAAAATGTATAAATCCTGTACCATAGCATTACTGCTCCAAGTTATACTTCAATAGTAACTCTTTGAAAGCTTGTGCTTCAGGAGACTCTTTCATGTCTTTTTCAGCTCCAAGCATCCGTGCCGTCGCATGATCTCTCAGCTCAAAGAACCTTTGTGCCTGAGGCGTCCAATACAAGTACTCGTATGCGTGGGGAACTCCGGGCTCTACATAGAGCTCTGTGAAAATACCAGCCTCCATAAGCTTCTGAGCATAGCTCATGTCTTCGTCGCAGAAAAGATCGAGGCTGCCGACAATCATGAAGGTCTCGGGCAGTCCTTTCAGCTGCTCGATGGTTGCCACTGCCGGTGAGAAATATATCATTTCCTCGTCGGTAAGCTCCTTGTCCTGGCCTTCAAGGAGTTTTCCCCATCCAAAGACGTTGTTCTCCTTTGTCCAGACACAATGCCCGGCATATTCATTCTTATAAATATCCTTTTCACCGCCGGTACGGTAGTCAAGCATGGGATAGATGAGTACCTGGCCCTTCAGAGGAACCATTCCTTTGTCCTTGTTATAAAGAGCCAGACGCGCGGTCAGTCCACCACCGGCGCTCTCTCCCTCAATGACAAAATTATCGGGATCCACATTTAGTTCAGCCGCATGCTCGTATGCATAAAGAAGTCCTGCATATACTTGCTGAAGCTCCATGGGATATTTGTAAGCGGGATCCAGCGAGAGTGTATAGTCAGGAGCTATCACCGTGGCACCGCACCCGTCTGCTACGCCCTGTATCTTTTCCTGATCCATGCTGACATTGCCAAAATGATAGCCGCCGCCGTGAATGAAATAGACAAGCGGCTTCGTCTCACCCTCTTTGTAATTTGCTGGGCGGAAGACATACATGTTTATCTTCTCATTCCCTACAGCAATGGTCAGTTTCTTAGCGTTCTGGGGCTCTTTTCCCTCTACGGCCAAATCGACATTTGAGGTCCCCACAGGTACCGTGATGCCATCAATCAGTTCATATCCTTTTGCAAGGAGATTTGTGCTTTTTGTTTTCATAATCATTACTTAATTCATTTTCTTTCCACAGATATACACTTCGCTCGGCATGTTGTGGCTGAAGCCTTCATGCTCTGCCGTGAGCAGGTCGTTGTCAAATACCAGGAAGTCTGCGTCCTTGCCGACCTCGATAGAACCCTTGGAGGCTTCGATGCCGAGCTGCTTGGCGCCGTTGATGGTGTATCCTAACATCATATCCTCAATGCTCATCTTCTCTTTGGGAGAAGGATATTCTGCATCAACTCTGACCCTTTCAGGGGCGCTCGACTTTTCGTTGATATATCGCGTCATGCCGATTTCCATACCAAGATAAGGGCTCCAGGTCAGGAAATCACCATAGATGATGTTATCGCTTGAGAAAGTCACATTGGCGCCGGTGTTCCACATCGTCTTGCTGCGGTACATCTTGTTCGCACGCTCCTCGCCCAGCAGACTGCGCCATATCTCGGATGGATTGCCGCCCGTACATCCGGCATGCCACCAAGGCGTGTAGTTGGCTGTAACGCCCAGCTTGGCAAAGCGGTCCATATCAGCGTCATCCTGGATTTCCAGATGCGCACAGGTCACCTTCACGCGGAAATCGTCGCCCAGTTCCTTCTTGGCCAGCTCCACGCCGTCGAGTACCGTGCGGGATGAGCGCTCGCCTACGGTATGTGCATGGAAGTCCAGTCCTTCCTCGTTGAGCAGCTTCATCACCTCTGCCATCTCCTCCTTACTGTAGGTCGTACCACCTCTCTTGTTGGTATCTACGTATGGCGTCACTTGTGCAGCCGTCTCGATTCTCAAGGTACCGTCCATGAATACCTTAAAGGTATGGACATTCAGGTGCTCGCTGTCGAACTTCTGGCGGAAACGCTTCACGTCCTCCACCACTTCCTTCGTCTTCTGGGGATTGGTGAGCGCGATACTTCCGTCGATATAAACCGGCAACTTGCCCTGCTTGTCCAGCTCATACAGACGCTCATAGATGCGCTCGTGAAGTGCCTCGCCCTCAGGAAAACCTGCGTCGAAGACAACGGTCACGCCAGCCTTTACCGAATAGTCTATCCAGCGCAAAAGCTCTGCATCGATCTGCTCATCTGTTACTTCCAAATCATCGAAGAGCATGTGCCAACCCGACGACTCGAATGCGTTTCCAGTCACATGGCCGTCTTTACGTACATAATAACTGAGTTCGGGCACACGGTCGGGTGTCTCGTCGGTAATGCCGTGCCTGTCAAGTACCTTGGAGTTCACCCAGACGCTATGGCCTTCGCCCTCTAGAATCAGGAGCTCGGCATCGGGGCAGATGGCATCGAGGTCTTCCTTGACGATGTCATCCCCATTCAGGTATTTACGCTCTAGGATAAACCTGTGACGCTTCAAACCCGGATTGTTCTTGATGCTTGCCGCCATAAAGTCCAGGGCCTCCTTTTTGCTGGAGCAGAAGATGTATTCCCCCGGATCCATATAGGCGAATCCGATGCTGGTGGTCACATGCACATGGCTGTCAATGATGCCTGGCATGATGAACTTGCCACCAAGGTCGATGACCTCTCCCTCGTATGCTGAGAGTCCGGCCTCATCGCCTACATAGATAAACTTGCCGTCCTTCACTACCAGGGCGGTCGCCTGAAGATTGTCCTTGTTAGCAGTGAAAATCTTCGCGTTCTTAAAAATCTGATTGTTCATAATTTGTTTTTAGTTATTCTGCAAAGATTCTACATAATCGGGGTCGAAGTGACTATGGTATTCGATGCACAACTTTTTATAGTATTCGCGCGTAGCTTCGCTGGTGGTGTCTGCGCGGATGATTTCATAGTAGAAATGGGAGAGGCCTGGCTCTACCCCACTCTCTGTATGGATGACGTTGTAGAGCGAGTCGCCCAGCACCGGTCGGCAGATGTCCTCGGGATTGGCTGCATAGTAATTACGGTAGCTCTTGACCTGTATCTCGGTATAGAGGTACTGGAACTTCAGATTGAAGAGGTCGCCCCAATAGCCGCGGTCGCTGGTCTGGTGCTTGTAACGACCGAAGATGCCGCGCTCAGTGGCCGTCGCTGTCACGTCGTCGATGACTTTGCGTATCGAATCGTACTCGCAGAGAACGGTGGTGCGTGCCAAATCCTTCAGTTCGAAGGGGCTGGAATTATCGGTAATGCACTTGCGCTCGGTACTCTCACGTGTCTTGTAGTTAAGGGGCGTGGTCTTTCCCTTGTGGCGTGCAGCCACCTCTTCGGCAAGCGTCTGTGTAGGCGGACCATAGACTTGCGCCCAACTTAAGGCCTGATCCAGTTCATGCTGGAATTCCGTTACTGTTGATTCACCGCTGGGATTGTCGGCGCGATCACAAGAGGTAAACGAGATGCCGCAAACGAGGATGGCGGCCAGCATCCATATTTGGATGGTCTTCATTGCTTTCATCTTCATCACTATTGAGCTTTTTCAGGTTCCGGTCCGTCGAGCGATGGAAGCGTAGGAATATCCTCCTGGACTCTGCGTGGAGCTGATGCAGCAGCATCGGCTGAATAGATCTTGGTGACGTCGCCTCTAGCATTGGTTACATTTACCGAAACAGTAATCTTACCTACCTTACCCGTAAAGATGCCGGGGAAAGCGCTGTATTCGCCGGGACCTACGTCATAAAGGCCATCACCACCCATCGTAGTTTCAATTTCACCACCACTGAGGGTAATGTTGCCGCACGTAGGATAGTTCACGGCATCCCAATCGTGTCTGATGCCAGTACCGATGCCGGCACCATAGACACCACTGCACCATGCCTTTACCTTTCCACCGGTAATGGTGATATTGCCACAGGTGTTGTCAATGTCGCTATACTGATAGCCTGTGCCTATGCCCGCAGCATTGGAGCCGCCACGTGCTTCCACGGTACCGCCATTAATGGTGATGTTGCCACAAACAGAGGCTTTATTATGCGAGGTACCACCTCCGATGCCAGCAGCATTCGCCCCGCCATTGGCATAAACCTTACCGCCATGGATGGTGATGTCGCCACAGGTTGTTGGTTTATTATATGACAAGCCACAGCCTATACCAGCACCCATATATCCACCATTGGCATGTATCTCGCCGCCAAGGATGGTGATGTTGCCACAAGTACCACCGTCGCCAGCACCGATGGCAACGCTGTGACTACCGGCGTTCAGCTGATAGTAACCCTCCTCAATGACGATATCGCCACAAGTGCCCAGTCTATCGGTACCAATAACTGCTGCCTGCTGACTATTGACAGCATCAACGGTAAATGAGCCCTTACCTCTCAAGGTCAGTGTGGTACCAGCAGGACCGGCCTTCAAATCGGCCTTCCAGTGGTTGTCGCCCTGCCAAGCAGTGTTGTTCGAATTCTCAGCCAATATGATCGTGGCATCGCCTTGACAAGCAATGGGATTATAACCGCCAGGGTTCTGATAGCAATGGACGTCAGAGAACACAACGGTAGCGCCTGCAGCAATGGTTAGGGGATAGTACATAGCGCCCGTCAGCACATCGCCATCCTGGGCCGTGTAGGCAGCTCCGATAGCTTCAAGGTTGGTCTTTGCCTTGGTGGTTATCAAGCAGGAGACCGACTGCTCACCGCCAACGGTGACGGTAATCGTAGCCTGTCCCTCAGCAACGGCCGTTACCTTACCATTCTGGTCAACGGTAGCAATGCTATTGTTGCTGGAGGTCCATACAGCGCTCAGTCCTGTGGTGCCAGCGTCGTAAATATCGAGTGTCTCATAGTCGCCAACACCAATCAGCGTACTGGTGATCTGTGGGTTGAACGAAACGACCTTCACTTCGTAAGAAGCACTGCCAGCCAGATAATACTCATTGGCAGGTGCACTTGCCGTGATAAGAGTTGTACCTACGGACATGGCGGTAACCTTACCCGTAGCAGGGTCGACGGTGGCCACACTAGGATTACTTGACGAGTACTCCAAGCCATCGGTATTAATCGTTTCGCCAACACGTGTCATCTGGTCGCCAAGACGCAGAACTACCGTGGTCTGGTTAATCTTTACATAGCTACCTACAGGGTTGTCGAGACTAGCCATAAACTCTTTACAACTGGTCGTGAACAGGGCTGCGAGCAACAGGGCTCCCCCCACTAAGAGATTGATTTTTTTCATTTTTGTTTTTATCAATTTAGTTATTATTTACTTGTTCTCTTGGATTCCGTTACGAAACAGGCCACGATGCCATAAGTGATGGTGGGGCGAATCCATATTTCGGTCAGCATGAAATCGGTATATTGGTCTTGGGGTTCAAGATAGATGTCGAGGTTGTAGAGTGAGGCAATGATCACGTCGATGATGAAGATGGTCCACAGGTTGAACTTCGAATAGGTTTTCCACTCCTTACGGGCATAGAAGTAAGTGAGCGTAATGAGGAGATACACTGAGAAGAAGAGGCACGCCAAGTGGATAGAGTAATAAGCCAATGGGGGCAGGAATAGGATGTCGCGCAACAGTATCGTTATACCCACACACACCGACGTCCAGTAGTTGAACTGCTCGGAGGTGATGCGTATGTTGAAGAAGTACATCCACATCATCACCAGACAGGCGATGTAGAATAGGTTAAGCACCAGTTCGGGCCACGTTTCTTTCAGACCGAAATGAAATACGCCATAAATCATGATGCCCACAGAGAGTGCAGCGGCAACGGCAGTAATGCAGATGTCGAATACTTTGGCTTTCTTCTTAAATCTTGTCTCCATATATTTTAATTATTTTATTGCGCAGGTAATGTGTGGAAAGGACGGACGGTAAGAGCGTTTACTTTATATTCGCTAAAAACATTTATAATTGCAGAACTGAATTGAAGGCTATATGCCATACTACTCGGAGTAGCCTCACTCTGACTCCAATAATAGCCAAAGGTGGAAACTAATTCCTTACCCAAACGTACTGGTTCTTCTCCAACTTCTACATCATTATCGATATATCCTGCTGCAGGGAGGAAGAGCGAATTACTTCCAATGGTAAATGTACGACCGTTCACACCATAAGGAGCAGGATAGATCCATGAACTGGAGAAACCGGCCAGGGTCACAAGCTCTGCCTGTGTGGGAACACGCCAGCTGCCTGTAAGTGACGGTGGGTTTTCGAAGATATTGTATGTGCCATAAGCTTCAGGGCATAGCGCACCCGCATTCATCAGGGCGACAGCAGTCGTGCTATTAAGGACTATGGCAGGGAGCCCGTCAAGCACGCCGATAGTACCAACGGTAGTGCTATTAAGTGCAGGCAACTTGTTCAGTTTCACACTGGCCGTATAGTTTTTGCCATTCGTAAGATTGGCATTTTTCGTCGCAGTGTACCAATTGCCAGCGTTGTCCTGGATGGTGAAGGAATAAGCCTGTTTGCCAGAAGTATTACTCAGGGCTACATAGACATCAGAGTTTGCAGTGCCGAGGGTGCCGGTAACCGCTCCCATCGTCGGAGTGCCATTCGTGGCGATGCTCTGCACCAAACCGACAGCAGCAATGCCGAAGGTCTTCACAGTAACAGGATTGGTGCCGTCAGTAAACGAGAACTTGGTGATGGACTGCTTGGCGGTGAGCGTGACACTGGTGGAAGTAAATGTCAGCGGACTGAGAGTGCTTACCGTGAGCGTACCTTCCGCATAGTCCTGATTGGCAGCAATTCCAGCTAATGTACCTACCTGATTGTCGTAGTTGGCCGTTGCACTGTGATAGCGGAAGGTAAGTACTTCGTTTACGTTAAACGTTCCAGAAATCGTTCCCGTTAGCGTGGTGTTCGCTCCTGCAGTCTTGGCTCTAAGGGTGCCTACGAGGCTACCATCAGCTTTTACCACCTTTACCTCATCATTCTCGGCAAAGGTTGCAGTAATAACATTACCACTTTCACTCAGTGCACGGGTGTCTGCGTCGCCCATAAAAGCTGTGAGGGTGACATTGTAGAAACGAGGAGCATCTGCGCTCTCATCGATATTGCTTGAACATGCGGTGAATGCCAGCAGGACCAGCATTCCGCTAAAAATCTTTATTGTTTTCACGTTCTTTGATATTTCTTTATTATTCATCCTTCTCCCAGCCATCATTTTCTGTATTTGCTTGATACTGGTATCCCCCCAGTGTAGCACTACTCTGCAGTAGGGAACTGCTTTTGCGCAGTTCCACTACTTGGAGGGTGGGTTTAATATATTCTCTTTTGTTTCCCATATCGACTTATCTCTTGAAAATCTTACGACCGTTCTTGATGATGATGCCACGATAGCTGTCGTCTACCTTTTGTCCTTGCAGGTTATAGACATTATCCGTCTTACCTCTTACATCATCCGTCTTATCTGTTACATCTTCTACGCCCGTAGGCTCATCCTTTGAA
Organism: uncultured Prevotellaceae bacterium; assembly: GCA_902782305.1. Taxonomy (GTDB): domain Bacteria; phylum Bacteroidota; class Bacteroidia; order Bacteroidales; family Bacteroidaceae; genus Prevotella. The sequence continues at coordinate 88,313 of CACZMV010000002.1, forward strand.
CGGTCGTAGACTATGATTCCGATGCGGTCGTTAGTCAACGGCAGGTTCTCGAAGGTCGTGGCATCATAAGCCGTGAAGCAGTAGCTCATGGGCTGCATGGACACACCACCGGTAGCACCCACGCGATAGAAGTAACTACTGTTGGCTGACTCGCCGAATATCAATGCTCCATACTCATTCAGCAGGTTATCAGACTCCGGCAATGCCATCTGCCATACATCATAGCGACCTGCGAAGGTGGAACACCAATAGTGCATCTCCTCAAATATATCCTCGGCTTCATCGTCAGAAACTTTAGTCAGCGCTTCCTCCAGTTTTTCGGCCATATCCGGGGTCACTAACGGCGTGGCACCTTCATGCTTGGCACGTACCAACAAGGGAGCAGCAAAAGGTATAGCCATGCCCTCTTCAGCCGGCTCATAGATGACCGTTACCGCAAAGCGATCGTCATCTGCCTCATCATAGATATCGCTGAGGAACAGAATATCATAGTCGGCAAGCATCTCGGCCGTGACGACCTGATCGGGAGCGGGTTCAAGGACGATGGGTTGCCATCCTTGCTCAATCAGCTCAGAGAAGGCACCGCGGTGGGCTGCACGTCTTTGGGCAATAGCCTGCTGGGCTGCACCACCCTTCTTTCTCTGCTTACGTGCCCAGTCGGTTTGCTCATATTCTTCGAGGTTGCCCGTAGCCTTATCAGCGTATTGCAAGTAGTAGCGGAAGGGGCCTACTCCCGTTTTGCCGTCGCTGAGAACGAAGTCGTCCTTGTCGTTGTTCCAGACGTACATCAGTTCCTTCTTAGCCTTGTCGGCAGCTATGAAGCCGTAGTTAACCATGATACGTGCAATATCCTTCGTGCTTGCCATCGATGCAGCCACTCCATCTTTCGGTATCTTGATAGTCATGGACTTCGTGTGTCCATCCTTGACAAGCTTCATGGCGAAGTTGTATTCAGACTCATTGGGTGCACGGAAAGCCAACGGCTCATTGGCTACCACCTGATAGGTCTCACCGCTGGTAATCTGCTTCATCAGAATGTTACCCGTGACGTCCTTCTCAAAGCGGTAGAATTCAACACCCCCTTGGAACATACTTGCATCTATCGTATAGTCGAAGGGCAGCACCCAAGGCTCGTAGGCATTGTTGGTGCCTCGACGTTTGTAGGTGATATCGTCTACCGACACTTCTGCCGGACAAATAAGTGTTTGACCGTCGGTGATGGTCAGCGATGAAAGATGTCCGCCAACGACACTGATGATATTGGTGCCTACGGCCATTTTCGATTCAACCACGTCAAGGATACCCTTGGCATAGACAGGATAATCCGCCTTTACATTCTTGGCGCTGTCAGCCTGGGCAGCATACAAAGTTAGGTCGGTGGGATCAACCCAAGTCCAGTAGTTCACAGCCGCTTCCTCCTTATTGCTGATAGGATATACTTTGCCCATGCTCTTATCCATCAGAATGAGGCTACCCGTAGCAGAGCAATGGTCAACGACGCCACTTCCCTCCATATGCACAGCTATGCCGGCAATGCTGTTTTGATATGTGTAACGTGCGTTATCGTCCAATCCAAACTTACGGATGGTTCCGTTGAAGTGGCAGTCACTTATCGTGCCGTAGTTGATGTAGGCTATACCGCCACATGCTTTCGTTGTGACCACGTCAGCCTTCACTTGCAGATGCTTCACCGAAGCCCCATAATTGATATTTTTAAAGAGGCCCCAGCAGGCGGTCTTGCCGGTGTAGGTGATGGTATGTCCACCTCCGTCAAAGTTTCCATTGAGCGTGATGTTGCCATCCCATACACCCAGGTCAATGTCCTGATTCAGACGGATATCACCTATCTTATTATTAACAGCCAGCAAATCTTCCTTGCTATTGATCTCATATTGAGGCTTCAACACCTTGACAGTGAGGTCAAGACCCTTATATCCATCATAATTCGAAGAAGTCTTGAAGTAGAGAGTCATCACGCTGCCGCTACTGGTCAGTGTACCTATGTCGTAAGGCTTGCCCTTCTCGCGGCTATAGAAACGGACCTCATTGCTTTGGTCGCGCAGTCTCATATCGTTCGGCATATCATCCGAATAAGGGATGTCATAGACACAGAGATAATCGTCAACAAAAATAGACCAGCCTTCTGTTGTCGTCACAGTTCCCGTCAGTTGCAGTCTGCACCCATCGGGAGCAAGCAGTGTCACATAGCGATTGCCTGAATTATAAGGACCGTCCTTACCACCGTTGTCATAGACCTTGATGGAAGTAAAATTCACAGGGATGTGCTGCCAGATTATCCCGTCGGGGTCTTGCGGCATATTGATAGAGTTGTCATACTGTGCGTAGAGCGTGAGCTCCTCGTTGTATAACATTGTCGCATCCTTTGGATAGGTTGTTCCACTGCCATCGACTTTGGTATTCCAACCTTTAAACGGGAAATGGACATCTTGAGGAGTATATTTGTCCAACTTGATCAGGCTGCCCTTCAAGACATTAATAACTTTTTTATTGCCCTTCACTAGATCCTGCAATATCAAATCTAATAAGGAGCGCGTATTGTCATTGGTGTATTGATTGTTGAAACCATAGACGATTGGGGCGGATTCGTACAGAATCGGCTGGTTGCCGGTTCCGATGGTCTGTCGCCAGATGATGCTGTCGCGGTATGTGCTGTTAAGAAGATAGCATATCTCACCGCTGGCCAACCTGAAGTTGTCCACACCAGTCTCACAGTCTATCTGTGCGCCCTTGCCTTCACCGCTTACCAGTGCTTTGGCATCAGTATAGCAACGGTTTAAGGTAGCATCCTTAGTCATATCACTACAGATAGCTCCCGTTCTGCTAGCCTTGAGCGTGTTGTTAAGCGCCAAGCAGTTTTTAACGGCAGCATGATCGAACATATCGGCAACAACAGCTCCCGCAACACTGGCTACGTTGCTGGTCACTGTGCAATTCTTGACGTAGCAGTTGGTGATTTCACCATTGCCATTCAAACGTCCGGCAATAGCACCGATGCGGGCATTGTCATTCACACCTTCTACGGTCATGTTCTCCACGCCAAGTCGGGTAACGGTACCGGTGACGACAGGGAATATACCTACTGCCAAGTTCTGGGCTGTAGATTGTATCTTACCATTGCTGATGATGTAACCGCAACCGTCATAGTGGCCATTAAAGCTCTGTATGCTGGCAGCAATCGGGGTAAAGAGCGCACCCTCCATGTCGATGCTGTCGCACTGCTCGACGTAGATTTTGCTGTCGCCGGTCATGCGGATATATTGATCGACCGCATTCAGGTCGTCAACACTGGCCACCAGGAAGGGCTCTTCCTTGGTGCCTTTTCCTTCCAGATTCGTGATTGCCGGCGGTAAGACGGTAACCAAAAGGTCTAATCCCTGATAGCAGTTTTCAGCGTTGGACACAAACTCAATCGTCATCTCGTTATCCGAGCTAATGAGTTTGCCAATGTCGTACTTTTCACCATTATTTATCTTGCTGAAGAAGACACTTTCGCCTTTCTCATTGGTCAGCTTCTTGGTCTTCGTATAATCGCCGTCATACACCGTCATATAATCGCGAGGATTGCCGTCGCTGCCAGGAGCCTCCGTGGCAACGGTTCCGCTGAGACGTAAGAGACAGCCAGCAGGAGCCTTCAGCGTGACTTTTCCATTGCAGTTGGGACTATAAGGATTCTGGGAGCCACCGTCGTCATAGACTCTGTAGCTAGCTTCCTGTTGAAGTATCTCGACTTTTGCCTTGCCGTTAGCAGGCATGTTGGCGGGTAACTTGAAATCCCACATAGCATAGAGGGTGAGGGAATTTCCGGTAGGCAACACCTCTGCATCAGCGGGATAGAAAGTTCCTTTTCGGTTCTTCTGGGTGTTCCATCCTGAAAAATCGTAACCCGAACGCTCCAAGGGGTAAGGTTTGATCGAGAAGCTTGGCACGTAGTATCTTTCGTCGGCCTTGTAAATCTCGAACTGCTTTACACTCGGACCACCCCTATAGTTAGGATCGAGCGTGAGCAGTACCTGGTAAGGGTATTCGTTGGCATTGATATACTGCACCTGATAGTCGTTGGTACGACGGTAAACCGGCTTGTGGCTGGGGTTGGGCACAGGCCAGCCGTCTGTACGTATGGTCTGGCGCCAAACCGGACTGTTATCCCTAGAGCCACTGATGAGCCAGCAAACCTCACCATTCATGAAGCAGGACTCGGCAATGTTCCTTCCGCTGTGGACAATGTTTTTGGCACCGCTCTGATTATCGGCACTCAGGGACGGACCGTCCGTGAAGACAAGGTCTGCCTGGGCGTTGCTACCTATGTTGCCCACAATGTAGCCATAGCGCTTCTGGCCGTCTTCTTGTCCGATGACGGTATTCTTGTAGCCATAGCTGGTCTCGATGCGCGAATCGTCCGTCTGCTCACCCACCAAGGCACCTACGACAACTTCCGGAATGCTATTGAAGTCGATGGTACAGCCTTTGGCAAAGCAGTTGAGCAATTTTCCGCTGCCACTCAGACGTCCGGCAAGAGCGCCCACCCTATTGATACGGCCGATGGCCGTGAAGGTGCTGTTCTCGATGCCGAGACGCTCCACCGTACCGATGATGTTGTTGAAGAGTCCCAGAGATTCGTCATTGACCAATAACAATTGATCCTTGTTAAATTCGACATTCCGGATGACATAACCGTTACCATCGTAGTGGCCTTCAAAGCCATTGGTACCGCTTCCGATGGGGAGCATCTGCTTGCCCATCATGTCGATGTCGGCAGTCTGCAGCACATAGAAATTGCTGAGCTGCCTGGTTCCGATGTATAAGACGAGATCTTGCAAATCTTCTGGTTTACCTATCAAGAATGGCTTAGCCTGGGTTCCATCGCCTAACCTGGCTAGGTCAACGCCGTCGTTCGTAAAGTTACCATTCTTTTTCTTGAACACCATGCCATGACCACTCGTCGTCAACACGGGTACCGAGTCGAGCACACTGCCTTTGGTGATGTTCTGGAACCAAACGGGATTAGGATTGACTATGCTGGTATCATTCAGTTCAAAGGCAATCTCTCCGCTGCCGAGGCTGCCATCATCGAGGGCTAATTTAGAATCAGTGATCTTGGCATAAGAGTCGGAACTTACCAGCGATTCCCCATCGGTGAAACACCGATGTAAACGATTGCCGCTCTTGGTATCGCTAGAGATTTGTCCTGTTCTGGTGGCAGAGACCGTGGTTCTATAAACAAGGCAGTTCTTGATGACCGCATGATCGAACATATCGGAAGCTATGCCTCCTGCAACACCTATTCTGCTGTCTTTCGCTGCCTGGGAATCCCCCGTACTACCGTTATGCATCACCGTGCATTTATAGACTAAGCAGTTGGAGATTTCTCCGTTGCCTGTAAGACGTGCAGCAATACCGCCCGAGCGTCCGTCCTTTTTCATGTATTTGATGGTCGACTTCTCCATGCAGAGACGCGTAACCGTACCCTTAACGACACCGAAGAGACCTGCTATGCCATCAGCTTCTATAAGTGCATTGCGGATGGTATGTCCACCACCGTCGTAGTAGCCGGCGAAAGCGTTACCGTCGCCAATAGGTTTCCACGTCTTGCCACTCAGGTCGAAGTCGGCTGTCTGGAGGAAATGAATGCCGGAGCTGTTATTGCCTTCACGACAGTAGTTGCCTATAAACTCCAAATCGGAAATCGTGTTGATCAGGAAGGGCTTTTCGCTCGTTCCCTTTCCAGTGAGCTTCTTAAAGATAGTACCCGATGGCTGGTTGGTATAATTCGAGCCATTGTAATACACGGGAGCGCTGATGCTGTCGAGCACAGGATAGGCATTGTGAGTGACTCCATTGTCCACGTCCTGACGCCAAGCACCGGCAAAAGCCGTTTTGTCGTTCAACAACCATGTCAGCTCGCCGCTTGACATTTTTGTTTCACTGACTTTAGTCTGGCAGTTAGTTGCTTTGTCGTCATTCCCTGAGATTTTGTCTCCTGTGGTGAAACAGAAGTCCACCTTTGCATGATCACTGATGCGACCGCTGAGATCGGTATTATTCTTGTACGAGTGGCAATGGGTTATGCTGGCATCTTTAGAAGCCTCGCCCACCAGAGCGCCCGCAATACCAAATGTGCCAGCTTGGACATCACAGTTAGCAGCAAAACAGTCGTGCATCAGACCCGATATCTCGTTTTTTTCATCTGCACAGAGCATACCGGCAATGGCTCCAAAGCGGTTAGTCCCACTAAGCCACTGATTGCGACCGTATATGAGTTTGATGTCCTTGACTCCCAAGTTGTGGATACTGCCCGCCACCTTTCCGAAGATGCCTGCGGCACTGTATATGTCGGAAATCTCGCCATCGTAGATGACTTTGCCACCACCGTCATAGTCGCCCTCGAAGGTATAGGTATGCCCAATGGGAACCCACTTTGAATCCCTATGGTTGTTTGACAGCACATCCTTCATCTTGATGTTGCCCTTCTGCTTGAAATAGAGACCACGCGTGGGATGACCGTTGTTCACATAGTCAGCAAGCTGCAACAACAAGCCATCCTCAATGATGAACGGGTCGCCTTTTGTTCCAGAACCCTTCGGGAAAATATCCTTATAATCTTCCCACGCCGCATAGAGAGAGAGGGTTCCCTTACCAATCGAGCATTGATCTTTGGCTTTATACCAACTGCCTTTACCGTCTCTCTGGTTATTCCATCGTGACAGATATTGAGTTGGCTTGGTCAACCCCAGTTCCTGACACGTCGGAATATTGAATCCGATATGAAGACTACCTTCATTCGCAAGAAAGCCGGTTGTTACGGATTCCGGTTTATCGTTGCCATCGAAACTTTTCACCAAACTACATGTGACGAAATATTCGATATTAGCCAGTTTTTCCGTACTTGAACCGCCTACGCCGGCACCATTGCCACCAGGTTTTCTCCATTTGTCTTCCTTACCATCTCTCCATCCATCATTACTATACGATGCACCTTTGAGATCATTATGATTTTCTGCATCATAAGGGTCGTTCAAGTAATTGCTTGTACCCCTGGAAGCCCAACTTCCATTAGCATTTTGACCGCCATAGCCGCCATAAGAACCTGCCCTACGAAAATCTTTCCAGTCATGGTCAGTGCTACCACCGGAGCCACCACCGCCGCCGCCACCGCCGGGGCCACCGGTACCGATGCCTTTGGCACCACCGCCGAAGCCGCCGCCACCGCCGCCGCCACCGCCGGCCATGCTATAATTGTATGAGCCTGTTTGATGATAGAAACCATCATTTGATTTAGGGCCACCGCTGCCACCATAGGAGCCTGCGTCACCTCCTACGGCATGCAAGTTGCCGAATTCCTTCGCTACGATAAGGGTACCCATCGGAAGCGCGGTACCACCACTTGAACCAGGTTCACCAGGAACGCCCGCTCCTGTTTTACAACTATAAACAGGTGTTCGTCCGCCCGAGCCACCGTTACCGCCATTAGCGCCACATGTGCCGATGCCTGCACCGGCACCACCGCCGCCGGCGCCACCGTTACCACCGTTACCACCATAATTACCACTAATACTACCCGTCCAATTTCCGCCCTGACCTTGTGAGCCATTGCAGCCATTGGCTGCATGTCCACCATAGGCTTTCAATTCGCCTTCACCCAGCAGATAGAGCGTACTGTTTTGGGGAAGAAGGATGCCCGCGCCTGCACCGGTCTGTCCGGAAGCATTACCACCTTGGGCTGTGAGCGTGACACCTTTGGGGATATAAATATATACCGTAGCGCCGGAACCAATGGTCAGACCACTGCCGGTAGCGCCGTTTTCAAACATGACATCATCATTGACATAGTAACGTCCCTGTTGAAGTGTATAGCCGGAACTCTGGCTTTCCTCCAAAAAAGTCCAGCCATCAGCCTGAAACTCTGATGAATTTTGTTTTGTTTTTTTCTTGGGTACGGCCTTACCGTCGACAAGCTCCCACGTATCGGCTTTGAAGCCGTTCATGATCTTGACGACTTCGGCTTGGTCGGTCTTATTGTAATAATTACATGTATTCCAATTGTGATGGGTAACGGTGAAGCTCTTATTATTGGTTCCCCAAGTTTTCCACGAACCACCAGCACTATTATAATCTATGCAGTAGTACATATAATAGGCTTTAGGGCTACCCTGGTCATAAACACGCTGTAAGTTCCAACTGCCCCCGTTACACCATCCGATGATGTCACCAGCATAAGAATCATTTGAATTATTGGTGTTAACCTTTCCATCAAAACGACAGTCAGTCATATACACACGTGCATAATCCGAATGACCTATGATGCCTCCAGCGTGGGTACCGTTTGCATTCACTTCTGTAGATACCCACACACGGCTAATAGTGACGGTGGGAGAATCTATAACTTTGCCAATCAGTCCTGCGGAATGGATATTCCCCGTGATTGAGCCCTTCAGGTGCAAGTTCTTGATGGTTGCATCTTTTGCATAGCAGAAAAGCGCACAAGGCTTACCGTCATCGCGCCAAATGTTAGTAGCAGTTATGGTATGGCCATTGCCGTCGAAAATACCACAATAGGGAGTATCTTCGCCAACTCCTATACCAGCGCTCGTGGAGAAGTCAGCCTCCAAACGGGCATCGACCCTATATTGACCCTTGGCATTTGCCACTGCATCACGGAACGCAATCCAGTCGCTGTTATTACGAATAACATGCACGGAACCAGCCGAGACTTTCTCTATCCATAACGTGCTGCCAAGGCTGAGCAGCATGATCCATGCTAAATATATCTTTTTCATCGCTTCATTACTTTTCGTCCGTTTTGTATCATAATACCCTTATACCCTGCACCGACACGCTGTCCGCTGAGGTTATAGACGGGGCTCTCCTTCTCTCCTTCCCTCCTTACTCCTTCCTCAATTCCTGTTGCTGAGCCTGACGAGATGAACTGCACGCTCACCCTGTCGCCCATCAGCGGAAGGGGTTCGTAGGTATCTTCGTTGAGCACCGTGATGCAATAGCTCATAGGACCCGTGGTGCGGCTGTCGGCGTTGGTAGCATAGTTGAAGGACTGGTCGAACCAGGTGTCCTCGAACATCATAGCGTCATATTCCGCCAAATCAGCATAGTTCTCAGAGGAAGGTAAAGCCCAGATGTCGAGACGATTGCCGTAAGAGGCGCACCAGTAGTGTGGCATCTCGTCGTCCATGTCTTCAATCTCAGCACCTGTCTTCTCGTCCACCAACGGCTGGGCATCGGAACGCTTGGCTCGTACCAGCAAGGGAAGTGCTGGCGGGAGTTCCATGCTATGGTCGGCCATCCGATAAATGAGTGACACGGCGGCGAGCGGTGCATCGGTATTTTCGTCAATAACCTCGGCACTGATATCCGTCAGATAAGCCACCTCGTAATAGTCGAGCATACGAGTCGTGACGCTCTGCGGTTGACGAGAATCGAGGAAGATGGGCTGCCAGCCGTCGGCCATGGCAGAAGCGAGGCTTCGGTGAGCTGCCATGACGTTACTGCTTGCTGGCGACGGGTCTTCCTTGTACCACTCTGTCTGCGTGAATTTCTCATGCACCTTATCAATCTTGTTGTAGAACTGCACATAGAAGCGATAGGGCTGGATGTCGGCAGGGTTGCCAGACTCGCCGGATAGGATATACCTCTGGTTAGCACTATCCCATACATACAGGAGGTCGCCCTTGGCCGCATGACCCGGTATGACATGGTAGGTGGCATAAATATGTCCTTCGTCTGTAACCGATGCATACATATCCATGAGTGTATTGTCAGTAGCATGCACGGTGATGCAGCCACTGGAGTGGGTCAGCACGTACTCGCCACCATCACCCTTAACCATCCAAGGCTCGTTGGCATGATAGCTGACGGAGGTGGACTTATCGGTAAGCGTCAGCCGCTGGGTAGCCCCCACCTCCGGCATATCATTCACCCTTTCCAGCTTACTATATTCGAAGGGGCCACTGCCCGCAATACCGTCAAAGGCAAACGGGAGCACCCACTGCTCGGTATTGCTCATCACGCTGCGCTTATAGACAATCTGCTTGACACTCACATCGCCCGTACAGACGAACGGCTCGCCGTCCATAAGGGTCAGCCTGTCGAGCGTAGTACCTCTTTGCACACGGATGGTATCACCACCCACTATGACGCGGGGATTGATCTTGTCGAGAATGCCATTTGCAAAGACAGGATAGTCTTTACGTGCAGCCTCGGCAAGAGCCGTCTGCTGGCTGTACTCATCCGTCGCCTTCGGACTAACCCAGACGCTGTTTCTCACATTTTCAGAACCCACGTAACACAGAGGATGCTCATTGATGACATCCTGATTGCGCGAGCTCTTCAGTTCGCCCGTGGCAGAACAGTGGTCAACCACAGCCCCTTCCGTTGTCAAGTCACAGACAAGGGCAGCCATGCGCTCCTCTTTCAGCGTATTCTTTTTCTTTCCAGGAGTCGCCATGATAGATATACGGCCAGCGAAATGACAGTCGCGCATGGTGCCCTGGTTCTCCTTGGCTATTCCGCCACAGTCCACCTCTGTTTGCACATTTCCGACAACACGAAGACCCTGGAGCAATGCGCCCTTACAGATTTTATTGAACAAACCCACGCATCCTGTCGAAGCGCTGTACTTGATGGTATGCCCGCCCCCGTAGAAGTTGCCAAACAAATCTATTTGCTCTGCCCAGTTGTTCAGTTCAATATCCCTGACCAGGTAGAACGTACCTTCCTGATTGTTGACATCTACAAACTGCTGGGCGGTATAGATGTATCGGCCCGCCTCTGTCTGGAAGCTGACCTTGACATCATGAGCAGGCATGGAGAACGAGAAGGAATAGACGTTGTTCATGTGGTCGGTGAAGGGGCAGTTCTGAGCATTGTTGCCGAGGGTATCGGAAACGGTGATGCCGACAAGGTGTTGGTTGCCCTCAACGCGCACAGAGCCCGTGATGACTGCACCGGGAACAGCTGTCTCTTGCGACAGGTTGACCCGATAAACCTCTGCGGGCAACGAGAGCGTGACTGTAAAGGCATCGTTATACCTTTTCTTGATGCTGGCAGCATAGACGGGATAGGTACCAGCCATGTCCTTGGCATCCTGTACGAGTCTGGCTGGATCAGCAGGGGTCACTCCGCTACAGCGCTCCGCCTTTGCGTTGCGGATGTTCTCAATATAGTAATTGCCATCAATGGTGCTGCTCCTCTCATCATTGCAAATCATATACATGCGATTGCAATGAATGTCGAACTGACCGTTGAAGACGTTGTCACGGATGGTCGCCTTCTCTTGCTGATAGGCAATGCCATAGGCCTTCGGTCCGTCTATGGTGGCAACGACGTGACAGTGAGAGATGATACCACCTTGAGGGCCGTTCTTTCCTGCAACACCGCCTGCACAGGCATTCTTCGTCGTATTGGCAATCGTTCCACTTATCTCACAGTCCTCAATGGTACCGGTATTGATTTTGCATATTCCACCAGTGGCGTCTTTGACTCCTTTCAAGTTGGCGTTGACATATAAATGACGCACACTACCAGTAACGGAATTAAAGAGACTACGTTTGCCACCATAGGTGATGCTATGACCGTTACCATCGAAATCGCCTGCGAGATCGTATGTTTTACTCCATGCATCGCCCAAAGTAAGGTCGTTGGCGAGAATGAACTCACCATTACTACCGTGGATATCCCCCAACTGCTCCTTAGTAGTGATGGGGACGATATATTCGGGAGACAGCATGAAGTGGGCGGCTGGCATGATGAAGGAATAGGTTCCACCGCGGGTATTGGCATCCACATTCTCTTCTGTTAAAGTGACCAAACCGGCCGGGAAGGTCTTGATACGCCTTACCTTGCAACCGTCATTGGGAGTCACTGTGAAAGTCACCTTATCGCCCTTTTTCGCAAACTGATTCGACACCGTGAGTTCTCCACCGTAATTACTATCCACAAACACTTGTAATGGGGCTATGGTAGGAGCTACGGTTTCATCTGTGTCATCAAGCTTGGTAAAGTGATAGTAAAACATATTGGCAGCCATGTTAATACTGTCGGGCGACAGACTGATTTTACCGTATTTCATCTGATAGACGGCATATCCTTCATCAGCCTGTGCCTTGACCACGATGACATCTTCTTGCAAGGCTTGGACGGTCTCGCCTTCCTCGTATGTATTGGTATTGAACAGCGTCACCTTACCATGTTCATAGTTCTTGACGCTCATTTTGTTCTGCGTACCCGATGCAGTATAGTCGATGGTCACGTCTTGCGATTGCATCTTTAAAATCAGCACGTCTTCGTTCTTGATAGTTTCTGATGCCGTAGGCAGCAACAGACAAAGGTCGTCGAACATCGGACCCTCGTAGCTGCGACTCTTATTCTCATGCTCGCCCTTCGATTCAACAAGGAACTTCAGCGTGTCGGCCTTAATATCCACTGTACCCGTCTTGAGCACGGTTTGCCAGCCTTCTGGCTGATTCGAAAGGTTGGCAACAACCCACTTGGACTCAGAAATATCTTTACCGGTTGCCACGATGCTGGCCTGCGCTTGCTGGGCACTGCATGGATTGATGCTGGCGATGGCTGCAATGCTCAGTTTACCAGCCTTGACATCATCAGCTGTTTTCGAATGATTGGTAATTGCCACACTCTGCGACATGATGTTCTTCACACTGGCATGCCAATACTTATTGCCGACGGAATCGGTAAACGCCCTCATGGGAAGTCCCCAACTGGCGTATTCGTAGGACTCTGTCCAACTTCCCATACCCTCGTCAGCAAAACTGTTCTGCAGCACATTATGGTAAACCTCCTTGGATTCGACATCTCCTGTGACAGTGTGCTTGACACTAAAGCTGTCAGGCATCATAAACACCACGGGGATTTGCTGTCCACTGCGTACCACATTAGGATAGTCGGGAATCATCTCGGGAATATAGGTCTTGACGCGACCGGATTTATTCGTATCTTTGATGTTGATGGAAAGCACCGGCTCAATACCATAAGTGACGGAGACATCCTGCAACTCAACCTTGAAGCGATAAACAACCTCCCATCCGCCGTTGTCTAACCGCTTCGGCTTGCCCACACGCCACGAATTCGAGCAGCCAGTGATGGAAACATTGGCAGGGATATAGCCCTTTTCCGTTTTAAAGGTAACATCTACCTCTTCACGTGACTTCGGACTCATATCGCTTACGGTTGCCTTGATGTGATCGAGTTCTTCTTTTATATGAACCGCATAATGGCTCTTGCCAAAGACAGGAGTCACATGCACGGTGTCTTCATCGTTGGGCATCCAGACGGTAATCATGGTATCTGACTTTTGGTAATGGCTCTGATCAACATTCGTAATCTGTACATCCAAAAGTTTGTAATCGTTAGCCTTATCAACATCGGTGACCTTTATCTTGAGCGCACGCCCCGGCACATTCCATAGCATATTTTCAGTGGATGATTTCTTAAAACCATATAGCGGCACTAGCGTGCCACCGGTTTGTTGATGAATCACCAGTGTACGCAAGGGGACGAAGGATGCCCACACCTCAACAGGGGCAGCGGGCATCTTGAACCTGTAGCGTTGTTTGCTGGCACGGTCTTCGGGGAAACTGCTTTTATTTTCTGCCTTCTTGGGGTCAGAATATTCACCATTTTCTTTCTTTGCGTAATATAAGACATCCGCTGACAAACCATAGCCAGGATCCGGTTCACAAGTAACCATCACAGAGTCGCCTGCATTTACATACTGCTGGTCGCCTATGATAATTTTTCCATTTACCATGGCCCTGGGGGTTACAGGATACTTTTGTGCTGATACACAGACTGAAAAGAGCAACAACAGTGCCGTTAATATGCTGGATGTCTTCATACTTCAAAGTTTAATTGTCAATACCTCTTACTTCTTCCCTCTTACCTCTTAATATACTTCTTACCTTGATAAACATAGATTCCACGTGGAAGACCGCTGAACGGATCCTTCGTATCAGTTGCCATGCGTACCATGCGACCATGAATGTCGTAAACATTGGGGTCGATACGATTCTGCATGGACGGCTGTTCCACCGTGGGCACCTGGATGGCCGTAGTCGTCTGCAACAAAGTGATTGGCCAATCGCCTATATATTCATGATAGACCGTTGGACGCACTTCACCTGTTTGCGAATCACCACCGACAGGACCGAAAACCACAGACTGCAGTAGTGCACCTTCGTCATCATAGACGAAATACAAGCCACTGGTCACGTATGTTTTGCCGTTGGTCTTCACTTCCGAACGAATTTCCAGAAGATGCTGGTCAGAGGCTCTGATGATGTAGTGTTCAGTGAAAATGCTATCACTACCGGCAGAACCATGATAGCTGGAAACAACATGAATAGTATTGTTCTGACTGTCATAATACTCATAGTAAATGTCACTATCTATGTCAGGAACAACATCATTGCTGTCATATTCATGACTATACTCCAAACGTTTTTCGCCTGTGATGTAATTATGCGAGAATCCATTGGTAGAGATGGCATTGCCGGCATCGTCATATTTAGTCTCAATGCTCCAGAAAGGTCTCATCACACCATCGACACTCTCTTCATAGAGGATGTTATTCTTCTCATCAAGCGTGATGCACGCCTCGAGCGAATAGTCGCCGTTATTAATAATGTATTGGTCGACTCGTTCACCTGTACTGGAATAATAGCCAACGGTTTCTGCGACGGGCGTCACTTTATCGGCTGTGACAAGATCATACTCTAACATTCTGACGTATGCAGAATCGTCTGGGAAGATATAGGACTCAAAGCCCAACATTTTGCCTCCATTGATGGGTTCGTAGAGTTTAGAACCCTCAGGAATACTGCGTGTGATAGCATACAGGCAATTTAAACCGGCATACTGAATGGAGTCGTTATGCATGAGTTCCTCAATGGTAGTGACAAACCGGCTAGATGAGTTCGCCTCGTCATCGATGCCGATTTCCTCTATCTCGTTATCCTTCTCGTGAGCGCCGTCATCGCTACCGGAGTCTGACAAAGCAGCACGCCTTGGGACGGCACTATACGTTGTAGGGATGGCTGCATTCGCCTTGGCTTGGATGGTCGTGTTGACAACAGGAATAGGATAGCTATAGTCCTGCGTGAACATGAAGGATGACGACTCGCTTTCCTCGGTCAGCAACTGTAACATACTGTATGACGTCAGCTTGTCTATACTGATTTGAGTGAGGCCGGGGCCACTTCCCTGAGTGGAGAAGCAGTGACGCAACGTGGTAGTCGGCAACATATCCATATGACCTTGGTTATTGTTGTCGGCAGCACCGTAACTGTTCATGATATGTCCATTAGGCATACCACACACCATCGGGTTCCAATTACCAACGCTACTGACATCGGATACAGACCCACAATTCTGGATGCTCACCTGCTGCTCAGCATATCCCACAATGCCTCCGACATAATCTTTGCCTTTCAATGATCCGAAACTGGCACAATTCAAGATGTCACAATAGGAAGCATATCCCACGATGCCGCCCACACAAGCAGTTCCCTCCATGATGTTACCTGCATCAAAGATGAGGTTGGCAATGACAGCATGTGACAGGAGCGTTCCCTTGGCTACTCCCACAAAGCCCAGACAGTCCATGCTCTGATAGCAGTTGGTAATGCCGCGAATACAGTGACCATTGCCATTAACCACTCCCTGGAACGGATGGTCAGGAGTGCCTAAGGGCATCATGGGCAATGTACTGCTGAACACCAGGTCGGACTTGATGTCAACGCCTATGTTACCGGGAATATCGCCAATGGACACCAGCTCGGACAGAACGCGCATCTCACTGGCATCGTTAATTTCGTAAACCGAACCATCGGCATTGCTTTTAGGCTTGCGCAGACCACACGCCTTACACGTGCCATTGGCATCGAAATCATGGGGTTTCAACTGACCTCCGTGAACTGTTTGTGTTCTGGAGCAACGCTCACACTTTTGCGTTTTTTCCACATTGCTCATACAGCTGGCTGTCCCTCCGGCAACCTCTTTCATGAGGCATTCCGTATAGGGAGTAGGTATGACAACAATGCTATCCTTGCTGCAAGCACCGCATTTGTAATGAGACTCGCCAGCCTTTCCACAGGTAGGATCCCTATGTTGCGTGAGGTTGAAACGATGAATATGGATGGACAAGTCGTCGATACTTCCTTTATATATGACTTTAGAACCTGTGAAAGACGTTTCTAAAGAAATATCGTGTTTCCCCTCAGAAATACTGATCCCATCAGCTTGAAAACAGACCGTGTTTGTATGGGAATGACTAATAACAGCCTCATCATCGAGCTTCGCAGTGAAAGAAATACTAGCTCCCACAGCATCTCCACCTCCGAACTTAGGGAACACATAGAGTGCAATCTTGAATTTAAGGCATGCCGTTTCCCCCTTTGGAACTGTGACGGAGAATTGCAAACTGTGTTCACTATATTCACCATCTACATGAAAGGAATTATCTCCGGAAATCTTATTTAAGTTTTCCAGTTCTGGTTTGGTGATGATAATACCGTCACTGGTCGTGCCTCCATCCAGGGGGAACTCCAAATCGTCTGCACGGACTGCAGAAAAATGGAAAAGACTAAACAGTATAAACGTAAAAAGGTAATATTTCTTGCCCATATCTTTCAATTATCAAGTTTCATGTTTCAAGTTTCATGTTTCAAGTTTCATGTTTCAAGTTTCAATTATCTTTTGACTGCTGCGATGCGGTCTCAGGCAGTACGGCATCGGAGCCACTGCCACAGATAGCCTCGGAGACATTGCCCGAAAGCGTTCCCCCAACGTTGGTACCACAGATACCTCCGGCATAGTCGCGCACGCCACCTACCCACACACTGTTTTCAGTGGTGCAGCCCGATATAGTGCCTTTGTTCAGTCCGCAGATACCACCGAGGTTCTTGCCGGAACCAATGCTATTCATGATCGAGAATACCACACGGCAATTCTTAATCGTTCCTTCGTTGACACCTGCCACGGCACCGATATAGTCCCAGCCACGCATGTTACATCCTGCCATCGATACGTTTTCCACGGTGGCACCCTTGCCTATGACTCCAAAGAGTCCACGATAGCCAGAGCCAGCAACGGGTTCTTCCGTCTGGAGCATGCTGATGATGTGACCACCACCATCGAAGGTTCCTTCGAATGCCGTGCTGTCGGCAGCACCGATAGGATGCCACGGTCGCACCATAAAGTTATCGGCAATGAGGTCTTTGTCAAGACGGATATGGGTCTTGGGACGACGGTTGTTCACATATTCGGATATCCAGTAGAGGTTGCCGAACGACTTGATTACAAATACGCTGTCATTGGCGCCACGAGGCTCCGTAGCAGGCTGCTCGTAGGGATGGCTACAGTCCGTTTTTCTGCAGATGCCATATTCGTTGTAGTCATGTCCTTTGCCTGGTTCCTCAAACAACGCTTTATGATAACACTCACTGCAGGTATATTCCACAAGGATGTGGTCGCACCGCTTCTGTTTGACGATGCGGCTATAACTATAGTCATGAGGGAATTTCTCGAGGAATCCGCAAGAGTCACAATAAAGGATGTGGCGCGCATCGTCAACGGGGAGTTTCACCTTACCAAATTCAGCATGGTCGGAAGGCTCCACCAGGTTACAAAGCAGACAGCGCTTGTTATGGCTTTTCCAGTCGGACGTATAGGTGGACCACTGATGGACGTCGGGTACTTCCTCGCCGCAGTCAAGACATTTCTTATAGTGGTATCTGAATCGCGACGGGTGGTTTTCGTTATATTGTGCCCAATAGTCGTTGTTGCCATAGGACTTTTTAAAGCGGTGGGGCTCCTGCTTAACGAGTCCACACTGGTCCTTACTACAGGAATGGATATGCCAGTTCTGGTCTTTTGAACGGTATTGAGATTCATGGGTATGCCAGGTATAGAGGAAGTAACGTCCACCACCGGCATGGGGTCCGCTCCATGTCTGATCGCTGCGCCTACTGGGCTTGCTGGCACAGACTTGTATAGACTTGAGCACCCTGGTGTTAAAATCGGCTTTGCCTGTGCGGGTGATATAGAGATGTTCCTGCTTGGGATATGCTCCACCATAAATATCATAGTCACGACCATTGAGTCCGCCTCGATATTTATTATCATAATGTGACTTCCTCTCCTGGAAGAAGAGGGCTGGCTCATACAACTTGCCATCAGCATTGAACTTAACACCATACTCGGCTCTTGCCTCCACCTTCACACCGGTGATATATTGAGCGGTGTCGGCAGCTGTCTTATGGACGACAAACACATAGCCTCCGCCCCTGCCCTTGCGGAAATCCAATTCTTTACTGCCGATACCGTCGTAGCCTTGGGCTGAGTCGGCAAGTTCCTTATACTCATTAAGGGCAAAGACCTTGATCTCCGACACCATGCCCTGGGCCCCTGCGGGGCTAACGGGAAAGGTGCATTGGGCAATGAGTAATGCGAAATATAGGATAACCTTTTTCATAGTTCTAATGGTTTCTTTTATCAACTACATGAATTTGAAATCGCTTTTACGCACCAGCAATGCCTGGCCAATGGTCTCTTCCGGATAAGACGTAAGATAGGCATTTTTAGGTTTCAAAGCGAAAATGCCATACTTGTCGTTATGGTCATTGTGCAGGATATACCGCTTGTAGTCGAAGAAGGGGGGTACTTCGTCCTTCTTGATGAAATCCGGGCCGAACACCTGACCAGAGTTATACATAAACTGGATAATCTTGTTGACTTGTCCGGTATGGGCAACCTCATAGCCCACAGGGACATCCTTGAGCAAAGTGCGTACGGTGTTCATCGCCTCTTTCTTGTCGCTGGTGTTGGCCATCACACCCTGCTGCAGGAAATAAGGTCCTACCTTCATGTTGATGACGCAAGTGTCGTTCCACATATAGATGGCCCCACGGCCGACATGGATGTTGGACGTGTAGGACGTGGCGTCGTCGGCTGGTGCTATATCAATCTCACCATTATTATAATAGATTCTATCATCGTAGTTGAGTCGTGTAAGCGGGGTGACATAAGCCTTCGCCTGTTCCTCCTGGCCTTCGAGATACTGCCAAGTAATGGTGAACAGGCTATCGTCGCTGCATCGGCGACCAAGACCCTCGTGACATACCTTACCGCCCAACGTGGGATAGAACACTGTATATTCGACATTGTGGACATGCTCATTGAGTATCTCACCGATTACCTCATGGTCCACCACAACCTGATTGCTGACGGATTGGGCAGTGAGTTTGAGCTCAGAGACAGGTATCTCGGCATAGACCTTCTTCCTGACGCGTGGCATGACATTGGTCTCATAATCGACATGCTTGCCAACCATCGCGTTGTAGAGCGCGGCAACCTTACGATCCATAATCAGGTCGGCGATAGGTGCCACCTTGATATCAATCAGCTCCACATTATTCTCGTCCTTGTCAGCACCGGGGGTGAACTTGATAGACTTGAACCACTCGTCCACAATCTTGCTCTTCAGCGCCATGTCATCGCTTTCATGCAGTCCTGACAAGGTGAGGGCGAGGGCACTGTTGCCACCATACGCCTCGATGTGGGTTTCGCGTTGTGTCGAGGTCTTTACCGTCCAGTCTTGTGTCTCCGTACCGTCTTTCTTTCCGACGCAATAGAGGAAGGAGGCTCCTGCCTGTTTATCGACCGTGGTGCGGGAGTCAACCACATGGCGGTTCATCGTTGTACTGAACTTTATCTTGCCACCCAACTTGGCATGATAGATGATATGGGTGCCGTAGGTCTGGAACATATTCTGAATGATACGCATGGCCTCGGTATTATTTTGCTGCTGGAGCGCCTCGGAGGCCAGCTGCTGGTAGCGGCGGAATCCCGGAGAAAGGACTTCGGGATGCTGGCGGGCAATATAGTACAGGTCATAAGGCTCCAGATGGCGCGATGCCAGCGTCATACCATCGTGAATGGTGCAGAAGGCAAACTCGTTGCTCACCATGTCGGTCTGGTTGAAGGTCGTAGAGACCTCCGTCTGAAAGAGGACGAAATCGGTCTTTATCGACGCATTGGCTGTAAGCTTCTTGCAGATAGTCATGGCATCCGTGCCACTATACACATGATGGTAGGAGGACGGAGAGATGTCGTCAACGACCGTTGTAGAGCCATGCTCTTGGTCGAACTGCTGAATGACCGACAAGTCGATAACGCGGTCGCGCACCTCGTCGTAGTCGCTGTACTTTCCTGTGCCGTTATAGCCATAGCCCACACCGTAACTGCGATACAGGTCGCCGATGTATGCCTGACGCTGAGCTGCATGCACACGTCTCCAGTGAGCCTCGTCGTAGTCGCCGTAGGCATTCTCAGGATTGTATTCCTCCATAACCGTTGAAAGGTCGTCTTCCCGGGTACAGGAAGTGAATGAAATGAGAAATGAGAAATGAGAAATGAGAAATGCTGCGCATAGCAGTCCCTTCAAAGTCATTCCTGTTTTCACCCTCGTCCGTTTCATATCATTGTTTATGTTCATCATTCTCTAAAAATGTCTTATCGTTATATATATCGGGAAATACTTGAAGTAAGCCTGGTTGGAGTAGTTGAAAGCACTCACATACTCTGGATATTCAAGCAGCAGGTCGGTTCCAGAACCACTCAGCCGCATGATGCGGGCCTGCCCTGCATCGTCTGTGATGATAGGCAATCCCTGGCCATCGTTATGCTGAGGACCGTCAACCGTCTCATTCTGACCGAATGGGATGACGCTGTAGCCGGTTGGCCAGTCCAAACCGAGCATGTTACGACCATCGTATTCATGGCCGTAGAAAATACTCATGCGGTTGCCAAGCATCTTCGTGATACTCTTCGACTGTGCCACAGAGGGCAGATAGCCTTTCAGGTTCAGCGCATTCATCGACCGGCTCACGGCATCAATCCATCGTTTATGTCCATACCTGTCATCTGTATATTCTTTAGCTCGCGCGAAATTGTCGCCTCCGTCCATCAGACAGTAGTTGTATTCTTTATCTCCTTCTTTATACTTATAGAATACTCCGTCATGGTCTTTATAGGTTGACCTGTTGAATTCCTTGAAAGCCGAGTCATTCCTCCAGTATTTCAGGATACTATCGTTTGTCAGTACCACCGGTCTTACCGACCAGAAGGTGCTGGCCACCTTGGCAAAGTTGGTCGACTGGGCAAGACCTGCGGGTTGTAGGCTGTAGACACTGGTAGTATACGTTTTCAGCTCGCCCTTTGGCGAGGGACAGGGCTGTGGATGAGCATTGTTCCAGTAGATATACACATTCTTCAGCATATGGGTATCTTGATCGAAGAGCTCACGAATCGCTGTGCTGTCGCTTTCGGCAAAGATGCTGTCGGAAGGAATATACAACGATGCAGCACCATCCCAGAGGACACGCCCGGGACGATGGCTCTCATCGCCGACGAACAGTCCGGAGAAAAAGTACGGATTAAAATGATCCTTGTCATCCTTGATGAGTGGATAAACCACGACACAGGTCTTGTCGCTACGGATGGAAGGCACATATTCCTGACAGATGATACATGCTTTGTCGTCTCCCAACGAAACTACTCTTACATCAGGACCGTAATTGCCCTTAACCGCCAGCTGGCCATAGGGAGGCTCATAGGGTTCCTTCATGGGTGCCTCTTTCTTCAGGTACAGTTCATATACCTTGCGCAGTGCCTGACGCGTAGTGAGATCCTCGAACAGTTCATACAACGGCAGGAAACGGCCGCTGACGAAGGATGCGTTATAGTTAGCGGGCTCAATGCTGACACTGTTTGCCCAGGCATAATAGTCACCATCGCTGATCTTCACTTCAGCAGCCTTCGTATAATCGAAAGTCTTGTGAAGTGCTTCACCGGTAGCAGCCGAACCACCCTTGACCGTGATCTTTCCATGATACTGAATGGAATGTTGTGACAAGATCGGACCGAGAATCTGCGGCTTACTGGTATTGACAACCTTTTCGCCAAGGATGACCTCAGCAACCTGCGTCGTCGCATATACCTTGTCTACGCAGGAGTCGCGGTTGATTTCCATCTGCAACTCGACCATTCCACCGAGATTTGAAGATACCACGAGGTGCGTGCCGTACTTCTGAGAGAATTTAGTGGCATTGTCTTCGTTGATGCCACTCTCTCCGTTCTTGACCAGTTCGGCAAGCTCATGGCGGAATTCTGCATCAAGCACACTTTCTTCACTGCTAAGATCGTCCAGTTTCAGACAGTGCAGCATGCCCGCATCGATGGTATGTGTAGCCATGATGTGCTTGATGAACATATGGGCCCTGTAACAACTCTTCCACTCGCCTCGATAAGTGGTTTTGTTCTTGCGGTAATACATGCCACAACCCACCACATCACCTCCGTTGACGGTGTATTTCGTCTCCTCATGGCCAAGCTCCTCCAGCGTACAACCACTGAAGATGTCCAATGAGGTATAATGGCGACGCTCTGAACTGACAATCGGACCATTCGCCTTCTCGGCTGCATAGAGACGCGACATGTTGATGATGGGCTTCACTGAAAAACTACTGTCGTCCATCACATTGCCGGCAGCATTGTAGGCATATCCCAAGCGCTGCAGTTTTATCTGTTCATCAGAATAGCCTCTCGTCAAACGGGGGTCGATGAACTCATCCTCACTCACATTTGTCAGGTCGTCAGAACAGGAAATGAAGAGTGAAGTGCAAAGTGAAGCGAAAAGGATATATATGTACTTGTTCATATTAGTCATCTTCGTAGCTATGTAATGATTTATCCATATAGTTCTTCAGGATGGTGCGTGTCTTGGGGTCGTAGATAACCTGATAGATAGGCACCAGACGAATGTCGATCAGGGCGGCATCCTGAGGGGTCACCGACGCCTGCCACTTTTTCAGTGTCTCCACGTCTATCGTTCCCTGCTGACCGGTAGTGAATGCCGTCACGAGCGACAACTTACCGCCACGGGCGGTGATATGGCTCTCTGAATTGCGGTTGCACTTCTCAGCAGCATCCTTGTATTCGACATCGACAGAGGCACTGATGGAAATGAATTTGATCTGAACCGTCATTTCAAGCGCCACCTTCACATCGAGCGAAGTAGACACGGAGTCCATATTCGTGACGTTGTAATAGTCGAGCGAACAACCTAAGACGGAGCGGGTCACGAAGCCGGAACCCACCTCGTCGATGAACTCGCGGCAGATACCGCTGGCAGCATAGGCTGAGGGAGCGGCATGAATCTTTCGGATAAACTTCTGCATCACGTCTGAGAAGCCGGGGGCATAAATCTCACGGAAGATCGGTACCACCTTGGCAATCGAGTCGGCATCAACGCTGGGGAAAGTATTGGCCAACGGAGAAGCAGCAATGGCATCGGTTACCTTTTCACGCAGATTCAGGTAGTTGATGTCGCGCGAGAAGTAACTCTGCTTCAAACGCATCAACGAATAATAGTTCTTCGTAGTTGAGAAGTTCTTCTTGTTGAAGGCCACATCCACATCTACGGAGAACGCTCCGGCATTCACGCCGATACCGATGTCTAACCCCAACGAGTCCTTCAGGGCCTTGGTACTCTCGCTGTAGTAGAACTTCTGCTCGCTGGCTGGGATGTAGTCGTCAACAATATAGGAGGTATTGTACTTCCTTTCCATATCGCGCAGCGTGCGCATGTTAAACACTTCCATATCAGTGCCGACACAATATGACTCGTTGTCCCTGTAGGTATAGCCTGCACCACGAATGGCGCTGATGGCGTCTTCTACTTGCTTCAACTCTTCGGAGGTAGTGGCTCTGGTAAGCCATGATACCGGCGTCGTACTGTTTTCGGTGTTATTGGCAGTCTGCGGTGTCTCAGGAACACTGAGCCCATCGTCGCCACTGCTGCATGATGCCATTGTCAACATGCCCACTGCTACATATATATGTAATAAGGTGTACTTCATACCTGACTATTTGTCTATTTCGCGTTCGTACGTAAAATATAGTTCACTCTGTCTTGCACCTCACCGGTGAAGAGGTTTGCAATGGATGCAATCTTCACATCGGTCATGGCGCACATTCTCAGTTGGTCGCTTGCGGGAGTGGGGGCGAAATCAACGCTCTGCATCCACTCCTTGATGCCTTGCGGCGAGGAGGTTTCACCCGCCAGTATCGCAGTCACCGCCTGTACATTACCACCACGGACGTGGATGTCCAGGCTGTAGCGGTCATGTGAAATCTTCTGGAACTGCTCACTCTGCACACTGCCTGAGGCTTCAGCACCCATGAGAATTCCCACGCTGGCATTGAGCGCCATACCGACACTCATGTTCTCAGAGAGTGACGACTTGTCTATCTGCAACGTAAATTCCAGCACGCCACCCATGAACGAGCGTGCCACGAAGCCCCTACCCCATTTGTTCACGAAGTCGAGAACCATCTGATTGCTCACGTTGGCCTGATTGGTGTTGTAGCCTTCGAGCATCTTCCAGTCGGCATAGAAACCAGGGGCAAACACCATACTGTCGCCCGTTTCCTTGTAGTACATGATGATATTCTTGTACTGCAGGTCACGGCAGTATGCCACTCGCTTGGTGCGCTTCATGGCAAACACCGACTGGCTCTCCTGTACACTTCCCTTGGAGTAGTTACCTGAGACGCTGATGTCAGCCACGATGAAGTTGACGCCAACACTTGCCGACAGTGCCAATTGCTGCGACACGGCACTGCGTGTCTCGGCGGTAATAACCTGTTCCTCACTATAGGGAGTATAATCATCGCTGATGAAGTTCAGCCCCTTGACATACTGGATGGAGTCCAGATAATTGAGGTTGAAGATGTTGAAGGCCACTCCTTCCAGATATTCAGCACCTGTGGCATAGGTATAGCCTACTCCACGCTCGAATCCTGGAGGAGCCAGCAGCCGAGTCTCATAGCCCCCTGGTGCCGGTTCTCCATTGGCATAGAATGCCCCCATGGCATTTTTACGGCCAAAGGCAGCTTTCTCTTCATTTGTCAATGGGTCGTCACTGCTACAGGAAAACATTCCAAGCACACCGACCAGAAGGAGGAAACAATATAAACGGTTCGTCTTCATCTCTTATACTCTTTGATTATGAGACATTCTTACTGTCTGAATTTCACATTAAAGTAGCTCGTCAACACATCACGGGCATCCTTATCGGTAATCAACGCATAGATGGGAGCCAGCGTCATATCGACCATCACGGCTTGGGTATGACGACAACTGTTCTGCCAAGCCGAGACCTGGTCGTCATTCAATGCGCCGCCAGTGACTAGGATACACACCTGGCTCACATCGCCTCCACGCACCTTGACGGTTGCCGTTGTCTTGCTCATGATCTCTTGGCCTACCTTGGAAACGCCAATGTCGAACGAGCCTCTACCACCAACATTCTTATTCTTTATCTTGGTCTGGAAACTGGCCTCGAGGGCTACCTTGACACCCAGCGTATCACGGAGCAACGTACTGTCAACACTGATCTGATAGTCGAGCACGGCACCCATCGCCGACTTGCTGATGAAGCAAGGGCCTACCTCATCCAGGAACTTGTCGCAAATGTCATACTGCTTTGTCTGATTATCCTTCACAGCAGCTAAGTCCTTGACAAATCGCTCCTGAAGAGAGAGGAATCCCGGCGACAGCAGTTTCTGCTTTTCTTCACGCGTGGTGGCCTTCTCCAACAGGGCCATGATGTTCATGAAATGAATCTCACGGGTAAACTGAGTGGTCTTCTGGCGCTTGAGGGCGTACTTGTTCTTTGACTTCTCCTGATGACCTGTGCCCACTCCGACAGTGACACTGCCGCTACCACTACCGCCTCCCTTGCTCTTCACCGAAGTGAAGTCCATGCCAGCCGAGGCATTGACGGTAAGGCCTTTGGTGAGGCTTTCCTCACTATCTCCAGTAAAGATTTCCTGCATGGACTGCGGGAATATGGCATCAGTAATCAGCATAACACCCGTAGCACGCTGAATGCTGTCGAGCGTGACCAAGTTGAACAACTGAATCAGCGCTCCGTCGCAATATTCGCCACCAGGCATGTAGCTATAGCCGGCACCCTTGTTGGCAGAGAACACCGTCGAAACGGAGTCCAACGAAGGATTGGTAGACTGGACAATCGACAGGTTATAGTCGCCACCAGCTCGTCTGGTAGCGCCCTGCGTGTTGAGCGTCAGCACATTCTCGCGCATCGTTCCCCAGTTCTCACCCACCTGAACAAGAGCCGTGGTAGGACCTTCGCCTTCCGACGGATAGACATTTGCCAGTCCCTTCGACGTTGTTACAGACCACTTGCCCGGCACGTTGATGTAGGCAGTATACTCCCCATAGGACGCACCTGTACTTACCAAGCCGTTCGCTGGGGCACCGAGAATGGAAAGCGGAGCAGTGCTGCTCTCGCCTCCACTCTTCTCATTGCCTATCATATCCTCGCTGCTGGAGCATGCTGCCACGAGAGCGGCAACAAGCAACAGCACCGGGTAAGATATGTATCTGTTCATATATACAATAATTTTAACAGTCTAAACCGGGTAAAAAAACATTCCGATTTTAGCCACTAATCATCCAGCTTACCAAAACCGTCTTTTGCTCGATCGAGTTTGTAACTCTTGTCAATCAATTCCTTAAGATCCTTGTACGCTTTCTGCTCTGCATCAGACTTACCGTTAAAGAGGACGTAAATAGGCTGTACATCAAATCCTGTCAACACTGCCTCTTCAGGTTTGGCACCGAGCATCCATGCTGCCAGATCATCACACTTGAGCTCGCCACCGGTGGTAAGAATGCTCACTTTCTTCACGTCATTACCACGTGCATTGAGTTGTGCCTGGGTAGAAGAAGCTGCGCTGAACGTAGAATCCCTCACCATCACACCTCCATGGAATACGAAGTTCTTTCTCACACTGTCTGGGAGTAACTTTTTGAGACTATCCAACTTAGCAGAGTCAACACCGGCAGTGTCTTTCACCTGCTGCTTCCACTTAAAGTCAAGAGCTGCCTTCACGTCTGTGGCCTTCTTGGCTTTGGTAGCGGCAACAGCCATTCGGTAGTGAAGTTCACAGCCAAAAAAGGCTTTGGTAACGAAATGTGAACCATAAACCATGAAGAATTCCTGTGCTACTTTCTCCTTGTCAGCATCAGTAGTGGCGGCATTGAACTTAGTGATGAAAGCTTCCTTGTAAGCCTTGAAACCATCGGTGAAATTGTCTTGGTTTTGCTGCATGTCAGCAAAGTTGATCTCACGGCTGTAAACCGAACGCATCAGAGACTTCTGCATGATCGTAAAATTGAAGCTGCTCTTACGGGTTACAGCCGCATTGTCTAAGTCCAGACTCATTTTGACGGCACCGAAGTTTCCACCAGGATGACCATTGACATTAACAATCTTATCCAATACTTCCTCGCTGTGAGCATAGAAATATTCCTCTTTTGCCTGGGGTGAAATACTGCTAACGACGTTGGGATCATTGGCACTCATCTTGAAAATCTGCTGGCCCGTGCACAACTCAGGAACCGTGTTCTTGTTGGCATAGTAGCCATAGCCCACAAAGATGTTCGAGTTAAGAAGCTTTTTGAAGCCCTCAACGTCGTTGCC
Source organism: uncultured Prevotellaceae bacterium (assembly GCA_902782305.1). Lineage (GTDB taxonomy): Bacteria > Bacteroidota > Bacteroidia > Bacteroidales > Bacteroidaceae > Prevotella. The sequence goes on from CACZMV010000002.1 coordinate 115,933, forward strand.
CGACTCCTGGTTCACCGTCTGAGAACCTTCACCAGCACGACGCATTTGCTTGGATTGACCATTGACGAAGTTCACCTTGAAAGTCAACTGACGAGCGTCTGCCCAGTTGTTGCCAATATATACTGGCACGCGTGCACTGCCTATACCACACATTTTGGTAGGCGTGAACTCCATGTTGTTGCTGGGCTCAATATACCAAACACCATCGGTCTTGATGTTCAGGTAATAGGTACCCATGTCAGCAGAAACACTTGAGAGTTGCTGATTGTTAGCATCAGTCAGTACAGACGAATACATCGGCAACTTGTCCATGAAAGTGGGAACGGGTGTTGACTCAACCTCAGAAAAAGTTGAATCCGAACAAGCGGTAAGGGCTGATAAAGCCACTGCAGTTACGAAGAACTGTTTCATTAATTTTTTCATAATCCTATTATTTGGGGGTTTGTATTTATAAACGTTTGGGTACAAAGATAAGCAATTTTTCAAAAAAAACAAAACCCAAATGTTAAAACACTCGGATTTTGCAGATTTTGAAACAATTATTGCAGATTTTGAAACTCAAAGCCTGCCATGAAGCAAAAATTACCGGGCTTGGTCGCGCATCCAGGCAGACACTGACTGCCCCATGCGCTGCTTGAAGGCCAGACTGAAGGTGCTGTAACTGCGGTAGCCACTTTCACGAGCAAACTCCTGGGCGGTAAGGTCGCGACCGGCAGCGGCGGCCTCGTGATAGAGGCTGACGAAGTGTTGAATGCGCAGATTGTTGATATAAGTATTGTAAGTCATGTTCTGAGCTGAGAAATACTGGCTCAGATAAAAACGGTTAGTACCAATGGCCTGAGCCAACTGACTGACGGTCAGGTCGTGCTGCAGGTAGAGCTGTGTATCGATGCAGCGTTTTTGCAAAAAAACCTCCATTTCATCGAGATTTTTTTGATTCTCAGGGGTGGCATTTTCCTCCTCATTGACCGCCAATGGCTGGCGGATGCTCAGGTCGCTTAACGTCTCCACGCGCCACAGGAGATGGCATATCATCACAATGCCACACACCTGGACGATGTATTCGTAAGCCAGTCCCCCATAACCACTCGCGTAAATGGAGAACACCAGCAGAATGACGGCCAGCACCAGGAAACTCTGCCATACCTCCTTGTGCTCCAGGTCGACATAGTTGTCGCGCAGCCAGCGTCCGTAGCGTCTCACCTCGCGTACCATATATATAATAAGGCCGATGCCCAATAGCAGCAGATAGATACGCACCATCGGCAGGATGGCATCGCTACAGGTGACGATGCAGTACACCATTCCTACAATCGTGGGCAGCATCATCACCCAGGCTGGCCACAGCGGTCGCTGGCGGTCTTGCAACATACAGAGCAAGATGACAAAGGCCAAGGGGACGGTCAGCAGGCAGTCGAGCAGTGCGCCAATCAGCAAACTCAGCAGGATGGCATCAGCTGAAGTGAGCATGACAGGAGGCAAATACCACAGGTGTCCTAACGCAATGACAGCAAAGAACACTGCTGTCCAACGGCGCAACCGCGCTGGAGGCGTGACGTCGGGGGCAAAGGCGTTACCTCGGCGCAGCAGGAGGTAGAGGCATGCAATGGTTGCCATGACTGTTCCTGCGGCGTAGAGCATCATCAGAAACATGAGGTCAAATGGTAATTGCCCGAACATCTGCTAGTCGTTATTAAAATGTTGGTTTACGGGAGCGATGCTCCTTTATTGCTTGTTAGCCTTCTTGCGCTGGTCGTGGTCAAGGATAATCTTGCGCATGCGCATCGACTTCGGCGTCACCTCCACCAGTTCGTCTTCCTTGATATACTCCAGGCATTCCTCCAACGACATGACCACCTTCGGAATGATGCGCGCCTTCTCGTCAGTACCGCTGGCGCGGACGTTCGTCAGCTGCTTGGCCTTGCAGACGTTGACGACCAGGTCGTTGTCGTGCACGTGTTCGCCAACCACCTGACCCATATAGACGTCCTCGCCCGGGTCGATGAAGAACTTACCGCGGTCCTGCAGCTTGTCGATGGCATAGGCAAAGGCGTTGCCGGTCTCCAGAGCTATCATCGAACCGTTCACACGGCGCTCTATCTCACCCTTGTAGGGCTGATACTCCTTGAAGCGGTGGGCCATGATGGCTTCACCCTGCGAGGCGGTCAGCACATTGGTGCGCAGACCGATGATGCCGCGCGAGGGAATGTCGAACTCGATATTGGTGCGCTCACCCTGGCTCTCCATCGAGGTCATCTCACCCTTACGACGGGTCACCATATCAATCATCTTCGAGGCGAACTCCTCAGGGACATTGATGGTGAGTTCCTCAATAGGCTCGCACTTCACCAACTCCTTCTCTCCTTCCATCCTCATCTCCTTATAAATGACCTGGGGCTGGCCTACCTGCAACTCATAGCCCTCGCGACGCATGGTCTCGATGAGCACGGAGAGGTGCAGCACGCCACGTCCTGAGACAATCCACTTATCGGTAGAATCCTCGTAGGGCTCCACGCGCAGCGCCAGGTTCTTCTCCAGCTCCTTCTCCAGACGGTCGTTGATGTGGCGCGACGTCACGAACTTACCCTCCTTACCGAAGAACGGCGAGTCGTTGATGGTAAACAGCATCGACATGGTAGGTTCGTCGATGGCAATAGGTGGCAGGGGCTCCGGATTCTCGACATCGCAGATGGTATCGCCAATCTCGAAGTGCTCCAGTCCGATTACTGCGCAGATGTCGCCGCAATCTACCTGGTCGATACGGCTATGTCCCATGCCGTCGAAGGTATGAAGCTCCTTGATCTTGGTCTTCTCCATCGAACCGTCACGATGGGCAATGGTTACCTGCATGCCGTCCTTCAGCTGACCGCGATGTACACGGCCCACGGCGATACGACCGGTGTAAGAGCTATAGTCCAACGAGGTAATCAGCATCTGGGGCGTACCCTCAATCTGCTTGGGGGCAGGAATCACCTCCAGAATCTTGTCCAACAGATAGGTGATGTCTGTCGTGGGCTTGTTATAGTCCTCACCCATCCAACCGTTCTTGGCAGAGCCATAGACCACGGGGAAGTCCAGCTGGTCTTCGGTGGCATTCAGCGAGAACATCAGGTCGAACACCATCTCATAGACCTCTTCCGGACGACAGTTGGGCTTGTCCACCTTGTTCACCACCACGATAGGTTTCAGTCCAATCTGCAAAGCCTTCTGCAGCACGAAACGGGTCTGGGGCATCGGGCCCTCGAAAGCGTCCACCAACAGCAGACAGCCGTCTGCCATGTTCAGCACGCGCTCCACCTCGCCGCCGAAGTCGGAGTGTCCCGGGGTGTCGATGATATTGATTTTTGTTCCTTTCCAGTTAATACTAACATTCTTTGAAAGAATGGTGATGCCTCGTTCGCGCTCAAGGTCGTTAGCGTCCAACACCTGGCTCGACAGGTTCTGTCCCTCACGGAACAGGTTACCGGCCAGCATCATCTTGTCCACGAGCGTTGTCTTGCCGTGGTCTACATGTGCGATAATCGCGATATTTCTAATATCCTGCATACCTATTTAATATAAATTCGGGTGCAAAGTTACTACTTTTTTCACAAAAACTTTGGTATTTCCCAAAATATTTGTACCTTTGCACCCGCATTTCGGAAAATCCGGAGCATTTGACGACGTAAACCGCCCTGTGATTAGGCAGGCTCATGCGTCTGAAAGATGTTATTGCAAACATTTAATCACAAACAAAACTATGTATTTAGATCAAGCAAAGAAGGCTGAGATTTTCGGCCAGTACGGCAAGGACGCCAAGGATACCGGTTCTGTTGAGAGCCAGGTTGCCCTGTTCACTTATCGCATTCAGCACCTCACCGAGCACCTGAAGAAGAACCACAAGGACTTCGGTACTGCTCGTTCGCTGACCAAGCTGGTAGGTCGCCGTCGTAAGCTCCTTAAGTATCTTTACAACAAGGACATCAATCGTTATCGTGAACTCATCAAGGCTCTCGGCCTGCGTAAGTAATCGGTACGACGAATTAAAACAAGAAGAGGGTGTGTCAAGATAGGCACATCCTCTTCTTTTGTTCTCACTCAATCACTGTTCACTGTTCACTGTTCACTATTCACTATTTAGTTCTGTCCCAAGTTGCCACCGTCTCCGTTGTCACCGCCAGAGTTGCCTCCGGTGCCGCTACCGCCCTGGTTCTGGGTTCCATTGTTGTCCCCGTTGTCGTTACTAGAACTGCCGTTGCCAG
>CACZMV010000003.1 GCA_902782305.1 uncultured Prevotellaceae bacterium
CCTGAAGGACGAGCTGAAGAACACCGCCATCGTCATCACCTGCTACGACCGCAACGGTAACGAGGTGAAGCGCGTGACCAGCGACGACGACGCAGAGATCGAGGACAATGAGAACGGAACCACGGAGAATGGCGAAACCACGGACTCAGGGAACAACGGATCTACGGAGAATGGCGGTAGCCAGAACCAGGGCGGTAACAGCAACACCGGTGGTGGCGACTTGGGACAAAATTGACACTTTGAACTTTGAACTTTGAACTTTGAACTTTGTAATCGACCTTGGTCGCTTTGACCTTTAGGTCTAAGAACTTTGAACGTTATGAAGACGAATCGTATTGTTGAGGTAGCGGTGAAGGTGATAGTAGCCGCTCTCACAGCCTTCCTGACGGCCATCACAACCACGAGTTGCGCAGGTTATGGACCAATCGCTCTGTGAGCGAAGTGAATAGTGAAACGCTTCGCTAGTGAAAAGTGAAAGAAGTAGGAGCCTGACCAATGGGGGTTAGGCTCCTATTTTTTTATCAGAAAGCGTGAGACAGGTACCTGTCCCCGTGTTCGGTTTACGCAGCAAAGATACTATTATTTTTTTGAAATACAACAAAGTATCGCGAAATTTCCGATGATAGGCTCATCATTACAAAAAAAATATGTATATTTGCAGCCGAAACGTATAAACAATAACGATTATGACTGCAATAGAACTACGTGAAGAACTATTCCGCGAAATGAATCCTCTGCTTGATAGCGAAGCTGCTATGAAGAAGATTCTTTCGTACGTTAAGGAATTGGTTGTAGCCCAGAATAAAAAGTCTGCCGTTGCCGCCCGCAAGGGTTGGGCTGCAGCAGCCAAAAAAGCTCATGCTGCAGGCGAAGATAAGCTCATGATTGCCGATGTCTTTGAAGACGAGAAAATGGAGAATTGGCAATGGTAAATCAATATGATGTATATTGGGTGGACTTGAATCCCACTATCGGTGCTGAGATGCAGAAAATACGCCCATGCGTAATTGTTAGTCCCAAGGAGTTGAATGATCATCTTGACACCGTCATCATCATTCCCATCACTTCGGCCATACATGGATACCCCTATCGCGTGGGGTGCCATATTATGGACCGTGATGGTGAGATAGCAACAGACCAAATACGAACTATCGACAAGAGGCGACTAAAAAACCGCATAACTGCTCTTGCTGCAGACGAGATTGCCAATCTGCAAGATATTTTGCATCAAATGTTCTGCTAATTCTCCCTACAAATATACACGCCGTCGAGCGTGAGCAGGCTCGCCATGGTCATAATGGTCATGGTCATAATGGTCAATGAGACAGGTATCTGTCCCCGTGTTCGTCAGTGACCTTGAATGAGGGTGGTCAGGAAATCCAAATCGTAGAAGTGGTCGTAGCCGAAGGCATAGCCCTCGGTAGGGGTGATGCCCGTATCGGTATTTGCGAAGTTCTTATCGGTGGAACGGTCGCGGTAGGTGGAGATTACGAAGTTCTGTCCGTCGGCCGTCTGCATGACCTGTATGCAGCAAGTTCCGCCATCCGTACGCTCACCCATGATGGGGAAGCCGTAATCCTTCATGAGCGTGGGGAACTGATGAGCACACGAGAAGGCCACCTTGCTGGAGAGCACACCGATACGCATGCCACTGCAGTCGAACTTGGGGTTGGTATCGTCCTTCTCGTCGAACACGCCGTCGAAGTTGCTGTCCACATAGTAGGTCGCAATCTTGTTATTGCCCTCCAAGGCATCCTGCGACCAGAACTGCACCGTGCGGTTCTTGCGCAACATAGCAACGCAGGCGCCCACGATGTCACAGGAGCCACCATTATTGATCGTGATGTCAATCACAAGGTTCTTCACACCGTCGGCCCTTGCCTGCCCGAGCCCATAGAGGAAGCCGATAAAGGCGTCCTTCTTATAGCTATTCATCAATACCTCCCAATCGGCCTCCGTCTTTGTGCTGGCATAATATTTCTGCCATGCAGCTTCGTCCATATCCATGAACGAATTGAGAATGATGGCGGCAGTGGTCTTGGCGCTGTTGACTTGATAGAGCACGTCGCCGTAAGCCTGCTTGCGCATGTTCGACAGCTGGGTTTTAGTATTGTTGCGTGCATTCGTCGCGTTCAACCATTCCTTATACATGGCTAAGGCCTCAGGATAGTTGGTTGCAGCATCAAACAAGCGGTTTTCATAAACGGTTTCGATGTTCTCAGGTACGCCTGCCGTTGCTCTAAAACTTGTGTGACCACCATCGTTAATCAAGTATTGCGTGGCCATTCTTCCCCAAGCAAAATCCATGTTGTTGGTAGATTGCAACAACTTCTTCACCACCTTGCCATTCTGCACCACGTCCAGGGTGGCATCGAAACCCTTCTCTGCCATTCCATTCTGTTCCAAGATGGTACGCCCTGGATAGCCGTAGAGGTTGTCGAACACGAAGCAAAGCTCCTGATAGCGGAACTTGGCCATATCTGCCGGCACCGTCTCACGCTGATAGGGCTTGGCGGCAAATTCCGGAGCGATGGTGTTGATGCTAAAGACATCCAGTTTGGTGCTTACAACCACCAAGTCGTCGTGATAGGAGGCATTGTGGAAGTTGCAGTCGGAATAGATGTCGGCCAGCGTGGCAAAGGGGAAATAGACGTTGCTGCCGTCGTCGTGCAGGTCAATGCTATACTTGCTGAAGTCCAGACGGACGCCACCAGCAGGCTTGAACGTCGATACGTTTTCCATCTTGACGAACTTGATATACTTGCTGCCGTCGTACATCGCGTTGGGTGCAAGCGTTGGGTCCAGCATCCACATCAAATCTACGAAGCCGGCATAGGTCGTGGAATGGAGATAGTCGGCCTTGACATCCACGGTAGCCGTGCCGTTACGGGAAGCCAGTTGGTAGAGGTTGCCCTGACGAGTGACCTTCATTGCCTCGCCACCGGTCATCACCTTGTGGAAGTCGGCCACGGAGATATACGCCACACTGGGCAGATCGCTATAGAAGCGTAACGACACTTGTCCATAAGTCTTACCGTCGCGGTTCACATCCACCATCTTATCCGTATAAGACGGCCCTGCATCGACGGGTGTAGGTTGGGGATTATCACCAGGATTGTCATTGTTGTCCGTACATGCTGCAAACAATATGACAGTCAGCAGCATCAGTAACTTCGTTATTTTTTCCATAATTGTTTTTTAACTTCTTACAATCGACAGGTCAGACCAATCTTGGCCTCGAACGTGCTGGCATGCACATTGTCGTGATACTTGTAGTTGGTGTGACGAATGAAGTAAGACCCCTGAGCGATGATGCCCCATTGCTTCGTCAGATGGAACTCCAGCACGGGATTGATAATCAGGAGTCCAGCATTGCCCTTGTCGCCCTGAGCATTCAGATAGCGAAGGTCGAAGCCCGTCACTTCCTTGAACTTGTCCTTGTCGTCGGCGATAGAGCGCAGATATTCTTCCGTGAATTCGCCACTGACAATGCGTGCCTGCAGTGGTGCCAGCTTATCCTCGTATCCCTTGAAGGTAAAGATGCGGAAATACTTGGCGTTCAGCGTGAAGCGTGCCGTGTTGCCAAAGTCGAGCACCGTCTTGGTCTTGATGCTGAAACCGCTACCCATATTGTAGTCGCGCTCGATGACGTTGAAGTAGTCGCTCTTGGTACCACCCAGCAGAATACCACTCAGGAAGACGCGCTGCTCAGCACGAGAAAGCGCTGCCTTGGGCTGTTTCATCACAAACATAAAACCAGGACCAAACGATGCGGGCTCGCTGATACGGTAGGGTGTCAGGTCAGAGCCGTCCTTGATGGGTTTGGAGTCATAATAGTTGAAGTGCTGATAGAAACCGAACTCACCATACATGCTCTTGGCGTGTTCGTTCTTTGCCGTATGGTCGATGATAGGCGTACTCCACAGACGACCCATGATGTTGATGTTGTTGATGATGGGTTGGCTGCCACCGAAGGAGAACGTAGCATCGAAGTCGAAGAAGTCGAAAGGCTTGGTATGCTTTTCGCCGTCGACACCTGCGCCATAGACAAAGCCGATGTTTACATACGGGCAGTAGTCGCCACGGAACAGGGCACCATCGTCAGCCACATAGCGCAGACCGGTCGAGAACGATGCCTGGATGGGTAACGCTTTGAAGTCATGATAATGGTAGTGATCATGCTTGACGCGCCAAGCATCGCCGCTGATGATACGATGGATTCCCTGAACGGGGTTTAACAAGGTAGCCAGTGCCTCACGCCAGAAGCGGTTCCAACCGCGCGTGCGGTCGTCGAGTGGCGTAAGACTCAGGCGGTGCAGTGTTTCACCAATGGCCATACCGCCACAGGTGGTAGCGAAGAGGTCGTTAATGGCAGGGGGATCGGTCTCGCCGAAGAACTCCCATTCAGCCGAACCCAACAGGGCGAAGGGTGCCGATTCCCAATAACTCAAGCCGTTGGCACGCGCCGCATTGAAGTAGAGGTTGCCATGATAGGGGTGAGCGAACATGTTCATGGTGAACAGGTCGTTATCCCACACCATACCCCTGCGGAAGTTTTCGCCGATGCTATTCAGCGTAGTCTTTACAAAGGGTTCCTTCACCAGATAACGGTCCATCAGATGCACGCCGACATTGATGCCGGTTACTTCGAGGGCCGCACCCCAGAAGCACTTCTTGGGTTCAAGAGCCATTGTGCTATCGCCCGTCTCCTGATGGTTTTCAGCTACCTTCTTCCTTAAATTGGTGTACTGCCAGAGGTCGTCGCGATTGCTCCTGTGACGACGAATGGTCAGACCAGCTTCGAAGATAGGACGACTGCGGTAGCTCGTAAAATGGTGATAATAGCGCGTGTCGCCCCAACCCACAGAAGCAAAGGCGCCCAGTGTCTTGTTGAACTGATAGTCGGCATTGATGCGCGCTTGCAGTGCATAGAGGCGCTGGGGCTTGTCGCTTTCACTTTTCTCAAAGGTTTCGATATGGGCAAAACCTATGTCGCCGCTGATACTCCACTTGGGTGACAGCTGGAAATACTGACCAAGGCGATAGTAGACGGCACCGGAAAAGCGGCTACTCAAACCCATAAAATGCGTGCCGATACCTATGATATTATAGGTACTCTTGTTTCGATAGCGTATGGCGAAATTCGCCTTGCTCTGATTGCCACCGAACAGCATGAAGTCGATGGTAGTCTTCGGGCTGATGTTCACCAGACCGATGCGCGTGGCGCCAGGAATCGTGTCTTTAGTATAATTGATGATACCAAACTGCCATCCGCCCTCGATATGACGAGCGGTATTGAAAATACCAATCTGCGCGCCCTTCAGCGAATCGGCATAGTTGAAGGCCGCAACTTGCCAGCCACCCATTTCGCCGGAAGCTACATTCAGCATACCGCCCAGCTGCACGCCTTTGTACATATTCTGGGTCAGGTTTGTGATAGCACTGAGTTGCACACCATTGAAGGTGGCACCCGAATTGTTGGTGAATGTCGACAACTGCAGACCCTTTCCACCATCGGAAGCTACCGACGAAATGACACCCACCTGCACGCTCTTCGTCGTGTCCTGAATGCTGACTATTCCTACGGGCGAGCGCTGTGCCCGAACGCCTACAGCGGCTATGATAGCAACGGAGAATAATAGTATTTTTTTCATCTTTATCGGTTTTTTACTTTAGATACCTGTGCCGCTTGTCTTGCGCGCTTGTCTGGGCATATTTATTGTTTTAAGCTGCACCAAAGGTACAAAATTATTGCAATACGTCAGCATACTTCGTAAACCTTTAATGTTTTATAACAGATCAGAGTAATCGACGAAGTCGCTTGCCATAGCAAGAACCGTCTCCTGATCTATTAAGCCTATTGACAATATGACAAAAATATACCCCTGCATCATTTTGACACAGGGGTGATACCATGGATATTCAACACTTTACTTCACCTTAGCCACTAGCTCAGCAGGATATTTGGGCATGGCTCCGTTTTGGGTGCAGACGTAGGCTGACACCTCTACGGCTATGCGATGAGCCTCTTCCATGGGCTTGCCATTGAGGATGGCAGCACAGAAGGAGCCCGTGAAAGAATCGCCGGCACCTACGGTGTCAGCAACGGTCACCTTAGGAGTATCTTGGAATGAAGTCAGACCAGGGGCAAAGACATACGAGCCGTTGGTACCACAAGTGAGCACCAGCATTTTCAGTTTATATTCTGCAAGTATCTTCTCGCAGATGCCTCGCATGTCAAGATCGTCGTAGCCATACATACGCTTGATGACAACCAATTCCTCATCGTTAATCTTCAGGATGTTGCAACGCTTGAACGACTCCTCGATAACGTCCTTCGTATAGAACTGCTGGCGCAGGTTGATATCGAAAATCTTGATGCAGTCGTCTGGGGTATCGTCAAGGAACTGACGGATAGTTGCCCATGACACCACATTGCGCTGAGCCAAAGAACCAAAGCATACCGCACGCGCACTTTTGGCCACCTCGGCAATCTCGGCAGTATAGGGAATGTTGTCCCATGCTACGTTTTCCTTAATCTCATAGGCAGGAATACCGTCGCCCGAGAGTGTAACCTGCACCGTGCCCGTAGGATACTGGACACGAGGCATCAGGTAGTTCAAACCGTGTTCTTTCAGTGCATCGATGGTTTCTTCAGCCAAAGCATCCTCACCCAAGGCACTAACAGCCAAGGTCTCCAGACCGAATTGTCCTGCATGATAAGCAAAGTTGGCAGGGGCGCCACCCAGTTTCTTTCCTTCGGGAAGTACATCCCATAATGCCTCACCGAGGCCTACTACATAACGTTTCATATTCTTTGAACTTTGAATTTTTAACTTTGAGATTTGTGATTACCTTTTAATTCGGGGGATATAGGTAAAGAGGTAGATGACACCTACAGCCATGACTGCTACGGCACCTGCCTGACCAACAGCATCGCTGCAGAAACCCATGATGAGTGGGAAGATGGTGCCACCGAAGAGACCCATGATCATCAAACCGCTGACCTCATTCTGCTTGTCGGGTACGGAGAGCAATGCCTCAGAGAAGGCCATCGAGAAGATGTTGGAGTTACCATAGCCTACCAAGGCGATAGCCGTGTAGAGCACCATCTTCGATTCGCCACTGAACATCAGAATCATGGATGCAGCCATCAGACAAACGCTGATGATGAAGAACCAGCGGGTCTTCATGATACGGAGGAAGAACGAACCCGTCAAGGCTCCGATGGTACGGAAAATGAAATACAAGGATGTGGCAAAGGCGGCTTCGTTGAGCGTCATGCCCACACGTTCCATCAACAGCTTGGGTGCGGTGGTGTTGGTTCCCACATCGATACCCACATGGCACATGATGCCGAAGAACGACAGCAGCACAATGGGCTTACCCAGCAGACGGATGCAATCCATGAACGACGACGACTTACCCTCCTGTATATCTTCCTGAATAGGAGTAACCCACAGCAGTGCCGTAGCCAGGATGCCGACAATGAAATAAACGAGGAACAGCACGCGCCAATCGTATCCGAACGTAGGCATAACTGCTGTAGCACCCCACATGGCCAAGTAAGGAGCGAGGAACGAGGCGATGGCTTTCACAAACTGACCGAAAGTCAGGGTTGATGCCAGGTTCTTGTCGCCGATAATCAGCATAGCCAATGGGTTGATACTGGTCTGCATAAAGGCATTGCCGATGCCCAGAAGCGAGAAGGCGATGAGCATTACGGTAAACGAACTGCCCAGCAGGGGGATGAACAGCGACACAACCGTCACAATGAGCGACAGCAATACCGTGTTTTTACGTCCTATCTTGTTCATCAGCATACCCGTAGGCACACTGAAGATAAGGAACCAGAAGAATACCAATGAGGGGAAGATGTTAGCAACAGAGTCGGTAAGACCCAAGTCTTCCTTCACATAGTTGGAGGCGATGCCCACCAGATCCACGAAGCCCATGCAGAAGAAGCAGAGCATCACGGGGATCAGATAAATCGATTTGTTTTGATTACCCATATTGTATTAGTATTTAATTTCAAAGATTGTTGTTTTTCCGCCCTTTACTTTAATATTGTTATACGGTTCTGAGGGGAACACGAGATTGGTCATCGCCATTTTGCCCTCAGCATCGAAGGCCTCAATGCTGCAACGGTCAATAAAGATGCGAAGCTGCTTGATGGTGCCAAAGGTCGGTGCCTCAGTCACTGCAGGGAAGGCCTCGCTGAAACTTACATCGCCACTATTTACACGGTCCATGCTGAACGTTTGCTTGGCAGCGTCGTATCTCATCACCACCTGCTCGCCCTTCGTGTTGGAGAGCACAATCTCAGTATTGTTCTTGGTGTCCACCAATATCTCGCAAGTCTCCGTCGGCTTCTTCACCTTTGCACCACGCAGAGCGAGCATCTCTTTCGAGGGCACCACGCTGACGTAGGTTTCTTCGCCACAACGGAACAATCCAAGGTCTCGAGGTATAGAGTTGGCACTGCGGAACTGCTTGGTGGGTACCTGGTTGGCATACTGCCAATTGGACATCCATGCCAGCACTACATGACGGTTCTCAGGCGCATTGTAGAAAGAAACAGTAGCATAGTGGTCCTTGCCATAATCCAGCCATTTAGTTACCTTCGGCATGGATTCGCATGTGAACTTATGTCCATCGAACTGGCCTACGAAATACTGAGTAGCCGAGCCTCCGAAGGGTCCTCCAGGGTTGATGTTGCAAATCAGCACCCAATTTCCATCAATTTTGAACAGATCTGGGCATTCCCACACACCACTGTGGTTGCCATACTCCTTGCCAAAAGAGCTCTCGTATTTCCAGTCCTTCAGGTCTTTCGACGAATAGATACGCATCTCTTGACCAGCAGCCAGGATAAGGTTCCAAGCCTTGATGTCCTCATTCCAGAACGGACGTGGGTCGCGGAAATCGGCCACATCGCTGGTAGTCAGCACTGGATTGCCTGCATATTTCGTAAAGGTGCGTCCACCATCCTTCGAGAAAGCAATCGACTGCGTCTGGTGATGTCCTGCCGATGTGTACATGGCTACCACCTCATCACCATTGGTCACACACGAACCGCTGAAGATGCTACCCAGCCAATCGGGCTCGATAGCCAAGGGCTGTGCCTCCCAATGAATAAGGTCGCGCGAGGTAGAGTGTCCCCACGTCATGTTCTCCCACTGACTTCCATAGGGATTGTATTGATAATATAGGTGCCATACACCATCCTTATAGAACATGCCATTGGGATCATTCATCCAACCATATAATGGGGTATGGTGATAGACGGGACGGAAGTGCTCGCGATTGGTGGTGTCAAACGAACCTGAATATTTCATCTCGCGCCAGCAAACGAACTCACTCACAGCACCCTTCTGCCTGCGGTCACCGTGAAACTCGATGTCCAGAAGTCTGGCACCCTTCAGTTCCAGTGGCATATAATAGTCCACCCGGTCAATGGCCAGCTTCACATTCAGCCGTTTCACCATTTCGTTGTCACCATTAAGCACGGCAATAGCCGCAATCTCTTCCGACTCCTGTACCGGCAACAGCAGATACTTCTCGCCCTGTTTCACCTTCAGCATGGCATGCTTGTCGCCCAGTATGATGGGCTTCACCTGAGCTTTCAGCCCCAGGGTCATCAGCAAAGCCATGAATATCAAAACCGTTTTCTTCATCTTGAATTGTTTTTAGTTATGTTATGAATTTGCTGCAAAATTACCGTTTTTCTCCATTTCATCCTATAAAATATGATACATAAACTAACAAAAAACGTTCATTGTAACAAAAGTTACATAAAAACTTTATTTTTGCAACAAAACGATTGACGATTACGAGTAATGAAAATCCGCCCAAGTACTCATCGCAAGTGCTTGGGCGGAATCATAGAAAACTACTAACTATTAACTAACTTTTCCATTTATTGATGACTAACTTTTACGTCGCTGATGGTAATAACGCTATTATCCGTATAACAGTTTCTTCATGTCTTTTTTTAGTTATAATTATTTTTCGCTTTTCACTTTTCACTTTTCACTTAAATGTGATTTTGCTGCAAAATTATCATTTTTCCCCATTCTATTCTATAAATTATGATACAAAAACTAACAAAAAACGTTCATTGCAACAAATATACATGCAATGAACGTTTTTTTTAACACACTTCCAGATTTCTGGCACTACTGGCTTTATCTGAGAATTTTCTTTCCGTTAACGATATAGAGTCCTTTTCCTGGATTCTGAACTTTTTGACCAGCGAGGTTGTATATCACCTCAGAAGTGTTTGATGAGGGATAGGCTGACAGTTCATGAACACCTGTGCTCACTTTCTTTACGAGTACGATGTCGGTGAAGTTAAAGGCATTGCCGCCTTCCTTGTTGCACTGAACCATAAGGCGGTCAACGTCAGCCAGCTTTGCAGTCATATCAATGCCCTCAAGGCTGAGTTCGGCATACCCGGTGGTCATGGTCATCGTGGTCTGGTCGCCCAACTTGCCACCATCGTCCCATTTGGTGAGTACGTTGATGACATAGTCGGTGCGGTTGGCCTGCGAATAGAAGCGGATAGCCTTGTAGTCGCTCCAGTTAATGCCGTCGAATGAAGTCTTTGCTATCTCCAGGGTACTCCACTCGTCCATCCAGAAGTAACCTGTCCAGACGGCGTTGTCGTCAACTTTGTCCTTGCCGTCGCCATACCATACCTTGGTAGCGGTGAAGCCCTTGCCGCAAATCTCCATTCCGTGCTCCTTCAGACAGGCAAGCATTCCCGGGGTGATGAACACTTCCATTTCGTGCTGGTCGGCATAGAGAAAGTGGGCGTAGCGTGTGCCTGGCAGCATGCCGCCGTTCGAGTGCAGTTCAATAACTTCTCCCGTGGCATCTTTGAATTCGACGACGATTTTCTGTCCTACCTGAGCGTCTGCAAACTTAGCAGCCTCGATAGTCAGTGTTTTAGACCAATCTACCGCATGCGTACCTTCCCACAGATCAGTAGCCATAGCGATAGAAGTAGTTGCCATCAGGCATAGGAGTAAAAATAACTTTTTCATACGCTTTTTTATTTTAAATGATTAGTACTAAAGTGAATTATCTGGCTGCAAAAGTAGGCGTTTTTCGCGTGTACTATTATAATTTATGTTTCATCGACTAATAAAAATCATTCGTTGTAACAACTGTTGAGTATTTTGTCAGAAATGAAAAATCACCCAAGGCACAAAGGCCCCGGGTGACTTTTACTAAAGATAATAGATCAAGTTTAATACTCTCTTACCTTCACGTCGCTGATGGTGATGGAACCGCCGTAGTTATTGATGCTCCAGCAGTTGTTTTGGATGCCGTAAACTCGATTGGTGTATGCCCAGTCACCATTGATGTACATCACCATGACGCTATTGTCTGTATATATGTCGATGTGATAGACATTATCTGCCGGACGTGGGAAGTTATAGCCGTCGATACCTTCTATGAATCCGGCACCGTCAGGACCTTCTTGTTCGAAGTTCACCTTGCGATCGTTGTCTCCTTCAGAATTGAAAATGAGAGAGTAGTACTTCTCCGCACCGGTATAGCGTACCAATGACACGCCAAACTTGTCGGTATTGCCGGCTGTCTTGACCGTGAACGAGATGTGGTTGTGGAAGCCTAAGCGATTATAGAGCACATAGGAGTCGTCTCCAGTCAGTTGTCCGCCGGTTCCGTTCAGTGTCGCATTATTGGATGCCATCACTGTCACTCCACGCTCTCTGCCATACTTGCTTGCAATAGCAGGAACAGGACCCAGGGAGATGTTGCCGTCCTCGTGCTGAATGATCTTGTGGCACACCAAGGCACCAGACCATGCAGGCTCATTACCAAAGCTGCCACCCACATTGACATTCATTTCATCAATCTTGTTGGAAATAAATCCGTCATTGTCAGTGCGGATTGGGCACCAGCCCCAGATGAAGCGATCTGTACCATTCGAAGCGGTCTTACCGGCATAGAAACCACGGCTGTCAAGTACGCGCTCACCAGCATCGCCACCAAACAAGGTCTTCAGCTCCTCAAAGCTCTTAGCTTTCTTATACTTCACCTTTCGGCACCAGGGAGCCTTGAAGGAATCGCTGTACACGATATACCACCAGTCGCCCATCTTGAAGACATCTGGGCACTCCAAGAAGCGGTCCCAAATCATGGGGAAATTGCCTACATGCTCCCAGTCCTTCAGGTTGCTTGATTTGAACTCAGCGAATTGTGGATCACCTCCGAACTTAGGATAAGTAGAGATAAGCATGTGGAATACCCCATCGTCGGTCTTGAAAATCTGCGGGTCGCGGAAATCCTCGGCCGAGTAGCCGTAGGCGGGACCATTCAACTGCCACAGGTCATCCTTCTTCCATGTCTTGAAATCCTTGGACGTGGCGCGCATCACTGCCTGGCGATAGTTGGTGAAAGCACTCTCGCCGGTATAGTAGATGTAGTACTGGTCGTTGGCCTCGTCATAGTAGCAGCATCCAGTGCCCAGTGCAGCATCCTGCTGATTTTTGTTTGAGCCCACAGGAAGCATTTCACCCATTCCACTATAATTGCAGCCGTCAGATGTCTGCACAGCCCAAATGGGGTGGAAGCAGTATTGGTCATTCTGCTTGAAATACTCTTGCAGATAGAGAACCTTGAAATTACCTGCTTTCTGGTCAAAGAAAGGCATTGGGTCGCCAACCAAACCGAAAGAGTGACTATAGAATGTCGAGAATCCTTTTTCATCGACAGGAATGTATCGCTCGGTGCTGTTGCTATCCCAGTCCTTTGCGGGATCACCAACTATTTTGTCGTCAGAGCAGGCTAAGAGCGAGAAAGCCACTAAGCAATAACTTACCACCATTATAGTCCTGTTCATCTTTTTTATGATATTATTATACATAATCATTCAATTTCTAAATAGTTACACATCATGTCGTTTTACTCACCGGTAAGATAATGATAGGCATTCAGCAGAATCATTCCCATGTTATCGTGATAAACGGGTACGTATTCCGTAGGCGAATACCAGTCGAGCAGACCGGCACCGAGGCAGATGATACCACCCTTGCCGAATTCACCATTGAAGTTCTTCAGCTCCCAAGAGGAAATCTCGTTCTCGTGGCCAGTGAGACGGCGTGCCTTGCCGCCAGTCACCTCATCAAACTTCTGGTAAAGTGCATCGCCGGAGATGCCATCCCAGTGGAACTGTACGCAGGTGTTGGAGATGGTGTAGTCCTTGTCAAGGGTGTAGATAGCCTCGGGGTTATTTGGATTAACCTTCAGTCCTTGCCACAGTGCATGGTTCTTGTCAAATACGGGCAGCGTCCAGGGGTCGTCACCCATCGTAGCACCGCCTTCACCTGAGCCGTTGAATACATTGTTCGGACATCCTGTCATCGGCATGGCTCCCAATGCAACAGCCAGATTCACAGCTTCACGCTGCAGCACGAATGCTCCACCACGCTTCCAATACTCGTTCAGTACGGGCAGGGCTGCGATAGCCTTCGGCTCACCACCTGCAAACGACTCATAGTTAGGATAATCTATACCATGACGGTGGAAGAAGATAAACTTGCACTCATCCAGTATTCCCTCGCTGCTGGCAATATCGTCCCACGACAGATAGGCAGATCCTGGAATGTTGCTGGTCAGGAACTTTGCAGCAGCCTTCTCCTCATCGCCCAAGGCATCCATGTTCGGAGCCGAACCAGCAAACACGGCTGTAGGACGCTGGATAAGGTCGATGATAATGGTATAAGTGCTGATGGCCGTATTGTCGGTCAAAGTAATCTGGAAGGGGTTGTTAGGATCACTGAAGTCACCCGTCGAACCACTGGAGGGGAAGCTGGTGGCATCCTCGCTGCAAGTCAGTTCGAAGGTAGCACTTGACAGGTCAATCCCACTGGTTGCCAGCACCGACACCGTCACTGTCTTGGCATCTTCGTCGATAGCACCCTTGATGCCTTCAAGGACGAAGTTGTTCAACTTGGCCTCGTCATTGCGGACAAACAAGTGGTAGTTCATGACTATGTCGCCGCTCTTGACGAACAAATCTTTGTCAGCCTCCATGTTCAAATGATCTCCGACGTTGACGTTGCTTTGGGCTTCGGCAGGAATCTGCATGCTGGTAACCACCATGTCGTTCTTTGTGTTGAAATCGACAGGCACCTTCACCTTAATCTGCTTATTGGGTATGTCAATGGCACCTTCATACTTATCGTTTAGCACGAATTTTTCTACCCGGCAACTGCCGCTGACGTCCATGCTGCCCGCTCTGTCTTTATCGCAGGCAACGAATCCACAGACAACAAGCAGCATACCTATTATATTTATTATTTTAGTTTTCATAATTCTCTTATCGTTTATTAAACGCTTTGTACCTTTAGTCAAAGAATGCATAATAGATTACTATTCATTATACACTATTCACTATTCACTATACAGTTACCAATTACCACAGTTCTGGGTGTACTTTCCGTTAGAGGCTGCCATCTGCTCGTGAGGAATGGGAAGATACTCGTTCTTATTGGCTGTGAAATGGGCACCTTCAATGAATTTCATGCTTTTACTCTCATTAAGATAGAAGTCGTTGATGACCTTCTCAGCATCGCCCCAGCGCACCAGGTCAAAGAAGCGCTCACTCTCCATAGCCAGCTCCAGACGACGTTCCATCTTCACAATCTTCATCGCCTCGGCTTTGTCGTACGAACCATCATAGGGCTTCACGTTGTAGTGTACGTTCAGAGTGCTGCTGTAATTAGCAACGATACTACTGGACTGCATGCTTTTGGCACGGTTGCGTACCTGGTTAACCAGTATGATAGCATCCTTGGTCTGTCCCAGCTGTGCCAAGGCCTCTGCACGCATCAGCAATACGTCAGCATAACGGAAGACAATACGGTTCATCGAGGTAGCCCACTGGTTATCAGCATTGATGAGGTACTTGCCTGTCCAGGCAGGATCAACACACTGCTTCAGTGAGATAAAGTAGCCATAATTTCCGCCTGAACGGCTCCAGCCACGAGTGGCTTCAATCTTGAATTTTGCATCGGGGTTAAACATGAACTGTGTGCCGGGTATACCAACAGTAATAAAGAGACGCGGATCGACAGTTTTGGCAGAGCCGAGTTCATAGACCTCTTCGCTCGTGGTAAATGTGGGATGACCTTCCACGTCAGTCACATAGGCATTGACCAGATTCCTCGAGGGTTTGTAGAAGTCACAACCACCCAAAATACCTTCAAGCTCGGGGGGAATCAGACGATTGGAGAAATTCAGGTTACCATAGTCAGTACCATCATCTCTGGAGTACTGGATGGCCCAAATGCTCTCCTTGCCATTCTCGTACATTTCCTCAGGACGGAAATTGTTGTGCAGGTCGCTTTCCAACTCGCATCCAGCCTCATGATATAGACCCAGGGTGGTGTACTCTATTACCTTCTTTAGGTCGTCCTCATTGATACTTGTCACCTGGTTGGTGTTCTCATCGTCCTGATGATAGGCCTTGTAGAGATAGACCTTTGCCAGGAAAGCGGCAGCGGCAGCCTTCGTGGGGCGTCCCTTCTGCACCTGGGTTACAGGCAGATGATTGTAAGCGTATTCCAGGTCGTTGATAATCTGCTGCCAACCCTGATCGTTCGTGTACTCTGTATTAGAGATCTCCTTGATGTCATCGTCTGTCAAGCCGAGTTTATTGACAAACGGAATCTTCTTGAACAGACGCTTCAGTTGGAAGTGTCCATAGGCACGGAGGAACTGCATCTCGGCGATGCGCTCTTGAATATCAGCATTATTCTGATCTGCTGTGCTCAATACATTGAGACAGAAGTTGACACGTGAGAGATACTGATAGAATCGCGTCCAAATAGAGGAGAAGGGCCAGTCGGTGGTCATCACACCTGTAGCCAGCTCCAGGTTGTGGAAAGGAGCACCATCAGAATAGTCAGAACCACCAACGTATGCATCGTCAGAACGTGTGTCGTAGTTCCACAGCGAGAACGATGCATTCATATCCTCGATGGTAACAAGACCAGCGTAGGCAGAAACCAGAATATTATCCACATATGCGGGATTCTTTACTTCCTCCTCGTTCAGCGTACCCTGCGGCACCTGATCGTTCAGAAAGTTGCTGCATGAGGTGAGCATAACAGCAAGTCCGCAACATACAACACCTGTACAGATTAGTTTATTTATCTTGGTAATCATAATTACTAATTTCTAATTACTAATAGCTATTTAAAACGACACATTAACACCAAAAGTGAGGTTCAGAGGAATCGGGTAGCCAAAGCCGGGATTCTCAGGATCCACGCCAGTGAACTTGCTCGACTTGATGGTCACCAGATTCTGGGCAGAAGCATAGAGGCGGATGCGCTCCATATACAGTTTGGAGGCAATAGCCTTAGGCAGGTTATAGCCAATCTGGATGGTACGCAGCTTCAGGAACGAACCATTCTCAACATAGTACGACGACAGACGTCCCTCCTTGGCAAGGTCAGTAGTAGTCAATGCAGGTATATCGCTATCCGGGTTCTGAGGAGTCCAGGCGTCGAGCAGACGAGTACCCTTGTTCAGGTACGGCAGGTTCAGGTCAGAATTACTGCTGGCCCAGAAGTCTGTCTGCGTCTTGTAGTCATAGCACATGACGTCAACACCCTGCACACCCTGCCAGAACATAGAGAGGTCCCAGTCTTTATACTGCAGGTAGATATTCAGACCCCATGTAAAGTCAGGAGTCGGGTCGTAGATCCAATCCCGGTCAGCCTCAGTGATGACGCCGTCTTTCACGATATCCAGATAACGGATACGTCCCAAGCCAGCACCTTCTTGTGTGGCATGGTTATAGATTTCATCTTGTGTACGGAACAGTCCGTCAGCTATATAGCCTACTTGAGAGTACATAGGATGTCCTACAACACTCTTCACGCCATTACCACCGTATTTACCATCAGCAGCTACGGTGTCGGGCAGTTTGGTAACTTCGTTGGTATAGCGGCTGATGTTTCCGTTGATGTCCCATGAGAAACCATTGGCCAGCTTATGGCGATAGCCTAAACTAAACTCCCAACCTTTGTTGACCACCTCACCGGCATTAATCCACTGTGATGAACCCTCACCCTGTGTACCAAGGCCTTTCATCTCAACAAGAATGTCGGTGGTCTTCTTGTGGAACCAGTCGAAACTACCGTAGATATCCTTGCCCAGCAGTGCAAAGTCAAAACCGATGTTGTGCTGTGTTGTCGTCTCCCACTTGATGTCGTCGTTACCAATCTGTTTGCGTACATAGCCACTGGGAAGCTGAGAGCCGCCATTGGTACCGGCGATGTCATAAACAGTTCCTGCCGATCCTGAGCCCCAAAGACCAGTGGTGACTACAGGAGCATACATGGTATAGCGTGCAGTATTGGAAATTTCCTGGTTACCGGTCTTACCCCAAGAGTAGCGGATCTTCAAGTCGTCGAGCCAACTCTTGGAGAACTGCATAAACTTCTCCTGAGTGATACGCCAACCGGCACTGACAGAGGGGAAGGTACCATACTTGTTGTTCTTACCGAAACGGCTCGAACCGTCACGACGCAACGTGAACGATGCCATATATGTGTCATTATAGGTGTAGTTCACCTTTCCGAAGAAAGACACCAGAGAGAATCCACCGCCAGAACCCTGTGCCACCTGACGGCCGCTACCTGCTGAGGGCCACATGTAGTCGGTATTAAGCACAGCCATGCCATAGCGCTGAGCACTGCTCCATTTGTCATCAGTACGGTTCACCTCCATACCGATCATGGCATCAGCGCGATGGTTGCCAATCTCCAGATTATAAGTGGCAATGGCGTTCCACATCCAGCGCATCCAGTGATCTTGGTGCATTTCGGAAGCAGTCTCAGACTTGGCCATCTTACCATTGACAATGGGATAAGTAAAGTTGCGCTGCTGCTTCTGTGAATAGTCTATGCCCAAGGTTGAGCGTATCATGAAGTTCTTGAAAGGCTTGATGCTGATATGTGCATCACCAAACATACGCCACAGCGTGTATTCGTTATCCTTAATTCTATCAAGTATGCTCAACGGATTTTCGCGTTCAGCGTAAGCACCGACAGGCTGTGCATACTCGCCATTATCAGCATAGATAGGGTAGTTGGGAAAGAATTGTAAGGCACTCCTCAGGAAATTTTCTGGGTAATCAACCCCCTTCGTACGGTTCACAGAGAAGTTCTCGCCAATGGTCACCTTGCCGTTGAATAGGTTATATTCGGTGTTGGCACGGGCAGACAGACGGCTGAACTGCGTGTTCTTGATGGTACCCTTGTTGTCGTAGTAACCGATAGAGAAGAAACTGGATCCTTTTTCCGAACCATTGCTGATAGAAAGATTGTACTGTTGTACGACACCAGTGCGGGTGGATTCATGGAACCAGTCTGTGTCACCAGCACGCAGCATACCGCTGTTGTCTAAGTACATATTCATCTTTACATCTTTGAGCTCGGGATTACCGTTATTGCCATACATCCAGTCATATTGGTAACCTATCCTTGCACCTTCCTTGTTAGGATCCTTGCCATCGTTGATACAGGCCTGCCAGTAAGCTTGTCCAAACTCACGGGCATTCAGTGTCTCAATGCGATGGGCATAGAATGAGGCTGCAACAGAGGCATCGAAGTTCACCTTGATGGCTCCGTCCTTACCTTTCTTGGTGGTGATGATAATCACACCGTTGGCAGCACGCGAACCGTAGATAGAGGCAGAGGCGGCATCCTTCAATACCTGGATGCTCTCGATGTCGTTACCGTTCAACTCATGCATGCCGGCTTTCGTGGGAACACCATCGATGATGTACAGCGGGTCGTTGTCGTTCAGCGTACCGATACCACGGATGCGAACCGTTGCAGCACCCGAGGGATTACCATCGGCCGTAATGTTCATGCCAGGAACACGACCCTGCAGGGCTTTCATCGGGTTGTTCTCGTTTTGCTTGGCTAATTCGTTGACGTTTACCGTTGAAACAGCACCAGTCAGGTCGGCCTTGCGCTGGGTGGTATAACCTGTTACCACTACCTCGTTCAGCGACAGTGCATCCTCCTGCAGTGTCACTGTCATTCCCTGTTTGGCAGCCTGCTCTTGTGTCAGATAGCCAATGTAGGAGAAAACGAGTGTCTTTCCTGCCTGCACCTTTAACTTGAAGTTTCCGTCGAAATCGGTCACCGTACCATTGGTAGTACCTTTCTCCATCACGGTAGCACCAATGACAGGACCCATCGCATCGACTACTGTTCCTGTAATCTCCTGTTGCGCGTACATCATAGTACAGATAGTGAGCATCAGGAAACTCAGTACTCGTCTTTTTGAGACGCTTGCTAATGCAAGAATGAATCTTTTTTGTTTCATTTGCTTGTTTAATTGGTTAGTAAAATTAAAAAATCCGCTGCAAAGATAACCAACTAACGCGCACGAATGTATCAAATATCGTTCACAGAACGTTAAAAATGATACATGAAACAAATTTTGATTAAAAAGGCTTTTTCGTTGAATTCTTTATTTTTCCCTAATCTCTCCCGGCAGTTTCCCATATTCCTCCTTGAAGCACTTCGAGAAATAGCCCGGTGTGTTGAATCCCACCTCAAAGGCAATCTCCGCCACTGTCTTGGTGGTAGAACCCAACAGTACGTAGGCTTCCTGCAGGCGCATCTTTCGCAGCAGTTCCACCGGTGTCACACCAGTGATGGCTTTCACTTTGCGGTACAGCTGCACCCTGCCCAGTCCCATTTCCTCGCCCAGTTCCTCCATCTTCAGGTTCGGGTTCGACATATTCTTGCGGATGGCTTCGTTCAGCTGTTCGGCAAACAGCGTGTCCTGCTTCTTCGGGGCAGGGAGCTTCTCTTGCGGCGTACTGAATATCTCCGCCACCTTACGGCGGTTGGCGTCGGTATAGAACAGCGTCTGTTCCTCGTTCATCGACTGTCGCTGGCGGATAGTCTTGCGCGTTTGAAGATAGGCTCTCCATACCATCGCGATGGCCATCATCAGTACTATAATCGTTATCACACTACCCACAAGCATCTTACGTTGTAGGTTGTACCATCCAAAGTACTGCTCCAACTTGTCCTGAACAATAATGAGATCATTGTTCTGTGCCATCATCTCCCTACTGTTCAAATCTACCAAGTTCACATTCTCTGGCGTCACCAATATGCCTTTCAGGGCATTTTCACGCTCATAAGGATGACCTGTAAGAATATCCAAAGCCAGTTTCACTATCTTGTCGCCATGGGTCGGATAGACATAAGTACCCACCTGATGGCCAAACTGTACATATTCAATACCCTCTCCTGGTAATCCGTCAATACCGATAATCTTTATCCTACCCTCTATGTTCTGTTCTACAACGGCCTTATAGACACCTGTTGCCATACCATCGTTATGACAGAACACGATATCAGGCACTTCGCCAGTCTTTATCTGTTCCTCAACAATACGACATGCCTCGTCCGAGGTCCAGTCGGCTTGCTTGCAGACATATTTTAGTTCTGGGTGTGCAACCATTACTTTGGAAAATCCCTCGTGGCGCTCTTGTGCTGGTGATGTACTCATGGCTCCTGTGATTTCCATCACAAACCCACCTCCAAGACTTACGGCATATTCACCCATCGCCCGTCCTGCCTCTACATTACTGCCTCCAATAAAGGCCGTGTAGTTATCACCTCCTACCTTACGGTCGAAGCATATCACGGGTATGCCCTGCTTCCTGACGCGCGAGATGGCAGCAGAAACAGGTTCTTCTTCATTAGGAGCCACTACCAACAAATCAATGCCACTGTTGGCCAAGCTGTCTATCTGCTTTATTTGTCGTTCCGTATCATCGTAAGCACAAGCTATGCTTACCTCAGCGGTCTGCTCATACAAATGCTGAGCAGCCAGCATCTCATTGTTTGCCTTCTCGCGCCACTGTCCACTTCCGCACTGTGACACGCCAATTCTATACGTCTTCTCCTCATTACAAGCCGTCAACAAGGTCAACGCAGCCAACAAATATAATAATGTACGTCCGACTGTTTTCATCTGTATCTATAGTTTTCGACCCTGCAAATATAATAAAAAACTGGAACATCACCAAATAATACTCCAGTTTTTGCAGAAAACTAACTATTACAAACTTAAGAATCAACAACTATTTTCCCACCTTGGGAAAAAAATATTCCCAGCCTGGGAAGAAAACGTTCCCAGCCTAGGAAATGGCATGTGTCGTTCGATAAGGGTCGAGTATTGGACGATAAGGGCTGGTTATTGAACGATAAGGGCTGGTTATTGAACGATAAGGAACGCTTATCACAAGACCTAACATGGTTTTCAGGGAAAAGTGCCTAAATAAAGGAGCTTTGAGAGATTAACAGGCTTCCAAGAGGTAACATCAGACCTAACATGAGACAATCTGGTAATTACGGTTTACCAATGTTAGGTCTTATAAAAAAACTGCATTTTATACAAACCTTTTCTTGAACCAGAGGCCAAAGACTGGATCTGTAAGATGCAATTGCTGCATTTCTGAATAGATAAGATCGCGTTCGATAAGAGCATCTCGTAATCGAACCATATTTGATGGGCTTCCTAAATCGAACATTGAGCGGACGCGTTTCTCATTATAGCCCGAATGTATGCCTGACACAATAGCTTTTAGCAGATTCATCTGGTAACCAGACAAGGGTTCTACCTGCTGCATATAAAGGGCTTCGTTTGTACTGATGAGTTCGGAGATGGCCGATGGCATCATATCCTCAGTAACACTTCCACCTTGAGGCAGATAATTGAGAAGAATTAAGGCAAGATGTTGTACATAAGAGGGATAGTTGTCAACCGTCTCGCAAATTCGCTCTACCATCTGTTCTGAGATGTGTTTCCCTGCTGTCTCAAAATGGCTAATGATATAGTCCATCCAATCGTTGGTGGGTATTTTCTGAAGCCATAGAAGATCGCCAAACTGATAGAAAGGCATACTGCGATTAAGAAATATCTTACTCATCATGTGCCGTTTACTACCATAAAGACAATATGAGGTATAGTGGTGATGTTGCCACACGGAACGCAGTTTTGCCTGTACTTCTTTTGTGTTATCAAATTCTCCCACTTGTTGGAATTCGTCAATACAAACAACTATATGGCGCTTTTTACGCATAGCAATCGTTTCCACCAGATTCAGGATTTCTTCAGGTGTATGCGTTTCTGGGGTTATGCCTAGCGAAACACTTATTTCTGAAGTCGGATCTATGGGTATTCCAATTTTAGGGGTCAGACGGGCAAGGAAATCGCGAGCCTCATCCATCCATAGTTGAACCTTGGAAGCTGTCTGCTTTAAAACGGCAACGGCCAACATGTTATAAAAATCATATTCTGTTTTACAGCCAAAGATGTCCAAACGTACCGTTATGATATCATTGTCAACAAATTGTCTGCATACATGATCTACTAACGACGTTTTACCCCATCGCCTAGGGGAAATCAATATAGAATTAATACCGGCTTCGAAGTTGGCTTTCAAACGGCGTGTCTCTTCGATTCGACCCGTAAAATTGTAGTCCGTAACAGCTATTCCATAAACAAAGCTTTTCTCCATAACGTTCTCATTTTGAGTGCAAAGATAAGTTTTTTACACCAATTTCACAAGCTTGTGAATCACAAACTTGTGAAATTTAAAGATTCTTAGCAATTTACGGACTATAATAGTATGTTAGGTGTCAATGAAAATCCGCCCAAGTACTCATCACAAGCACTTGGGCGGAGAATCCTTAAAACAACCTTATTAGTTTTGGTTTTCGGCCCTCTGGCCGCTTGCTATAAGCAAGTTGTCTAAAACTATGAATCAAAACCTGTAAATAAACCTAACGAAATTAACTAACTACAAAATAAGCCTAAAAATATAATACTAACTAATAACCATTAGTAGTGCCCTTCTCCATCACCGTAGCACCGATGACAGGCCCCATAGCATCCGTCACCGTACCCGTAATTTCCTGTTGCGCGTACATTATTGTACTGAGCAGCAAGGTCAGAAAACTGAGTAAGATTTTCTTTTGTTTCATTTGCTTGTTTAATTGGTTAGTAAATTAAAAATTTCCTGCTGCAAAAGTATTCTTAATTACACGTATAGGATGTAAGAGATGTTGCAAGGAATGAAAAAATCGTTCAATGTAACATATTTGTTAGGCATTGAACGATTTTTATTAGGATTCTATCATTTTTTGATGTCGCCC
Source organism: uncultured Prevotellaceae bacterium (assembly GCA_902782305.1). GTDB lineage: Bacteria > Bacteroidota > Bacteroidia > Bacteroidales > Bacteroidaceae > Prevotella. Next base: position 23,241 of record CACZMV010000003.1, read on the forward strand.
GGTAACATTCCGTATTCGTCTTTGAAGCATTTCGTGAAATAGGAAGGGGCTGTGAAACCAACCTGATAGGCAACTTCGCTGACACTTTTATCAGTGGTTAACAGCAACTGGTAGGCTCTGTTCAGACGGGCCGTACGCAACAATTCGATAGGCGTAGAGCCTGTAACTGCCTTCACCTTACGATAGAGTTGCACACGACTGAGATTCATTTGGGCAGCCAAATCCTCTACACTTAGTTCACTATCGTCCAAATGCGATTCCACCACCTCCTTGAAACGAGTGATAAAAAGCGTATTGACAACGGGTTCGACGGTTTCTGTGTTTTCAGATTCCTCTGATGTTTCTGTGTTTTCTGGAACTGTAGGGATGTCTTCTGGATTGATGTTCCACAGGGTGTTTACAACACGTTCCTTGCGAAGATTTACCTTTCCCACATAATAGATATAGAAAAGGACAAGGCTTACTATCAACAAGATGATGACGATAATAGCCAGCAAGGTAACGATACGTTGTGTATCAAGTTGATGGAGATAGGAATCAGCCTTCTCGTGCAAACGGTCGAGGTATGTGGTCTGGCGCATCATCTCTTCGCTCTGCATCAACAAAGAACTGGCATTCTCGCGAGTGACAAGGGCAGACTGCAAAAGAACCTCTTTCTCATAAGGCTTACCCTCGAGAATGTCAATGCCTAACTGTAATACCTGATCGCCATGAGTGGGATAGATGTATGAGGCATCTAGGATAGAATCGCGAACCTGACGGATGCCGCCTTTCTCGCCAGGAAGACCATCAATACCACAGAACAAGGGAAGCTTACGACCTGCTTCTATAAAAGCGGTACGGGCGCCAATGGCACTACGATCGTTCATACCAAAGACTAAATCGACTGGGGTATCAGGATGGGCAGCTAACCACTGACTGACGATAGTATGGGCACGGGGTTCCGTCCAGTCGCCCTGTAGGCTGGCTACTACTTCGATATCTGGAGCATTTTTCAACGCCTCCATGAATCCGTTATGACGCTCAATGGCTGGTGAGGAACCCGCAAGTCCCTTGATTTCTAATATACGACCTTTCCCTTTCAAACGAGACACGATGTATTCGCCCATAATCCGTCCCATCTCATAGTTGTCTGCACTGATAAAGGCGGTAAACTTCTGCGAGTTGGTCTTTCGCTCGAACACGATAACAGGGATACCCTGATCGAAGGCACGATCGATGGCGGGTGAGATAGTGGCAACCTGATTAGGAGCCACGATGAGCAAATCAATACCACTGGCCACCAGCGAGTCAATCTGTTCAATCTGTCGCTCATCGCTATCGTAAGCAGCGGCAAAGCGCAGTTCGACATTCTCCTGAAGATAGGCTCCCATGCGCAACTCGGCATTCTGTTTCTCGCGCCAAATGTCGGCAGAGCATTGGGATACACCTATTTTATAATGGGGCTTTTGAGGAGAACACCCCATCCAAAGCATCAAAATGGCTGATGCTAACCAGAACTTAGCATGTAATCTCATAGTCATTTGGTTTTGGTTTTCGTCTTTGTTTTCGTTATTCAATATCACTTTATCAGTTTCAACGCTCGTTGTACGGTGTCGTTGAGATCGTTGATGATGGCATAATATTCGTCCATGTTCCAGAGGTCGCGGGCGATGAGTGCCTTCAATTGAGTACGCAGATAAGGCAGGGTAGCCTCGAATTCGGCATCATCCTTGGGCTTGATGTTCTTCTTCTCGCCCTCAGCCTTGATATGGTCGATGAGCGACTGGGGAATCTCGAAGCGCTGACGGAAGTCGTCGAAGGTCTTGTATTGCTGTTGCAACTCAGAACGATGTTCATCGACAAAGCGGAGGTTGGCGGTGATGATGACCGACTTGGCTGCTAACTGACGATGGTACTTGGTGTAACGAAGGGTGTCGAGGGGCACGAATTCATCGGGCATAATACCTCCTCCGCCATACACCAAGCGGTGCTGCTTCAGGGTGTAATACTTCAGCGAATCGGCAAAGTGGACACTATCGGCACTCATCAGCTCGCCACTCTTCAGACGGTGCAACATATCCTCGGCATAATCCTTCTGATTGCCCTTCTCGTAAGGTTTCTGGATACAACGGCCTGAGGGGGTGTAGTAATGGGCAACGGTAAGCCGAACCATAGAACCGTCAGGCAGGTCGATGGGACGCTGAACGAGTCCTTTACCAAAGGTGCGACGACCCACCACAATGCCTCGGTCGTGGTCTTGAATGGCACCTGAAACTATCTCAGCAGCTGAGGCGGTATAGCTATCAACGAGGACTATCACCTTGCCCTTGGTAAAGAGTCCGCCACCATCGGCTTGATATTCTGTACGAGGCACACGACGACCTTGGGTATAAACGATGAGGTCGCCAGCATTCAGGAACTCATCGGCAATCTTCACGGCAGCATGCAGATACCCTCCCCCATTCTCCTGCAGGTCGAGGATGAGCGACTTCATGCCTTCTTTCTTCAACTTCTTCAGACTCTCGCAGAACTCATCGTGGGTGGTAGCACCAAAACTGCCAATACGGATGTAGCCCACCTGCGGACGAATCATATAGGTAGCATCGATAGACTTGACGGGAATCTTGTCGCGAGTAACAACAAACAACAAGGTGTCGGCAATGCCGCGACGAACAATGCCCAGGTTGACCTTCGTTCCCTTGGGACCACGCAGACGACGCATAATCTCCTCCTTGGCCATCTTCACACCAGCAATGGCGGTATCGTTGACGGAGACGATGCGGTCGCCAGCCAAGATACCCATCTTCTCAGAAGGACCTCCGCTGACGGGCTGAATGACCAACAAGGTATCCTCTACCATATTAAACTGAACACCGATGCCTTCAAAGTTGCCTTGCAGGGGTTCGTTAGCTTCCTTTACCTCCTTGGCAGTAAGGTAACTACTATGAGGGTCTAACTTCTCTATCATGCCTCGGATGCCGTCCTCCACCAACTTCTGTTCGTCGACACTATCGACATACAGGTTGTTGACAGCCATCTCGGCAATCTGCAGTTTGCGCAAAGGGGAATCAGCGCCCATATTCACACGGAACTGAGCGTAAGATGGTAAAAAGAGCAGCGACAGAATCGCTGCACACAATATTTTTTTATTCATAATCGTAGTCTTCGGGCTTGTCTTCCTCGATAACGAGGTTGTCGATGATGAAGTTCTGGCGCTCCATCGTGTTCTTGCCCATATAGTATTCCAATAGTTTCTGCACTTGGTCGTTCTTGTGAAGGGTAACTTGTTCGAGGCGGATGTCAGGACCTATGAAGCCTGCAAACTCCTCAGGAGATATCTCACCAAGACCTTTGAATCGGGTGATTTCAGGATCGGGACCCAACTCCTGAATGGCCTGTGTACGCTCCTCCTCACTATAGCAATAACGAGTGATGAAGTCGGAAGGCTTTGCGTTTTGATCCTTGAGCTTTGCATTTTCTGCTTCCAACACCTGCTTGTTCTTAATCTTCGTACGCTTGTTGCGAACACGGAACAAGGGTGTCTGGAGCACATAAACGTGACCTTTCTTGATGAGCTCTGGGAAGAACTGCAGGAAGAAAGTGATGATGAGCAGACGGATGTGCATACCATCGACATCGGCATCGGTAGCCACAATCACCTTATTATAACGAAGGGTGTCGAGACCTTCCTCTATATCGAGAGCGGCTTGCAGAAGATTGAACTCCTCGTTCTCATAAACCACCTTCTTGGTAAGTCCGAAGCAGTTGAGGGGTTTACCACGCAACGAGAAGACAGCCTGCGTGTTGACATCACGGCTCTTGGTGATGCTTCCGCTAGCTGAGTCACCCTCCGTGATGAAAATGCACGATTCTTCCTTGCGGTCGTTCTTGACATCAGAGAAGTGGATGCGACAATCGCGAAGCTTGCGGTTGTGCAGGTTCGCCTTCTTAGAGCGCTCACGAGCCAGTTTTGTCACACCAGCCATTGCCTTGCGCTCACGCTCGCTCTCCTTGACCTTGTTCTCAATGACATCAGCTACATCCTGATGGATATGCAGATAGTTGTCCACCTGCTGCTTGACGAAGTCGCCTACATATTTGTTAATCGTGTCGCCATCAGGAGCCATCAGCGTAGAGCCCAACTTGATTTTCGTCTGACTCTCGAAGACGGGTTCTTCCACGTTGATAGCGATAGCAGCCACGATACCCGTTCGGATGTCGACATACTCGTATTTGCCAAAGAACTCCTTGATGGTCTTGGCAATATGTTCCTTGAAAGCACTCTGGTGCGTACCACCTTGTGTGGTGTGCTGACCATTGACAAAGGAATAATACTCCTCACCATATTGGTTGGAATGGGTGAAGGCTATCTCAATATCCTCGCCCTTCAGGTGGACGATGGGATAGAGGGCATCGTTGGTCATGCGGTCCTTCAGCAAATCCTCCAATCCATGACGGGAGAGAATGCGACGACCATTATACATGATGGCAAGACCCGTGTTCAGATAGGTATAGTTGCGCAACATGTTCTCCACAATGTCGTCGTGGAACTTATAGTCCTTGAAGAGCTTGGCATCACTATCGGGCTCGAAGTAGATATAGGTACCATTCTCGTCCTGCGAATCTTCCGTCACATCACTGATCAACTTGCCTTGTTCGAAAGTTGCCTTGCGAACCTTTCCGTCACGATAGCTGGCCACCTCGAAATGGGCACTCAATGCATTGACAGCCTTGACACCCACACCGTTCAGACCCACCGACTTCTTGAATGCCTTCGAGTCGTACTTACCACCTGTGTTCAGCACACTGACAGCCTCGATAAGCTTGCCTTGTGGGATGCCTCGTCCGTAGTCACGAACTGAAACACGCAGATTGTCCTCGATGGTGATTTCCAGACGATCGCCCGCCTTCATCTTAAACTCGTCGATAGAGTTGTCGATAACCTCTTTCAACAATACATAGATGCCGTCTTCGGGCAATGAACCATCGCCTAATCGTCCGATGTACATACCAGGACGCGTCCTGACATGTTCCATATCCGACAAGTGGCGGATATTGTCGTCGTCATACGTGACGACCTCTTCTTGGGGAATTATATTATTCTCTTCACTCATAAGCTTTTCTTAAAACACCTTCTTCTCTTGTGTTGTATGTGCTCCAGATACTGCCACTGCGACTGCACCTTCTCGTTGGTTTCCATCTCGACATTGGTCTCGCCCCATTTGAAACCATATTTCTGGTAACGGGGAATGAGGTCGTAGAACAAGAGTGCATTGGCACCTTTCTGCTGATATTCAGGCAGGAAACCTACCAACATCAGGTCGAGACACTCGGCCTGATGGAACCTCAGGGCACGCAGACAATGCCACCAGCCGAAAGGCCACAGGCGTCCGTTCTTACACTTCTGCAGGGCTCGTGTCATATTCGTAATGGAAATGCCCACACCTATCACCTTATGCTCAGGCGTGTTCCAATCCTCTATCACACAAAGCATATCCATATCGAGCATGGGGAAGTACATCTTCAGGTATTCGTCAATCTGGCGCTCTGTCATTTGTGAATAGCCATACAGATGACCAAACGACTTATTGACTACATCGAGCACCTTGCGACCATACTGTTCCTTGCCAAACACTTGACTGCGCTTGGGGTGAATGGGATGCAGGTTATAGCGCTTCATCACCATCTCAGCAACCTTGCGGAACTTCTCAGGCATACCTTCCTTGGGCACAATGAGCTTGTATTCCACATAGTCGTTGTCCTTGACAAAGCCACCCAACTGCTCGATGTGCTGAGGATAGTAAGGATAGTTGTAGATGGTAGCCATCGTACCCAACTCGTCGAAGCCCTCAATCAGCATGCCCTCGGGGTCCATATCCGTGAATCCTAACGGTCCGACGATTTCTGTCATCCCCTTGGAACGGCCCCATTGCTCTACAGCTTCGAACAAGGCACGACTCACCTCTATATCGTCGATGAAGTCTACCCATCCGAAACGAACGCTCTGGCGATTCCAAGCATCGTTGGCACGATGATTGATAATGCCTGCAATACGACCCACCACCTTACCATCCTTGTAGGCCAGGAAATATTCGGCCTCGCAGAATTCAAAGGCGGCATTCTTGTCCTTGCTTAATGTATGCTTCTCGTCGGCATACAGGTTAGGGGCATCGTACTCGTTGCCACGATACAAATCATAATGGAACTGGATGAAGGCATCAAGCTCCTTCCGGTTGGTAACTTTCCTTATCTCTACTGCAGACATACTGTTTTCACACTTTAATTTCCGAGCAAAGATAAGGAAAAAAAAGCAAACACCCAAAAATTTAACCTATTTTACGGCAAATAAAGAGCTTATGACCTCCATCGGCAGTGGTTGTGGCGAAGATATAGACGTCGCCTCCATCTCTTAATTTCATTTTCTGGCGCAACTGCTGAGCGGTCAAGGGGAAATTACGCACGGCAATATTGGCCTGACTGATGTTGGCAAGCGCTGGTTTCAGTTCCTTTTTATTCATCGACGATGTGGCGATAATCTGGAATGCACGACCAGGGAACTGGCTGATTTTATCGGCACTTAGGAAGAGGTGGGAGTTCTGGGAAATCTGCTTCACAAGGTATCTTTCTTCCAAAGCATCAAAGCATCCTGCCTTCATGATAGAGGCATTGGGTTCGTAGAGGAAAAGGTTGGCATCAGCATCACTGGGGAGCGTTTTTAGTCCGTAGGGAGCGAACTCGTAGTCCGTAGGGAGCGGACTGGCAGTCCGTGGGGGACGGACTATTTCAAACACACTATCATTATTCACACAAACCAAGCGCAACTGTTCACGTTGTTCGTTCTTCAGGATAAGCAAGAGTTCTTTGCACTCATTGTCGACACTGACTATATGCACCTCGGAAACACATTGTAAATCGCTTACTGCCTTGCGCCAATCCAACATGGGCGAAAGCTTCAGCACGATGGTATCGGCTTTCATTCTTAACAAGGGTAACAGCTCCAGCACATTGGGCGTACAGTCCTCAATGCCAAAGGTGCGTGCTCCCTTTTCATCGCGACGGGCTGGATCCAGGAAAACCACATCCGCATGTTCCATTTCCGTTAGGTATGTTGCTGTGTTACAGCAACAAATGGAACACGGAAGACCCAGCAAGCGGAAGTTATGCTCAGCAATGGCGCAGAGGGCCTCATCTCTCTCCACATAGAAACGGTGCTGGAAACCTTGCGACATCCAGTAGAAATCGACGCCAAAACCACCCGTTAGGTCGACATAGCGCTGACCTCCCTTCAGCAGACTGGCCTTATAGCGGGCTGTTTGTTCGGAGGAACATTGTTCCATGTTCAGATGAGGGGGATAGAACAGCCCATCGACAGCAGCCCAGGAAGGCAACTTCCTGCGAGCCGTCTGTCTGCCGGCAATCTGTTGCAAGGCCACCATCAGGTCCACTTCTGGGTCCTTCGCTCCTTGCAATGCCAATCGTCTTACATCGTCGTTTTCGTGCTGACGAATGAAATCCCGTGTCCGTTCATTGATTAACATGTCTGCAAAGATACGAATATTCTTTAAATTTTCACTTTTCAGTTCTCACTTTTCACTTTATTTTGTACCTTTGCACCGTATTAATACGTGTACATATTATGAAAATAGCTTTAATCGGCTACGGCAAGATGGGTAAGATGATAGAACAAATAGCCCTCAGCCGTGGTCATGAGATTGTGAGTATTATCGACATCGACAATCAGCAGGACTTCGATAGCGAAGCCTTCAAGAGTGCTGATGTGGCGATAGAGTTTACAGCACCCCAGGCTGCTTATGGCAATTATCTTCGTGCCTTTAAGCACCACGTGAAGGTGGTTAGTGGTAGTACAGGATGGATGAAAGAACATGGCGACGATGTTCGCAGAATGTGTTCTGAGGAAGGACAGACGCTGTTCTGGGCTTCCAACTTCTCCATTGGCGTGGCTATCTTCAGTGCTGTCAACAAGTATCTGGCCAAAATCATGAACCAGTTCCCACAGTATGACGTGGAGATGGAAGAGACGCATCATGTGCATAAGCTCGACCATCCTTCAGGAACAGCCATCACCTTAGCTGAAGGTATTCTGGAGAACATCGACCGCAAGGAAGCTTGGGCTGAGGATACTACTGATCCCAAACTGCTTCGCATCGACCATATCCGTCGTGGCGAGGTGGCTGGAATCCATACCGTTCGCTATGATTCTGAGGCCGATATCATTACCATTACCCATGATGCCCACTCGCGTCAGGGCTTTGCCTTGGGAGCTGTCTTGGCTGCTGAATACACCAAGGACCATCAGGGATTGCTGACCATCAGCGATATGTTTAAATTCTAAGGAACATGGAGAAAAAGAAAAAGCTGAATATGAAGGTGCAGTGGCTGAAGTTCATCTGTGTATTGGTGCTTTACCTGCTGTTCCTCTATTGGGTGGAGTCATGGTGGGGACTGCTCGTCATTCCTTTCATCTATGATGTCTATATCACCAAGAAAATCAAGTGGCAGTGGTGGAAGGATGCTGAAGGTCCTACGAAGTTCGTGATGTCGTGGGTGGATGCCTTGGTGTTCGCCTTGGTGGCTGTCTATTTCATCAACCTGTTCTTCTTCCAGAACTACGTCATTCCATCGAGTTCGCTGGAGAAATCGTTGCTGACGGGCGACTATCTCTTCGTCTCGAAGGTAAGCTATGGTCCTCGTATTCCTGAGACACCGTTAACCATGCCTTTGACACAGCACACCATGCCTTTATTCGAGTGCAAGTCGTATATCGAATGGCCCCATTGGGACTATCGCAGAGTGAAGGGCTTGGGCAAGATACAGCTCAACGATATCGTGGTGTTCAACTATCCCGCTGGTGATACCATTTGTTCTGCGCCCCAGTATCAGGCTTACGACTTCTATCAGATGTGCTATCAGATAGGTTACCAGACCTATCCACAGCGTCCTAATCCTGATTCGTTGACGCAGGAGCAGTTGCCTCTTTACTTCAACACCATCTATCAGGCTGGCAAACAAACAATCCAAGCCAATCCACAGGAGTATGGCTTGATTGACACACGTCCCACCGATCGTCGTGAGAACTATGTGAAACGCTGTGTGGGTCTGCCTGGACAGACATTGCAGATTAAGGACCACATTATCTATCTGGATGGCAAGCCCAACAAGGAACCAGACAATGTGCAGTACACTTATCATGTCAAGTTGAAAGACCGTCTGAGCGATGAGCTGATGAAGGAACTGGGCATTACGATGGAAGACCTGATGAGCCTCAACACGCAGGGTTACATGCCGCTGACCAATGCTGCCGTCAAGGAACTGAAGAAGCGTACGGACATTGTGGAGAGCATTGCGCTGAACAAAGATGCTAACGATTTGGACATCTATCCGTTGAACGGCAATATGCACTGGACTCGCGACAACTACGGACCTATCTGGATTCCTGCCAAAGGCCAGAGCATCGACTTGACACTGAAGAACCTGCCTATCTATGAGCGCCCCATCCGTACTTATGAGGGTAATAAGTTGGAGGTGAAGGATGGCAAGATATACATCAACGACCAAGTAGCCACGAAGTACACCTTCAAGATGGACTACTACTGGATGCAGGGCGACAACCGTCACAACTCGCTGGATTCGCGCTATTGGGGTTTCGTTCCTGAAGACCATATCGTGGGTAAGCCCATCTTCATCTGGTGGAGCTCAGATCCAGACCGTAGCGGTTTCTCTGGCATCCGCTGGAACCGATTGTTCCGCTTTGTTGATAATATCAAGTGAAGTTAGAGGGAAGACGTAAGATGTAAGGAGTATGACAAAAGGGCTGAAGTACGTGATAGCATTTGCATCAGCATTCGCGCTGATGTTGGTAGCACGTGCTTTGGTCGTTTCTGTTCATAGTGTGAATGGCAACGGACTGGCTCCGCTTTATAAGAATGGCGATCAGTTGCTAATCAACCGTTGTAGCTATGGAATGCGTATCGAGGGAAACGGACTGCTACCCTACAGCCGACTGATGCGCCAACCCGTGAAGAAGGGCGACATCATTGCCTTTAAGGTGCCCTGCGATTCCGTTGCAGGAATCTACATCGCCCGCTGTACGGCCATTCCTGGCGACACCATCCGTACAATAAACGGTCCGCTGTTGGTTCCAGGACTGGTCAACTGTGCCAAGACGGACTATTACTGGCTGGAAGCCATCAACCAGAAGAACCCTGTTGACTCGCGCCATCTGGGATTCATTGCCGAGAGCCAAATCATAGGTCGCGTAGTTACCGTTCTCTATAACCGTCATAATATCCGACTGCAATGACAACGGCTATTCTCCAGACTACCTACTTCGGTCCTGTACAATGGTATCAGAAGCTGAAACGCTTTGACCATTGCCTCATCGAACAATATGACTCTTACCAGAAGCAGACCTATCGCAATCGTTGTATTATTGCAACGACGAATGGACTGCAAGCATTGACTGTACCTGTGGAGCATACGGACGAGAAAGCCTTGGTGAAAGATCTCCGCATCAGCGACCATAACCAGTGGCGACGCATCCACTGGAATGCGCTCATGTCGGCTTACAGCGAGAGTCCTTTCTTTGAATACTATGCTGACGATATCCGTCCTTTCTTCGAGAAGCGCTACGACTTCCTCGTCGATTTCAACGAGGCCATTCGTCAGACCATCTGCCAACTGATAGACATTCAGCCAAAGGTGGAATATACAACGGACTATGTGAGACAATGTGCCAACGACTATCGTGAGGTTATCAATGCCAAGCACCCCCAGCCCGACAGCGATTTTGAGCCTCGCACTTATTGGCAGGTCTTTCAGCAAAAGCATGGCTTCCAAGCCAATCTGAGCATTCTCGACTTGCTGTTCTGCATGGGACCTGAATCCGTCTTTTATCTATAAAGAAAGGTATCTTATATCCATAAGAAAAGCATCTGGCGAAAACCAGATGCTTTCTTTTTGCTTATTATCGAAATATCGGATTAATATCTGATAATCAAGAAGCGAGAAACACCCCAGAAGCGGGCAGGATCAGTAATGGTCAACTCAGAAGAGTTGTTGCCAGTCTTCGTAATCTCATAAGAACCTGCAGGCATCTGTGTCAGCACTTCTGGTTTGCTGTCAGGAATCTGGAAGTTCTTCACGTTACGGATATCCACCTTCTTAAACAGCTTCTTGTCGATGTTTGAAGTGTTCAACTTCGACTTCTTCAGGAGTGAACCACCTCCTATCAGACCGGCCTTCTTCAATGCATTCTTGTCGCCAATGAAGACATAAGCCTCGTTCATCTGGTTTACCTTCTCGTCTATCTCCTCCTGCTTAGCCTTAGAGTCTTCCTCCAGCTCAGCCACCTGAACGTTCAGGTTGTCAACATTGTCCTTCAGTTCCTCTATCTGGAAATTACGCTGCTCCAGTTCCTCAGACAACTTGATAATAGCCTGGTCCTTCTCCTCCAACTGCTGCTTCAGGGCTGCAATGGTCTTCTGCATCTTACCAGCATAGGCATTGTTGTCCTTCAACTTCTTCTCCAGGATGTCCAGACGCTCACGCTGCTGTTGCAGAATCAACTTGTAAGCCTCCATGTTCTTCTGAATCTGCTCCTTGCGAGACAAAGGACTTTCACCCGTTGTGCGCAATACATTACCTTCCATGTTCACCACACTGTCCATGCTCATGTTCACAGCATCCAGGAAGAGGTTCATCTCGTCCATTTCCTCCATCTGAGCCGACAACTGTGTACGCAGCGAGTCAGCCTCAGGGTTACTCTTCGTCTTGTCACCACAGGCTATCATTGTGCACATCAGCGCAAACAGCCCACCAAAAACAAATACTTTCTTCATAACACAATAATTAGTTATCAAATAAATTCTGCTTGCAAAGATACAACATTTTTCTTATCATCCTAACAATCGTATCGTTTTTTTTACGTATATTTGCAACCGAATACCTATTTTATAATAACTTACATTGACTCTTATGAAAAGAACTGGACTGTTTTTGCTGGCAGTAATGCTGCTGATGGCTTGCACGGACAAGAAAGGTGAGTTTGTACGTCCGAACGACCGAAGTGCCTTTGTCACTTTGACGGATGCGGTGCCCGATGCTATTCTGGAGATACGCTATTTCAGCACCTATAACTTTGTGGGTACTCGTATTGACGGTTATGAGGAGCCTACGGCTTTGCTGACGAAACAGGCTGCTGACAGCTTGCAGGTAGTGAGCAAGGAAGTGATGAAGATGGGCTATCGACTGAAAATTTACGATGCCTACCGTCCTCAGAAGGCTGTCGACCACTTCGTACGCTGGTCAAAGGATGCCAACGATTCGCTGATGAAGCGTTACTTCTATCCGCAACTGGAGAAGGATGTGCTTTTCCCACAGGGTTATATTGCCGAACAGAGTGGTCACACCCGTGGTTCAACGGTTGACCTGACGCTCTTTGATATGAATACGGAGAAAGAACTCGACATGGGTGGCACCTTCGATTGGTTCGGCATTGAGAGTCATCCAGACTTTGGTGGCAATCCCGATACCTTTGAATATACCCCCAACGACAGCATTACCGAAGAACAGTTCCAACACCGTATGCTGTTACGCCGCGTCATGTTAAGTCACGGCTTCAAGCCCGTAGATACAGAGTGGTGGCATTTCACACTGATTGACGAGCCCTTCCCCGATACCTATTTCACCTTCCCTGTCAAACAGATTAAGAAGCAGTAACACAAATTACTTCCGGAGTATTTGAATTTCTATTCGGAGTATTTGAATGGTAGGCGGGCTGTTTGTTTCTGAACTTTCAATCAGTAAGGTAAGCCGCCATAGCTCCACGCTTCACGTTGAAGTCGAGTTTGATGTAAAGATATTTTTATACTTTTGAGATAGCGGTGGGGAGGGCGCTTTTGCGGGTATTAATAGAAAAAATATTTTCCTGGGCAGGGCGCAAATTTTCCCTAGGCAGGGAACAATTTTTCTATCGGCAGAGGGTGTGAATGCTAATTTGTTAGTGTCAATAAAATTCACAAAAGTGCAGACTGAGGGGGGGAGTAAGGGAGTGTCGCGTCTCATCGTCGCATTGTCTCATAAGGACTATCCATGTGTATCAATATAGGTAGTGTTATAGGATTATGATAAATAGAATACTTATAATACTACTATTATACTCCTTATGCGACATTGAGACAATGAGATGAGACACAACTTTTCGTTGTTTTGTCGCAATCGACATCTATATGACGTTACAAAGGTACGAAAAGTAAAAACGTCCACCTGAAGATTTCAGCGAATGGTCGATTTCCTTCAACGAAATAACATTTTTTTAGAGAAAATGAGTATCTTTGCACCAGATTTTTTTACTAACAAACAAATCGTAAATGACAATGAAAAAGAATTCACTATGGATGATGACCGCCATCCTGTTCTGCGGTCTGATGGTGACTGCCTGTGTGGACAACACAGACAATCCTGTGCAGCCACAAGGTCCAAGTGGCCCTGCTGCCAATGAAACGTATGAGAACGAAGCCTGGATGGACCGTAACACGAAGCCTGGCGACAATTTCTATGAATTTGCCTTGGGCACATGGCTCCAGACCGCACCTGAAGGCGACCAAGGATACGTATTCGGCGAAGGCGAGAAATTTACAAATGAAGTGCGCCAGTATGTACTGACATCAAGTGACCCGAAGGCACAGCATCTGGTCAGGAACTTCAACGACAGGAAGAGAACAAGGGGCTCAGAAGTAGAAGCCATGCTAAAGGTTCTGAACATACAGAAGCCCAACAGTGCAGCAGACGTGCTGAGTGAAATCAACAAGATGCGTGACAAGGGCTATTTCCCACTCGTCAGCAGCAAGACGGATTTGCTCGCAAACCATGAATTCAACATTCTCGTAACCTATGGAAACATGTCGCCCACGCTCCAGCGTCACCTCGCGTTAAAAGAGAAGGATAAAGCTGTAGAATTCATCTCCGATGTGCTGACGGAGATTGATTTGGCTACCAACCTCGACGCCATTGCTGCTATGGACCCTACCGCCTATGTCAGTGCTGTTACGGCACGCGCGGAAAACATCTATAAAATCGAATCAGCCATTTATGCCGGTACTAGTGGGCAACCGCAGGAGCTGAAAAAGGTGCCTGGCCTTGCTCCCGTCCTTGAAATGAAGACGACCAGCCAGATTGCTTCACGTCGTGCCGGCGAAGCTGCCAACTTCAACGAAGCAAGCATCAAGGCTGTGTTCAACATAGACGAAAAATCTTACTTTGACGACTCGGATGCTTTCAAGGATTACCTGAAATACCTCAGAGATGTGGTGGCTACGTGCGAACAAGCAAAAGACTATCAGCTGTTCTACGACTATCTGCGCTATCAACCGCTGAGCCTGCTCATGAACTACTTGCCACCCGTAAAGACTACCGATGCAACGCCCGTCAACACTTATTACGCCCAGCTGACCAACGACTTCCCGTTGCTGATGAACCAGCTGGCAAAAGACAAACTCAAGGAACTTTCGGTAGGTGCAGAGACCTGTAAGAAAATGATGGAGGACATGCGCACCATTTTCCGTCAGCGCCTGCAGACACTCGACTGGCTCAGTGACGCTGGCCGTGCAAAAGCCCAAAACAAGCTGGACCACATGACGTTCGGAATTGGTTTCCCTAACAAGATGGTCAACAAGGAATACACACTGAAGGATGACAATACGCTGATTCTGGACGCCATGGAACTGGCCGCTCAGAATGTCGCCCTGAATAACAGTCTGAGATTCCAAAAGATAGAAGACCTGCCAGACTACCATACATTAACTACGTGGTATGGTCAGGTGAATGCATACTACGACAGCTCTGCGAACTCGCTGATGATCCTGCCTGTTTTCCTCACCAACAGCATTTTCCCTGTTAATGAAGAATACATGCGCAATGCCACTTCTATGGTATTTGGTCATGAAATCACTCACGGATTTGACTCCAATGGTGTCTACTACGACGAGCAAGGTTTATATAATCCATGGCTGCTCCCTGACGACAAGCTGAAACTGGAAGCCAAGCAAGAGCAGCTGATAGAGCTGTACAACCGTCTGGAGGCTTATCCCGGGCAGAAAGCCAATGGCACCAAGACGCTGGCTGAGAATATGGCTGACTACGGCGGCATAGAGCTGTCGTACGCACTGTTCAAGCAGGACATGAAGGCCAAGGGGCTCAGTGGTGCAGAATTCGACCACGCCTGCCGCGAGTACTTCCTGCATTTAGCAAAACTATGGCAAATAAAGCTGACGCTTGAAGATCTAAAGGAGCAATACTTGAATGACAGTCACTCGAGGAACACGAACCGTGTCAATGGTATCGTGACGCTGATGGACGAGTGGTATCAGCTGTTCGACGTGAAGGACGGCAAACTGTTTGTTGAACCGGAGAAACGTGTGAAAATCTGGTAAAATGGAAAAAGGGAGCCAATTGGCTCCCTTTTCCGTTTATTTCCTCAGCGCTATGTTATAGTTGTAGTATTGCGGATTGGCGGTGATGTCGCTCACCACCCTGATGAACGGGGGGAAGTTGACATGCTCCTGCTCTGCTATGCCCTCAAATCATGGGGTCGGTTCTAGTGATCATTTTGTCAATTTCTGAACGACTCCATATATGATCACTAGAACCGACCCCGGATTTCACGATTGAGTGTGTTAATGCTGTCAAGGCCCTTGCGCATAGCAGTATACTTGCCTCCGCCCACACAGCTGCTCAGCACCAATGATATAATAATGTATGTAAGTAGTCGTTTCATGGGTGCAAAGATATAAAAAAGTAAGGGTGGAAAACCCGTTTCAGTATAAAAAAGATTAAATCTTTTGTACTGCACATAACTTTATGTATCTTTGTGACGATGAATCTGAAAACGAAAGATGATGAAGAAGATTACTATGACCCTGGTGATGCTGATAGTTACTATGTTGACTGTCCAAGCACAGACCTATCCGCCCAAGGACACCCCACAATTGGAGTTTGCCCTGCAGTTGAGAGTACACATAGACCAAGCCTTCAGCGTGGGGGAAACACCTCACGGCAAACGAATCGTCATTCCGATTACAGGAGGAACGTTTGAGGGTCCATTAATAAAAGGTACGATACTGAATGGGGGTGCCGACTATCAGTTAGCCTCTGCAGACGGCAGCAGGACGGAGTTGGAAGCTATCTATTGCATCCGTACTGATGATGGTGTGAACATTCACGTGAGGAATCGTGGCATCATCTATAACGGAAAGGATGCGAATGGTCAACCGTCATTCTACTTCAAGGCTGCACCCCAATTCGAGGCACCAGCAGACAGCCGTTATGCATGGCTAAACAATGCCCTCTTTGTCTGTCAGCCCGAATGGACGCAGGAGTTCAAGGGTATTGTACTGAATGTCTGGAAAGTGAAATAAGGATTAGTCGTCTTTTGGTTCCACATGAACAGCCACATGGGTTTCCTGCCCATAGTGGCTTTTTAATGTCTCTTCCACCTCTGAAGCCTTGTCGTGGGCTTCACGAAGGGTGATATTGCCATCCATCAAGATATGCAGTTCGATGGCATAATGGTTGCCGATTCTTCGTGTACGAAGTTCATGGGGCTTAGAGAGCCCGGGCAATGCTGCAACCAGCTGCAAGATCTCTTCTTCAACAGCATCAGGCAACGATTGTTCCAACAAATCGCCAATGCCTCTGCGCAACAGACTGACAGATACCTTGACGATGAAGATGCCCACCACAACAGAAGCGATAGGGTCTAATACGGTCCAACGCTGGCCCAGGAAGATAGCACCACCAATACCTATGGCCGTACCGATGGAAGAAAGGGCATCGCTGCGATGATGCCACGCATTAGCCTCAACGGCAGGTGAGTTCAATTGGCGCGCCTTGATCATGGAATAACGATAGACGCCCTCCTTTAAAACCACAGACAACAAGGCTGCCCACAAGGCAATGGTACCAGGAGCCTCCAGCTGTTCGCCATCCAGCCATAACTTGATCTTCATAGCTCCACTGTTCAGGATGCCTAAAGCCACCAACAGCAAAGCTACGCCTATCAGTGTCATTGCCAAAGTCTCATATTTGCCGTGACCATAGTCGTGCGACTTATCCTGAGGCTTGCCACTGATGCGGATAAACACCAGCACGATGACATCTGTCACAAAGTCAGAAAGGGAGTGAACGGCATCGGCAAGCATCGCAGCACTATGACCTATGATGCCTGCAACAAACTTGAAAAGCAACAGGACAACGTTTATCACGCTGCCCACCAATGTCACCCGATATATGTCCTTCGTTCTATCCATATCCATTTTCACGCGCAAAGATACGATGATATGAGCAAATAAACAAATATTATTTGGTTTTTTACTCGCTTATTCGTAACTTTGCACGCAATCTAAAGAAAGAAATATGAAGAAGTCCTACTACCTCATCGTCCTCTTTTTGGTCACACTAATAGCTGCTTGCAGTACACGCAGCGGTAATGAAGATAATAACACCCCTGAAAAAGCCAACAAGAAATGGACCAAAGAGGCACAACTGCAATATAAGGTGCTGGCGTATTACTATAACAACAACATCCACGACAGCCTGGTGATGAAGGTGCCTGAGGTGCTGGACTTCTGTCGCGAACACGAGCTCTGGGCCGACTATTACGACACGTGGATGCTGCTGGGTCAGGAATATAACTTCAGTGGCGAGACCAATATGGCCATCAAAGTAGCTCAGGAAATACACGACGATGCTACGAAACGAGATAACAAGTACGGACTGACCGTTGCTGAATACATCAAAGGACTGGTCTATGACAACCAGTTGAATCGTAAAGAGTCTGCTCGCAGCTATGAACGGGCTCTTGCCATCTTTCCAGATGATGCGGATGCCTTTCTGAAAAACACCATCTACGTGTATTACACCACAGAACTGAAAGGCCTGAAAGACACGCTGAAGATGCATAAGACGCTGGACGAATGGTATGCATACATTACCGAGTGTCGTAAGGATACAAGTATTCCTTCCAAACAATTCGAAAATTGGCTTTACTATTACCATCATTCGTGCTACATCTACTATATGATGAAGAAAGATTGGGATAAGGCTTCTGAGCAAGTCGATTCTGTAGTAAAGCACATTGAATCAACGGGTTGGTCGCAGATAACCCGTAATGAGGTTTTGGGTTATCGAACACAACTGGCCATTGAACGAAAGAACTATGCAGAGGCGCTCAAGCTGAGCAACCAGCAACTGCCAGGAGCCAAAGAACTGGATGTCAATGCCTATGCAGAGATTCTAAGACAGCGCGCACAAATCCTGTCGGGCTTAGGACAATGGAAGGAGGCTTATAGCAATCTGGATGAACACCATGACCTGCTGGTTTCCATCAACCGAGAAGAGACACGTCAGCAATTGAACGAACTGAACAAGCGCTTCGAGGTGGACGAACTGAAGATGCAGGCTGAGCGCGAACGTATGCAGAACGAACGCCAAAGGCTGTACCTGATGATTGTCATCGTAGCCATTGTCTTGATAGCTATCGTCATCTTTATTTGGCTGAGATTGTTGGCAACACGCAGATTGGCGAAAATGAAAGCGGAACAGGAGCGGATAGAGAGTGAACTACGCATTGCCCGTGACATCCAGATGTCGATGGTGCCCAGCACATTCCCCAATCGAAAAGGATTGGATATGTATGCCTCAATGGCTCCGGCACGTGAGGTGGGTGGCGACCTATACGGCTATGTGATAAACGAAGACCAGCTCTACTTCTGTGTGGGCGACGTGAGTGGTAAGGGAGTGCCTGCTTCGTTGTTTATGGCACAGGCTACGCGATTGTTCCTGACACTGGCCAAGCAAGGATTGCAGCCTGCAGAAATTTGTACTCAGATGAACGATGCACTCTCTGGTGAAGATAATGAAAACGGAGTATTCGTGACATTCTTCCTTGGACTCCTTGACCTAAAGAGCGGACACTTGTCATTTTGTAATGCAGGTCATAACCCACCTGTCATCGGAGGCACACCATCGCATGGAGACTTCCTGAAAATGGAGTCGAACGCACCTTTCGGACTATGGGCAGGATTGCAGTATATCGGTGAAGAAATTGAATCCATCAAAGGACGCCCCTTGTTTATCTATACTGACGGACTTAACGAAGCAGAAAACCGTCAACTGAAACAGTTTGGTAATGAGCGTCTGCTCAGCATTCTGCGTAACACACACTTCGAATCGTCACAGCAAGTCATAGAAACACTTGCTGCGGAAGTGAAGGAGCATCGCAATGGGGCCGAACCGAATGATGACCTCACCATGATGTGCATAAGGGTAGAGTAAAAGCCAAGATTGTTATTCCCAACACTCCAGCTCGTTTTCCAATTCAGGCAGTTGACTGCGATGGAACGTGGGCTCCTTGATGCCACGTCGCTTCTGACTGCGATAGTCGTCGAGCAAACGGAAGGCATAACGGCCTAAGAGCATGATGGCAATCAGGTTGCAGGCGGTCAGGAAGGCCATGAAGAAATCGACGATGTTCCAGACAAGCTCAAAACTGGCGAGTGCACCAAACATCACCATCACACCTGCTGAGAAGATGCGGTAAGCGGTCATCACCTTCGTATTGGGGGTGATAAAACGGATGTTGGCTTCACCATAATAATAATTGCCAATGATGCTGGAGAAGGCAAAGAGCAGAATGGCAATGGCTATAAACACAGGACCTGCCGAACCAATCTCAGACTGCAATGCCGACTGTGTCAGAGCAATGCCGTTAAGTTCAGGCACGTTATAGAGGCCGCTGATGAGGATAATAAAGGCTGTACATGAACAAACCAACAGTGTATCGGTAAAGACGCCTAATGCCTGGATAAGTCCTTGTTTAACAGGATGAGTTACCGTTGCCGTAGCAGCCACATTGGGTGCACTACCCTCGCCTGCCTCATTTGAGAACAAGCCTCGCTTTACGCCATACATGATTGTGACTCCTATTCCGCCTCCGGCTATCTGTTCAATACCAAAGGCGTCGAGCACGATGACTTTGAAAACATGGGGTATCAGCTCGATGTTCATCACGACAACGATGATGGCTAACACCAAGTAGCCAATGGCCATGATGGGCACCAACACACCACAAACCATTGCAATGCGCTGGATGCCGCCAAAGACAATGATGAGTCCTAAGGCAGCCAAAGCAGCACCCACCCATACAGGCGACCATCCGAAGGCTTCTTGCATGGCACCACAGATGGTATTGGCCTGAATGGAGTTATTGGAGAGTCCGAACTGACAAGTGATCAACACGGCAAACGTGATGGCGAGCCAACGCTGGTGCAAACCGCGCTGGATGTAATAGGCAGGACCGCCGATATACGAGTCCTTGTGTTTTTGTTTAAACAGTTGTGCTAGTGTTGACTCAACGAAAGCTGTTGCTGAGCCCACCAGCGCAATCATCCACATCCAGAACACGGCTCCAGGACCGCCTATGGCTATGGCGGAAGCAACGCCAGCCAGATTGCCCGTTCCAACACGGGTAGCGACACTGACTGCAAAGGCTTGAAACGAAGAGATGCGACGTTGTTGGGTATTCATTTCTCCGACATGCGATTCCAAGGAGTCGACTGCCGAGTCTGTCAGCACTCGAAACATCTCACCTATCATGCGGAATTGCATGAAGTGGGTGCGCCATGTGAACCACAGACCACACCCCACCAGTGCGAAGATGAGCACGTAGCCCCACACCGCATCGTTTACAACCGTTATCAGTTCGTTTAAATCCATCTATTATCAGCGAACCACTTGTGTAAACTCGGGTTTGGCATCAGCACCTTTGCCTACAGTGACATAGATGATGGAAGAAGATTCCTTGCCATCCATTCCACGTCCCGTTACGGTAAACTTATAGTCAGTGCCATCGGGGGTAGCACGCTTGCCTGCAAAATCCTGCTCCTGAACCAGGGTGGTAATAGCTGTCATAGCTGCAATGGATAATAATAGTTTCTTCATTGTCTGTTATTCTTTAGATGATGGTATCTCGTTACATCATATCATTCACAAAGCTACAATTGTAATATCTGCTCAGCGTGTTCTTTGGTCTTCACCTGTTTGCCTGAAAATATCTGCTCTATGATGCCCTCCTCATTAATAATAAAGGTGGTGCGGATGGTGCCCTCGGTCTTCTTGCCGTACATCACCTTCTCGCCCCAGGCACCCATCGCCTGCAACAGCGTCTTATCAACATCGGCAATCAGCGGGAAAGGCAGTTCGTGCTTCTCCTTGAACTTCACATGCGAAGCTGCAGAGTCCTTGCTCACTCCCACCACTTCATATCCTGCACCTTGCAGTTCTGTATAATGGTCTCTCAGACTGCAAGCCTCAGCAGTACAGCCACTGGTGTTGTCCTTCGGATAGAAATACAGCACCAGCTTACGTCCCTTGTAATCACTCAGACGGATGTCCCGTCCCTGCTCGTCCTTGCCCAATATCTCAGGCGCCTTGTCTCCAATGTTCATAGTCGTCATTCTTTAGATAATGCTGCAAAGATACGCATTTTTGTTGATTGTTGATTATATTTTTGGTTCTTTAAGATAAAAGCATTATCTTTGCAGAAACTTTTTGTTGCAAAGTTTGGGATTAACATCCCAAAGTCTGAAATGTTGATACCAAAGTTGAGGATATACATTTCAAAGCTTGAAATAAAATAAAATAGGATAATATGGCAAATTATGTAGTAAAGGAAATGCCCGCAGGTATGGGCAACGGCAAAAAGGGAAGAATATTCCCCAAAATGCAAGTCTATACAGAGTTCGACTACGACAAGGTTGTTGAGCTCATCCACATCAATTCTCCAGCTTTCAGCCAGGCTACCATTCGTGGCGTACTTGACACTTTAGGAGTGGTCATGAAGTCGTATCTCCCTCTGGGACACACCATGAAAATCGATAACCTGGGTGTGTTTTCGTTGTCGTTGGAATTCGCTGATAACCAGGAGGATAGCGAAGACCCACAGGAAGCCCAGGAGCCATCTTCTAAGAAGAAATACCATCATGTCCGAGTCAAGGGCGTGAACTTCAAGGTAGACAAAAAGCTGGTTGAAGACATTAACAAGGAGAATACTTTCGAGCGAACAACTGGCAATCCTACCGCACCCTCACCTTATTCTCATGAGGAGCGCCTGCAACGCGCCCTAACCCACATTGACCAGCACGGTTTCATCACACTCCAAGAATACGCCAACCTCAACCGCCTCAGTCGCAGCGCAGCCTCACGAGAACTCATCAAACTCGTCGCCGACCCTAATTCAGGCATCAAAACCAAAGGAGCCGGCTCGCATAAAGTCTGGGTGAGGAGAGTTGATCACCTTCTCTGACCCCAATGATTCTTATTTTGTTCCCATATGATTTTTCTCCAAAAATTTTGTAATGAAATATGAAGCGGGAAACATTACAAAACTTAGGGGAGTCATTTGTCCTCATTACACGGTGCCTATACCCCTATGTGTTTGCCTGCAAATATACGAATAAATTCTTAATAAATGAATAAGGTTTCGAAATAAGTTGTATCTTTGCACTACAAAGCTATGGATAGAGCAACATTTGAAAGCCAGAAGGCATTTGCGGGCGAGAAGAAACCTTCGATGCAACGACGCTGTGTAGATAACGACTACACAGCGCGGCGGATGTATATGGTAACAATGGTGACGGAGGGGCGGAAACCGCTCTTTGGCCAAGTGGTGGGAAAAAGTGAGGCCGTAGAGCCATCGCCGGAGGCGCCTCACATCCAGCTGGCGCCATTGGGTGAGGCTGTGGCAAAGATTTGGCAAACGATAGGCAGCCATCATCGAGAGATGAAAGTGGTGGCACTACAGATGATGCCCGACCATCTGCACGCCATCCTTTTTGTGAAAGAACGGATGGAGAAGCCGCTGGGGAAGGTGTTGCTGGGCGTGAAGCAGGCGTGTAATAAAGCGTTCCGCGAGCTAATGCCCGTTGAGTTTGTTGCTGTGGCACAGCAACACGCACAACAGAAAAGGGAGAACGGGCTGCTGTTTGCGAAAGGTTTCAACGACCAAATACTATTGAGGGATGGACAACTGGAGCGATGGATGAACTACCTAAAGGATAACCCACGGCGACTGCTGATGAAGCGGGAGAACCCTGATTTGTTTAAGGTACAGAGGGGGCTGACATTCGCTGGCCTCAGCTTTTCGGCTATTGGCAATCGGTTTTTATTGGAAAGGCCGGTAAAGATACAGGTGCAGTGCTCAAGAAGCATCAGCGAGAACGATTTACAAGCGAAGACGAATGAATGCCTTTGTGCCGCACGGCAAGGGGCGGTGCTGGTGTCACCAGCTATTTCACAAGGAGAGAAGGCTATCATGAGGGCAGCGTTTGAGGAAGGGTTGCCACTGGTTTATCTGCAAGAAAATGGCTTTACGGATTTGGCAAAGCCTGGCGGTATGAGGATGGATGCCTGCGCCAGAGGGCAGCTACTAATACTGGCGCCTTGGGAGCATCATAATGAGAAGGTGACGATTAAAAGGGGGCAATGCCTGGAGCTGAACGAAATGGCGAAGGCTATTTGCGAGGGATGAGCGTTGAGTGGCTTGCTGTAGAGTTTGTTGCTGTGACACAGCAATATGCAGAACAAAGAAACAATATGCAGAACTAAAGAGCGCCGCAAGTATCTTCTCTGCGGCGCTCTTATTATAAATAAGGTGTAATTACATTAATCAGCAAGCTTAGCCTTAATCATTTCGCGGTTGAGGCGGGCGATGTTGGCGATGGTCTCGTTCTTCGGACAAACGGCCTCGCAGGCGCGAGTGTTGGTGCAGTTACCGAAGCCGAGCTCGTCCATCTTGGCAATCATGTTCTTCACACGACGGGCAGCCTCTACACGGCCCTGAGGAAGCAGAGCCAGCTGGCTAACCTTAGACGATACGAAAAGCATAGCCGAGCCGTTCTTACAAGCTGCTACGCATGCACCACAGCCGATGCAAGAAGCGCAATCCATAGCCTCGTCAGCGTCCTCCTTAGGAATCAGGATAGCATTGGCATCCTGAGCCTGACCGGTGCGGATAGTGGTATAGCCACCAGCCTGCATAATCTTATCGAAGGCGTTGCGGTCTACCATACAGTCCTTGATGACGGGGAAGGCAGCTGAGCGCCAAGGCTCGACGGTAATGACGTCACCATCGTTGAAGCGGCGCATATAGAGCTGACAAGTGGTAGCTCCACGCTCCGTCTTGCCGTGAGGCGTTCCGTTAATATACAGAGAGCACATACCGCAGATACCCTCGCGGCAGTCGTGGTCGAACACGAAGGGCTCCTTGCCCTCGTTGATGAGTTCCTCGTTCAGGATGTCGAGCATCTCGAGGAACGAGGTGTCATCGGGAATATCGTGCATTTCGTGGGTATCGAAATGACCTGCGTCCTTGGGGCCGTTCTGGCGCCAGAACTTAATGGTAAATGATATATTCTTTGCCATAGTTATTTATTTTTATAAGCAATGCGTAAAGCTAAAATCAGACACAATAACATCAGCAGCCCGGATATTGCTATCGGCAAACTCTTGCCTATACCAATCATTGCAACATCTAAAATGATGCAGGCAATCAACAGGCTTTTCTGGTCTTGCCATTCTGAAAAAAGTTCTTTCCGCGTCATCTGTTAGTTCTTATAATTTCTGGTTTGAACCTTGATTGCCTCGTACTCCAGCGGCTCCTTGATGAGCTCGGGCTCGTTGCCCTTGCCTTTGTACTCCCAGCAACCTACGTAGAAGTAGTTCTCATCGTCGCGCTTTGCCTCGCCTTCCTCGGTCTGGTACTCCTCGCGGAAGTGACCGCCGCAGGACTCGTTACGAGAGAGAGCGTCGAAAGCAACGAGCTGACCCATGGTGAAGAAGTCGCGCAGGTGGATAGCCTTATCAAGCTCTACGTTCAGACCCTCCTTCGTGCCAGGCACGAACAGGTTGGTATCGAACTCCTTCTCCAGCTCGTGCATCTTCTTCAGACCTGTCTTCAGACCCTCAGCGGTGCGACCCATGCCGACATACTCCCACATGATGTGGCCGAGCTCCTTGTGGATAGAATCAACAGAACGCTTACCCTTGATATTGAGCAGGCGATCCATCTCGGCGTCAACCTTCTTCTCAGCCTCGTCAAACTCAGGACGGTCTGTGGGAACCTTCGGCCAAACAGCCTGGTCGGCCAGGTAGTTCTGGATGGTGTAAGGCAGCACGAAGTAACCATCGGCCAGACCCTGCATCAGCGCAGAAGCACCGAGGCGGTTGGCACCGTGGTCAGAGAAGTTACACTCACCGATAGCAAAGAGACCAGGGATAGTGGTCTGCAGCTCGTAGTCAACCCAGATACCACCCATCGTGTAGTGGATAGCGGGATAGATCATCATGGGCTTGTAGTACTTCACACCATTGATCTCGTTGGCTACGTCTCCAGGGAATACATCCGTAATCTCCTCGTACATCTCGAAGAGGTTGCCGTAACGCTGCATGATGACATCGAGACCCAGGCGGTTGATAGACTCTGAGAAATCGAGGAACACAGCCAGACCGGTGTTGTTCACGCCGAAGCCCTTGTCGCAACGCTCCTTAGCGGCACGAGAGGCCACGTCACGGGGAACGAGGTTACCGAATGCCGGATAGCGGCGCTCCAGATAGTAGTCGCGATCCTCCTCGGGAATCTCCCAACCCTGCTTGGTACCAGCCTGCAGAGCTTTAGCGTCCTCTATCTTCTTGGGAACCCAGATACGACCATCGTTACGCAGTGACTCAGACATCAGCGTCAGCTTAGACTGCTTGTCGCCGTGAACGGGGATACAGGTGGGGTGAATCTGAACGTAAGAAGGATTAGCAAAGTAAGCACCCTTACGATAGCACTGGACAGCGGCAGTACAGTTACATCCCATAGCGTTGGTAGAGAGGAAGTAAGTGTTGCCATATCCACCAGTAGCGATGACTACGGCATTCGCGCTGAAACGCTCCAGCTTACCGGTAACGAGATTCTTGGCGATGATACCACGGGCACGACCATCAACGATGACCACGTCTTCCATCTCGTAGCGGGTGTAGAGCTTTACCTTGCCGGCATTTACCTGACAGCTCAGTGAGCTATAGGCACCCAGCAGCAACTGCTGACCGGTCTGACCCTTGGCATAGAACGTACGGCTCACCTGAGCACCACCGAAAGAGCGGTTAGCCAGCATACCACCATACTCACGAGCGAAGGGAACACCCTGGGCAACACACTGGTCGATAATATTGTTTGATACCTCAGCCAGACGATAAACGTTAGCTTCGCGAGCACGATAGTCACCACCCTTGACGGTATCATAGAACAAGCGATATACAGAGTCGCCATCGTTCTGATAGTTCTTGGCTGCATTGATACCACCCTGGGCGGCGATAGAGTGCGCACGGCGGGGTGAGTCCTGAATGCAGAGGTTAATCACGTTGAAGCCCATCTCACCGAGTGAGGCAGCAGCAGAAGCACCAGCCAGACCGGTACCTACCACAATCACGTCGAGCTTCAGCTTGTTCTTGGGGTTTACCAAGCGCTGATGAGCCTTATATTCCTTCCATTTCTCAGGTACTGGACCTGCGGGAATCTTTGAATCTAATACTTTTGCCATAACTTTCAAAGTAATTTAAGGTTTAACAATTAGCAGCAGCCTGCATAGCAATAGAGGCTCGGAGCCAGTTTGAAGGCAAAAGCCAAAACAACTACGAGGAAACCAAGCATAAGCAGGGTGACATAAATGCCACCAATCCACCTCCAACGGCAGAGCCAAATCTTACCACTAATACCAAGGGTCTGCATTGCTGACCAGAAACCGTGAGTAAGATGGAACCAGATAGCGCAAAGCCAAATGAGGTAGAGCACTACAAAGACGGGGTTCTGGAAGGTGTCGATGATGAATGCAAAGCCGTCAGAGGGCAGATGACCTGCACTGAAGCCTACGATTTCGGCAAACATCATGTTGTACCAGAAGTTGAACAAGTGGAGCAACAGGCCCAGGAGGATAATGATACCCAGCACGAGCATGTTCTTAGAAGCCCACTCAACCTTACCAGCATTTACCGTTGTTGCCACATCATAGCGACTGTTGCCACGAGCGGTACGGTTCTGCGCTGTCAGGATGAACGCAAAGACAATGTGAATGACAGCAAGGGCAGCCAGACCGATAGTAGCCACTACAGCATACCAGTTGGCACCCAGCAATTCGCAAATCATGTTGTAAGCCTCGCCAGAGAACAGCGCAACAATGTTCATGCAACAGTGGAATGTCAAGAACAGAATCAGCGCAATACCCGTTACGGACATTACAACCTTACGACCAATTGATGAATTGATTAACCACATAAAATATTGAAATTAAAATTAATAATAAATACTTAATAATAAGTACGCAGGCGCACTATGGGGCTACAAATTTACTACAAATTTATGAAACCCGCAAACGTTTTCGCTAGAAAAAGGGTTAATTATACAAAAAATTATTAACTTTGCAGTCAAATTGGATTAAAACAATGGTAGAAAATCACGAATTGCGCACTGCGTGGGACTTTGTTGAGAATACTGGGAGAAGTATTTTTTTGACAGGAAAAGCAGGAACAGGAAAGACCACATTTCTAAAGACAATAGTAGAAAAATCGCGTAAGCGACCCATCGTGGTTGCCCCCACAGGTGTGGCAGCTATCAATGCCGGTGGGGTTACCATCCATTCGTTTTTCCAACTGCCTTTTACTCCTTATGTGCCTGGAGCAAAACTAGAGAGCAAGTTTGATTTTGGACGTGAGAAGCGAAAGATCATTGCTTCCATAGACCTCTTGATTATTGATGAGATTAGTATGGTACGTGCAGACTTGCTGGACGCCATTGATACAGTACTTCGACGTTTTCGTGACCACTACCAGCCTTTTGGAGGAGTACAGTTGTTGATGATTGGCGACTTGGCACAGTTGACTCCCGTTGTTACGCCAGAAGACGAACAGATTCTCAAACCCTATTACGACACACCTTACTTCTTTGGTTCGAAGGCATTGCAACAGATAGACTATGTGACCATTCAGCTGGATCATGTCTATAGACAGCAAGACATGTCGTTCATCGAAATATTGAACCAGATACGTGAGGGACATCCTTCACCAAAAACGTTGGAACAGTTGAATGCACGCTGTCTGCCTACCTTCATCCCCAAACCAGAGGAACCATACATTCGTCTGACTACGCATAATCAGTTAGCCAATTACTATAACGAGACAGAGCTGAAGAAACTAAAAGGGCGTTCGTATTTGTTTCATGCAGAAATCAATGGCACCTTTCCAGAATACTCCTATCCCACAGCAGAAACCTTGGAACTGAAACAAGGAGCACAAGTAATGTTCATCAAAAACGACCCTTCCATTGAACACCTTTATTATAATGGACGTATAGGACGAGTGACCTATGTGGATGCCTATAAGATTCTGGTGCTTTGTGAGGGTGACGACGAAGCCATTGAAGTGGAACCTTTGGAATGGGAAAACACGCGCTATACCCTGAACGAAGAAACCAAAGAGATAGAAACAGAGATACAGGGAATCTTTAAACAATATCCTTTGCGACTAGCATGGGCCATCACGATTCACAAGAGTCAGGGCTTGACGTTCGATCGTGCCATCATCGATGCCAATCAATCATTTGCTCCTGGTCAGGTGTATGTAGCCCTCAGTCGTTGTCGTTCTTTGGAAGGTTTGATACTGGCATCTCCTTTAGGTACTCGTGCCATCATTAACGACGAAAGAGTAGACACCTATATTGCTCAACAGGAGGAGGAAGCACAAAGAAGCATCCAACAACTGCCTGCCTTGAAACAAGAATATGAGCGCTATCTGTTGTTACAACTATTCGACTTCCGTTCCCTACTCTATCAGCAGGAAACGATGGTGCGCATCTTTGCTGAGTTCTTCTATCACAGTTATGCTTCCCTGAAAAAGTTGCACGACCAGACACTGATGGATTTCAAAAAACATATTATAGAAGTTGCTGGAAAATGGCAACAGAAAATTATATCGATGTCTATCGAACAGCTACACGACGAAGATTTCCTGGAGCGTGTGAAACGTAGTGCAACCTATTTTGCTGACACCTTATATAATATTCTTTCAAAACCATTGGAGTTGTCTGCTCAGGTAGAGACTAACAACAAACAGGCCAAACGAAGATTAGACCATGCATTGCCAGATGAGAAAGAAACATGGATATCTCGTCGCTACCTACTGGTGAAGATAGCAGAGCAAGGCTTTACTGTTACTCACTATCTGAAAGAAAAACAAATGTCGATGCTGGATGCTATTGACGAAAGTGCCATCAAACCCAAACGCACCAGGAAAAGCAAGACGAAGAAAGAGACGAAGCCAAAGACGAAAGAGGCAAAGAGCAAGAAAGCTTTAACTCCTAATAATGAACTAGGTGCTTGGGGCGAAGAACAAGCAGCCAATTATCTGATTCATAAAGGCTATACTATCATAGAGCGAGACTGGAAATCTGGTCATCGAGATATCGACATCATTGCTACGGATGGTGAAGTGGTAGTCTTTGTGGAAGTGAAGGCTCGACGCAATCGAGTGTTTGGCGAGCCAGAAGATGCTGTTGACTATATGAAGATGCAAAACCTGCGAGCAGCTATTAACCATTACATCAAATACAAAAACGTCAGACAAGAGATTCGATTCGACGTGATTACAGTTGTTGGTACTCCCTATGGAGGAGAAGCAGAGATTACACATATCGAGGATGTGCCCACCATTTAAGATGACCTGGCACTTGACCCATATCGTAATTCTTATTAAGAATACATAGTATTTTTCTGATTTTCATGTGATAATTGCAATAGTTTTTGTAATTTTGCCACATGATTCTGAAATACGACGTTATAGTGATTGGAGGCGGACATGCTGGGTGTGAGGCTGCAACAGCTTCAGCTAACATGGGTGCAAAGACCTGCCTCGTCACCATGGATATGAATAAGATTGCACAGATGTCGTGCAACCCAGCCATTGGTGGTATTGCCAAAGGACAGATAGTACGTGAGATAGACGCTTTAGGAGGACAGATGGCGCTGGTAACTGATGCCACAGCCATCCAATTTCGCATGCTGAATCGCTCCAAGGGACCTGCTGTATGGTCGCCCAGAGCACAATGCGATCGTGGTAAGTTTATATGGAAATGGCGCTCTATGCTTGACGCTACTCCCAATCTTGACATCTGGCAAGACCAAGCGGATGAGCTTATCGTAGAAAACGGAAAGGCTATTGGCGTCAAGACTATCTGGGGATGTGAACTAAGAGCCAAAGCGGTTATCATTACTGCTGGTACTTTCTTGAACGGACTGATGCACATCGGACGAAAGATGGTTCCTGGAGGTCGCATTGCCGAACCTGCTGTTCCCCACTTCACAGAGAGCATCACTCGTCATGGAATCAGGTCTGCTCGAATGAAGACAGGTACCCCTGTTCGTATCGACAAACGGAGTGTTCACTTTGAAGACATGGAGCGCCAAGATGGCGAAAACGGATATTATAAGTTTTCTTATATGGGCGAACAACGTCCTTTGGAACAACTTCCTTGTTGGGTATGTTATACGAACGAGGAAGTGCATGAGACACTTCGCAGTGGATTGGCAGACTCACCACTTTATAATGGACAGATTCAATCGATAGGTCCACGCTATTGTCCTTCGATAGAAACCAAGCTGGTTACCTTCCCTGAACGTCCTCAGCACTTGCTGTTCTTGGAACCTGAGGGAGAGACTACCAATGAAATGTATCTGAATGGCTTCTCATCATCCCTGCCAATGGACGTACAGATTGCAGCGCTGAAGAAGATTCCTGCCCTTCGCGACCTGAAAGTTTATCGTCCTGGCTATGCCATTGAATACGATTTCTTCGACCCTACCCAACTGAAACATTCCTTGGAATCAAAGGTTATTGAGGGACTGTTTATGGCAGGTCAGGTGAATGGAACGACGGGCTATGAAGAAGCTGGAGGTCAAGGAACCATAGCAGGTATCAATGCTGCCCTCTTTGCTGGTTCTGTAGGTTGCGCAAATAGCGCATCAAACGCAACGTTTGAACTGAAAAGAGACGAAGCTTACATTGGTGTTTTGATAGATGATCTGGTGACGAAAGGTGTTGATGAACCCTACCGTATGTTTACTTCTCGTGCTGAATATCGTATCTTGCTTCGTCAAGATGATGCAGATGCCCGCTTGACAGAGAAAGCCTATCAACTGGGTATAGCCAAAAGAGACCGTTACGATTGGTGGCTGGAGAAGAAACAACACATTGAGGAGATAGAAACCTTCTGCAAGACTTTTGCCATTAAACCCAAAGTGGTGAATGGCGCATTAGAAGCAATGGGTTCTACCCCACTCGTCTATGGTTGTAAGTTGGAAGACTTAGTGGCTCGTCCTGAACTGAACTTCGAAAAGCTCTATGAGATTGTTCCTGAACTGAAGGCTATGGTAGAGAAGTTGCCCAACAGACAGGAAGAGATAGCTGAAGCTGCTGAAATACATATCAAGTATAAAGGATATATCGAACGCGAACAAATGGTTGCTGAGAAGATGCACCGTTTGGAGAATATCAAAATCAAGGGAAAGTTTGATTATCCTAACTTAACGGCAATTTCAACAGAGGCACGTCAGAAATTAGAGAAGATACAACCGGAAACACTGGCACAAGCAAGTCGCATTCCTGGCGTATCACCTAGCGATATCAATGCTATGCTAGTTCTGTTAGGTAGATAGTGTTTCACGTGAAACGATATACATGTATTCATATTAGTAATAACGATAAAACCAAAGATTATGAACAACCAAGTACTGATTGACAATTTGCGTTGCATACCAGATTTTCCGAGAAAGGGTATCAACTTTCGTGATGTGACCACTCTGTACAAGAATGCAGAATGCATGAAAATTATGCTAGACGAGATGTATGAACTCTACAAAGACAAAGGAATCACCAAGATTGTAGGAGTAGAGAGTCGTGGCTTTGTGATGGCATCGGCTTTGGCCGCACGATTAGGATGCGGAGTGGTGTTAGCACGTAAACCGGGTAAGTTGCCTGGAACTGTTGTAAAGGAACAATTTACCAAGGAATACGGAGTAGATACTGTAGAAATGCACATCGACTCGATAGAGCCAGACGATGTAGTGCTCATCCACGATGATTTGTTGGCAACAGGAGGAACGGCCAAGGCAACGTATAAGTTGGTGAACCACTTCCACCCGAAGAAGGTCTATATGAACTTCATCATCGAAATTACAGACGAAGGGCTGCATGGACGCGACCTGTTTGATGGTATAGAACTCACCACTCTCGTAACAGTATAAAAAGGGTGTTCCACGTGAAACATTTTAGGCTATGATGATAAGTTTCTATAATATTCAACAAGGGGTAGGACTTATCATCACACAAAGTAATTTAATTATCAGCAGTTAGAAGATGACAAAGGAAGAGAATGAAGCACGGTTGGCCAAGTTAAAGGCAATCGTTAGTGCCCTACCCGAGAAGCCTGGCAGTTATCAATACTATGATGCTGAGGGAACTATCATTTATGTAGGCAAGGCCAAGAACCTGAAAAATCGTGTTTCATCCTACTTCCATAGCGAGGTAGATAGGTTTAAAACGAAGGTACTGGTGTCCAAGATATGGGACATCAGCTATACGGTTGTTAATACAGAAGAAGATGCTTTGCTGTTGGAAAATGCCCTGATCAAGAAGTACAATCCACGCTATAATGTACTGCTGAAAGACGGAAAAACCTACCCCAGCATCTGCATTACCAAAGAGTATCTTCCTCGCATCTTCAGCACTCGAACCATTAATAAGAAAGGAGGTACATATTATGGACCCTATTCCCATGTAGGATCCATGCATGCTGTACTAGAATTGATTAAGAAACTATACCATCCTCGCACCTGCAAATTCCCCATTACCAAGGAGGGTGTAGAACAAAAGAAATACCAGCTATGCTTGGAATATCATATCAAAAATTGTGGTGGACCCTGCGTTGGAAAGCAGACTTTAGAAGACTATCAAAAGAACATTGAGCAAGCCAGAGAGATTCTCAAGGGAAACACACGCCAAGTGCTTCGCGATATGAAGGAAGAGATGATGCAATTGGCTGAGGAATTACGCTTTGAGGAGGCTGAGGAAATCAAGAGAAGATACTTGTTAATCGAGAGTTTCGTAGCCTCCAGCGAGGTGGTTTCCTATACCATTAACAATGTCGATGTGCTATCTATTACCAACGACGACAAGGTGGCTTTCATCAATTATATCCACGTTTCTAATGGTCAGATAAACCAGAGCTTTACCTTTGAATATAAGAAGAAACTCGAGGAAACTGACGAGGAACTCTTGCAGTTGGCCATTGTGGAAATGAGAGAACGATTCAAGAGTCACGCCAAGGAGATTATTCTGCCTCAGGAGATTAATCTTG
The DNA here is from genome assembly GCA_902782305.1 of uncultured Prevotellaceae bacterium. Classification (GTDB taxonomy): domain Bacteria; phylum Bacteroidota; class Bacteroidia; order Bacteroidales; family Bacteroidaceae; genus Prevotella. Next base: position 56,740 of record CACZMV010000003.1, read on the forward strand.
ACCTCGAGGGAGTCACTATTTCTGTGCCTCAGAGAGGCGACAAAAAGAAGCTTTTAGACCTCTCGCTGATGAATGGAAAACAGTATAAGTTTGATCGTTTGAAGCAGGCTGAAAAGCTGAATCCTGAGCAAAAATCGGTGCGACTGATGAAGGAATTGCAAGACCTCCTACACTTGCCCAAATTGCCTTATCAGATAGAGTGTTTCGACAATTCGAATATCTCTGGTAGCGACGCTGTTGCAGCCTGTGTAGTCTTCAAGAAAATGAAGCCTTCCAAACAGGATTATCGCCATTATAACATCAAGACAGTAGTGGGTCCAGACGATTATGCCTCCATGAAAGAAGTGGTTTTGCGACGATATCAGCGCCTTATTCAAGAACAGCAACCCCTACCCGACCTCATCGTTGCGGATGGTGGAAAGGGTCAGATGGAGGTTATCCGACAAGTCGTTCAGGACGAGTTAAACCTAGATATTCCCATTGCAGGATTGGCAAAAAATGACAAGCACAGAACCAATGAATTGCTGTATGGATTCCCTGCAAGGGTTATAGGCATCAAAGACACTTCGGAACTATTCAGAGTATTGTCTCGTTTGCAGGATGAAGTACACCGTTTTGCCATTACTTTCCATCGAGACAAGCGTTCTAAACACGCTTTACACTCAGAGTTGGACGACATCAAAGGAATAGGTCCGAAAACGCGTGATGAACTTCTAAATAGCCTCAAATCGGTTAAAAAGATACGCGAGGCTGAGCTATCTGTCTTAGAAAAAATCATAGGCAAGCAGAAAGCCAAAATCGTCTTCGACTACTTTAGTTCATAGGTAGATTTCTATTGAATATTGCACCATGACCGATATGGGTATCAACTTCTGTAAGTGTTTATAAGCATAACATTTGGTAGTTAAAAAAATAATGCGTATCTTTGCAGTCATGAGAGCAGTCATCCAAAGAGTCAGTCATGCCAGCGTTACCATTAATGGGAGCGTGAAGAGTCAGATACAAAAAGGATTTTTAATCCTGTTAGGCATCTGCAACGAAGACAACAGTGAAGACGTGGAATGGCTGGTGAAGAAGATTGCAAACCTGAGGGTGTTTGGCGATGAGAACGATGTGATGAATCGCAGCATCCTGGAGGTTGGAGGCGAAGCATTGGTGGTGAGTCAATTCACGTTATTTGCGAGCTATAAGAAAGGCAATAGACCCTCGTGGTTCAGGGCTGGAAGTCATGAGCACTCCATCCCACTCTACGAGGCCTTCTGCGCCCAACTTTCAGAAGCTATTGGGAAACCAGTTGGCACAGGCGAGTTTGGAGCGGATATGAAGGTAGAACTCTTGAACGATGGACCAGTAACCATCTGTATGGATACTAAAAACAAGGAGTAAAGACTATGAAGAAATATCTTAGGGAAATAGAAGTGTCTGGCTTGGTGCTGGTCATCATAGGCATCGTCTTCTCATGGATTTGGGGAGCCAATTTTGGCATGTGGCCCTGCTTGGTAGGACTCTGTCTATGGCTCATCACCTTTCTCTATAAGGCATTCCATTGGGGTGAATATGCTCGTGAGAACAAGCAGAACATCATGATATTGCTGATTGCCATCATCATTCTTATCCTTCAAATGCTGTTCAGACTATGACGATACGTGAGGCGCAAGATACTGTAGACCAGTGGATTAAGACATATGGAGTGCGATATTTCTCTGAGCTTACCAACATGGCTGTGTTGACAGAGGAAGTGGGTGAACTGGCTCGTGTGATAGCTCGCAAATATGGCGATCAGAGCTTCAAGGCTGGCGAGAAAGACAACATGGGCGAAGAGATGGCTGATGTGCTTTGGGTATTGCTCTGTCTGGCAAATCAGACGGGTGTCGACCTGACTGAAGAACTGAAGAAATCGATAGAAAAGAAAACCCTTAGAGATAGGGAAAGACATATAAATAACGAAAAACTATAATCTTATTTGTAACTAAAAAACTGGTATTATGGAATTAAAAAGTAAGTACGAACAGGCGTTAGCCAAGTACAACTGCAATGTTGACGAAGCAGCTGTTGCAGCAGCTGTAAAGAAGATCGTAGAACAGCGTGTTCCCAAGAACGACACAGAGGAAGTAAAGAAGTTCCTCTTGGGTTCTGTATGTATGACTACCCTGACCACTCAGGACTCTGCAGAGAGTGTACTGAAGCTGGTTGAGAAGGTTAACAAGTTCTCTGAAGAATATCCTAACCTGCCCCACGTAGCTACCGTTGTTACCTATCCTCGTTTTGCTCAGTTGGTGGCTGATTCTCTGGAAGTAGAAGGCGTTATTCCTACTGTAGTAAGTGGTGCATTTCCCTCTTCTCAGGCTCTCATCGAGATTAAGGTTGCTGAAACCAAGTTGGCAGTTCAGGATGGTGCAGAGAATGTAGATATCGTGATGCACGTTGGTGAGTTCCTTTCTGGCGATTATGAGACTGTTTGCGACGAGATTTGGGAGCAGAAGGCTGCTTGTGGCGATGTTCCTATGAAGGTTATCCTGGAGACTGGCGACCTGCTGAATCTGTCGAACGTCAAGAAGGCTTCTATCCTGTCGATGTATGCTGGTGCTGATTACATCAAGACCTCTACTGGTAAAGAGAAGGTTGGTGCTACTCCAGAGGCTGTTTATGTCATGTGTCAGGCTATCAAGGAGTACTACGACCAGACAGGTATCATGGTAGGTCTGAAGCCTGCAGGTGGTATCAACAGCGTGAAGGATGCCCTCACCTATTACAGCATCGTTGAGGAAGTATTGGGCGAGAAGTGGCTCACCAACTACTACTTCCGTCTGGGTACCAGTCGTCTGCCAAACCTTATCCTGAGCGATTTGGCTGGCAAGGAAGTGAAATTCTTCTAATGAGCAAAAGCAACTAGAAGGCGATGGCTTCTAAACAAAAAAGGCGACCTTCCGAGGTCGCTTTTCTTTTTTAGTAATTACGCTGAACTACGTAATCGACATAGGCTGTCAGGGCTTCTTTGACAGCCTTGTTTGTTACGCATTCATCGATATATGACATACAGAGCTTGCTGAAGTCCTGCATCTTCTGTTCAGCATATTCTATACCACCCTGTTGCTTGGTAAACTCAACAAGAACAGCAATTTCATCCTTGTTGACAGTACCAGCCTTAACCTTTTTAGCCAAAGTATGCATAGCTTCAAAATCGGTTGTATTTAATGCATAAATGACTGGCAACGTCAACTTACCTTCAGTCATATCATTACCAGTAGGCTTGCCTATCTCCTTGGAGTCGAAATAATCGAAGATATCATCGCGAATCTGGAACATAATACCCAGATTCTGACCAAACTGACGCGCTTTCTGCACCTCTTCATCAGAAGCATTGGCTGAGATAGCACCTATGGCTGCACAAGCCTCAAACAGGGCTGCTGTCTTCTGCTTGATGACGTCATAATAGACATCCTCCCTAATTTCCTGGTTGTTGATATTCGAAAGCTGGAGAATCTCACCAGCAGCCAATATTCTACCCAGTTCTGCAAGATATTCTATGATGCGCTGATTACCTGTATGTGCTACATTCAGCAAGGCAGTAGACAGGATATAGTCGCCAACCAACACAGCCACCTTATTATCATAAGAGGCATTCACTGAGGCCTGACCTCTGCGCTCGCCACTCTCATCCACCACATCATCGTGAACCAGCGAAGCAGTATGCAACAACTCCAAACCTACTGCTGAGTATTGCGTAACACTACTAACCTGACCATAGTTCTTTGCCATCAACAGCATCAAAATGGGGCGCATACGCTTTCCTCCACGTTTTCTGATGTGTGCCAACACTTCAGAGAGCAGCGTTTGCTCGTGGGTCAAACTACTATTGAACAACTCGATAAAGTCATTCAAATCCTTCTCAATGGGCTGTTTAATAAGTGACAAATAATCCATTATCGCAGAATTTTGTGACAAAATTAGTGAAAATATGCGTAATTACCCAATTATTTAGTAATTTTACGCAGAAAATTAACATTGTTGTATGGAGAAACTATTTCTTTTAGACGCTTACGCATTGATTTATCGTTCGTATTATGCGTTCATCAAAAACCCTCGTATCAACTCAAAAGGGCTGAATACATCGGCAATTATGGGTTTTCTAAATACCTTGCAGGAAGTGCTCACCAAGGAGCAACCCACCCATCTGGGTGTGGCCTTTGATCCTCATGGACCTACGTTTCGTAGTGAGGCCTACCCTGCTTATAAGGCACAACGCGAAGCCACTCCAGAGGATATCAAACAGAGTGTGCCTATCATCAAACAGATTCTGAAGGCTTGGAACATTCCCATTCTGGAGGCTGAAGGGTATGAAGCAGATGATGTCATTGGTACTTTAGCCACCAAAGCTGGCCAGCAAGGTATCGACACCTATATGCTGACACCTGATAAGGACTATGGTCAATTGGTGCGAGACAATGTGAAAATCTATCGCCCACGTCATGGAGGTGGTTATGAAGTGATGGGTCCTGAGGAAGTAAAGGCAAAATATGCCATTCCATCGACAGAAGCTGTCATTGACCTCTTGGCATTGATGGGCGATTCTGCTGATAACTTTCCTGGATGTCCTGGTGTGGGCGAGAAAACTGCTGTTAAGCTGATTAATGAGTTTGGTTCTGTCGAAGAACTCATCGCTCGTTCTTCAGAGATTAAGGGTGCCTTGCAGAAAAAAGTAGAGGAACACATCGACGACATCAAACTCTCGAAATTCTTGGCGACTATCAAAACGGATGTTCCCATCGAACTCAAGATGGATGAATTGAAGATGTCGCAACCCAACGAAGCAGAACTTGCCCAACTCTTCGAAGAATTGGAGTTGAAGAGCCTCGCGAGTAAGATTCTTAAAAAAAGTGAAGTAAAGCCAAAACCTGCTAATCAACAACTCGATCTCTTTGCAGAATTTGCGTCCGAGGGGTCGAGCGAGCCAGAATTCTCGAGTTTTGAGACGCTAAAAACAGTGCCTCACAATTACAAACTCGTTGATAATGAGGAAGATTTGCATAAACTTTATGATTATTTTAGGACAAAAGATTTTCTCGTTCTAGACACAGAGACCACTTCAACCTCTGCAATCGATGCAGAATTGGTAGGATTGAGCTTTGCAGTGAAGGAGCATGAGGCATTTTATGTGCCCATTCCTACCAATCGTGAAGAAGCGTTGCAGATTGTTAATATCTTTAAACCGCTCTATGAAGACCCCAAAATCCTCAAGGTGGGTCAGAACTTGAAATACGATTTGGAAGTATTGCGCAATTATGATGTCCGTCTCGATGGTCCGATGTGGGACACCATGATTGCCCATTATCTCATCCAACCTGAGTTGCGTCATAACATGGACTATATGGCTGAAGTGTATCTGCACTATCAGACTATCCACATTGATGAACTGATAGGACCCAAGGGAAAGAACCAGAAATCCATGCGCGACCTCTCTCCCACCCTCGTTTATGAATATGCCTGCGAGGATGCGGACATCACTTTGCAACTGAAGAACAAGTTGGAACCTGAGCTGAAACGCCTCGAATGCGAAGACCTATTCTATAATATAGAGATGCCTCTCATGCCCGTTTTAGCTGAAATGGAGATGAATGGTGTTTGCCTGGATACGAATTCATTGGCTGAAACCAGCAAGCAATTTACTGCTCGCATGAATGAGATAGAACAGCGAATCTACGAACTTGCAGGCGAACAATTCAACATTGCATCACCCAAGCAAGTAGGTGAAATCTTGTTCGATAAACTGAAGATTGTCGAAAAGGCGAAGAAGACCAAGACGGGTCAATATGTCACTAGTGAGGAAGTATTGCAACAACTGAAGAACAAGCACGAAATAGTGGCTGACATTCTGGAACACAGAGGATTGAAGAAACTCATTGGTACCTATATCGACGCCCTTCCTAAGTTGATTAATCCTCGTACTGGTCATATTCATACCTCATTCAATCAGACGATTACAGCCACAGGACGCCTTTCCAGTAGCGATCCTAATCTGCAGAACATTCCTATTCGTGGCGAGGATGGCAAGGAGATTCGCAAAGCCTTCATTCCTGAGCCTGGTTGTCTATTCTTCTCTGCAGACTACAGTCAGATTGAGCTTCGCGTGATGGCTCACCTCTCGAAAGACCCCAATATGATCGAAGTCTTCCGCGAGGGAAAAGACCTGCACGCTGCTACTGCTGCCAACATCTACAAGAAGTCTATTGAAGAGGTTACTCGCGATGAACGAACCAAGTCGAAACGTGCCAACTTTGGTATTATCTATGGCATTACGGTCTTTGGTTTGGCTGAACGTCTAGACATTCCACGTGATGAAGCTAAGATGCTGATTGATGGTTACTTCCAAACCTTCCCAGAGGTTCACGACTATATGGAGAAATCAAAGGAGATAGCTCGTCAGCAAGGATATGTCACTACCCTATTTGGACGTCGTCGCTACTTGCCAGACATCAATTCTGCCAATAGCGTTGTTCGAGGTTTTGCTGAGCGCAATGCCATCAATGCACCCATTCAAGGCACTGCTGCTGATATCATCAAGGTGGCTATGATTCATATCTTCCAACGCTTCAAAGCAGAAGGCATTCGTTCAAAGATGATTCTGCAAGTACACGACGAATTAAACTTCTCCGTTTATCCTGAAGAGAAAGAAAAGGTGGAGCACATCGTTATCGAAGAGATGCAAAACGCCTTTCAAATGGCTGTACCCTTGGTTGCAGATTCAGGGTTTGGCGATAATTGGCTTGAGGCACATTAATTCTTTAGTCCGTCCCGTCGGACTCTCAGTCCGTTCGGCTCGGACTATGAGTTCGCTCCTTACGGACTAAGAATTCTTAATAATAAGATTTTCTGCGAACTTATAGATAATAATTCCTGCAGTTACTGATACATTCATAGAGTGTTTTGTACCCAATTGAGGTATCTCTAAACAACCATCTGAGGCGTCTACCACTTCTTGGTGGACGCCTTTTACTTCATTACCCATCACTACAGCATATTTTTGGCCCTTCTGAGGCACGAATGTCTGCAGTTTGGTACTATGTTCCACCTGCTCTACAGAAAACACTGTATAGCCTTGTTTCTTCAATTCTTCTACAGCTTCCAAAGCTGTTGGAAAGTATTTCCAATCCACACTCTCCTCAGCACCCAAGGCAGTCTTATGGATTTCAGTAGATGGAGGAGTTTGGCAAATACCACAAAGCCAGACTGATTCCACACGAAAAGAATCAGCAGTACGGAATACACTACCAATGTTATACATCGAGCGCACATCGTCCAACACCACAATCAGTGGCAACTTCTCAGCCTTTTGGTATTCCTCTACTGTCAGGCGTTTCATCTCTATGGTACGTACCTTTCTCATGAATCTTTTTCTTTATTTTCGTGCAAAATTACTACTTTTTCTCCAAAAAGCTTTTAAAGTTAAGAAATTCTTGCTACTTTTGCAAACAACAGTATAGCTTATTATTAACATAAAAACGCTTAACTATGAAGAGAAAGTTTGTAATGTATGCATTTTTGCTCTTTGCAACAATTGTCCAAGCACAGACAGCCAGACAGTTTACCATCAACTTAACGGATGATGGTAAAGCCAATATGGTATGTTTCTTGGCTGAAAATCCTACTGGAAGAGCCATTGTGGGTATTCCTGGAGGTGGTTATTCTATGTTGTCAAACACCCACGAAGGAACGCAAGCCCATGGTTGGATGAATCAGCAAGGTATCTCCTACTTCGTTGTCAACTATCGATTACCAAATGGTGATCGTAGTATTCCTATTGGTGACGTTGAGAAAGGTATCCGTATTGTTCGCGATTCTGCTAAAGTATGGAATATCAATCCACACGATTTGGGTATTATGGGATTCTCGGCAGGTGGTCATTTGGCATCTGTCATCTCTACCCTCTCCGACTTTGATGTGCGTCCAGACTTCACTATCTTGTTCTATCCAGTCATTTCGATGGACGTTCCCAAGTCTCATAAATGGTCATGTATTAATTTCCTGGGAGAGGAAGGTCATAAGGATCCTAAACTGATCAAGAAATATTCTACGAATAATGCTGTTCGTCGTCATCTTACACCTCCTGCTGTCATTGTTACAGCCAGCGATGATGGATTGGTAAATCCAGTAACTAATGGACTTACTTACTACAAGGCTATGCATGATGCTGGCAATGAGTGTTCACTCTTTGTCTATCCTACAGGCAATCATGGCTTTGGTTTTGGACCTTGGTTTAAGTATCATGACCAGCTATTGAATGACCTGGGTAATTGGCTCAAGAATCGTCCTGCGCCTAAGGCAAATGCTATCAGAATAGCTTGTATAGGTAATAGTATTACTGATGGTTATGGAATAGATTTTGCACCAGCTAATGGATATCCTGCACAATTACAACAAATGTTAGGTGATAATTATTGGGTAAAGAACTTTGGAGTCAGTGCACGTACCATGATGAACAAAGGCGATTATCCATACATGAACGAAATGGCATGGAAAGATGCACTAGCCTTCAAGCCAGACATTGTGATAATCAAGTTAGGTACCAATGATTCAAAACCTGAGAATTGGCAATATGGTGCTGACTTCAAACAAGATTTACAGCAAATGATTACTACCTTACGTCCAGATTTAAGCAAGCCTATTAAGAAGAAAGGAAAGAAAAAGGTAAAAGAAACAACTGCTATCAGTCCTACTATCATGCTTTGTACTCCTATCAAGGCTTTCAAACCATCATGGAATATCAGCGATAGTGTGATTGTAAATAACATCATTCCTATTCAACAAGAGGTTGCTAAACAATATGGTTTGCAAGTAATAGACCTGCACACACTCTTTGGCACTGATCCAGAGACTATGCTTGACGATGGTATACATCCAAACATGAAAGGTGCCAAGAAGATGGCTGAGATAATAACTGATGCCATAAAACAGAATAGCAAGTGAAATTAAAGCTGTTGATAACTATGTGGAAAACCTGTGAATAATGCGTTTATTATTCGCGGGTTTTCTTTTTCTCCATACTTTATAGGTTAATAAAATCAATAAATAACAGGCTTATGCTTCACTTTTCCACCATTTTTTGCAAGAAAAAGATATAAACTTATTAATTTTGCACCAAATTAGAGAATTGTGGATAAACTACTTATTGTATTCATAATCAGTGAGTAAGTATCAACACTAGGTGTGAGAAACGCTAATTCACGGGTGAATAAACTTTCTGGCAAGAAAACCATAAGAAAGTTTTGCACTTATTAACGCACTATCATCCTACACATTCTCTTTTTTAAAGAAAGAAAAAGAAAAATAAAATAATATTGTGATGTTGAAAAAGGAGTGGAAAGAACAAGGTTTTATAGATGAACCTGTAGCTGAAGGTACTGATCTGAAAGCAGAAATCAGAAAATTGTGTAAAGAGAAAGATGCCATCATTTTGGCTCACTATTATACCATTGGTGATATTCAAGACATAGCCGACTTTGTAGGCGACTCACTGGCTTTGGCTCGCAAGGCTGCGGAGACAGATGCAAAGATGATGGTAATGTGTGGTGTTCACTTCATGGCTGAAACATGCAAACTGTTGTCGCCAGATAAGACAGTACTCTGTCCTGATTTGAATGCTGGTTGTTCTTTGGCTGATTCATGTAAAGCTGAAGATTTGAAGAAATATAAGGAGGAACATCCTGGTTATCAGGTCATCTCTTATGTCAATACCACAGCTGCTGTAAAGGCATTGACAGATGTTGTTGTTACCAGTGGTAATGCCAAGAAGGTAGTCGATCAATTGCCAAAGGATGCAAAGCTTATTTTTGGACCTGACTATAACCTGGGTAATTATATCAATGAGGTGACAGGTCGTAAAATGCTGCTTTGGAATGGTGGTTGCCATGTTCATGAACGTTTCTCAGTATCGAAAATAGCAGAACTGAAGAAGCAATATCCCAATGCTGTAGTGATGGCTCATTTAGAGTGTAAGGGTCCTGTTTTGGCATTGGCTGATGTAAAGGGAAGTACAGCTACGATGCTAAATTATGCCCAACAACATGATGAAAAGCAATATATCGTGGCCACAGAGGCTGGTATTCTGCACGAGATGCAGCGTTCTTGTCCAGATAAGGAATTTATTTCTGTGCCTCCTGAAATCAGCGAGAGCGGGCTGGAATGTAGCTGTAATGAGTGCCAATATATGAAGATGAATACCCTACTCAAGATATATAACTGCTTAAAGCACGAATGGCCTTCTGTTGAAGTAGATCCAGAGATTGCCAAAGATGCAGTGAAACCTATTGAGAGAATGCTGGAACTAAGTTAAGTTTCAGCATTCTTCTTTAATTCATATTATGAACGATATCATCATAGTTAAACTTGTCGTATATAATTCTTTTCTTTGTCTTATATTTCGAACTGGTGATATCTCTTTCTGAATTATAAAATGAAGTTTTAATATTAGCAAGTCTGAATAGTAATTGACACACATTATCTATCATACCTTTCTTATTTACTGAAGCCTGCAAATCTTTAATAATACCGGAATGTGATACTTTATATTTGTCTGAACACCACACAATGAAAGGAACATCATTTTGATATTTGATAACGTTTGTATCCTTTATAAGTTCAAGATTTCTGCCTTTGGCATCCCTTATATCATATATTTCCTCACCATGATCAGACAGATAAATGACAACAGCATTTCTGTTCTTATACGTATTAAATAACATACCAATAACAGAATCGTTATATAATGTGGCATTATCATATTCAGCAATACTTTGTTTCTTCTCTTCATCAAGGTAGGTATCATTTCTTTTTATGTCTTTAGCGCTGAAACAATTGAATTCCTTTGGGTACCTTTCAGATGCTGTAACGTGTTGTCCCATTAGGTGAATAATAGAAAGATTATACTTACCAGTCTTCTCTTTAAAGAAAGATTCCAGCAATTCACCATCATACTGGTAAGTAATATTATTATTTTTTGTATATGTTATATCAGTCAATTGCTTATTATAAATAAGTGAATTAATAGTAAACGTATAAATAAGAAATAATCCTACTGTTTTCTGATTGTCCCACATATATACATTAAAACCAGCACGCTTAAAGATAGCAGGAAAATATATTCCATCGCACCACGATTCACCATCGCTGATACTATTGGTGCACATAATGTTTTTAATTACCAATGTAGTAGAATTATATGGTGAAATCATGTTATTGAAAACAAAGAGGTTTCCTTTTTTCTGCTCCCTATCCATGATAGGTGTAGTAGGAAGGTTATAACCATATAAGTGAGCGTGATACTTTATATATGATTCACCAATGACAAAGATAACATCTAGAGAATCGTTTTCTGTTGTCTCTGCTTGTAATTTTACTGACTCTTTTGTTTGATGTATCACTGATTTTATTTCATTCGCTGTAATATGCGGAATATAGACGGAATACAGCAATGTTGACATATTATCCATAGCATATGGATAGTAGTCGTCATACCATTTGTTAATCTCATTCATATTCTTGCAATCATATAGTGATTTTGCTATATGAGTGGCATAGATGGAGATAGGAAATGTAATAATGACAAGTATAGCAACAACATGTTTTATAAAATGATTTTTCTTCTTAAAAGTATGTCTTTCCATCATCACAACTGCTAATATCATTAGAATAGTTATCGTGAAGGATATAAAACATTCTTTTGTAAAAGCAAAGTTTTGTATAAATTCTAATGATTCATTGGTATTTGTTTCTGCTATCATCAACACTACAAGTGGAGATATATTAGTACCAAATGATAATTTTAAAAAGATAAAAACAAATAGTAGTGTAATAATAAATACATAAGCCATATATTTTATGAGCTTGTATTTTCTAAAGATATATATTAATAAAGTTATTATATAGCTAATGGTAACAGCTATCGAAAGATATTGTATAACCAAGATATCTAAGTCAACATCATTGAAAAGAAGAAGAAAATGATTAATTGTAGGTGGTATGATACATATTAGACACACGATGAAGAATACGATCTCATGCAAAGGTTTCTCTATCAGTTTTATCACTTTCATATCTTCCTCCTTCCAGTTATGAATGGTACATATCTATAGATAATCCAGGTCAGAACAGTAGCCATTAGATACACTAACAATGTTGCTAGAAAATAGCGATATAAGTGTCCGTTATATGCAAAACCTATCTTGTTAAACACCATAGAAACTGTTAAAGGACAACCACCACAGACAAAATAGTAGATGATACTATGCTTACCAGTCCATTCTATCATTTTGCAATGAGGAATGTATTTGATGATAGAGATGACAAACAATAACCAAATGAAACTATCGGCTAAGAATAGTGGTACATTCTCAATGGCTATATTACGCATAGGCAGATCAAGATGATATTCATAAACTTTTATAATAATAAGAATCAATAAAAGTATTGATGAATATAATAGTTTGTTGATAGTATTAAAACGTTCTTGGTATTGATGGAAAAAGTAGCCGGAATATAGAAAAGTGACGGTTAACAGTGCATCTTGCCACTGCCAATAATTATGTTGATTAAATGGGATAATATAGTAGATAATAAAACACACTGCTACAGCAATAGATAACCAAAGCTTTTTTCCATGTGTTTTTACTAGTAAAGCAGTAAAAAGAATTTCTCCTACTATTAATGCCGCTATGAACCATGAAGCTCTTCCAGTCAATATATTATAGGCTATCTCTATCCAATCTATTTTCATCTGCCTGACAAGCAGTTTAGGAGCAGCTATCAGTGTTGTAAATATGAAATATGGAATCAATAGTGAACGAATGATGCTAATAATACGTTTCTTCCATTGAAATATATTGTTTTGATAAAATAAATAACCTGAAATGAAATAGAAAAGAATAATTGCATTGGTAGTATAAACGTAATAAGGTGTAGCATCATATTCCTTATAATACATCTCTGTATGGAATATAAGAATAAGTATCATAGCGATACCTCTTAAAAAGTCTATCCACTCTATCCTTTGCATATTCTTTTATTGATAAAGAAAGCTGAAAGCATAATAAAGAAAGGCATAAAGGGAATATGGAAACGGGCTTCTCCGTGTCCAGCGATTAGGAGTATAGAAGTTCCTAATATAATAACACTTAAAGGTAGAATATATTTTTTTATCGATAAATAATACAAACTTAAGAATACAGTTAATAATATGCAATAGTAGTAAAGTAGATTTATAAGTGTCAACCATTGTATTGCAGAATAGTTTGGGAAACAGCGAAAAAGTGTCCTCATACTGAGTTCTTCGTACATATATTCTCTTTCTGCCTTATTAGGAAGGAATACACACATGTTCACATTATCAGAAACATATGTATTTATCAGTTTACGTGGCATTTGCTTAAAATAATCAACAGGATGTTCTTTCAGCCATTCAAAGAATAATTCTTTCCATGCAGCATCTTTTTCTGACACATTCCAATTGCTATTATCTCTAATAGCCAGGGAAGCAGGTATATGATCTGTAGAATAGTCAGATAAAGCCATCCATCCTGTTTTAGCTTGATAAATAAAAAGTCCTGTACGCAAATAATATAAACTACCAATTACTATTATCATAGCAATATATCCAACCAAAGGTTTCCAAATTTGCTTTTTATTGATAAAAAGAAATATCATGATGGCTAGTAAGAAAACTATTCCCATTGGTCTGAACCAATTGGCAAAAGCCAAACTCATACCACCAACAAACAGTTGTTTTTTAGTGATGCATAGCCATAGTCCAAGCAAAGTAAAGAATATAAATGGCAATTCACTATGTGTTGATGTTCCTTCACCGTAGTTAGCAGGATATAGGACATATAATATTAAGGTGATGAATGCTATTTTTTCATTAGAAATAGTTTTAGTTATTTGGTATATAAAAAGAGCTGTAAAGCCTTTCATCAGGCAATATATAACTAATAATGGTACGATAGAATTGAACAACTTTAATGAAAGTATTACAGCATTAATTGCTCCAACGTTCCAAAGGAAACCATATTCATTCAACTTTGATACCATTGGATATAAATCCTGTCCATTAATGCATTCTTTTGCTATTTCTATATATCCATTACTATCTGGATATGGTGTATATCCAAATACCAATAGTACTATAATCTGCAGTATAGTAAACAATGCGATGAGTGTAATAACTATTTTATGATGGCTATTTTGCATACTGTTCCTTTCTGTCCGTTACTTGTTGTAGTAACAACCATATAGATACCGGAAGCTACACGATTACCTTTTTTATCGCAACCATCCCATGTGAATGAGCCTCCATTGCTACGTCCTTCATTTATCAGTAATCCGTTGGCAGAGACTATCTTCACATCAGCATTGAATGTCAATCCTGTAATGGTAATAGGACCCGTATAATCTGGATTTACAGGATTAGGATAAGCCCATACGTTATCTTCTGTCATCTCTGTACTTGGCTTAGTAGCATCACTGATATATGAGCAGAGGCCTTTATTTGTAAGAAAGAAAACTTCGCCAGTATTTTCATTAATAGAAATAGAAACAATAATATCTGAAAGCAGTTTGGAATTCTGTGATGTAAAATGTTGCAATTGCGTCATATTATCTTCACTGATAAGAAATATACCATTTCCATTTGTTCCTATCCATTTCCGACCAGCTTCGTCGACAGCTATACTATAGATTTCTATATCAGCTAATAAATAATCAGCATAGTCAGTACCATCATTACGTGGTATTTTTTCTTGAATGAATGTTACTTTATCCTGTCCAACGTCACTATTTTTAATATAAAATGGACCTAAAGTAGTTCCTATCCATATATTACCACTTTTATCTTCTTTAATATTATAAATATTGTTATTGGTATTATATGATACACCGTCTTGATTAACAATAGAGGTATATTTTATAATTTTGTCAGTATTGATATCGTAACAACAAACAGCTTTGTCTTCCCAATTGGTATTAATAAACCATAAAAAACCACGACTATCAAAAAAAGCACTTCTCAAACCTGTAAGAGTAACTGTATTATAATCAAATAATTCACTTTTAGTAAGCGTTTTCCATTGTTTGTCTTTAGTATACAGAAGTAAGTTAACACCATTAGCTTGGCTATTCAAAACCCAGAGATTACCATTTTTATCAAATTTAATAGTATTAATCAAAGTATAGTTGTCAGGTAATTCCACACCTCTATCTATAGCAGGTCTTAATGGACTGTTTTCTTTATAATGAAATTTCTTTAGTAGTCCGTTTTGAAACTCATAGAGTCCACATCTTCCACCTACAAATACATGATTTTTATCGTTAGGATCAACGTCAATACAGTTGTTATCCATATATTCAATCCCTGTTATATTAGCAATATCTTCTTGATAGATGGTCCAATTGCTACCATCAAAAACTTGGGTAATTCCTGGTAGATCATAGTCCCAATATGCTGAAAGAAAACCGCCTCCAGTAGTGTATAGTTTGCCATTTACAAATACAGATTCATAAAAATGGTTGTACTTCGGACCACCTGGCTGAAGAGTTTCCACCAGTTCTATGTTATTGTTATAGTCAGTCAAATCCTCTGAAAAGTCCGGAGTAATAGAAGATGGCGTCCAATTGGCAGGGTCAATAAGATTGCTTGACAATGAGGCTGTCCAAACGCCTTTGGTGGGGCTATTGGCATAGATGTTGGTATTGTCAAATGCTATTGCGTTGATGGGGAATCCCAGCAAGTATGATTCACTTATTTCTGCGTTTTTGACATTTAATTTACTGATGCCATACTCGCAGGCTAAATAGGCGTATTGTCCATTGATAGTAATGCTATAGATGTTTTTTCCGCCTGTGATGGATTTAGTATATATGTCGCTGATGTTGGTAATGTCGCCGTTTGTTTCTACCAAGTCGATATTCGAGTTGTTATAGACGACAACCAGTCGTTTAGCTTGCTGACACCACTTGATGTGAGTGATGTCAATATCGTTCATACCATTAGTCTTATCGAAGGTATGAATGCTTTTGTCCTGCTTGTTATACTGATAGAGACTACCTGACGCCAATACAAAGAGTTCATTGCCTGCTTCCTGTATCTGTTGAACGTCAGAATAGGCCAGGTAGTTGCGCCAAGTACCGATTTGCGCCCTTGCAGGGCTAGTGAATAGTGAACAGTGAATAGTGAATAGTAGTATGAATACTATCCACTTTTTACTCTTTAATTTGTTATTCAAAATTTTTCTATTCATTGTTCACTTTTCATTATTCACTAGAAACTCTGCGAGTTTCGCAACGGCTCGTGCCCGATGACTTATTTTATTTTTAACATCCAATCCCAGTTCTGCAAAGGTCTCTGTGTAGCCTTCAGGTTGGAAGATGGGATCGTATCCAAAGCCCTCCCCTCCCCTTTTCTCACGGATGATTTCGCCATTGACGATACCTTCGAACTTATGAACCAACTTGATGCTGGTACAACCACAGGGACATACATCTTTCTTTTCTATTAACGCAATAACAGTACGAAATCGTGCCTTGCGATTGTTATTATTTTCTAACTCACGCAATAAACGAGCCATATTGGCTTCAGAATCGTGGCTTGCAGGAGTTGCACTAGCATCACTCGACATACTTGCATAACGGGCACTATAAACCCCAGGAGCACCATTCAGCGCTTCTACCTCTAAGCCAGTATCATCAGCAAAGCAACTTACATGATAGTGGTCATAGACATATTGTGCCTTCATCAGCGCATTCTCTTCCAAGGTAGCACCTGTCTCAGGGATATCCTCGTGGCACCCAATATCAGCCAGCGATACGATTTCAAACTTATCGCCTAGGATGCTTCGAATCTCGTCCAGCTTGTGTTGGTTATTTGTTGCGAATACTATCTTCATTTCTCTTTTTCTAATTCCCCTTTAGCTTCCTCTATCTTCTTTTCTTCCTTTATCTTTACCCTCATTTCGTCGAATCCTTCGCCATAGACACCAATAACGCTCGACTGCGATACAAAGGCCTGAGGATCAATCATTTTGATGAGACGGAAGATGTTGATGCTTTCGTTCTTCTTAGCCAAGATACATAGCACCTTCATCTTATGACCTGTGTACCATCCGTGTCCATCAAGAATGGTTACACCATGATGCATCTGCATACCAATGGCATTGGCTATCTCCTGCCATTTCTTAGTGAATATCATGAACTGCACAGACTGACGACGAGCATTCATCACATAGTCCAACGTGTAGTTCTCCATAGCCATCACACAGAAACCAAACATCACCTTGTGGGCTCGTTCCAGATAAGTACCAAACTGAGGGAAGAACATACACGAGCCAATGATGCAGAAGTCAGCAGCAATCAGCACGTTGCCCAACGATACGTTAGGATGATACTTATTGATAGAGGCAGCAATGATGTCCGTACCTCCTGTAGAACCATTATTTTGGAAGACAGTAGCCAAGGCGACACCCGTCAGTACACAACCAATAATCATCGACATGAAGTCCTGTCCCTCGCCCATCAGCTTGAAAGGCAATCCATTCTCCTGCTTAGGAATAATGTCTTGAGCAAACTTCAGCATGAAGTAGAGCGTGAAGATAGCAAAGATAGTCTTCATCAGGAACTTCACACCTAATATCTTAAGAGCTACAATCAGCAAGATGCCATTGATGATGATATAGGTATTCTCCAAGTGGAATCCTGTGGCGTAGTAGATGATAGCTGAAAGACCCGTTACACCACCAGCCACTATCTGATAAGGCATCAGGAAAAAGGTAAAGGCGATGGTGTATAGGAAGAGGCCAAAGGCGATAAAGAAATAGTCTTTGGCTTCGTTCCATATCATTTTGTGCTGTATAGTCATAATTTCAATGCATAATTAGTAATGCATAATGCATAATTACTTGCCCAGTACGATGTTCACCATACGCTTTGGCACGATGATGACCTTCACGATAGGCTTGCCATCAATGTACTTAGAGGCACGCTCGTCAGCCAATACAGTCTTCTGGATGGTTTCGTTGTCAGCATCGGCAGGAAACTCCATATCGAAGCGTGTCTTACCATTGAAGGCAACACCCAGCTTTACGCTGTTTTCAACCAAGTATTCCTCGTTCCATGTAGGCCATTTAGCGTCGCAAACACTACCCGGCTCGCCCAGAGCTTCCCACAACTCTTCAGCAATATGAGGAGCAAACGGAGCGATAAGCGTAACCAGAATGCGAAGAACATCACGATTCTTACACTTCTGCTGAGCCAGCTCGTTGACGCAAATCATAAAGGCTGAAATAGAGGTATTGTAAGAGAAGACCTCAATGTCCTGTGTTACCTTCTTGATGAGCTTGTGAACGCTCTTCAGCGACTCCTTGGTAGGCTGGTTGTAGTCGATAAGCAACTTGCCTTCTGGATTCTCGCGAGTGTTGCCATAGAACAATGCCCAGAACTTCTTCAGGAAGCGGTGGCAACCGTCAATACCATTCGTATCCCAAGGTTTGCTTTGCTCAACAGGACCCAGGAACATTTCGTAGAGACGCAGGGTGTCAGCACCATACTTCTCGACTATCATGTCTGGATTAACCACGTTGAACATCGACTTCGACATCTTCTCAATAGCCCATCCACAGACATATTTGCCATTCTCCAGGATGAACTCAGCGTTCTCATACTCTGGGCGCCAAGCCTTGAAGGCCTCAATGTCCAGAACATCAGCACTGACGATGTTTACATCCACGTGGATAGGCGTGGTGGTGTACTTATCTTTCAGTCCGAAGCTGACAAACTTACCCTTGTCAGCACCCTCGTCCTCAATACGATAGACGAAGTTGGAGCGACCCTGAATCATTCCCTGGTTCACCAACTTCTTGAAGGGCTCGTCCTCGCAAGAATAACCAGAATCATATAGGAACTTGTTCCAGAAACGCGAATAAATCAAGTGACCTGTTGCATGCTCAGTACCACCAACGTAGAGGTCGACATTGCGCCAGTATTCGTCAGCATCACGACTGACAAGGGCCTTCTCGTTCTTGGGATCCATATAGCGCAGATAGTAAGCACTTGAACCAGCAAAGCCAGGCATGGTGTTCAGTTCCAAGGGGAAGACAGATTTATTGTCGATAAGCGACTTATCAACCACCTTGTCAGTCTTGGTGTCCCAAGCCCAAATCTTCGCACGACCCAATGGGGGCTCACCCGTTTCAGTGGGCTTGTACTCATCGATTTCAGGCAATTCCAGAGGCAAGCACTCCTTGGGAATCATATAAGGCATATCGTCCTTGTAGTAAACAGGGAACGGCTCGCCCCAGTAGCGCTGACGAGAGAAGATGGCGTCGCGAAGGCGATAGTTCACCTTTACCCTACCCAATCCTTGCTCTGTTACATATTTCTTGGTAGCTGCAATAGCCTCCTTCACAGTCAGTCCGTTGAGGCTGAACTTAGCGCTAGCTGAGTTGCAGACAATACCCTCCTTGGCATCGTAGCTCTCCTCAGAAACATCAGCACCCTCAATCAGAGGAATGATGGGCAGGTTGAAGTGCTTGGCGAAAGCGTAGTCACGAGAGTCGTGAGCAGGCACAGCCATGATGGCACCAGTACCATAACCAGCCAACACGTATTCTGCAATCCAGATGGGTATCTTCTCGTCTGTAAATGGATTGATGGCGTAACTACCTGAGAATACGCCAGTTACCTTATGATCCATCTGACGATCACGCTCTGTGCGCTTCTTCACGTAGTCGAGATATTTCTCTACTTCAGCTTTCTGCTCAGGAGTCGTCAGCTCAGCTACGAGGTCTGATTCAGGAGCCAAAACCATGAAGGTAACGCCAAACATCGTATCAGCACGAGTGGTGAAGATGGTGAAATGCTTGTCGCTGTCAGCTACGTTGAACTCTACCTCAGTACCCTCAGAGCGTCCAATCCAGTTGCGCTGGGTTTCCTTCAGCGACTCTGTCCAATCAATTTCCTCTAAGCCATCCAGCAAGCGCTGAGCATAAGCGCTGACACGCAGACACCATTGGCGCATCTTCTTCTGTACCACAGGATAACCTCCACGAACAGAGACGCCATCAACGACCTCATCGTTGGCCAACACAGTACCCAGTTTCGGACACCAGTTCACCATCGTATCTGCCAGATAAGCAATACGATAGTTCATCAGCACCTCCTGCTTCTTCTTCTCTGAGAAGTTGGCCCAATCAGAGGCAGTAAAATGCAACTCCTCAGTACCCAGGGCGTTGCAGTTCTCAGTACCCATCAGTTCGAAGTGCTCAATCAACTTGATGGTAGGCTGAGCCTTCTTGGATGAGAGGCTAAAATACGACTTAAACATGCGCTGGAAAGCCCACTGCGTCCACTTATAGTAAATGGGGTCGCAGGTGCGAACCTCGCGTTCCCAATCGAACGAGAAGCCAATCTTGTCCAACTGCGAACGATAGCGGTTGATATTTTCAAACGTCGTCTTCTCAGGATGCTGACCCGTCTGGATAGCATACTGCTCAGCAGGCAGTCCGTAAGCATCGTAACCCATGGGGTTCAGCACATTATAGCCCTGCTGACGCTTGTAGCGGGCATAGATGTCTGAGGCAATATAGCCCAATGGATGACCTACGTGCAGACCAGCACCGCTGGGGTAGGGGAACATGTTCAGTACGTAGAATTTCTTCTTCGTCTCGTCCTCCTTCACACGATAGGTGTGCATTTCCACCCATCGTTTCTGCCATTTCTGTTCAATGTCTCTAAAGTTGTATTCCATATCGTTTTTGATTTTTGTTGTTTCTGTCCATTATTGCAAATTCTTTGCAAAGGTACAGAAAATCCTGCTAACCTCAAAATATAAGATGGAAAAACATGAAGAAAGTAGAGTACCCCTTTATAAGGGTAATTATGAAATAAGTGAACAAACAGTCGCTCATATTTCGCTCGAAAGTCACCAACTCCAACTTTGGTGCGAAATTCGCCAAAATGGAGCGTTTTGTAACTGATTGATTATGAGTACTTTCTATTTTTACGCCTTCTCCAAAGCCCCTTTTTAACCCTTCAAAACCTATGTTTTTCAAGCCGAAAACCTATGTTTTTACTGCGATAAAGATATTTTTTCCTGCCTAGGGAAATTTTTTTTCCTAGGGAGGGAACAAATTTTTCTCCGTAGGGCCGCAAAATTCTCTTTGCGAAAACTCAAAAACGGATTAGTGTTTGCCATTCTAAATCCTAGAATGTCAATTTCCGAAGTGTTAAAATCAGACCACATTTCTTGACAAAACACCCCAACCATTACAAAATCTTTAAAATTTTTGATAGCCCATGATACAACATATTAGATATTTTTCTTATCTTTGCAAGCAAATAACTAACTTAAAACATGTTTGCTTATGAAACACGTATACACCTCTATTTTTACACTGGCTTTACTCGCCATATCTTCCAATAGCTTCGCCCAAGGTGGCCCCAACGGTTCAGGCGAATATTATAAACCAGCTGATGGCAAGAAAGGCGCAGCATTGAAAACAGCATTGTGTGGGATTATCTATAATCGTACAGAAAGAACGTATGATGACCTTTGGACAGATTTCCGTACAACAGACAAACGTGCAGATGGAAAAGTTTGGGATATGTATTCTGGAATCAGTAATTATACGTTTGGTACAGATCAAGCAGGCAATTATTCTGGTGAAGGGGAAAATAATGGAGGAAAATATAATCGTGAACACTCATTCCCCAAAAGTTGGTTTGGTTCATCGGGCACTAAAAAGATCTACCCTATGTATTCCGATCTGTTCCACCTTTATCCAACAGATGGTTATGTAAATGGAAGACGTAGCAACTATCCTTTTGGTGAGACTACAGGTAATAATTATAAGTCAGCGAATGACTTCAGTAAATTAGGTACATGTACTTATCCAGGCTATACAGGTAAGGTATTTGAACCCAATGACATTTATAAAGGCGACTTTGCACGTACCTATTTCTATATGGTAACCTGCTATGAGGAGAAAATAGCGGATTGGTATACAAACTATGGTGTTGGTGGTTCTGGAGACACCAAAGAAGGTGTTTTGGCTACGCTCGATGGTAATGCTTATCCAGGTCTTTCTCCTTGGCAATTGGAAATGCTGATGAAGTGGGCAAAGAACGACCCCGTCAGCGAGAAGGAGACAAACCGCAACAATGCCGTCTTTGGCATTCAGAACAATCGTAATCCCTTTATCGACTATCCAGGCTTGGAGGAATACATCTGGGGTTCTTTGAAGGATTTTGCTTTCAGCTACGACCAATACCAAAGCCCTACAGCCATTATGACTATCAAGGCTGAGCCCGCAAATAAAGGAGGTGTAATGTATAACCTCTCAGGCCAAGTGGTGGATAAGAGCTACAAGGGTATTGTCATTATGAATGGAAAGAAGTTTGTGAATAAATAAAAAAGTATTTGAACACTTTTCTATTTCCCCTAAAATTATTACCTTTGCACCTTGAACATATTATTAACTTAAAATAAAATGCTTATGAACAAAATTTTACGCTATTCATTCGTAGCCTTGTTGGCTATGGTATTCGCTCCTTCATTTGCTGAGGATATTATTTGGCAGGAGGACTTCTCAAGTTATGCTAAAGATGCTGTTCCTACAGGTGGTACTTACAACTATGTTTGTGAAGGTACAGGTACCAAGATTTACGATGCTAATCTAGCTGGTGGAACATCTCCTGAATTATTGGTTGGAAAAAATGGAGGTTCTTTCTCAGCAACTATCTCTTTGAATGGTAAGAGTGGTGATATGAAAATATCTTTCTTAACCAATCGTGATGATTTGAAATTTGAGGTGACAGGTGGAACTTTGGGTGAAAATGAAGGCCCGTCAAACAAGTCTCGTATTTATCCAATTAGTGTTCCTTCTGGTACAGAATCGCTTACGGTAAAGTTCTATATGTCTACGAACAGTAATGCTCGCTTAGATAACATAAAGCTCTATCAGGGTACAGCCAAGAAGCCCGCTGGTCTGTCTTGGGGTAAGGCTTCTACTTCTGTAACCTATGGCGGTGATTATTCTAATATTCCTACTCTTCAGAATCCCAATAATTTGTCAGTAGTGTGCACTTCTAATAAAGAGGAGGTTTGTACTGTTACCAACGCTGGTGTGATTACCGTTGTAGGCGCTGGTAATGCAACTATTACTGCTGAATTCGCTGGTAATGATGAGTATGAGGCTCAGTCTGTATCTATCGAGATTACAGTTAATCCTGCTGTTGATCCTAATGCTAAAGGACAGAAGAACAATCCTTATCTTTTAACAGATACGGAATTCATATCTTTGATTAATAGTCTTAATACTGATGCAAAGCCAATATCAGATGAAGTATATGTTAAAGGATTCATTACCAATGTTGAAGAAGTTAGCACGTCATTTGGTAATGCAACGTTTAAGATAGCAGCAGTTAAAGCAGATTATGATGCAGATATGAAGCTGAAAGCTTTCCGTTGCAACTATTTACAGAAGGCTAAGTTTACTTCTGAAGATCAGATTAAGAAGGACGATGAAGTGGTTGTTTGCGGTAAAATTCAGTGGTTTGGAGAAGGTGATAGTAAAGCACCTCAGATAAATCAAGGTTGCTATATCTACTCTTTGAATGGTGAAACTACCAACATCAACACCATCAAGACGGATGCTGATGCTAACGCTCCTGCTTACAACCTCGCTGGTCAGAAGGTTGACAAGAGCTACAAGGGCGTTGTCATCATGAATGGCAAGAAGATGATTCAAAAGTAAACATCATCATTCATAATACAAATAAGATAAAGGGGTAGTTCTGAAATGTGCTACCCCTTCTTATTTGCCTCTTCGCAAATGCGTTTAGCAAGCTCATTCAGATAAAGGCAACGCTGACGCATATTGGTAATCTTTTCGTTTTGCCATTGGAAAGGGGAGAGTAACAGAAGGCGCCCTTCAGCGCAAGCTTGCAGATAAAGAGGTGTGGGCTTGTAATAAGGAGGAAAGCCTCCCACTAAAAGCACGATGAAGGGAATATGGGCTTCAATGCAGGCAGTGGCTATCTGTTGTTCGCCTCTGCTGATGCAGGGTGAAATAATGGTTGTGCCTTGCTTGCCTTCAGCAAGGAAGGTGAGCTGAAGATGGTCAATCTCTTGTTGGTAGAGGTGGCGCGAACATTGTAATGCCAGCTTCTTCTTACATGAAAGAAGGGCGAGGTCGCCCATAGCCTGAAAGTTGGTGCCTGCAAGGGTTATAGTGCCTAAGGGCGAGAAGAACTCAGGATGCTGGCGCTTCAGCAAAAGGCGACGAGGGTTGTCGTCGAGATAAGCCAGCATATTAGAAGAGGGACAAGAAAGGGTGATAGGTTCCGTTTGCTGAGGTTTGGCCTCAGCCTGATAACCTTGGGATAAAAGCCCCAATTCTTTGGCAGCTTTCCTTGGGCCCACGACTTATGGCTATTGTCTTTTTGTTGCATAATGACTGCAAAGTTAAGAAAAAATTCCTCCTACCTCATTCATAATTCATAATTATTTTGTATCTTTGCAATCAGTTTTAAAGAAAGTGATGGCTAAGAAAGAAGGTAAGGAACTGACCCCTATGATGAAACAGTTTTTCGACTTCAAGGCGAAATACCCTGAGGCCTTGTTGCTGTTTCGTTGTGGCGACTTCTACGAGACGTATTGCGAGGATGCCATCGTAGCTTCTCGCATCTTGGGCATCACGCTGACCCATCGTAACAATGGGGCAGGGGCGAAGGGTGACGAGATGGCTGGCTTTCCTCATCATGCTTTGGATACTTATCTGCCAAAGCTAATCAGGGCAGGTAAACGAGTGGCTATCTGCGACCAGTTGGAAGACCCCAAGCTGACGAAGAAGTTGGTGAAGCGTGGTATCACTGAGCTGGTAACACCAGGTGTTGCCATGAGTGATACTGTGCTGAACTATAAGGAGAACAACTTCTTGGCCTCTGTACACTTTGGCAAAGCAGCCTGTGGTGTTAGTTTTCTGGATATCTCAACAGGAGAATTCCTGGTAGGCGAGGGTACTTACGATTATGTGGAGAAGTTGATTGGCAACTTCCAACCCAAGGAGGTGCTCTACGACAGGGGCAGAAAGCACGACTTTGAGCGTTACTTTGGCAATCGCCTGTGTACCTTTGAACTCGACGATTGGGTGTTTACAGAGCAGACAGCTCACCAGAAGCTGTATAAGCACTTCAATGTGAAGTCGCTGAAGGGTTTTGGTGTTGACCATATGAAGAATGGTGTGATAGCTGCTGGTGCTATTCTGCAATATCTGGAGCAGACGTTGCATACACAGATAGCTCATATCACCTCTATCTCTCGCATTGAGGAAGATAAGTATGTACGTCTGGATAAGTTTACAGTGCGCTCGCTGGAGTTGCTGTATCCTATGCAGGATGATGGCAAGTCTTTGCTGAATGTGATAGATCGCACAGTGACACCTATGGGAGGTCGAATGCTCAGACGCTGGCTGGTGTTCCCCTTGAAGGACGAGAAGCCTATCAATGAGCGTCTGGACATCGTGGAGTATTACTATCGCGAACCAGAGTTCCGTCAGTGTGTCGATGAACAGCTACATCGTATTGGCGACTTGGAGCGCATCATCTCGAAAGTAGCTGTGGGCAGAGTGTCACCTCGTGAGGTAGTACAACTGAAGATGGCCTTGCAAGCAATTCAACCCATCAAGACAGCTTGCCTGTATTCTCAAAATGAATCGCTGAAAAGGGTAGGGGAGCAACTTAATCTTTGCGAGTCCATTCGTGAGCGAATAGCCCGTGAGATAGAAAACGACCCACCCCAATTGGTTGCGAAAGGAGGGGTGATTCGCAGGGGAGTGAATGACGAACTGGACGAATTGCGCCATATAGCCTATAGTGGCAAGGATTATCTGTTGCAGATACAAGAGCGCGAAGCCCAGCAAACAGGCATTCAGAGTCTGAAGATAGGCTATAACAATGTGTTTGGCTATTATCTGGAAGTTCGCAATACCTATAAAGATAAGGTGCCTCAGGAGTGGGTTCGCAAGCAGACACTGGCTCAGGCAGAGCGCTATATTACCCAAGAGCTGAAGGAATACGAAGAAAAGATTCTAGGTGCTGAGGACAAGATACTATCGCTCGAAGCCCAACTTTTCAATGATTTGGTGCTGGGTCTGCAGGAGTTTATCCCTCAGATACAGATCAATGCCAACGTTGTTGCTCATTTGGATTGCTTGCTGAGTGCAGCTAAGACAGCAGAGGAGAATCACTACGTTCGCCCTGTTATCGACGCTTCTAATGTCATTGATATCAAACAAGGTCGTCACCCTGTGATTGAAACGCAGTTGCCCTTGGGCGAACATTATGTTCCTAATGATATCCTGCTTGACTCAGATCATCAGCAAATCATCATCATTACAGGTCCTAACATGGCTGGTAAATCGGCGCTATTGCGCCAGACAGCCTTGATAGTGCTGTTGGCTCAGATAGGCTCTTTCGTGCCTGCAGAGAGCGCGAAAATAGGCTTGGTGGATAAGATATTCACAAGGGTAGGGGCCTCAGATAATATTTCCTTGGGCGAATCAACCTTCATGGTCGAGATGACAGAGGCTTCTAACATCTTAAATAATGTGACGCCTCGCTCGCTGGTTCTTTTCGATGAGTTAGGTCGAGGAACGAGCACTTATGATGGTATCTCCATAGCTTGGGCTATCGTGGAATATCTGCACGAACATCCCAAGGCTCAGGCTCGTACGCTCTTTGCCACTCACTATCATGAGTTGAACGAGATGGAGAAGAACTTCAAGCGCATCAAGAACTATAACGTTTCTGTAAAAGAGGTGGAAGGAAAGGTTATCTTCCTTCGTAAGCTGGAGAAAGGTGGCTCAGAACACTCATTTGGTATCCATGTGGCAGAGATAGCAGGAATGCCGAAGAGCATTGTGAAGCGTGCCAATGTCATCCTGAAACAATTGGAAGCTGATAATGCCTCTGTAGGCTCAGTAGGAAAGCCCACAGCTGAGATAGCTCAGAGTCGTGAGGGTTTGCAACTCTCCTTCTTCCAATTGGACGACCCTGTGCTTTGTCAGGTTCGCGATGAGATATTGGGTCTTGACGTCAACAATCTGACGCCTTTGGAGGCGCTGAACAAGCTCAATGACATCAAGAAGATAGTGAGTGGGAAGTAAGTCGTACTAAGACTTTACAGGAATCGTGAGGATAAAGCGTGCACCAGCCTTGTATTCCCTGTCTAAAGATAAGCTTCCTCCCAACAGAATAGCCATCTTCAGACTCATAGTCAGGCCCAATCCGAAACCTTGCTTGAAAACGTCTTCCTTGAAGAAACGATCAAATATGCGATGTTGGTTCTCCTCGGAAATGCCAATACCTGAATCTTGCACAATGAAACGCACAACACCATGATCAGGACTATCGTGAACTTTCAATTCTACATAGCCAGTATCTGTGAACTTCATGGCGTTGTCAAGCAGTTGCTCTAATACTTTCTCTATGGCTTTGCGATTGCTGTGAACAGTATAGTCGTCGTCCAGTTCTGAGATGAATTCCAGACTAAGACGTCCTTGGTTTTTAATTTCTGCTTGACCTATCAGGCGACGACAGAATTCGTTGACAGCAATAATGTCATCTTTTGAATAGTGTTGCTTGCTCTCATCTTCTGCTACTTCTAACAGTTCGTTAACGATATAGCTAATCATCTGAGTGTTCTTGCTGATATCGCTGAGCATTCTGCTACGCTCTTCTTCTGTCAGGTCGTAGTCTGGATTATTGATAATCTGTGCATAGCCAGTAATGATATTCAAAGGAGTGCGAATCTCATGACTGACGTGTTTGATGAAGGAATCTTTCATGCGATCAGACTCCTCAGCACGTGAGAGGGCAACCTCTAATTCCTTGTTCTGCTTGAGCAGTGTTTTCTGGTAGCGTCGACGCATCAGGTTACGCGATATAACCAGACCTAAGGCAGCAACTACCATGATGAGGGCTATGCTAAGAAGCAGATTCTGGCGCTTAGTAGCTTTCTTCTCTTTTTCCAAGGCTTCTTCTTTCATCCTTTGCAGTCCCATCTCGCCATTAATCTCGTTGATGTTATTGAAAAGCATATCGCTATTCAACGAGTCACGTAGGTCGCGACGATAGTCCGCTTCCCTTAATGCTTTCTCCTTTTCACCCATCATGTCATAAATCTGGATACGCATATCACAGCGATCTAAGGGGTCGAAGTCTGGCGAGTCGTGACTGAGAATCTCTAAGGCTGTTTGGTAATCGCCTGTAAAGGTGGCATGCAGCATGTTCATCAAGTCTCTGCCATAGGCATCAAGCATGGGATGCTCTTCGCGACATTTCAGATATTGCTGGTATGCCTCTTCATAGTGCTTCTTGTCTTTGAGATAGAATGAGATTTCTCCCTTCAGCACTACATATACCTTATAATAATTAGGCCACTTGGTAGCCATTTTTCCAAAATACTCATTTACCTCCCAAGCCTTTTGGGGCTCACGATGTGCCTGAAGTTGAGCTATACGTGAATAGATGCTTATCAGTGAACCTGTATCAGAAGGCTCACAAGCTTTTAGGGCATCGTGATAGTATTTCTTGGCCATGCGGTAGTTTCCACGTAGGTCGTAGATATTACCCAATGCAGAATAGACAATGTCATAGTGATTCTCATTCTTTTCCTTCATCTCTTGCAGCATGTCGCTACACTTCTTGATGGCTCTATAGGTCTTACCTTGTTCTGTGTCATACAGAATCTCGTTCAGAAAGACCTTATAGTAAGAGTCCATATTCTGTTTTTTCAGATAATGAGCTTTCATCTGCTCTGTGGCCTGATAGAACGCAGCTTCGTTAGAATCTGTGTAAAGCTCAAGGTAACGACGATAGAGATTAGCAAATGCTGTATCCTTTGGCTCTTTTGCAAAAGTTCCGAAGGGTAGCAAGAGCAGTAAGAGAGTCAACAAGTATTTATAGTTCATAGTTATTGATAGTAGAGTTAAACTGCATGTCAGGTCTTTTGTTTCCTGAACATGCAGATAAGTCCAACAACGATAAAGGGAATGGAGAGAATCTGTCCCATATCCAAGGGAAGTGAGGCCTCGAAAGCTTCTTGTATCTCCTTGGTATATTCAATGAAGAAACGGAAGGTGAAGATATAGGTCAGGCAGAAACCAAAGTACCAGCCAGTACCAATCTTCTCAGGCATTCTTTTGTGCATCCACCACATCAATCCAAACAGGATAGCATAGGCGATAGCCTCGTAAAGCTGACCAGGATGGCGAGGCATCATATCCACCCGTTCGAAAATAAAGGCCCAGGGCACATCCGTTGTCTTACCAATTATCTCTGAGTTCATGAGATTGCCCAAACGAATGAAGCAAGCCATAGAGCCAGTGGCGATGGCAATGTTGTCTAATACTCGCCAAATGCTGAGCTTTGTCTTCTTGACATAGAGCCACAAGGCAATAATCAGACCTAGTGTACCTCCATGAGATGCCAAGCCTTGATAACCAATATACTTCCATCCTCCTTCTGCCAAGAAACGGATGGGCAGGAACATTTCGATGAATCCTTTGACAGAAGTCAGGAAATAATCTGGCTGGTAGAAAATGCAATGCCCTAGACGAGCACCCACCAGAATACCTATGAAACAGTAGAAAAAGAGAGGATCGAAGAGCTCGTCCTTGATTTTCTGTTCCTTATACAGGCGCTTGACAATTAAAAATGCCACAGCAAAGCCTATCAGCCAGCATAATCCATACCATCGAAAGGGTCCAAAACCCTCATTGGGATTCCATGTTATATAGAGTAGTTCCATTTTTTCGATATTTCGATGTTTCGAAAGGAATTAAACATTGAATCTAAAGTGCATGATATCACCATCCTGCACCACATATTCCTTACCTTCAATGCCCATCTTACCAGCCTCGCGAACAGCAGCCTCACTGCCATACTGAATATAATCGTCGTACTTGATAACCTCAGCACGAATGAAACCTTTTTCGAAGTCGGTATGGATAACACCAGCACACTGGGGAGCCTTCCAACCCTTCTTGTATGTCCAGGCCTTAACCTCCATCTCGCCAGCAGTAATGAAAGTTTCCAAATTCAGCAGGGCATAGGCCTTTTTAATCAGGCGATTGACACCACTCTCTTCCAAGCCCAGTTCCTCCAAGAACATCTGCTTGTCTTCGTAGCTTTCAAGTTCTGCGATATCTTCTTCTGTCTTGGCAGCGATAATCATGGCTTCAGCTCCTTCCTCTTTAGCCAGTGCTTCAACTTTCTTCGTGAAGTCGTTGCCACTCTTGGCATCAGCCTCACCCACATTGCAAACATACAAAACAGGCTTTGCAGTCAACAGGAACAGATTACGAGCACAGTCCTGCTCGTCTTTGCTCTCGAATTCCACGATACGAGCATTCTTTCCTTGCTCCAGAACCTCTTTGTAAGCCTTCAGCACAGCAACCTCTACCTTTGCATCTTTATTGCCTGCAGCAGCAGCCTTCTCTGTCTTAGCCAAACGACTCTCAATGGTTTCGAGGTCTTTCAGCTGAAGCTCTGTATCAATGATTTCCTTGTCGCGGATGGGGTCGATGGTTCCATCCACATGGGTGATATTCTCATCCTCGAAACAACGCAATACATGGATGATGGCATCCGTTTCACGAATATTACCCAAGAATTTATTACCTAAGCCTTCACCCTTTGAGGCACCTTTTACCAAACCAGCAATATCAACGATTTCGCAAGTAGCAGGAACAATGCGTCCAGGATGTACCAACTCAGCCAATTTGGTAAGTCGCTCATCAGGAACGGTAATCACACCCACATTGGGCTCAATCGTACAAAAAGGGAAATTTGCTGCCTGGGCCTTTGCGCTCGACAAGCAATTAAACAAAGTAGACTTACCCACGTTGGGCAGTCCCACAATACCACATTTTAATGACATCTTTTCTTATAAACGTTTATATTCTGGGTGCAAAGTTAGTGCAAATCGAGCGAAAAACCAAACGTTTTTGAGTTTTTCCGAGATGCAGCCTAAGTTCTCCAAGGAGAAAGGTACAAAGAAATTAAGAATTAAGAATAATTATATAAAAGAAGGCCGGAAACATACGTTCCGACCTTAATTTGTTGATTTCAGTGGGATTACTCCTCTGGTGAGAATTCGTCTTTTCCTACGCCACAGAGGGGGCATACCCAATCCTCAGGGATGTCTTCAAAGGCTGTGCCTGGAGCGATACCGTTATCGGGATCGCCTGCTTCTGGGTCATAAACATAACCACAGGTGTCGCAAATGTACTTTTTCATTGTTGTTTAAATTAGTTGTTAGTTATTTAATAGAAAGAATGTGTTCCACCTTTTCAACGATGGTCTTTGGTGAAATATTGTTCATACATGCATAATCGCCTCGTCTGCAGGGCTTTTGTCCATAGATGCTGCAAGGGCGACAGTCGAGATCAACTTGTACGATATTTGCCTTATCCTGTCCCCATCCCAGGAAACCAGCATAGGGATGAGTGGCTCCCCAAACACTGACAACAGGAGTACCCGTAAGTGAAGCCAGGTGCATGTTCGATGAATCCATGGAAATCATAACGTCCAGATGACTCATCAGGATAAGTTCCTGGTGCAGCGACTCAACATTCTTGCAGACATAGACACAAGCCTTATGCTCTTTGGTCCATTCTGTGAAGTATTGTTCTTCCTGCTGGCCACGTCCGAAAAGGAAAATGCGAGCCTTGGGATATTTCTGCAACAATTGTTCTATGACCTGATGCATCAGTTGGGGAGGGTAGACCTTTCCTTGATGGGCCGCAAACGGGGCGATACCTATCCACTGCTCAAAGGAGTTCTTTACGTTCAAGCCTTTTGCCAACATATTCAGATTGCCTCCTTCGCCCTCAGGGAAGATGCTCTTGAATTGGATGTTGACAGGATAGCCCAGCTTTTTGAATACTTCTACATAGTTCTCGAAAGAAGTAGGTTGCTGCTCAAGATGCTTCGAGCGTTTTGAAGTGATGCGTCGACGTCCTTTCCTGTGCTTATTGATGTGTTCAACTCTGTAATGCCCAATGTTAAAGCGAAGTCGCAGGTATTCTGATCGCAGCACATTATGCAGGTCGGCAACAGCAGTGAACTGTTTGGCTGCCAGTCGACGATAAAGGGCATTGAGACCCTTGATACCATGATATTCGTGCTTCAAGTCTGCTGCCATGAAATTGACATTGGGCGCCAAGTCTTCAAACAACGGACGTGCAAAGGTACGACTCAATACGGTAATGCGAACATGAGGATATTGCTGTGCCAGTGAGTAAACCACAGGCACTACCATCGCTACGTCGCCCATAGCTGAAAAGCGAATAACGAGTATGTGCTCCTTCTTCATCTTTTAAAACAGTGTCACAGGATAACCTATGATTTCTTGTAGAAAATAGGATTTGTGCTGGGATCGTTGTACATCTTCATCTGTCTGTACACCTTCATATACTTACGACCAGCCTTGATGTCATCCAGCAATTGGTCGATAGCCTTTGACAGGTCTACTTGTTGCTCCAACAGCACATCCAGTTTAGCTTTGCATTTTGCAATATGTTCAGCATCAGCATCTTTACGCTCTGTCTGTTCCTTCATGTGCCATATCTTCAGCGCCAGAATGCTCAGTCGGTCAATGGCCCATGCAGGACTTTCTGTGTTCAGAGTGGCTTCAGGCAAAACATGTACTTCTGCATACAGGGTGCGGAAATAGCTGTCAATCTCTTCTACCAAGTCTGTACGATCCTGATTGGAACTATCTATGCGACGTTTCAGAGCCAATGCCTTTGTGGGCTCAATATGTGGGTCGCGAATGATATCCTCCAAGTGCCACTGAACGGTATCAATCCAACATTTGGTATAGAGGCTGAACTCAATCGTTTCACGCTCATAAGGATTGTTAAGAGGGGTATCCACATCATCTTTCAGGTGGTAGTCGCGAATGGCCTGAATGAATACCTTATTTGCTTTTTCTGTAAATGACATATCGTTTACGTATTAGTTTATTTTGCAAAGATACAAAAAAGTTGTGATAACTGACGAATGAAAGGCTATAATTTAAATATATTTTGTAACTTTGTACCCAGATATGAAGATAGTAGTTGACAATAAGATACCTTATATTCGCGAAAAACTGGCCCTGTTGACCAGTGATGTGGTGTATTTGCGAGGTGCTGAAATTAACGCCAGTGACGTGAAGGATGCTGATGCGCTGATAGTAAGAACCCGTACCCATTGTAATGAACAATTGCTTTCTGGCAGTAAGGTTCAGTTTGTTGCTACTGCCACGATAGGTTTTGACCATATTGATACCGATTATCTGAAACAAGCAGGAATTGCATGGACCAACTGTCCTGGTTGTAATTCTGGTTCTGTGGCACAGTATGTAGAGTGTTCCTTGTTGCAGTTACAGCAGTATTTAGGTCTTCACTTACAGGAATCAACTATCGGAATTGTGGGTTGCGGACATGTTGGTTCAAAGGTAAAGGCTGTGGCAGAACGTTTAGGCATGCATGTTTTGGTGTGCGATCCGCCATTGGAAAAAGCTAATCCCCATCACTCATCA
The DNA here is from genome assembly GCA_902782305.1 of uncultured Prevotellaceae bacterium. Lineage (GTDB taxonomy): Bacteria > Bacteroidota > Bacteroidia > Bacteroidales > Bacteroidaceae > Prevotella. The sequence goes on from CACZMV010000003.1 coordinate 90,365, forward strand.
TCCATCACTTATGTCCCTCTGGACATCATCGAGCGCGAATGTGACGTGATTACTTTCCATGTTCCATTGACCCATGAGGGGCCATATGCAACCTTCCATATGGCTGATGAAGATTTTTTCCATCGTTTGCCTCGCGTACCTTATATAATAAATACAAGTCGAGGCGAGGTGGTCGATAATATTGCGCTGCTTTCTGCCTTGCAAGAGGGTAGGGTGAAGGATGCTGTTATTGATGTTTGGGAAAATGAACCCAAGTTAAATGAAACATTGCTTCAGCGTGTCTTTATCGGTACACCTCATATTGCAGGTTATTCTGCTGATGGGAAGGTAAATGCAGACAATATGGTTATTGATGCACTTTGTCGTCATTTTCGCTTACCTCATCCAGGAAAAATTGTGTCTCCTGAGCTCCCGATAGATTTTCAAGATACGGGTAGTCCTTTGGATTATTACAATCCGATGGAAGACAGTCAACAATTAAAAAACGACGCCTCAAAATTTGAAAGTTTACGCAATAACTACCCTTTAAGGCGCGAAAAGTTGCACAGTTAATGGTCGTTTGTGCACAAAAGAGTGCTTTTTTACGTTTAAAATTTGCATAACTCAATAAAAATGTGTTACTTTGCACCCGCTAAGCGACACATTTTTGTGAAGTTTTCAGAATAAGAAATCATTTATTAACATTTTAAAGAAGAAAATTATGTCAGAAATTGAAAGCAAAGTAAAGGCAATTATTGTAGACAAACTTGGTGTTGATGAGGCTGAGGTTAAGCCCGAAGCAAGTTTCACTAACGATCTTGGTGCTGATTCACTGGATACCGTAGAGCTCATCATGGAGTTCGAGAAGGAGTTCGGTATTTCTATTCCCGACGACAAGGCTGAGAAGATCGGTACTGTTGGTGACGCTATCGCTTACATCGAGGAGAACGCAAAATAACTAATGAGTAATTAGGAATTAGGAATTAGAAATTGTGATTACTCATTCGGTGATTTATTTTGCTGAAGTAATCATAATTTCTAATTTTTATTTTTTATTTCTAATTTAATTTTTATGGAATTAAAAAGAGTAGTAGTAACAGGTATGGGTGCCGTTACACCACTTGGCAACACTCCTAAGGATACTTGGGAAGCCATGTTGGCGGGTAAAAGCGGTGCTGCACCTATTACCCTTTTCGATGCTTCTAAGTTCAAGACTCAGTTTGCCTGTGAGGTAAAGGGTCTTGATGTCAATGCTTACATTGACCGCAAAGAGGCTCGTAAAATGGACCGCTATACCCAGTTGGCCATTATCGCAGCCAAGCAGGCTGTTGAGGATAGTGGCATGGATCTGGAAGCAGAGGATAAGAATCGTATTGGTGTAGTTTATGGAGTTGGTATCGGTGGTATTAAGACCTTCGAGGAAGAGGTGAGCTATTATGGAGCTCATCGTGAGGATGGTCCTAAGTTCAACCCCTTCTTCATTCCCAAGATGATTGCAGACATCGCTGCTGGTCAAATTTCGATTATGTATGGCTTCCACGGCCCCAACTATATCACCGCTTCTGCTTGTGCTTCTTCTTCGAACGCACTGGCTGACGCTTTCAACCTGATTCGCTTGGGTAAGGCCAACGCCATCGTTGCTGGTGGTGCTGAGGCTGCTATCTGCGAAACAGGTGTTGGTGGTTTCAATGCCATGAAGGCCCTTTCTACCCGTAACGACGAGCCAGAGAAGGCCAGCCGTCCGTTCAGCGCCAGCCGTGATGGTTTCATCATGGGCGAGGGTGCTGGTTGTCTGATTCTCGAGGAGCTCGAGCATGCTAAGGCTCGTGGTGCCAAGATCTATGCAGAGATGGTAGGAGCCGGCATGAGTGCCGATGCATACCACATCACCGCTTCTCACCCAGAAGGTCTTGGTGCTAAACTCGTGATGCAGAATGCTTTGGAAGATGCCGGCATGAAGCCTGAGGATATCGATTACATCAACGTTCACGGTACCTCTACTCACGTTGGTGACATCTCTGAGGCCAAGGCCATCAAGGATGTGTTTGGCGATGCAGCCTACAAGTTGAACATCTCGTCAACCAAGTCAATGACAGGTCACCTGCTGGGTGCTGCCGGTGCCGTTGAGGCTATGGCAACCATCCTGGCTGTCCAGAACGATATTGTACCTCCCACCATCAACCATGAGGATGGCGATGAGGACGAGGAGATTGACTACAACCTCAACTTCACCTTCAACAAGGCTCAGAAGCGTGAGGTTCGTGCTGGTCTCAGCAATACCTTCGGATTTGGTGGTCACAATGCCTGCGTAGTCTTCAAGAAGTATGTGGGTTAACGACATCATTGATAGAATAAAGCTCCCTTTCCGTAAGGAGAAGGAGCTTTTTTCAGCTCTCTATGATATTTTGGGTTTCTATCCCCACAATATCAACCTCTACAAGCAAGCACTACTCCATAAAAGTGCTTCCAAGCGCAATGAGAAAGGACGTCCTGTTAACAATGAGCGACTGGAGTTCTTGGGCGATGCTATCTTGGATGCTGTAGTGGGTGATATCGTGTTCCGTCATTTTGAGGGCAAGCGCGAGGGTTTTCTGACCAATACCCGTTCAAAACTCGTTAGTCGTGATACCTTAGGCAAACTGGCTAAGGAGATGGGCATTGGCGAACTCATCAAGTCGGCAGGTCATAATACCTCCCACAATAGCTATATGAATGGCAATGCCTTTGAGGCATTGGTAGGCGCCATCTATCTGGATCGAGGCTATGATGCCTGTATGCGATTCATGGAAAAGCGCATTCTGGCTCATCTGATTAATATAGATAAGGTGGCCTACAAGGAGGTTAACTTCAAGTCGAAGCTGTTGGAGTGGAGCCAGAAGAACCGCGTCAAGATGGAGTTCCGCGAGATCAAACAAGAGCGTGACGAGAACAAGAGTCCTGTTTTCACCACCCAGGTGTTCATCGAAGGACTGGAAGGTTGTGTGGGTACGGGCTATTCCAAGAAGGAGAGTCAGCAGAATGCTTCTAAGGATACTCTACAGCGTCTGCGTCGTGAGCCTCAGTTCATCGATGCGGTCTTTGCTGCCAAGGCGGATCGTACCAAGATGGAAGAAGAACCCGTGATGTGTGTCCCAGATCCAGAGCAGGAACAGCAGAACTTCATCATCGAGCAGGAGCCCGAAGTCCCTGCTGTTCAGTATGTTGCGAAAAATCCTCAACCAACCAAGGAGGAAAAAACAGAACAGGACGACGACTTCTCTCTTGATGATATCACAGCCACACCTCGTGCAAAAACCCGCGAGGAAATCATAGCCGAGGCCGAGGCTGCTGCCTTTGCAGAAGCCTGATAGCTGGAAAAAAGGTCTGGAAGGATAAAAAATCGGGTTTTGCCAGTCGCTCGAATATATAAGGGCGGGTGCTCCAAGATATAAGGGCGCCCGCCCTTATTAATGTGGGCGGGCGGCCGAATCAGGTTGCATCCTATGTTTTTTCCTGCTACTACGTTATTCTTTCCTTGTTCCCTCGGGTCTTTTCCCCTGTTTTCCTTAATACTAAATGCAGGAACTATTCAGATGCCGGTAAACTTTCCTACAAAGAGGATAACGCCAGAGGATGCTTCGCTGATAACATAGACGAAGGGACGATTGGCGTGGAAAGTAGCCTTAGGGTATTCTTGTGGGCCTACAGTAGACAAATCCATCCCGGCAACGGTTACCGCAGCGGCTTCCGAGCCTTCCTCGTTAACCTTAATCTTTGCCTTTTGCCGCATCATCGAGATATAGAGGTTTCTATCTTCACACATGTTGGGTATTTCTGCAAAGTCTGAGTCGAAGGCCAGCTTGATACCCATCTTCTGCATCAGTCCTACAAGTCCATTCTTAACGTCTAGTTCGTCCGTATCTGATGCCGTTTCGAAGCGTGGCAGCTTCAGATCTACCTCATAGCCTTGGTAAAAGTTGCCTCCTGTTTCACACCATCCACGGTTATTCACTACGCTGCTTTGTGCCACCAGTTTAATGAGGTCGTCAATGGTTGCCCCTTCTTCTGGCAGCAATACTGTCATGTTCCATAGACCAGAGCCATAGGGTAGGATAACAGCAGAGTAGGTGTTGGTTTTCAGATAGCTAATCAGCACGTTCTGGTGCATCATGGGGAGTGTGGTGCTGCCTTTCTCTGTGGTAAAGGTTTCTTCCTTCGTATTCTTTGGGTCGAACTTCGAAGCCCAGTCAGCCTTGAAGTAGATGGCATTCAGCAGATACGATACCATATAAGGATTTACCTCATCCAGAATTTTAGGAATCATGCCCTTTGTCTTGTCGTTACACCATCCGTTGATGTGCTCAAGCGTTTGTGGCGATGAGAAGTCGAGTGCTTCAGCCTTTGCATTGTAATAGTTCTGCATATCCTGCTGGAACTGTTGTTTCAAGGTATAGTCCTTATTCAGGAAGATGGCATTGGCAATATCTAGCGTCACCTTATTATCTACTTTTGGCAGGCCCTCTATCAACTTCTTGCAATAGTCGTTCACCGCCTTGATGCCACCTTTGTGGAAGCCTAAGGTCTGCTCCAGTTCTTTCTCAGTATATCCTGTGGCAGCGTCGTTCACCATCCCTAATACATAGGTGATGCTGAGTGGTGAGTAGATAAAGCTCTTGCCACTCTGGTCCACCTCGTTCACCGTCTTCAGGAAGTTCAGCGTGAACTGGTTGTTGTCATTGGCAAACACTTTCTGTTCTGCCGTCATCTGGATGGGTTGTGGTTCTGACAGCATGTAGACAATTTTCTTGGATTCTCCCAAATCCTCCTCTTCAGTAGCTGACGATGAGGAGCACGACAGCATGAAGCTGCTTGTTGCCATTAAGATAAATGCAGATAAAAGACTTTTTTTCATATTCGTTTCTATTTTGTTTCTGCCTTTAGAATGCAAAGGTAATCATAATCTTGTATGATAATGCGTTAAAGAATATAAAAAATAAGTGAAACTATACAAGATTTGCGTATTTTTGGATTATTAAAGTAGAACGCCAAAAAAAGGAAATGGTCAGTCAACTCGTTGAGCGCATACGGCAGAAAGACCAAAGGGCGATGAGCCAGCTCTATCAGCTATACGTTGAAGAGCTCTCATCGGTCTGCTACCGGTATGTGCCTTCTGAGGACGATGCTAAGGATGTGCTACAGAACAGTTTCGTGAAGATATTCACGTCGATACCAACCTTCGAATACAGAAATGAGAGTGCCTTCAAGGCGTGGATGAAACAGGTAGTAGCCAACGAGGCACTTGCGTTTTTGAGAAACAGAAAGAAGCTGCTGTTTGTAGAACAGGACCAGACAGCTGACGAGGCAGATGAGGAAAGCGCAAGCCCTGATACAGAGCGGATTTCACCCGACGAGCTACACCAGCTTATCAGCGAACTGCCCGACGGATATAGAATGGTGTTAAACCTCTACGTGTTTGAGAACTACTCCCATCGGCAGATAGCCAGCCTGTTAGGCATCAAGGAAAGTACCTCAGCCTCTCAACTCTATTACGCAAAGAAGCTATTGGCAAAGAGAATCAAGGATTTAACTAAGGACAAGCAATGAAAGAAAACTGGACAACCGATATGAAGCAAAAGCTGGAGGGTCACAAAATGGCTCCGCCTGCCGGACTGTGGGAGGGCATCAGCAGCGAGATGGGTCTTCAGGAGAATCCAGTCTCTAAAACTGTTACTATCAGGCTTTGGCATTGGATAGTTGCTGCTATGCTCTTAGCCCTCGTAGGATTCTTTGCCCTTTATCAGTTTCCTCAGGATGAATCGTTCCCTCAGGTTGCTCAAACACTTCAGGAGCAAGAGCCTCCTATGATGAAAACAGAAAGTGGTGATAACCAACCATTGGCACTTGCTGACAGTCCTCAACGTAATCACACCCAGTTTTCTCCAAAAATAGCAGAAGATACAACTCCGCAGGATGCAGAGGAAACAGCATCTCAGCAGGTTGCGGAGGAAACAGCATCTCAACAGGTTGCAAAAGAATCATCAGCCAAGCAGGTTGCAGAAGAAACACCCCAGCAGACTTCTGTAGTGACCCATCGTCAACAACATTCAGAAGAACAACATTATACAGCCCATCATCCAACCAAACAACTCTCAGCCTCTAAGGCTGACAACCAATGGTCTGTCGGACTGAACGCCTCGGGTGGATTGTTGGCCTCTGTAGGTAAAAGCAGCATGGGGCAGAGTTATGTGTATGATGATGAATATTATGATCTTGGTGTGAATGGTAATATTCAGCCAATTCCCTCCTCTACGACATACGATGTTGAGGCAAAACATCGTATGCCTGTCACCTTGGGACTTAGTGTGCATTATCAGTTGAATGCCTGCTTGGCATTGCTGACAGGTGTCAACTATACCTATCTTTATTCAGAGTTCAGCAAACCCCTCTATCCCAACGTCTATAGAGAACAGAAGTTGCACTATCTGGGTGTACCAGTAGGTCTCTCGTGGCAGTTCTGGAAAACGAGTGGTTTCAGCTTTTATCTCTCAGGTTCTGCCATGCTTCAGAAGTGTCTGAACGAAAAGCCCTGGCAATGGTCTGTCAATGCCTCCGCAGGTGCAGAATATGCCATAACGCCCCTGTTGGGTCTTTACCTGCAACCCTCGTTGGGCTATTATTTTCACGACGGCACCTCTTTCGAACATTATTATAAAGAACACCCCTTGGCGCCTTCTATCGAATTTGGTCTCCGTCTGCACCTTTCAGGCAAGTGATAGGAGGACAGAAGGGTAATGATGCAAACCTTCTGATAGACTTATTATATAAAAAAATGTAATTTCTTCATCCGTTACGATGGTTTTGTGTAATTTTGCAAGCAAAATTTCGCAACAACATGAGTTTTACTCAGATTATAAGAAAGGTTTTTGAGCCCCGTCAGAAGGCTTTGGAGAAGCATCAGAGTGGGGGAGAGGCATTGCAACGCGCAGTGCTGGAACATTTGATCCATACTGCAAAGGATACCGAATATGGGCGAGAACACGGTTTTGCCACCACTAAGGGTTATGAGGATTTTGTGAAATACAATCCTGTCAATACCTATGAGGAGTTGAAGGGTCAGATAGACCGTATGCGTCATGGTGAGCGCAATATCCTTTGGCCTGGTCGTGTAAAGTGGTATGCCAAGTCGAGTGGTACCACCAATGATAAGTCGAAATTCATCCCTGTCAGCGATGAAGGCCTGCAGAAGATTCATTATGCGGGTGGTTTCGACTCCGTAGCGCTTTATCTTCGCAATAATCCCAATTCGAGACTGTTCGATGGGCGTGCGCTGATTCTGGGTGGCAGTCATGCTCCCAACTATAACCTGCCTGGTTCCTTGGTGGGCGACCTCTCAGCCATCTTGATTGAGAACATCAATCCTTTGGCAAACCTGATTCGTGTACCTAAGAAGGAAACAGCGCTGATTTCCGATTTTGAAATCAAGCGAGAGCGCATAGCCCGCGAGGCGATGAACAAAAACGTCACCAACATCAGTGGTGTACCTTCGTGGATGCTCTCCGTCTTGAACTGCATGATGGAAATCACAGGTAAGACGCATCTGGAGGAGGTTTGGCCGAACCTAGAGGTCTTCTTCCATGGTGGTGTGGCCTTTACGCCTTATCGTAAGCAGTATGAACAGCTGATTACCTCGCCCAACATGCATTATATGGAGACCTATAATGCTTCTGAAGGTTTCTTCGGATTACAGGACGACCCTGCCGACAAGGCCATGTTGCTGATGTTGGACTATGGGGTGTTCTATGAGTTCCAAGAGCTCAACGGAGAAGGCACAGAGAACAAGATAGTGCCACTATGGGGTGTTGAGAAAGACAAGAACTACGCCATGCTGATTTCCACTTCGTGTGGCTTGTGGCGCTATATGATAGGCGATACCATCCGCTTCACCTCTACCAATCCTTATAAGTTCGTCATCTCTGGACGCACCAAGAGCTTTATCAATGCTTTTGGCGAAGAACTGATCGTCGACAATGCCGAGCAGGGACTGGCCTATGCCTGTGAACAGACGGGTGCAGAGGTCTTGGAATACACAGCTGCTCCAGTCTTTATGGATGCCAATGCCAAGTGTCGCCACCAATGGGTTATTGAGTTCTCCAAGTCGCCGAACGACTTGGCACAGTTTGCCCGTTTGCTGGATCAGCGGTTGCAGCAGGTAAATAGCGACTATGAGGCCAAGCGATATAAGGACATCACGTTGCAACCCCTGGAACTCATAGAGGCTCGTAAGGGACTCTTCAACGACTGGCTCAAGCAGCGTGGCAAGTTAGGTGGACAGCATAAGGTGCCTCGACTCAGTAACACCCGTGAACATATTGACCAACTTCTCAAACTAAATGAGAAATGAGTAATGAGAAATTAGAAGTGAAAATGATAAATGAGAAAATGAAAAGCCTAAGAAAGAGGTTTATGACAATGAGAACATTAATGAAAATGCTGTGTATTGCATTTCTCATTCCTCATTTCTCATTTCTCATTTCGAGTTGTGCTCGTATGGGCCAGCCCGATGGTGGATGGTATGACGACGATCCGCCTCGTGTGCTTTATAGTACACCAGCAGAGCAGGCTACCAATGTGACTGCGAAGAAGATGACCATCTATTTCGATGAGTTCATCAAGCTGGCTGACCCCACGCAGAATGTCATTGTTTCGCCTCCACAACTGGAGATGCCGGAAATCAAGGCAACGGGAAAGAAGATCGTGATAGAGTTGCAGGACACGCTGATACCCAACACCACTTATACGGTTGACTTCAGTGATGCTATTACAGATAACAATGAAGACAACCCATTGGGTAATTATACCTATACCTTCTCGACGGGCGAACAGATTGATACCTTCGAGGTGTCGGGCTATGTGATAGATGCTTCTAATCTCGAGCCTGTAAAGGGCATCAGCGTAGGTCTTTATGCCGATTTGGCCGACTCGGCTTTCCGCACAAAACCTTTGCTCCGCATTGCCCGCACGGATGGTAGCGGTCATTTCTGCATTCGTGGTGTAGCCCCTGGTGAGTATCGTGTCTATGCTTTGCAGGATATGGATGGTAACTATATGTTTACCCAGAAGAGTGAGATGATAGCTTTCACGCATCAGACCTACTCGCCCTATGCCAAGCCAGACACTCGTCAAGATACTATTTGGCGCGACACTTTGCACATTGATAATATCCTGCAAGTGCCTTACACCCATTTCTATCCCGATGATATTGTGATGATGGCCTTCCAGGAGATACAGAGTGACCGTTATCTGCTGAAGACGGAGCGTAAGGAGCCAGACCGTATTGGTGTTTATTTCAGTTATGGCAATCCGCAACTGCCCATCCTGCGTGGATTGAATTTCGATGCCGATTCTGCCTTTATCTTAGAAACAACTCCTAAACAGGACACCCTGACTTACTGGTTGCGCGACACGATGCTGGTCAATAAAGACACGCTGGAACTGTCGATGGAGTATCTGATGACGGATACTCTGGGTCAATTGGTTACGCAGATAGATACGATAGAACTGGTAGCAAAGACCCCTTACGCCAAGCGACTCAAGGCCAAGCAGAAAGAGATAGAGGAGTGGCAGAAGGAACAGGACAAGAAAAAGAAGAACGAAGAGCCCTACGACAGCATTTTCCCACCAAAACCACTTGAGATAAAGTATGAGGTGTCGCAATCGATGGACCCCAACCGCAGTGTGTTCTTCGAATCGCCAACGCCTTTGGCCCATCTAGATACAGCAGCCATTCATCTCTATTCCCAGATAGACTCGATGTGGTATCGTGCGCCCTATGAGTTCCACCGTTGCGACTCGATGTTACGGCGCTATGAAATGGTGGTCGATTGGCATCCAGATACGGAGTATAGTCTGGAAATCGACTCAGCCGCCTTTATAGATATCTATGGACTAGCCTCCAAGCCTCATAAGGATGGTATTAAGGTGAAGTCGCTCGATGCTTATGCCACCCTACAGATGCAGATGAGTGGACTTAACGAGAAGCATATCATAGCCCAGTTGCTCGATGGTAGCGACAAGGTGGTGCAGGAGGCTCAGATGGAAAGCGATGGTGCTGCCCAGTTCTATTATGTCAGCCCAGGCACTTACTATATGCGTGCCTTTGTCGACCGCAACGAGAATGGGGTATGGGATACGGGCGACTATGATGCCGACCTGCAACCAGAGGATGTGTACTACTATCCTCGTGAGATAGAAGCTAAGGAGAAGTTTGATATGACCTTACAGTGGAATCTGACGGAGCGTAAGCGCAACCAGCAGAAGCCTTCTAAGATTATCAAGCAACAGCCTGACAAGGAGAAGAAGCGCAAGCAGAACCGTAATGCTGAGCGTGCTCGTCAGTTAGGAATAGAATATGTGAAACGTGCTGCGCACTAGTGAACAGTGCGCTCGACCTATGGTCGCTTTGACCTTGGTCAAAGAATAGTGAACAGTGAAAAGTAATAAGAGATATGAAAACGAATAACATTATAAATAAGGTGAAAATGAACAAACGAATATGGATGGTAGCAATACTATTCACTATTCACTGTTCACTTTTCACTAGCAGCTCTGCTGCGCAGTGTGGCATTGAGAATACCGCTTTCAAGTCGGGCGAATTTCTGGGCTATGACTTGTATTTCAACTGGAAGTTCGTTTGGGTTAAGGTGGGCACAGCATCTATGTCTACCGTAAAGTCGCGCTATCAGGGTCATCCGGCCTATCGTAGCAGTCTGATTACCCGTGGCAACGACAAACTCGACAATATGTTTGTGATGCGCGACACCTTGCTCTGTTATACCGACATGGACCTGGCTCCTCTCTATTTCCGCAAAGGAGCCCGTGAGGGTAGCCGATACTATGTGGACGAGATATGGTACACCTATCCCAAGGACAATTGTCATATCAAGCAACATGAGATTACCAGCAGTGGTGAGCACTTGTGGAAGGAATCAGAGTATAAGGATTGTCTCTACGACATGATGAGCATCTATCTGCGTGCTCGCAACTTCGACGCCTCCAAGTTGAAGGAGGGCGACAAGATTCCTCTCCCCATTGCTGATGGTTTGAGTGTAGCTAACTCGTGGTTGAAGTTCGGAGGCACCACTACGCTGAAGATGAAGAACTCCAACGATAAGTACCGTTGCTTGGTTTTCTCCTTTATCCAGCGTGAGGATGGCGAGAACCACGAACTTATTCGTTTCTATGTCACTGACGACAAGAACCACTTGCCCGTCCGCCTCGACATGTTCCTCTCCTTTGGCTCTGCCAAGGCTTACCTTACAGGCTTCAAAGGACTGCGCAACCCCATGGAGTCAAAGATAGACTAAGCCTCTACCTATATATATAATAGGTGCCACCATCGCTCTGGCAGTATTTGCGAAGCAGGGTCTGGATGTATTCCGCATTCTCGCGGACCCGTTGCTCGTTTCCGTCGTAGCCATTGATGAGCACCAACAGATGGGTGGTGTCTATTGTCATCTTTGTTCGCTCATGGTCGCTGGTGGGTGTTCCCACTCCCCCTTGAGCGTCACGATATACAGGCAGACCGTGGATATTTATCATTCCACGTCCTATCCCCTCGTAAGGCTCTCCCTCTCGTCCAATTCCTAAGGTCAGCGTGTCGCCCACGAACTTGTCAGCATCGAAACCACCGATACTGTAGCCAAAGGCTATGGAGGCCAGATTCACCAAATCAACCAATGTGTCGCGTTGATACAGCTCTTTCCCTTGCAATATTCGACGAATCAGTGCTTCCGATGCAGGACGATACCTCGACGGATCCTTGCCGCACGCCTTATAGATGCGTCGTGTAGCCGCAATGCTGGTCATTTCCTTGAGCGATTCCGTAGTCAGTTCCTTGCAAAACTGCTCCCCCATTGCTTTTATCTCTTCCCACAGCTCTTCACAATAGGGCGAATTGACTACCTGTGCCTCTACGCAAGCACCTACAAACTCAGGACAAACCTGTTCTATCTCGTTCGAAACTATAACTTTCATTTTCCTGCCTCTTTGGTCATACGGTGCCAAGCACGGTGTGATGCGGTTCCTGCTATGTTGTTTTGTACAGGCAAAGATAAAAACATTTTTCCATAACGCCAAACAACTTACGGGAAAAAAATCTGCTGCGGAGGCAAAAGTAAGGCGCAAAATTTGCGCATATCGATTTTTTTCGTCAAAAAGATGATAGAATGAGATTTTTATGTATATTTGCAGACACTATAACATTTTTATTATTAACTTTATGAGAAACAGATTCTTTGGAATGCTTGCCACCATCATGATGGGTGGAGCAGTAATGACAGGGCTGACAGCGTGCAGCAACACAGACAACAACGACGGTAATGATCAGCAAAAGCGAGTAGCACTGCTGCTGCCCGACAATTCGCGTATCAACCGTTGGGGTACTGACCTGAAAAACTTGGAGGACGCCATGGCTACGTACGGCATCAAGACCACTTCCTACGTGGCTCCCGAGACCGCCGAGGGTGCCGACGAGCAGGTAGAACAGCTGAAAAAGGCTATCAACGACGGCGTGAAATACATCGTGCTGACGACCGTCGACTACAAGAAAATCAATGAGTCCGGACTGCTGGAGCAGCACCCCGACGTCAAGGTAGTATGCCACGACCGCTTTGTCTTTGACAACCCGCGCATCGCTTTCTTCTCTTCTACCAACACGAAGGACGTAGGCCGTATGCAGGCTCAGTTCCTGATTGACCAGTTCCAGGCTTCAGGAAAGGCTTCCATGACACTCGAAATGCTGCAGGGACCATCCACCGACGGCAATTCCAAGGATTATTATGACGGTGCCATGGAACTCCTGCAGAAATACATCGACGACGGCAAGCTGGTCGTCAAGAGCGGCAAGACGGCATTCGACGACGTGATGGCTGACAGTTGGAGCATTGAAGATGAGAAGAAGGCCATGGAAGACCGTCTGAAGAGCTACGCAGAGGGCGAGTGCCCAGACATGGTGCTGGCAGCCGCCGACAATGCCGCCCAAGGTGCCGTCGCAGCACTGGAGGGAGCCGGCATCACCAACATGCCCATCATCACCGGTCAGGACAACTCACCCGCATCGCAGGCACTTATCAAGAGCGGCAAGCAGACCATGACCATCGACAAGAACCTGAAGGACATGGCCAACAACACCGCGCTGATTGTCAACAGCCTGATAAACAATACGCCGATTACCGGCAGCCAGACCGTCGCCGGCATTCCGACCATCTACTCTAAGATTACCGTTATCACCAAAGACGACCTTTAGGCTTTCCTAGCCGACAGGCTTCGCTTCCTATTCATATCAAAGTCAAATGTCCCTCCCTTCCTCCCTTTTTTGCTCGGAATGCCTTTGTACAAAGGGGTTGAGGCACGGGAGGGATTTTTGTCTTCCCTCCCGTCTCCCTCCCG
>CACZMV010000004.1 GCA_902782305.1 uncultured Prevotellaceae bacterium
GAAGACAAAAATCCCTCCCGTGCCTCAACCCCTTTGTACAAAGGCATTCCGAGCAAAAAAGGGAGGAAGGGAGGGACATTTTGACGTTCGGCATAAAAAAAATACTCCAAGAGTAACAAAAATTACTTTCGGACTATTTTAATTTCTATTCGGAGTAATTGAAATTTGTGGGTGAGTGGCAAGGTGAGTATCTGGGTGAGTGTAAACAGTAGACACTCACCCACGTCAACCCCAGCACACATCGGTATTTAAGGCCTGTTGGGTGAGTATGGTGAGTCTCTTTGATAATATGTATACATTCTTAAAGAGTATTAAAACGAATACTTTTTCTCTGGTTTTTCTTTGAAAATGGTATTCTTTTTATTACCTTTACAGCATCATAGAAAAGAAACAATGAGAGCATATAAAGTAATTGAGGTCATCAAACTACTTGAGGCAGACGGATGGATTCTTGTAGCGACAAAGGGTGACCATCGACAATACAAACACCCGCAGAAGAAGGGAAAGGTAACTATCAGAGGACATAAGAATGAGGTGTTAAGCCAATTTCTCTTGAATAGTATTTGGAAACAGGCAGGTTGGAAATAAAAAGGTAAGAGTATGGAAAAAATTGTTGTAAACGTATCTTGGTGTGATAAGAACTATGGTGCAGCGCTGAGCGACAATGTGCCTGGTGCTGTGGTGGTAACAGCCAAATCATACGATGAATTGATTGATGAGGTGAAGGCCACCCTTCAATTTCACGTAGAGGGGATGATTGCAGATGGCGACGAAGTGCCTCAATGGTTACGCGATGGCGACTACGAATTCGAATATCATTTGGATACAGCTGCCCTATTGCAGATGTGTTCCCCTTATGCATCTATTGCAGCCATCAGTCGCGTGTCAGGCATCAACCAACATCAACTCAGCCACTACGCCAATGGCTTGAAGAAGCCTCGCCCAGAACAGCGTCGTCGCATCGTAGAAGGGCTTCATAAAATAGGCAGAGAACTCATAGCTGTAGAATAATCATTCGCAGGAAAAGAACAATGGCAGGCTCCCACTCAGGAACCTGCCGTTTTTGTTTTAAATCGGAATGCGTCTAATCGACTTATTTCATCACCAAATTATTAATTCTTTTCACTATGTGGGGAAGACACTGAGCTGTCAGTGCTGTTAACATGAAGCATTAATTACATCAGCCTCTTCAATCATAGCTAACATTTCATTTGTTATCTTTGTTCCATAAGAAATTCTATTAGCTTGTTGGGTTATTATTTTTTCAAACAAGTTACGTACATATCGAGCATTACCAAAATATTCATCTTTGTGTTTTACAGCATCATCAATTATCAACGCTATTTTAGAATTGGCTCCTTCGGATATAATATAATCATTTTTCTTTGCTATGAAATTAAAAATCTGCATTAATTCTTCACTAGTATAATCCGGAAACTCTATAAAATGATTAAATCTGGACTGTAAACCTGAGTTGGCTTTAATGCAATCTTCCATTTCTTTTGTATAGCCTGCAAGAATAACTACAAGACGATTCCTATCATCTTCCATTCTCTTTAATAATGTTGAGATAGCTTCCATACCAAAATCATTCTGCCCACCTTGAGTCAAAGAATAAGCTTCGTCAATGAATAACACTCCATCAAGTGCTGAGTCGATTATAGCATTTGTCTTGGGTGCTGTCTGCCCGACATACTCACCCACCATTCCAGAACGATCTGTTTCAACTAAATGACCTTTCTTGATTACTCCTAACTCTTTATATATACCTGCTACAATTCTAGCTACAGTTGTTTTTCCTGTGCCTGGATTTCCAGTAAATACACAATGATACGATATGTCGGATACCTTCATTCCATTGGATTCTCGCATCTTTTGAACTTTGACGAGATTATATAAATCGTTTATCTCTTTCTTAACATTGGCCAATCCAATCAGTTTTGAAAGTTCTTCTACGTGATCTTTTCCAACTTCATTGTTTTGTTTTCTTCTAGATAAGAGTTGTTTTAATGCAACTTCATCCTTCACCAAAACTTCTCTCACGTGATTATGGTTCAATGAACTAATAATACCAGCAGCTTCCAGTTGGTCTATTATTCTACATACTCTATTATATCCAACACCAAATTTTCTTTGTAAAACATGAGAAGAGACATTTTGACTAAGGATAACAAGCCTTACAGCATCATTAAATAAAGGATCTAGATGGTCATCTGTTGGCCATCGAAAACTTTCCAGAATGTTATTGTACTGTTTCACCAATTCTTCATTTGGTGACTCTGTATCAGAATTTTCTATCACCTTTTTATTATCATTGGAAACATCAGCAATAGCGAATTTAACTATTTGCTTCTCTGGGTCATCAAAAATACATTCAGGAGACTTCTTTTCTGGATATAATTCTTTATCTTCAGATTTTTCATCCAGCTTTTTTGTATGGCCTCCAAACAATAAGAAACGAAAAAAAAACAAGAGAACAACACCAAATAAAATTAAAAGTATCCAACCCATATTATTAAATCTATCTCAATTATATAGCTTCAAAAGCAGCATTTTATAGAATTTGACTGGAAATATAATCAACTATTCTTTGATTTCTCCTTTCCACAAAATCTATTTCCTTATTAATAAAGTCAAAATACTGATTAACCGTTTGAGGAATGGGGTTCTTTATAAATAAAGGGGTGTCTAGCCATAAAAGAACTTTAGAACAACTCTGATCTACAAGGTCCTGGAAAAAGAAAAAATCAACATATCCTTTAAAATTCACGAATAAATCAAAGAAAGCCTTGTTCTTTTCTAACACATCCTTCAACGGGCTTTGTTCGCCAAGATAATACCTGCGAATACATTCCAATGTTAAATCCCAACGGTCACGAATATCTGATCTAAACCCTCTTGTCTGATTAATGCCACCAACAGCCGAAGGGAGAATAACTTCACCACCAATCTGATACAATTTCCTCAGATAAGTCTCTACAAACTTATGGTAGTCAGGAACCACGGACTTAAC
The DNA here is from genome assembly GCA_902782305.1 of uncultured Prevotellaceae bacterium. Classification (GTDB taxonomy): domain Bacteria; phylum Bacteroidota; class Bacteroidia; order Bacteroidales; family Bacteroidaceae; genus Prevotella. The sequence continues at coordinate 3,014 of CACZMV010000004.1, forward strand.
CTTTTCCAAAAGGGGCCTATTACGATAATATCTAAAGGATGCTGTAATAGAGTCATTGCCAAAATACATATCTTTCCATTTTAGGTAGAATCTACTCCTACCAGTTTCCAACTCCATTAATTCACCATTAGGTAATGGCTTACTCCAAATTAATTGGCTGTAAAGTCTAAGTGTTTCACTTTTGGAATCAGGATCTGCGCCACCAGAACCAAGACCATCATTCCGTTCCCAAAAACCATCCCAGAAGCCCTTGGTGTCACTCGTAAAGTCAAAATTAACATCAATATCCTTTAAATTCATACTCATTTTTCTGAACCCATAGGCAATCAGTTTTATTTGTTCGACAATTATTATCTGTGCTTTACGCTTTCACAAAATCCAGCTCGTTCCGCTTGATAAGAAGCGGATAGCGTTCCGGATGGCGAAGACTATCTATTTCTAGGTCCACGTCAAGGTCGGGCCACTCGATAGCCTCTGGTCCTGACATCCGGACGTTAAGCACACTACGAATGGGAGCGTCCTGCATCCAGGGGATACGGTTATAAGATAGGAAGTAGTCATGACCCTGAACAGAGATCATGATACCCTGAGCATTAATCATCAATACGCTTACCAACGTGCTGACGGAACTGTTCTTTAAATCTGTCTGCATACTTCTCTACCAGTTTTTTATTCTTTGCTAACTCCACCTCGGGTTCAAGCCAATACTTGGCTTCACATCTTTCATGAGTAACATGAATATGTAAACGCTCTTCCTCATTGGAGTATATCTTGAACGTATATTCGCTCTCTCTTCGAAATACTGGACTCATAGTACAATTTCGTTTCTTCGTCTGCAAAGATAAGACATAATTCTGAACTTTCCAAATTTTCGATAAGAAAAGCGTGACAGCGTGACAGCAAAAAAATGAGCAGATACTATTTATTTTTATGCATAGCTGTGCATTCCTCCCAATACGAAATTCACGCCAAAATAGGTGATGAGTACTGCAAGGAAAGCGCTTATCATATAGATATGGTAAAAGCGAGGTTTGTTGAATGCCCCTATGGATGCCTTATGCAGCGGTATGGCATAAATCATCAGGGTGATGAGGGCCCACGATTCCTTAGGATCCCATGACCAGTAATTTCCCCATGACACATTCGCCCAAACGGCACCCAGAAAGATACCAATGGTAAGCAAGAAAATGGCAGGATAGAGCAAGAGTTGCGAAAGAGCGGTGACTCTTTCTAGTGAATAGTGAATAGTGAACAGTGAACAGTAGAGGGCATAGATGCCCAGCATCATTTGCAGGGCAAACAGAGCATAGGCACACATGACCGTCATTACATGGACAGAGAGTAAGGGTGACTGGAGCACGGGTATGAGCGGAGTTATCTGTGAGCCACTTCCAGTCATCATTGCCACTAGCAGACAACAGCATGCAGCAAGCGGTCCAATCCACAAGAAAAAGCGAAACTTGCGGAAAAGAACGATTGTCAGTACCAACAGTACCCACGCCATAAAGAGCATTGTTTCATAGCCGTTGCTAAGGGGTATATGTCCGCTGAGCCACCAGCGCAGACCGAGTTGTGCGGTAATGAGTACAGGGAACTTGATGCTTCGAAGTTTGTTATAGAAAAGTTCAGTCCGTGTCTTGTTCTCACTAGGCAACACATCGCCTATCATGTCGCGCTGGAAAAGCTTAATCTTCGCTATGATTTCAAAGGCCCGGTCACGCTGACCTGTGACAATAGCCTCCGTCAGAAAGTCCATCGACTGCTTGATAAAAAACTGCTCTTTTACAGGAATCTCCCTTGGCAACACCTGACCACCTGGGGAATACCAGTTAACAGCATGACCTATACGATAGGGAAATATCTTGGTGAATTGTCCATTATAGAACATCTCCACCACAGCTTTCCTATCCTCGGCACCTTTTTTCTTGGGATTATTAAGAAGTAACTCTTTCTCCCACGGCATATAGTATATCATCCAACTGAAGAACACCTCATCGGCAGAATAATCTTTCCACGAAGCACTGCCCGTCATCTTCATCGTGAAGTCGATGGCAACGGTGTTGAGCGGACAGATACGATTGTTGTAAAGCACCTGAATGGTACCCATACGATGAGCGATATCCTTATCAATGACAGGCAGGGGCGCTGCGCTAGTGAATAGTGAATAGAGTATAGTGAATAGTAGTGCCATCGGACGTATGGCCTTTCGATAAAGTGAACGCATCTGGGTGTGACGCGATAACAAGGTGGCGATGATGCCTATGAGGAGCATGAGATACCCAAAATAAGTGATGGCAATACCATAAGGATCATAACTAACACCCAGCGAAACACCAGCTCCGTCGGAATCATAGCTCTGCTGGAACAGACGGTAGTTATCTATGTTCCCAACCTTATTCATGGAAACAAGCACTTGTTCGTTGCCATGAAGGATGACACTCTGGTAGTCGAGGGGTGCATCAGTACCCGGATAGTTGATGATACGAAACTCCTTGAGCGTAATTTGAGAGGTAGATGTAAGATGATAAGGGACTCCTACACGCAGATGAATCGTATCACGTTGGGCTGTAAGATGAGTAACAAGTGCACCCACTAAAATCACCACAAATGACAGGTGCAGCAACATCACAGCCATGCGCTTGTATAAATGCTGCTTCATGATATAGGCAAGGGAAGCAACCGTAAGCACTGCCCACAAGGCAGAAAACCACCAGACACCATAGATATGTTCACCAACAAATGCAGTGCCACGATATTTCTCAACAACAGTGGCAAACCCTATACACACTATGATGAGTATGTATAGGGTAATTATAAGCCTTTTCAATTTACTATTTGACAATTTACTATTTACGATTTATCAAATGGATTCAATGAAATAAACAACTTGGTCACGTTCTTTCTTCGACAGGTTTCGGAACTTCACAACACTGTTATAGGCATCACTTGTTCCACCCTCTTTCTTACATCCGTGCCACATGATAGCCTCCTTCACATTACGGGCACGACAATCGTGCAGACGCTCTACACCACTACCACACTTGGCAGCCAGTCCACGTCCCCACAAAGGAGTAGTACGACACCAACCCGTGCGAATATCATTCTTCATCCAAAGACGGTGCTGCACGAAATCGGTGTAAGGCCATATCTTCTGATGTGGATAGCGAGGCATGTCGCTGTCGGACGTGAAGAACTTGGCAGGGTCTTGGATATGATCATCACCTGTCTGCCAAGAAGGACGATGGCATGCAGCGCAACCAATCTGAGTGAAGAGTTCTTTTCCTTTCTTAAAGTCCTCGGTCGTGGTATTGCGGGCAGCAGGAACGGCCAAACCGCGATGCCAAATCATCAGATTCTTATACTGCGCATCGGTCATCTCGGGTTCGAGCGATTTACTGGTCAGATAGGTATAAATATCCTTTTCTAAATTGCCCGTGTGCCACTCGGGATGAGCGTTCGCAGGATCCACGCGATTGATATACTCTGTGAAGCCAGCCTGCACCTCAGGGTCTTTTGACGACTTCGTGGCATAGTAGGTGCCAGCAAGGTCGAGGTAGTGATAGCGACGATCGGAGCGGGTAACGTTGGTGATGTTCCAAATGGCGTTGGCTCCAGCTGCGTCAAGGATGGGACCACGTGACATGGCATAGGTATAACGGCGCACATACTTGGTGCCGTCGCCCTGCAGTGTATTGGTGTAATAGCTGTTCCACGTGTTGGTGGCCTGATTCCACATAGCAGGATTCAAGGCATCAGTGCGTCCGATGCTATTGAAGTATTTGCTTTCTGATTCCCATTGGGCAGTAATATCTGCATCGGGGATAGCATCAGTCAGTCCTGTACCATAGATGCCGATGGTAGATTCGAGCAGTACACCTATTTCATTATTATACTGAGCCTCATCCAAAGTCACATCCTTACCACCACGAGCCACAACGACAGGAGCATAATATGCTGTATAAGGTATCGTTACTTCAGGATAGATGAGCGAATAGGTCTCGCCATCGGGGAACTGGTTGCCCCATTCATCGGTATAATTGTTCCATGCTATCTTAATCTGGTTCTCATCAATAGGAGCCTTGAAAGGCTTCACAGCTCCTGTCTGAGGCATACCTGCCACGCTGCGGATGTAGGCATTGGTAGTCTTATCGTAAATAACGAGCAGATAACCATTGCGATGAGCATCAGCCTTGTATTCCGTCTGACGAGCACCGTGACCATAGCCTGGATGACAATAAAGACAACCACGACGCACATAGACTGGACCCAGCCCGTGGAAAGCACCTTCAGTATTGGTGTTGTAATCCTTCTCGAAAAGATATTCGCCTTCGTTGAAGGCAGTCATCATACCTGCATTCTCCACCGCTTTCGTGGGTTGTTCGAAAGCAGTCGCGGTATTTACCGCTGTGGTGCCTAGCAGTCCGCCTGCATAATATTCTTCAGGATAGTCTGTCGCTGTAGGGTCGCCGATTTCCCAGGTAAGGGGTTGAACGGTTTCATCACTGCTGGAACAACCGGCAGTGATGAAAGCACCCATTAGCAGACTACCAATCATTGATAGTTTGTTCATATGCTATTATTTTTTAATGTTCACGATAGACTGATACAGCTTCTGTGCATTGTCAGCCAACAAACGATAGGTAGCAACAATCACGTTGTCTACATAATTCTCATTGATAATCTTGCATTGAGCCTCCACTTTTTCGTTGCCAGCATAACCCTTCAGCGTTTCGGCCAATTCACCTAAGGCATCATCTAACTCGCCCAGTGCATCAATGGCAACCTTACAAGAAGCATCACTATAGTAGAGGGCAAACGGAGCCTTCATAGCCTTAATCTTTGCAAGGGCATTATCTAACTTGCTGACTACGTTGTTAGCTTGGGTTGCCAATGTGGCGTTGCCTGCATTCTTACAAAAGTAGATGAGCGACTTCTCGTTGGGAGCAGTGGCATCCATCGAACCATAGAGCGCATTCTTGCAAGAAACGATGTTGTCGTAGAAATCAATGATAGAGTTGTAGGCATAAGGCGACTCGATGTAAGAAGCGTCCTCACCTGTGTAAGGCAGACCAATCTTTGACTGCCCTACCTCACCGATAATATCCTGACAGCCAGAAATAATTTCCAATGTAGCGTCGAGTGCTGTTTCCCAATCGCCAGTACCAGGATTCTTAAAGGCCTTGCCGAAGTTCTGGAAACCATCCAGTGCACCTTCCTGATTACCATCATCATCTATAGCCAAGTGGGTAGCCACATACTCTTTGGCAATCCTCTGACGCTCGGCGTTGCTCTCCTTAGAGTCCCATGCAGCCTCCAATGTAGCCGTAGCGTTGTAGAGATCCTTGGCTACTGCACAGATGTAGTTATACTCAAGATTGGTAATCTGATCAATCTGGCGAGGCTGTCCCTGACGGAAGAGTACATACTCCAAACCGTGGTAACCCAAGATACCCGAGTTGGCAGTCTTGATGAAGTTATCAAGGTTTGACATTGCCTTTTCATCACGAAGTACATCAGCCAGGTCGTTTGCAGCTACTGGCCATGTGTCGGTGTGTGGGTCGATAGAATAGACATCGGCAGCACCAAAGAGGAACGCCTCAGTATTTTCCCAATTGGCTCGGGCTACCGTCCAATTAGCACAAGCCTGGTCGAGGGCTGCCTGAGTACCATTAACTACTGTGTTGTTTGCATCGTCATCGCTTGAACAGGAAGCAAAGCCGGTGGAAAGTACGGCAGCCAATGCTGCCATTTTCATAAGATTCTTCATTGCTATATAATTTATTAATTATGAATTATGCATTATGAATTATAGGAACCAGCCCGTATACGTGATACCCAGACTGATACTTGGTTCATTGTTATAGGGCTGTTTATACAGCGGACTGTCTGAAGTTAAGCCATTGTTATCCGGCTTTTCGAAGAAGCGATAGGCATACTCACCCTTGATGGTAATCTGCTTGATAGGCGAGTAGTTCACACCAAAGGCATAGCGATATCTCTTCGTGTACTTATACATCGATGCATAGGTGCCTGATGCCATCGTATTGTAGTGCTCAAAGCGTCCGAAGATATAGAGCTTCTGATTCTCTACTGCAGGTATCTGCGAAAAGATATTGTAACCAGCCTCGATACCGTATGCCAGCGCATTACTACCAATGTTGGTATAGTGGTGCGGATTTCCATCCTGGTATTTATGATGTGTCCAGTTAGCTTGGTTGTAGGCAGAAATCTCGTCGGCGTTGTCCAGATGTGCATAATCGATGTTGCCTCGTACTATCCAGTTCCAACGGTTTAGCGTAAAGTCGAGTGCCACAATGCCCAGTGCTCCTGTCACATCATCGTATTTCTCACCAGGAGTACGCAGGGTATTACGGAAAGTATAACCATAATAGCCACTCAGACCAATGCGCAGTCCCGGCACGCTGTAGTTATCTACACGTGCAGCTGCCGCATAGTTGTTGGCCACTTTAAACTCGTAGGGACTGGTAGAACCGTAGTGAGCAAAATCTTCAGCGGTAAAACTCTCTGAGTTCAGACCTGATAGGAATTGGGCCTCATAGCGCCAGTTCTTCAGCCTGCCCCATACGGAGAGTCCCACCTGATGCCAAGTATTAGGCATGATAGTAGCCTCGCCCTCAGGACGATAGACCCCAAAGAACTGGTTGGGTTCATGACGGGCATTAGAGTAACCTACGGGTACGATGATTTCTCCTGCTTTGATGTTCAGTTTACCATCCAGCAACTCCTTGTTTATCCAGAACTGCTCAATGTTTACCTCACCACCCTTCTCTACCTCAGCCTCGTATTCGCCAGCCTCCTCGGCCTCTATCTCTACAGCTGTTCCTGCACCTCCGTGCTCAAATTCAATCTCAGAGCCCAATGTCCATCCTTTACCGAAATCATAACCTATATTCAGACAGATGTGGGGCAAGTCGAAGCGTCCGTGACTCTTGTCGTTGCTATACAACTCTGGCTTTTTGTAGCGATTAAAACTCTGACTATAAAAATTTCGTGTCATCACAGCCTCGCCGTAACCACCAATATGCAGGCGTGATAAGGAGTCTTTTTCCTGAGCCGTCGCGAAAAGACTCGATAGGGCGAGTGCTGCTGTAAGTATTGTTGCTTTCATTCCCATATAGTGTTTAAATCGGCTGCAAAAGTAGTGGGTTTTTAGTGGCAACGCAATACCTAAAATTAGTGAAATGGCCAATTTTCGCCGTTTACCCGTCACTTTTCACTTCATAAATACCTAATTATGATTATTGTTCATATCGAAAATAATGTCTACCTTTGCACCCAGTAATCAATAATAGGTAAAAGCAGATGAAAAATCAGAAGATGTATGAAGCGGACGACAAGATGATTTCGCTGATTCGCGATAATTACGACTTGTTGCAGATGCTGGGTAGTTTTGGTATCAGCCTTGGTTTTGGTGATAAGACGGTGAAGGAAATCTGTGAGAATAACAATGTAGACACCTACACTTTCCTGGCTGTGGTCAATTTCACCATCAACGGCTATGGCGACTTCGGTGCTGATGATAAGTTATCCGTTCCTACGTTGCTGCGCTATCTGGAGGCCTGCCATGCTTACTTCCTTGATTTTCAGTTGCCCTACATCCGTCGTGAGTTACAAGAATCACTTGACGAACGTGAATCGCTCGCCAAACTGATTCTTCGCTTCTATGATGAATATGCCCATGAGATACGTCGCCACATGAAATATGAACAGAAAACGCTGTTCCCCTACGTGGAGTCACTCATAGAAGGCCAGCCTATCAATAATTATAATGTGGACACCTTCTCGAAACACCATAGTGCAACCGATAATAAACTACGTGAGTTGAAACTGCTCATTATCAAGTATCTGCCTTTGGACGGATTGCACAACAACCAACTTACTGCCACGCTCCACGACATATACGAGAACGAGGCATGGCTTCGTCAGCATGCGATGGTCGAGGACGACATCTTCGTTCCAGCCATCCGTCGTCTGGAACAACTGAACAAACAGAGTGATGTGGCACGCAATATCTCCGATATGGTGTTTAAGGCTGGAACAGGTCAGGATCCCGATGCACTGAGCGACCGAGAGAAAGACGTTATCATTTCATTGGTACAGGGCATGTCAAACAAGGAGATAGCCGACCACCTCTTTATTTCTGTGAACACCGTTATCACCCATCGTCGAAACATTGCACGAAAACTGCAGATCCACTCTCCTGCAGGACTCACCATTTACGCTATCGTCAATGGCCTCGTTGATATTTCAAGTGTGAAACTCTAAAAAGTTGGAACAGACTCTACCAGCCCATTCATGTAGATTTCCAAGTTGGTATATGTCTTGTCTAACGAATACTGAGTAGCATCAGTAGCGTCGTTGGGATTCAGGCCATGCTTGCGCTCCCATTTATCGGGCATACCGTCTTTGTCTGTATCTTTGGACGCCTTCTTGTCTTTTAATACAGGCCATCCACCTGCCTGCTCTGGGGTATCAATGATTCCTTTGTTGCCAAACCAGGCTTCGCCTTTCTCCACCTGCTCTATGACGCTACGGTCATAGGAATCACGTTTGTGTGAACAGCCTACGTTTCTCAAAACCAACTGATAAGCTTCTTCGGGACGCTGTTCCTGAATGGGTATGAATGAATATGGTTGGTCTACTTTGCACGACAAGGGAGCATGTTTACCTCCTACCCCGCTCCAGTTGTCCTTCGTTACAGCCTCATCGCCTTCCATCACATTACCACTTACATAGTAACGACCCGTTCCGTCGTCAGCCACATCCAAGAATCTATGATGTTCTGAAGCAGGACCAGGTTTATAGTAGTTGCCCACCATGTTAATCTCACCATGACGGCCACCACCGTAGGCCGACTTAAAGCCCCAGTTATAGACCACGTTGTTACGCATATCCACCTGCTTGGTTCCTTCTACCGATGAGAAACGTGGATTACGGCTGCTATGATTGGCTAACAGATTATGATGGAACGTGGCACCATAGCCACCCCAGATGCCACCAAAACCGTGAGCACCCTTGGTATGACGAGAATGTGCCAGCGAGTGACTGACCAGACACCATTGCACCGTCAGGTTCTTCGTCTTATAGATAGAAAGACACTCATCAATGGAATAGCTGACCGACAAGTGGTCAAGGATCACATCATGCTGCCCATAGCGTCCACCACTGACAGCATCATTGTCATGCTGGAACTTATCTCCCAAACGCACGCGTATATACCTTATTATTATATGGCTGCCATTAACCACCAAGGGTTGGTCTTTCAGACAGATGCCATCACCTGGGGCAGTCTGTCCCGCAATGGTGATACTGTCGTTATTGACTCTCAAAGGAGTATTCAACTCGATAGTACCACTCACCGCAAACACAACGGTTCTGGAACCCTTCTGTTCTACGGCTTCGCGCAAACTACCAGGACCACTATCGTTCAGGTTGGTCACGATAATGGTTCTTCCACCTCGTCCACCTACAGCATGTTTTCCAAAGCCCTCTGCTCCAGGGAAGGCTAACGGCTGGGCAACAGCAAAAGCACTGAGCCACATTGTCAAGCAAAAAAGAAATCGTCTCATAAGCTTAGTTTCTTATAAGACGATTTCTTCAGTGTTTAGTAATCAGTCAACATTAATAGCAGGGATGCTGCTGACCAGCCAGTCCTGGATTAACATCGATGATATTAGTAGTATTGAATGGCAGAATCTCTACCATGTTTTTCTTCAATCCATAGAAGATACCAGATGTACCAGTAATCCATGCATTGTTAGCAGCAACGGTAGTGCTACCTTCCTTCACTTCCTTCACGCTCAGATTGCCTTTCTGCTTCAAGCTGTTGATACTCCACATGTTCAGAATGTTGTACTGAACAGTCTTGGTGGTAACACCAGCAGGTACGTCAGCAGCTGAGAAATAGACTTTGCCGTCGCTACCCTCCAACAAATCTTTCTTCAGGATTCCCTTTGAACCATTGTTCAAGGTATGCAGGGTCAGCAGCTCTGCTTCTGAAAGACCCAACTTGGCCACATCAGCCTCGGTTGCACTCTGGTAAGGCAGAGCGATATTAGGATCCTGCAAACCAGGAATCTGGTCGAGCTTGTAAACACGATACTGGGGAACGTTAGCATACTTGCCCTCATGGTTGCAGAGTTGTACAAGCTTGTTCTTCTCAGCCATCAGGTGTTCATAGAGGATACCCCAGCGAGTGAGGTCGCTCTTGCGGAAGCCCTCGAAACACAGCTCCAGTTTGCGCTCCTGAATAATGAAGTCCTTAAATGCCTGATAGCTTGTGGGGATGTCGCCCACCTTGCTGGCATCGTTCTTGAAGGCACGCAGACGAACCTGCTTCACAGCATTCACAGCTTCAGCATTGGCACCGTTGTTCAACTCATTCAGAGCCTCAGCATACATCAGCAGCACATCAGAATAGCGCAGCAAGGGCCAGTTGATGTCACGTCTGGAGTCGCTGGAGCCACGCTCCTTCTTCCAGTTGCAGCGATACTTACCAACACCCATACCGGCAAAGGTTTCCATCCGATAAGTTGAACCTTTCTCCTTATTGACACCCACGATACCATAATTACAAAGAGACACGTCACGACGCTGGTCACCCTCCTCGAACTCGAAGTAGAAGGTAGGCATAGCCATCATCTGGGCAGCAATCTTTCCTACTTCATAGCTGGTACCACTGGCAGGAATACCATTGGTATAGCCTGTACGAACGTCAGCAGCATTGGTTCCATGCATACCAAACTCGAACATGGTCTCGTTGTTATACTGCTCCAAAGCCAAGTCGCGGAACAACTGGTCATAGTTAGCCAACAGCGTGTTCTCGCCCTTTGTGATAACAGCTTTGCAGGCATCAGCGGCAATCTGATATAACTCCTTGATACGAGCCTGATCGTCACGCTGTGCAATGCGACAAGTGCTGGCTTGATAAGGAACAGTGTTCAGATCCCAGCGCAAAGAATAACCTGCAGCATACAAAGCCACACGGGCCAAGATGCCATAAGCGGCATTTTTAGTGAAACGCTCAGGAGTGGCTACCATACCGGCACTCTTCCAAGGCAAAAGTTTAACAGCCTCTTGTAAATCGGTCACACACTGATCCCAGATAATATCACGACTGGTACGTGAAGAAGAGAATGTAGAAGTCTTGCTAGTAGGAAGTGTGGTAAAAGGCACATCACCATAGAAACGTACCAGATTCCAGTAAGCGTAAGCACGGATGGCCAGTGCCTCGCCCAGCAACATGTCGCGCTTGGCAGCATCACCGTCGCCTACAGCCATACCAGGCAGAGCGTCAATACAAACGTTAGCATATTCAATGGCCTTATACATATTTGTATAGGTACCACTCAACATACTGGAAGTAGCAGTATAGTCATAGTTTGACACATTGTACTTAGAGTTGCTTTCTGTAGAGGCACACTCGTCAGTTCCTTCCAGCAACTGATAGCCCAGTTCCTGAGTATGCAGCCAAGCATAGCAGCCCATCACCGTCATCTCAGCACGGCTGATGTTATCAAAGGCACTTTGGTTGTCCATCTTTGACTCTGATGGCAACTCCAGCCAGTCCTCACATGAGGTAAGACCCATCAGAAGAGCAGGGATTGCCAGGAATTTTATAATTTTATTCATAGTCATAATGCATTTTGATTGGTTAGAATGTTAAGTTAACACCAAGAACCCAGCTCTTTGCACGGGGGTAAGACGAATTGTCGATACCAGGAGTAAGTGCACTGGCAGTAGCAGAAACCTCAGGATCATAACCTGAATACTTGGTGATAGTCCACATGTTGTTCAGCGTGCAGTAAACACGGGCACGGCTGCAATGGAACTTCTGGGTCAGCGTCTTAGGCAGGGTGTAACCCAACGTGATGGTGCTGAAGCGTAGGTAAGAACCATTCTCAATATAGTAGCTGCTATGATCAGAGATAGCAGTCTTATTGTTCTGAGAGATGTTCCAGATCATGTCGCCATGCTGTCCAGGATTCAGGGCTGCCAGACGCGTAAGGTCTGTAGACTCCTTACCTGTTGCAGGATCGATGAGGACGAAGCGGTTGTTCATATCGCTAACGGTGTTCTCGTTAGCCAGATACGGACCAATGAAGCGCTGGGTACTCATGTTGAACACGTCGCCACCTACGGAGAAGTTCACGAATACAGACAGGTCGAAGCCCTTATAATTAAAGGTATTGTTCCAACCTCCGATGAAGTCGGGCTGTGCATTACCAATCACAGTACGGTCGTTGGTACTCCATACGGGATGACCATCAGCATCATACTCGATATCCAATGTACCGTCTTCCTTCTGGATGTGAGGCTGTGGCTTGTACTTAGCATCACCAGGTTTCACAGAATTACGGTTGAAACCTTTCAGTGAGGGAACATCATCCTTCAGGGTATAGGTTCCGTCAGCATTCTGGATGAAGTCGTCAGTGGTGTAGATACCATCGTAAACCAAACCATAGAACTGTCCGAGAGGCTGTCCCTTCTCAATCTTGAAGCCCATGCGGCTCTCATAGTCCTGAATAAAGGACTCGTTGTCGGCGTTACCATAGATGTCTTCTACCTTCGAACGGTTGAAGGCGATGTTGAAGTCTGAGCTCCATGTGAAGTCCTTGGTACGAACTGGGATAGCGTTAATCACGATTTCAACACCACGGTTGCGAATAGCACCAATGTTCTGAATCTGTGTAGTGTAACCCGTTGAAGAAGGAATCTTGTTACTGATCAGCAGGTTAGACGACTTATTATTATACCAGTCGATGCTGGCGTTCAAACGACTGCCCAGGATTGAGAAGTCCAAACCGATGTTGGTTGTCGTGGTCTTCTCCCATTTCAGGTCGGCATTACCCAATGTAGTTCCAGGAATCAGTGTGATGTAATCCTGACCATTGTATCCATAGTGGCCAGAACCATAGTCGGTAGCATACATATTGTTGGCAATGTTGTTGTTACCAGAGGTACCGAAACCTATGCGCAGCTTCAGGTTGTCAACGAAGTCAACGTTCTTCATGAAAGCCTCCTCAGAGATACGCCAAGCGGCAGAAGCTGAGGGGAACCAACCCCACTGGTTGCCACGAGCAAACTTAGAGCTACCATCGGCACGCAGAGTACCAGTGAACAAGTAGCGGTCTTTATAGTTGTAAGTCAAACGTCCGAAGACTGATACCAAACGAACACGGCTGGAACCAGACTTATGCTCATAGTCCTGACCCATCGATACGTCGCTCAGACCAAAGTTTCCATCAGAGAACTTATAATAGGTATTGTTCATATTGGTATTCTCCTGTTGCCAAGTCTCCTGACCGAGCAGTACGCCGAAGCGGTGGTCCTTCTGAATGTCGAAGTTATAGCTGAGGGTATTAGTCCACTGCCATGAGGATTTCTCTGAGTTGTTACGATAACCATAGCCGTAAGGACTCTGATAGGTAGCCTGAGCGGTACGAGTAGCACCATTGTCCCAATAGTCCTGACGAATCTGCTGCCACATATAGCTGCCCGATGTACGGAAGGTCAGGTCTTTCAGAATGTCGATTTCCAAACCTGCATTAACGGTAACTAAGCGATTGAACTTTGTATTATCAATAGAATTGTTGTTGATAATGGGGTTGTTGGCATCATAGTTGTCGCCACCATACATGGTAGAGAAAAGATCTGCCAGGTCTGTACCCAGCAATTGTTCGTTAGTCCAACGAACACCACCGGTAACAGGCTGCAGGATAGTCTGCTTCAGCGTACCACCCAGTGAACCACCACCGTCTACGGTTGTCTTCTGCAGACTGGTAGCGAAGTCGAAGCGTACACCCTTCCACAATTCGTGATTCAACTTCAAACGGATAGAGTTCTTCTCATAATCGTGCTTTTTCATGATACCATTCTCACCCGTGTAGTTGTAGCTCAACAGATATCTGGTCTTTTCCGTACCACCACTGATGTTGACGTTATGGTTCTGGGTGATACCGGTCTTGCCGAACACCTCGTCCTGCCAATCGATACCGGCACGATTGCCATAAGTCTGCGAAATATAATCGCTGACACCTGTATAGAACGTTGGCGAGTTGATATCACCACCAAAAATGCTGGCCCATTTGTCGTCATTGCCACGCAGGGTCTGGAACTCATACTGATAGCGTACATAGTCCTCAACGCCTAGCAGGTCGAGCTTCTTGCCTAAGTAATTGAAGCTGACGAAGCCGTTATAAGAAACCTCTGTCTTGCCTTGATGACCCGACTTGGTGGTAATCAGTACAACACCGTTAGAACCACGGGCACCATAGATAGCCGTTGCAGAGGCATCCTTCATCACATCGATGGTCTCGATGTCGTTGATGTCAACCTGTTGCAAGGCATTCTCCATCTGGAAACCGTCCACGATGTAAAGAGGCTCGGTGCCCTGGGTGATTGACGTACCACCACGAACAACGATGTTGATGTCTGCACCAGGAGCACCGCTCTGCTGAATTACCTGTACACCAGCAGCCTTACCGGTCAAAGCCTGAGCAGCTGTGGTAACGGGCGCCATGGCCAGTTCCTTACCACCCACTGACACTGACGAACCCGTCAAGTCCTTACGCTTTACCTTGGCATAACCAATGGCGACAACTTCGTTCAGCAAGGTGTTTTGAGCCACCAGCTTCACGTCAATGTTCTGACGACCGTTAATCTGTACGGTCTGAGTCTCATAGCCGACATAAGAGATTGTCAGCGTCTTCGTACCAGCAGGTACGGTCAATTTGTAGGCTCCGTTAATGTCTGTAACGGTTCCAACACTACTGCCTCCATTGGCCTTCACTGATGCACCAATAATCACGTCCTCATCGTCTGAGACGGTACCTTGGATAGTCAGGCTCTGAGCCAACACTTGCAGAGGCATACCCACTAGTATTCCAACCAGCAGGCACAACTTTAAAAGTGATTTTTTCATAAACATTAATTAATAATGGTTTGTAGAGTAGTTTTTTCGGCTACAAAATTAATCAATATTTACTAAACAGCAAACGATTTTATTAAAAATTTTATAAAGATTTTCTCTACACCTTATTATATATATTCCATCAGCACGTCCCATACGGCGATAATATGGCACAGCGAGCCTAACAGGACAAAGAAATGGAACACGGAGTGCATATACCTCTTTTTATTTAAGGAGTAGAAAACGGCACCTGTAATGTAGGCCACTCCCTCAGCGACAATCCAGATGAAGGCAGCGGTCGAAACGGAATCTATCAAGGGTTTGAGGGCTACCAGCACACAAAGTCCCATGCCCACAAAACAGAAGGTCTCGACGTTGGAATGCTCTTTCAGTCGGATAAAGCTGATGGTCGTTCCCACGATGGCACATAGCCATACGAAGCAAAACAGTGTCCAACCCCAATAGCCCTGGGTGCGCAGTGCCACCAAGGTCAATGGCGAATACGAGCCGGCAATATGCCAATAGATAGCTGCATGGTCCCACTTGCGCAGTCGTTCCTTCCACTTCGACCTGCGAGGTAGAGCGTGATATATCGTCGAAGCCACATACGAGCCCAGCATGCCAAACAAATAAAGGCATACACCCAATCGTGCCCAAGGGTTATCGCCCTTGAATGCCATCACGATGAATATCACACCAAAGACGACACCCATCACGATGCCTCCAGCGTGCGACCATGAGTTCCACAGCTCTTCCTTATGTGTATATCTTATTGCCATTTAGAACAAGGAAACTTAGAAGCTTTGCAGCCAAGAGCGAAGCTCGAGCATGAGCTCAAGATGGTGGGCAAACGACTGACGGATGCCGAAGCCGTGACCTCCTGTAGGATAGATGTGTAAAGAGGCAGGCACCTTCTGGTTGCACAATGCTTCGTAATAGTCGATGCTGTTGACAGGGGGCACAGCACGGTCGTCTTGAGCCAAGACGATGAAGGCGCGAGGAGTGTGCTTGGTGACATGCTGCTCGTTGCAATACTCGTTCACCAACTTGCGCTTGGGCTTATCGCCCAGCAGATTGTTACGAGAGCCCTTATGGGTGGTTCCTTGTTCCATAGAAACGACGGGATAGAAAAGTATCTGGAAATTGGGAGCAGCATCGCCCTTGGAATGGGTAGCTACAGTAGAGGCCAGATGGCCACCGGCTGAAAAGCCCATGATGCCGACATCTTTAGGATTGATGTTCCACTCCTTGGCATGACTGCGCACCAAACGCATGGCTTGGTCGGCATCCTCCTGAGGAACGGTATAGTGACCATAAGGCATACGATACTTCACCACGATGAGGGCAATACCCTGACCTGTGAAGAAAGGAGCCCAGTCGTGACCTTCATGTTGCATGGCCAAGTGCTGATAACCTCCACCAGGACAGCACACTACGGCACGACCCGTAGCCTTATTGGCATTGGGCAGATAGACCCACACCTTAGCCTGGTCTTCAGGGTCGCCATTGTTGGTACGAGGACCTTCAGGCCACAGGTTAATCTCTTGTGGTTTCTGAGCAGAAGCCACTGCCGAAAGGAACATCACTGCAAAAATAAGTAGCTGTTTCATATTATCTTCTGTTTTTATTTGTATTCACTCGGACTTGTGCCAAACTGTTTCTTAAAGACGGTTGAGAAATGACTTTGTGAGCTAAAACCATAGCCATCAGCACCAACTATAGGACGATATGAAAATAGGGGATAGTTACCTTTACCATCTTTTTTTATAATTTGGGGACAAAGATACGAAAAATCGAAAGCAAAACAAAATGAATCCATTCATTTTTTTGCCGAGATGGAGTAACTTCACTAATTATCATTCGCAAAGATAAGAAAAAATGGTTAATATCTTACTGATCACCTAAGGCGATCCTGAGGATATAGCCTATCAAAATGGTCTTGCCACACTTAAACTTTTCGATGCTGCCAACGTCAAATACGAGTACTACACCGCTCCTGGTGGCCATGCATGGTACACCTGGCGTAACAACCTACACCAATTAGCACAACGCATTTTTAAATAATAATCATAATGAGAAAAACTATCATTACACTCGCACTTGCTGCAGTATGCTGCATAAGTGCCTCGGCACAGGAGAAACTCTTCCAGCGTGCCAATGTTCAATCACCCGTCATCAACAAAGACGGTACTGTTACGTTCAACATCTTTGCCCCCAAAGCCATTAAGGTAGAGGTGACTGGCGACTTCCTACCAACGCAGCCCATACAGATTCCTGGCTATGGACAGTACGATGCTCCTGGTGTTGCCCAGTTGAAAGAGGGTCAGAATGGTGTGTGGAGCTATACCACTGACAAGCTGGCTCCTGAGATGTACAGCTACACTTTCAACATTGATGGTTTGACTGGTTTGAAAGACCCTGCAAACATCTATGTAAATCGTGACATAGTATCATTTACCAATATCTTTATCGTCAGCAACGAGAAAGGCGATAAAGGCGATTTGTATAAGGTGAACGAGGTACCCCACGGCAATCTGAGCAAGGTATGGTACAATAGTCCTACACTGAAGATGCATCGCCGCATGACTGTTTATACCCCTGCAGGCTATGAAAAGGGTGGCAAGTATCCAGTGCTCTATCTGCTGCATGGTGCTGGTGGCGACGAGAATGCCTGGAGCGAACTGGGACGTGCCGCTCAGATTTTGGATAACCTGATTGCTACTGGTAAGGCTAAACCCATGATCGTTGTTATGCCTAATGGCAATCCTAACTGTCAGGCTGCCCCTGGTGAGTGGTCTTGGGGTATGTACACACCTGGATTCCGCGATGGTGGTACAGGTCCAACAGAGCCTGCCGTAGCTTCAATCCCAGAGAGCTTTATGGATATCGTGAACTATATAGATGCCAACTATCGCACCATCAAAAAACGTGAGGGACGTGCCGTCTGCGGTCTGTCTATGGGTGGTGGTCACACTTTCCACGTAAGTCTGCTCTATCCTAACACATTCGACTACTACGGCTTATTCTCTGCTGGTCTGCACTTGGATAATGGTACTTTCGAGGCTTCGTTTGCTAAGCAGATTGAGAACAGCCCAACTTTCGCACAACAGAGCGCTAAGCTATTCGGCAGCAAACCCAAGCTTTACTGGATGGGTATGGGTAAGACCGACTTCTTGTATCAGAGCACTGTTGACCTGCGCAACTACTGGGATAGCAAGGGTTATAAGTATGAATATGTTGAGACCGATGGTGGTCACATCTGGCGCAACTGGCGTATTTATCTGACCATGTTTGCACAGAAGATTTTTAAATAAGAAGACTCCTAAAGAAGAAAAATGGGCTGACAATAATGTCGGCTCATTTCTTTTTTATACCTTTGCACATTGGAATCTGACTATAATGATTTATGAAACATCCTTTGGAAAAGTTCAAATACTGTCCGGTATGTGGCAGTGCTCGTTTTGTGGTCAACAACTTCAAAAGCAAGAAGTGTGAGGACTGCGGGTTTACCTATTATGCCAATCCTTGCTCGGCCACTGCTGCCTTCATCGTGAACGATAAAGAGGAATTGCTGGTAGTGCGCAGGGCCAAGGAACCTGCCAAAGATACTCTTGACCTGCCAGGAGGATTCTGCGACATGGGTGAAACGGTGGAAGAAGGCATGATACGCGAAATCAAAGAAGAAACAGGAATGGAGGTTACAGAAATCCAATACTTGTTCTCATCGCCTAATGAATATGTATATAGCGGAATGGGCATCCATACGTTAGACATGGATTATCTAGTACACGTACATTGCGATTCCGTCGCAGTAACCGCCCATGATGATGCCGCAGAGGCTATGTGGATACCTATTAACAAAGTTAATCCCGCTGAATTCGGACTGACTAGCATCCGCAATGCGGTAATCAGATTCCTGAGCGAAACGTTAATAAAATAAAAAATCTATAATATATATAAGGTGTAACCAAATCTTTTGCCTACTTTTGCAGCCCGAAAAGATTAAAAAGTATAACGAGATATGCAAAAGAACTTAGTGATAGTAGAGTCACCTGCCAAGGCAAAGACTATTGAGAAATTCCTGGGAAGCGACTATAAGGTGATGTCAAGCTACGGTCATATTCGTGACCTGAAAAAGAAAGAGATGAGCATCGACATCGACAAACTGGAACCCGTTTACGAGATACCCGAAGAGAAGGCCAAATTGGTCAAGGACCTAAAGAACAACGCAGAGAAGGCAGAGAAAGTCTGGCTCGCATCCGATGAAGACCGCGAGGGAGAAGCCATCTCATGGCATTTGTGCGAGGTATTGGGTCTGGACGAGAAAAAGACCAATCGTATCGTGTTCCACGAAATTACCAAACCTGCTATTCTGAAAGCCATTGAAAACCCACGTCACTTGGATATGAACTTGGTGAACGCTCAGCAAGCCCGTCGTGTACTGGACCGTCTGGTTGGTTTCAGACTCTCGCCCGTATTGTGGCGTAAGGTGAAGCCTGCTCTCTCTGCCGGTCGTGTGCAGAGCGTTGCTGTAAGACTCATTGTTGAGCGTGAACGTGAGATTCAGGATTTCAAGAGCGAACCTTACTACAGCGTTGCCGGTATCTTCGCCATCAGCAATCCTGATGGATCGCAAACCGAAGTAAAAGCCACACTGGCTCAGCGTTTGAAGACGCATGAGGAGGTGGAGGAATTCCTGAAGCAGTGCGTTGACGCTACCTACACCGTAGAAACAGTCAGCAAGAAACCGCTGAAGCGTACACCAGCTCCTCCCTTTACCACATCAACCTTGCAACAGGAAGCTGCCCGCAAGTTAGGCTTCACGGTTAGCCAGACCATGATGGTGGCACAGCACTTGTATGAACACGGACAGATAACCTATATGCGTACTGACTCTGTTAACCTCTCTGGACTGTGTATCAATGCCAGCAAGGAGGAGATTACCAGTCTCTACGGCGAGGAATATAGTAAGGTACGTCAGTTTCACACTAGCTCGAAGGGTGCACAGGAGGCTCACGAGGCTATCCGTCCTACCTATATGGAGCGCACGGAGATTGAGGGTACTGCCCAGGAGCGTAAACTCTACGAGCTCATTTGGAAGCGCACAATAGCCAGTCAGATGGCTGATGCCCAGATTGAGAAGACTACCGTTAACATTGCCATCAGTAGTAGTAAGGAGCAGTTTGTTGCCCAAGGTGAGGTAGTAAAATTCGATGGTTTCATCAAGGTTTACCGCGAATCAGTAGACGATGAGGAACAGGAAGAAGAAAGCCACATATTGCCTCCACTGAAGAAAGGTATGGTACTGGACCGTCGTGAGATTCAAGCTACTGAGCGTTTCAGTCAGGGTCCACAGCGCTATACGGAAGCATCGCTTGTACATAAGCTAGAGGAGTTGGGCATTGGTCGTCCTTCTACCTATGCACCAACTATCTCAACCATCCAGCAGCGTGAATACGTTCACAAGGGTGACAAGAAGGGCGAACAGCGCACCTATACTATCGACACGCTGAAAGGTAAGCAAATCAAGCAGAGCCTGCGCAAGGAAATGGCTGGTTCGGACAAGGGTAAATTGTTGCCTACCGACATCGGTATTGTGGTAAACGACTTCCTGATGAAATACTTCCCAACGATTATGGACTATAACTTCACCGCTAAGGTGGAGCAGGACTTCGATAAGATAGCCGAGGGTGGCGAACATTGGACTGACATGATGAAGTCGTTCTACAAGAACTTTGAACCCGTGGTAGAAAAGACCATGAATGCCCGTCAGGAGCGTAAGGCTGGTGAGCGTCAATTGGGTAAAGACCCAAAGAGCGGAAAGCCTGTATTCGTGAAGATTGGTCGCTTCGGACCTGTAGTACAGATTGGTAGTGCTGACGATAAAGAGAAGCCCCAGTTTGCCCAGATGCCCAGCGATAAGAGTATGGAGACCATTACACTAGAGGAAGCACTGGAACTGTTTAAGTTGCCTCGTACACTAGGAGAGTTCGAAGGCAATCCCGTTGTCATTGGTGCCGGTCGTTTCGGTCCCTACGTGCTGCATCATAAAAAGTACACCTCACTGCCTAAGGATGCCGACCCGATGAGCATCACTCTGGAAGAGGCCATTGAACTGATTAATGAGAAGCGTCAGCAGGAAACAAAGAAGCACCTGAAGATGTTCCCAGAGGATATGAAGCTGGAAATTCTGGACGGTCGTTACGGCCCATACATCGTCTATGACGGCAAGAACTATCGTATACCAAAGGTCATGCACGCAAAAGCTACTGAGATGACCTACGAGGAGTGCATGAAGATTGTCAACACACCTGCGAAGAAATAATGAGACGCATCATTCTCATAGGCTATATGGGGTCGGGAAAGACGACCATTGGCAGAGCGCTCTCAAAAGAAACAGGCATGATGTTCTATGACTTAGACTGGTATATCGAGAGCCGTATGCGTAAGACGGTTCCTCAGATATTTGCCGAGAAAGGCGAGGAGGCTTTCCGCAAGATGGAATATAACATGCTGCACGAGGTGGCTGAGTTTGAGGATGTCATCATCAGCTGCGGAGGTGGAACACCATGTTTCTTTGACAACATGGACTATCTGAACCAACAGGGCGACGTGGTGTACCTGAATGCAAGCCCAGAGGTGTTGTACAAGCACCTGTTGATGGCCAAAGGGGAACGTCCTCTGCTGAAAGGCAAGAGCCCGGAGGAACTGATAGAATACATCACCAACCACCTGAAAGAACGTGTTCCGTTCTACAGCAAAGCCAGGTATTCGGTGGATATCAACCTGATGGACGACTTCGATAAAATAAACTTATCTGTACAAAAAATACGTGAACTGCTGAAGCTATGAAGAAATGGACGATTGAGGACTCTAAGGAGCTCTACAACATCAACGGCTGGGGTACCAGCTACTTCGGTATCAACGACGAAGGCAATGTCTATGTGACACCTTGTAAGGATGGCACACAGATTGATTTGCGCGAAGTGATGGACGAACTATCACTGCGTGACGTTACCTCTCCCGTATTGTTGCGTTTCCCCGATATTCTGGACAATCGTATCGAGAAGACGTGGAGCTGTTTCAAGAAAGCCGCTGAGGAGTATGAGTACAAAGCTGAGAACTATGTCGTGTTCCCCATCAAGGTGAACCAGATGCAGCCTGTTGTCGAGGAGATTATCTCGCATGGACGTAAGTTCAATCTCGGCATTGAGGCTGGTTCCAAGCCTGAACTGCATGCAGTGATTGCCGTACAGTGCCAGAGCGACTCTATCATCATCTGTAATGGCTACAAGGACCAGTCATACATTGAACTAGCCCTGCTTGCTCAGAAAATGGGTAAGCGCATCTTCATTGTTGTGGAGAAGTTGAACGAACTGGAAATCATTGCCCGTGAGGCCAAGAAACTGGGTGTACGTCCTAACATCGGTATTCGCATCAAACTAGCATCCAGCGGTAGTGGTAAATGGGAAGAGAGTGGCGGTGATGCCTCGAAGTTCGGTCTGACGAGTGCAGAGTTACTGGAGGCTTTAGATTTATTAGATAAGAAGGATATGCGCGACTGTCTGCGACTCATCCATTTCCATATCGGTTCTCAGATAACGAAGATCCGTCGTATCCAAACGGCCTTGCGTGAGGCTTCCCAGTTCTATGTGCAGTTGCACAAGATGGGATACAACGTGGATTTCGTAGATTGTGGTGGTGGACTGGGCGTCGATTACGACGGCACACGCTCTCCATCAAGCGAAAGCAGCGTTAACTACTCTATTCAAGAGTACGTCAACGACTGTATCTACACCTTCGTGGATGCAGCTAACCGCAACGATATTCCCCACCCCAACCTGATTACAGAGAGTGGACGTTCACTGGCTGCTCACCATTCTGTGTTAGTGATTGATGTACTGGAAACAGCCTCGTTGCCTGAAATGCCTGAGGAATTTGAGCCAGACGAGAATTCACATCAGTTGGTAAAGGACCTCTATGAAATTTGGGACAACCTCACTCCCCGCAATGTGTTGGAAGACTGGCATGATGCAGAACAAATTCGCGAAGAGGTACTGGACTTGTTTGCTCATGGTATCGTAGATCTGAAGACACGTGCAGAGGTGGAAGCCATGTATTGGAGTGTCTGCCACGAGATTCATGCACTGGCTAAGAATCTGAAACATGTGCCTGAGGAATTGATGAACATCGACAAGCTGTTGGCAGATAAGTACTTCTGTAACTTCTCACTGTTCCAATCGCTGCCCGACTCGTGGGCCATCGACCAGGTGTTCCCCATCATGCCTATTCAGCGACTGACGGAGCGTCCCACACGCAATGCCACCATTCAGGATATTACGTGTGACTCAGATGGTAAGATTGCCAACTTCGCCACCAATCGCCATAACTCGCACTCGCTGCCCGTTCATGCCTTGAAGAAGAACGAGAACTACTATCTGGGCGTGTTCCTCGTAGGTGCCTATCAGGAAATCTTAGGCGATATGCACAACCTATTTGGCGATACCACTGCGGTACATATCTCTGTGAAGGACGGTACCTACCATATTGATCAGATATTCGATGGTGAGACGGTGGAAGAAGTATTGGAGTATGTGCAATACAATCCCAAGAAACTGGTTCGACAACTAGAGATATGGGTAGCCAAGAGCGTGAAGCAAGGAAAGATCTCGTTGGAAGAGGGCAAGGAATTCTTAAGCAACTACCGTTCCGGACTCTATGGTTACACCTATCTAGAATAAGAATATGAAAGAGAAACTGACAATAGTAAAAGTGGGCGGAGCTGTAGTCGAGGACGAACTGCAGCTCTCTCAGTTATTAAAAGACTTCTCAGCCATTGAGGGCAGAAAAGTGTTGGTACATGGTGGTGGAAGAAAAGCTACCAAGATGGCTGAACGCTTGGGTATCGAGACCAAGATGGTAGAAGGTAGGCGCATCACAGATGCCGACATGCTGGAAGTGGTGACCATGGTCTATGGCGGACTTGTGAATAAAAACTTAGTAGCTAAGCTACAGGCCAACGGAGTGAATGCCTTAGGATTGACAGGTGCTGACGCTAATGCTATACGCAGTCACAAGCGCCCCTTGAAGAACGGTGTGGACTATGGTTTCGTGGGAGATGTAGACCAAGCCGATGGCGAAATGCTGGGCAGACTGATTGAGGCAGGTATCACCCCCGTGATGGCACCTCTGACGCACGATGGCGAAGGGCATATCCTGAACACCAATGCAGACACCATTGCCTCAGAAACTGCGAAGGCATTGGCCAACCTATACAACGTAACGCTCATCTTCTCGTTTGAAAAGAAAGGGGTGCTGCGTAATCCCGATGATGACGATAGCGTGATAGCTACCATCAATCATGCCGACTTCGAACACTACAAGGCAGACGGCACTATCAGTGGGGGTATGTTACCCAAGATTGAGAATGCACTCAGCGCCGTTGACGCTGGTGTTTCCAAGGTTATTATCACCCTTGCTACTGCTATCGATGGAAAACACGGGACCACTATTACAAAGTGATTAGTGAAGAGTGAATAGAGATGATTAAAAGTTTCCAGACACGAGTCTTGCCACTGAAGGATATCATTTTCCGATTGGCATTCCGCATCACGCAAAATCAAGCTGATGCAGAAGATGTCGTGCAGGAAACCATGATGAGGGTATGGAACCGTCGTAACGAGTGGGAGCAGATAGAGTCGATGGAAGCATTTTGCTTGACCATCTGTCGCAACCTTGCACTTGACAAGTTGCGTAGGATGGACAATAAGGCTCAGTCGCTTGATAGCAGTATGGACCCCACTGACTACAGCCATTCAGCCAATCCAGAGCAACAAGCAGTCGTACACGACCGCATCCAATTGGTTCGACAAATCATCAATCAATTACCCGAGAAGCAACGTAGTTGCATGCAACTGCGAGACATGGAGGGTAAGAGCTATCGCGACATAGCCACTATCCTTGGCATTACAGAGCAGCAAGTGAAGGTTAACATCTTCCGAGCACGCCAAAGCGTCAAGGAAAGCTACCTTAAAATAGATAAAATAAAAAAATGAGAGATTTTTTTGGTCTTTCATGTAACTTTTCCTCGTGACAGACGTCATTGATTATAGAGAACCAAATTACGGACATGGATTACAAGTACATCGAACAGCTCATGGAGCGTTATTGGAACGCTGAAACCTCTATGGAGGAGGAAAGCATCCTGCGCAGCTTCTTCAGTCAGGAGAACATTCCTGCTGAGATGGAGCAGTGGAGGCCGCTCTTCGTAGCTGATGCCCAGGAGCCCAAACTGAGCGATGACTTTGATGCCCGTATCTTGGCGATGATTGGCAAAGAAGCCAAGTCCGTAAAAGCGAAAGAAGTGAAACTGACACAGCGTTTGATGCCTTTGTTCAAGGCTGCAGCTGTAGTGGCGATCATCCTGACGCTGGGCGGCGCACTTCAAGCCCCATGGGACAACAACTGGAATACTCCTGTAAACGACTACACCAGTTTCCAGATTGACACGGTTGATATCGGTACTCCTGTGCAGGCTGAGAACATCATCGACAAATCGGCTGACAGCACCAGCGTGTTGCTACCAGAACAGCCGAAAAATTAAAGCGATAATTTCTATGCTTTCTCTATAATTTATTTAAATCATGTTTAGTTAAAACACCATTGAAGCTGTGAAGCTTCTAATTCTCTCAAATTTTTCATAACATACTAACGGAGAATGGGCTGCCAACTGATGAGTCAGAGGCAGCCCATTCGATATTTATAGCGAGTTATATTCATTCTGCTCGTTTCATCGACAAGTGCAATTGGTAGATAGCGGGAATCAGTATCAAGAGTGAGAATGCTACCGCCAAATAGACTTTCGTCTGACTGCCTCCGTAGATATCTATCAGTTTGATATTCGGGTCTGGATAGAAGGCATACAACACAAAGGCGAAACTGTTGTTTGCCCAGTGGTAAGCTACTCCAGGAAGGATACTGCCCGTACGCCAATACATCCAACCCAACAGCCAACCGATGAGGAAGGCATGGGGCATCTGCACAGGATTGAAGTGTATCAAGGAAAATAATGCAGCCGAAATGGTAATGGCTGTCCAAGGACTCATACGTCGATGCTCTGCTTCTGCTTCGCTATACGGCCGACGAGTCCAACCCAACAACATACGAAGCACACCACCACGCAACACGATTTCTTCGCTTAACGGAACTAACAAGCCAACAGACAAATAGCCCCAAGGGGAACCCAAAATCATTTCGAACTCTTTTTCAGCAAAGTTAGGCAACTCAGGCATCATTTCTTGGAAGAAGGACGACGGAATGAGCGCCCCTAAAGCAGCTACTACACTCCATGTTAGAACGGTCCAAGGACGGGTACGCAACCAGCTTGGCGATACCAACGCGTAACGTTGCCAAAGGAAAATGATAATGGTTAGCAGTGAGCATACGGCAGTCGTTGTAATAAGCTGTCCTGCTGTCCGTTCGGCGCCACCACTGACCAGGAACCAAATTCCCTGCACAATGCCACCACCAATTACTTGGATGGCAAGGAACGCCAATAAGTAAAGAATTGCTTTTTTCATTTCAATATCGTTTCCGTTTGTATTAAGTCTTTCTGTAACTGTGCCGTCAGCGCATCCTCGCTGTCAAAGCGTTGTTCATCACGTAGTCGCTGAATGAAGTGAACGGTCAGCTGATGACCATAGAGATCTTCATTCAAATGAAGCACATGCACTTCAAGGGTGGTATGATGACCATCGAAAGTGGGACGATGGCCGATATTCATCATGGCAGCATGAAGCAAAGGTTGACTATCAAGTGAAACCTGAACAGCATAGACGCCAGAGGCCGGAATCAGTTGTTGACTATCCAAAGGCACAAGGTTAGCTGTAGGATAGCCCAATCGGGTACCGATATGCTCGCCATGCTCCACACGCCCCTCCAGCAGATAAGGATGACCTAACAAGTCAGCAGCCTCAGCCACATTGCCTTCCTTGAGCAGATTGCGGATAAGCGAAGAACAGACAGTGCCCTGTGCAGGCAGCTGGAGAACATCTATTCCCAATTCACGACCATAGCGCACATAATCATCAAAACCCTCTGTACGACCACGTCCGAAGCGGTTGTCATAGCCTATCAGCAGCACATCCACATGCAACTGCTCTTTCAACACATGCTGCATAAACTCACGGGCTGTCATCTGCTTCAATTCATCAGTAAAAGCCAACACCTCCGTATGGTCAATTCCCAGCTCTCGAAGCATGGTTACCTTTTCATCCAAAGTAGTAAGCAGAGACTCCTTACGCAAGGTATGGTCGAAAGTGATAGCCATAGACAGGAGACTACGTTCATGGGCAGTCTTAATGACCTGCTGAAGCACGAACTGATGACCACGATGAACACCATCAAACATGCCTATAGTTGCTACATACCCTATGTTCTTCATATTCTCTTTGTGGCTCTATATAACTCGCCAAACAACAATACTGGCGAAGTGGCTAAAAACATATACAACCAACATTCCAACGAGAGGGGAACCGTGCGGAACATCTGACCACCCAAAGTGACGATGAGCCACTGACCTGCCAATATCAGGAACAACACGAACAGGAAACCCTTGCAATCCCACAAGCGATAGAATGCGGAATGACTGGAGCCCATCGTACGGGCATTGAACAGATTCCACCATTGCAACAACACAAAGACGGTAAAGAATACCGTTTGTGTCTCATCAGGTGAAAGACCGTATTGGATGGCGATAAAGATAGGATGAACCTCCATCAGCCAGCAACCCACACTTAACAGCAGGAAGAACATGATGCCGATGAAAGCGATGCCCCACTTCATGCCCCGATTGATGATAAAGGCATCCTGGCGGCGCGGCTTCTTCTTCATCACTTCCCTGCTGGGAGGCAGCGAAGCCAAGGCCATAGCCGCAAAGGTGTCCATAATCAGGTTTATCCAAAGTATCTGCGTGATGGTCAAAGGCAATTCTGTACCTATAAAAGCACCAAAGAGCACCAGCAACAGGGCTGCTACGTTGACTATCAACTGGAAGAAAATGAAACGCTGGATATTCTTATACAGCGAACGTCCCCACATGACGGCATGGACGATAGAACTGAACGAGTCGTCTATCAGGGTAATGTCGCTGGCTTGCTTGGCAACACTAGTACCTGAGCCTAAGGAAAGTCCCACATGAGCACGATTCAAGGCTGGGGCATCATTGGTTCCATCGCCTGTAACAGCCACCACTTCGCCACGCAGTTGCAAGAGGGCCACCAAG
The DNA here is from genome assembly GCA_902782305.1 of uncultured Prevotellaceae bacterium. Taxonomy (GTDB): domain Bacteria; phylum Bacteroidota; class Bacteroidia; order Bacteroidales; family Bacteroidaceae; genus Prevotella. The sequence continues at coordinate 31,228 of CACZMV010000004.1, forward strand.
CGCTGTTTGTCCATTGGGCGTGCTCTTGACATCACCTTCAATTCGCCCACAGCCTCCAAAGCCTCTTCATCGCTAAGGCATGCAAACTCAGCACCACTCATCATTCTATGCCCAGTATCCTCTGAGCCGTCTGAGATGATACCTGTTTGGCGGGCAATCTCCAAAGCTGTTGCTGCCGTATCGCCTGTAACTATCTTCACATCAATACCTGCTTGGCGACATTGGCTGATAGCCTCTGGCACATCAGCACGCAAAGGATCGCTGATAGCCACAATAGCCAACAGCGTCTTATTGACTGCGATAGCCAAGGTGCGCATAGCATGTTGTTGCCATTCGTACAGCTGTTGCTCCACCTGCTGACGCTCGTCAGCCTTCATGTCACACTTACGCATCACGATTTCTGGTGCACCTTTTATATATAAGGTGTCGTCCACCGTTGTTGTCATGTATTTACGCTCTGTGGAGAAAGGCTCACGAGCCGAAATGGGATGCTCGTCGCGCAACTGCTGATAATTCACCCCCTGCTGTTGCAACCAGCGCAACAAGGCTTGCTCAGTAGGATTACCCACATTGTGAGTTGCCGTTGTGTTCAGGGCGATGGCTTTATAAAGGTCTGAAGGCTGAGGGCTGAGAGCAGAACATCTGACTTCACTTACCGTCATGCGGTTCTCTGTCAATGTGCCCGTCTTGTCTGTGCAAATTACAGTAACGGCACCCATCGTCTCAGAAGCCTGTAACTTACGTACAAGATTGTTCGATTTCAGCATTCTGCGCATGTTCAGCGCCAAAGCCAGCGTGACAGCCATGGGCAAACCTTCAGGAACGGCCATCACAATCAGTGTGACAGCCATCATGAAATAGCGAAGCGTAACGTTCAACATTTCCAGATAATCGTCCGTCTGCCACAACTCATTGGTCAGTATGTCATGCACCAAGAATACAAGGAAACTGATAGTCGCTATCAATCCACCTATTAAACTAATCAGCTTGGCCAGTTTGGTCAACTGTATGTTCAGGGGCGTCTTTATCCCTGTCAACTCAGTAGCTTGGCGAGCCACATGACCTATCTCTGTTGCATCGCCTACTGCACTCACAATGAATCGACCCGTACCTCCCAGCACCATAGAACTGCGAAGCACCTGATCTTTTGCATAAGTCTCGTTGTTTTGGCTGACATCCTGATAAGCTATGGAATCCTTGGTAAACTTGTCCGTCATTGGCTCACCCGTCAGACTCGATTCATCCACTTGCAAGTCGGTGGACTCATACAACAATCCATCAGCAGGTATCTCATCGCCAGTCTCCACAAGCACCACATCGCCAACAACCACTTCACGACGAGGAATCTCCATGATTATTCCCTCTCGAACCACCTTAACAGGCTGTTCCTCACCCAGTTGTGTCAGCACATCGAACTTGCGGGCTGCATCGCGCTCAAAGTAAAAGCCAACGGTAGTAGCCAGTATGACAGCAGCAATAATGCCGATAGTCTCAATGAAATCACCCTTTACAAAAGCCAAGACAAGAGACACTACGGCAGCAACCAACAGGATGCGCACCATAGGGTCTTGATATTTCTCCATATACAACTTCCACATAGAGGGCCGACGAGGTGGCGTCAGCACATTCTCACCATGCTTCGCCCTACTCTCCTCGACCTCCATAGCGGTCAGTCCTTGCTTCTTTTCTTTCATATTGCGTGCAAAGTTACCACTTTTTATCTATTTTCGCAAAAATAATTTGCATATTTGCAAAAAACTGCGTATCTTTGCACCCGCTTAACGAAAAAGCACCGGACTTGTAGCTCAGTTGGTTAGAGCAACAGACTCATAATCTGGAGGTCCCAGGTTCAAGCCCTGGCTGGTCCACATGAAGGTCTCAGATCAATCTGAGACTTTTTTAATGTATTTCTGATTTCGCCCTCCCTTCCTCCCTTTTTCGCTCAGAACGCCTTTATTTACTGGGGTTTGCAGACGGGAGGGAAACGAATTGTCTCTCCCATTACCCTCCCTTTTGGGCTCCCTTATATACATATTTGGTTGCTACGGGAGGCTAAAATCTAAAAAACGGGAGGGAGACGGGAGGGAAGACGGAAATCACTCCCGTGCCTCAATGTCTTTGTATAAAGGCGTTCCGAGCGAAAAAGGGAGGAAGGGAGGGTAATTTCGCATGTCTTTTTTACGTCCGGCTCATCAAATATTCGCAATTTCTTCATCTACAACTTTCAATTACTTCATCCAAGACTATCGTTCAGTCCGATTAGTGCAAACTCTCAGTCCGACGGGCACGGACTCACAGTCCGTAAGGAGCGAACTGGCAGTCCGTAGGGACGGATTTATCTCTTCTTTTTAAGTATTATTCGCAAACCTTTACGCACTTTTTTTATATAAAATGTTGAAAAATGATGGTCAATTCAAAAAAAATGCATACCTTTGCAGCGTAATTACATTTATTCACAAGAAGTTAACTAAAAATTATTCGATAATGAAGATGAACTATTTAATGAAAGGAATGGCCGTGATGGCTTTGGGCCTTGTTGCAGTGTCTTGTAACAAGATGGACCCTTTTAACCCTTATGCTGAGCAGGAAATTAAGCAGAAGGAGTTTACGAACAACTTCCAAACTGAAGTTTTGAATGGCAAATCTGTTGATGCAAACCAGACATGGGCAACGACAGATGCTGAACAGCTTAGCGTAAAGTCAGACTTTGCTGGCACACTGAAGGTTTACACTGCTAATCCTCATGGTGAGATAGCTGCTTCTTTGTATACTCAAGACATTGAGGCAGGAACCCACAGTTTTACCGTTGCCAAGCCTTCAGATGAAGAAAACTTGTATGCAAAACTAATCCTTGATGACGGAACTATTCGCGTTTCAGAGTTTACTGACAACGCAGTAAGTTTTGTTAAATCTGCTGCAAATACCGCTGCTTATCAGGCAGCTAGAAGAGCAAATAGGAAAGGAGTTGAATTCCCCGATGCTCCTACATCTTATCCTACTACCTATCCTCAAGGTGCTGAATATTATGCAGGAGGTTACAAATACTTTAATGGGGGCACCATTTACATGGACGAGACGACAAGCAACTATGTAGAAGTTCAGGGCTATTGCGACATGTATGTTGTTAAGAACGGCAATGGAATCATAACTCCATCATCTAAGTGGTATGTAGGCAATATCCCCTATGGCTCTGGTAAGAACATTAGAGTATTTATATGTTCTGGCGTAACACTTGACATTAGCCAAAACCAGAACATACAAGCTGATGTAGAAATCTACGTTTTATCAGGTGCTACACTTAAATGTTCAAGTCAATTAATACTAAACTCAACTGCTAAGGTGTTTGTTGCAAGCGGAGGCACACTTAACGTTCCTTCAATTAGCATTAATGCGGATAACTCTGGTGGAAGATATTCACTCTTTTATAATCAGAGTACAACAACAGTATCTGGCGACATAACTGTAACAAATGGTAAGGCAGTTATTATTAACGAAGGAACTCTTACTGCTGCAAATTTAAATGTGACAGGAAGTGGAATGTTCTGGAATAAAGAAGGTGGTACAACCAATATCACTAATGCCGCAAAAACATCTGGAACAACAACAGTTAACAGCAATGATGCCGTTTGGATTAATGATGGACAATATAACACTGTTAATTACGATTTCACTGCAGGAAGCGTCAATGTCTGGAATAACTGTAAGCTGACCGTTTACAACAAGTTCTATATCAATCTTGGACAGAATTCAACATCTGCATTTAAGATGGATGGTGGTTCAAGTGCTATCATTAAAGAATTTGTGATGGCTGCCAACTCACGTGTCATCATGGGTGGTAACTCTATCATTAAGGTTACCGAGAAAACCGTTATGAACAACACTGCCCAGAGTTTCGAGGATGCAGGTATTATCGGTCCGACATCTGGTAACTTATATGCAGTACTTCAGTCACCAAAAATTGAAAAGGGTTCTAACAACAACTCCAAGTATGTCTGCTACAATGGAAATGTATATGTAGCTACCGATTCTCACTTCGCACAGAAGGATGAGGAGACGCACAATCCTATGTACAGAATTCTTGGTAATGCAAGTATTGTTGATGGTCAGAACAATGCTCCTTATACTATTCGTGCAAATGGCAATTGTAGCGATGGCTACAGAACCGGTGGCGGAACGCCTGCACCAGCAGTAGAACCCACTATGTACTACTACTATGCATTCGAGGACCTTGGAACTACGGACGACTTTGACTTCAACGATGTTGTAATCCGTGTTTCTGCACCTGTTAATGGCAAATCTACTGTTACGCTGATGGCAGCTGGTGGTATTTATCCTGCTGTTGTTACCTATGGTACTGGTGCTTCTATAAGTAATATCGGTGAGGAAGTACATGCAGCATTCGGTGTCAGCACAGGAAATACAGATGAAATGGTAAATACTGGTGGCAAGAAGAAGGATTTCGTAACATTAGGCACTATCGACCTGCCTGCAAACGCAGTTATGTCTCAGTTGCCAATGGGAATCACTGTAACGGGTAACAACGGACAGATTACCAGAGTTGAATGTAGCGTAGCCAACAACGGCAAAGCTCCTTTGGTAATTGCTGTAAGTGGTTACAGTTCTGGTGAGAACGCTGGTAAGTGGTTCTGGCCTCTTGAGAGAACTAACATCTCATCAGCATACACTCAGTTTGGTGAATGGGGTGCTAATGCCTCAACACATAAAGACTGGTATAAGAACTTCACTAAAGATAAAGTTTATAAGTGGCAATAGAATCATCATATACACAACAAATAAAGAGCGGGGCACCCATATCACATGGATGCCCTGCTTTCCATGATAGTCTTTTTTAATAAGAGAAAACTATGAGGAAAGTATATAGGACACTAATGACCCTGTTGGTTGGGCTAACGGTGCTGACTTCGTGTAATAAGGAAATGTTTGACCAAAAGATTTACGATGAAATCGTGAATACAACATTTCCCATCGAGCCCGTTGACGACACTCACACGTGGACTACAACCACTAGACGTAGCATTGTGGTGAATGTTAATGGCAAGTTGGTGGATATGGAGAAATTGCAAATACTAACAGCTGACCCCAGCAGCTCTTCATCCACGCCACAGATTATGGCAGAGGAAAAGAATCCTGTAGAAGGCAGAAGCTATACCATGCTCTTTGTTGCTCCTGCAGCACAGACCACTTTCTATGCAGCCATCAGAACCATCGACGGGAAATATGCTGTTGTACCATTCAATGCGACAGCCCAGCAGATAAGCTTCACGGACAAGAGCATTGTCAATGCTGCAGATGTTACTAAGTGGCAAGAGTTTACCTATATCTTCGAAGAGAACTTTCCAGAACCAGGAGACTATGATTTCAACGACTGCGTAATGCGAATCTCCATGCAGCCAGGCAACAAGAAGAATCAGGTAAAAGTGAATGTGACTCTAGCTGCTGTTGGTGCCAAAGCAACAATTGCAGGAGCCATCAAATTACTAAACTACACAGCCGACGATATAGAAAGTATAGAAGTTGAAGGCGGTTCAGCTTTTGATGATGGCTACCCTATTCCGCTGAAAGCTTTTTCCAGTGGCGATACTTTCCTGACAGGACAAAATGGTAGCGACGCCGTTATCCGACTGTTTGAAGATGCCATGTGGTGTCTGACTAAAGAAGATGCCAGTGATGCAGGTTATATTCATCGCATAAAAGTGAATGTAACAACTGAGGAGAACGACGACAACAAGCTTATTACCCCTATCACTAAGACTTTCATCATCACTTTTAAGGAAAGTTCTTCGTCAATGCTGAACAATTTCCTGCTTGACAATCTGGATCCATTCATCATAGTCAATTACAATGGTAATTTCTGGGAAACGCATACTTACAATCATCGTTTAGCCAAGGTGTTATATGATTATTACTATCAGACAACACTCCCCATGATTTGGGCTTTGTGTGTTCCTACAGGATCTTTCCGCTGGCCTTTGGAGAGCCACCTTATAGGTAATTATAAAGATGGGGTCTTAACAGGAGCGTATCGCGAGTATGGACATTCTTTCGGTCAGTGGGCTGCAGATAAAACCCAATCAACAGACTGGTATTTCTATCCCACATTATCCGCAACGATTTATAAATAAACAACACCTCTTATGGTACTGAATTATATTTGGGTAGCTTTCTTCCTGATTGCATTCATTATTGCAGCAGCGAAATTGGTCTTTATGGGAGACTATGACGTATTCCCCGCAATGATGGATTCTACGTTCTCTTCATCAAAGACTGCATTTGAGATTTCACTGGGTCTGACGGGTGTCTTATCCCTTTGGCTGGGTGTGATGAAGGTGGGCGAAAAAGGAGGCGTAGTCAATGTATTGGCTAAAGTGTTGTCACCTGTGTTTACAAAGCTGTTTCCTGACATTCCAAAGGGACATCCCGTAACAGGTTCTATTTTTATGAACATTGCAGCTAACATGTTAGGACTGGACAATGCTGCTACGCCCTTGGGACTGAAGGCTATGGAACAGATGCAGGAGCTGAATACGAAGAAAGACACGGCATCCAACCCAATGATTATGTTCTTGGTACTGAACACCTCTGGACTGACACTCATTCCCGTCAGCATCATGGTTTATCGTGCACAAATGGGGGCAGCCCAGCCTACGGACATTTTCATCCCCATCCTATTAGCAACCTTCTTCTCTACGTTGGCAGGCATTATCATTACATCCCTGTTTCAGCGCATCAATGTGTTAAACCGCACCATCTTGCTAACTCTTGGAGGTGCTTGTGCTGTTGTTGCCGCTATCATCTGGGGCTTCTCACAGATGTCGCCAGACACCATGAATAAGGTGAGCACAACGACGGCAAACATTCTGCTGATGACTATCATCACTGGATTCATACTGGCTGGAGTACGTAAGAAGGTGAACGTTTATGATGCCTTCATAGAAGGTGCTAAGGATGGTTTCACCACAGCTGTTCGTATCATTCCTTATTTGGTTGCCATTCTTGTTGGAATAGGTGTCTTCCGTGCCTCAGGAGCAATGGATATGCTTATTGGTGGCATGCGCTGGTGTGTAGAGGTAACGGGGGCTAATGCTGAATGGGTGGACGCTATGCCTACAGCACTCATGAAACCATTGTCTGGTTCTGGGGCACGTGGCATGATGGTTGACGCTATGACCACCTATGGTGCAGATTCCTTTGTAGGTCGATTGTCTTGTGTGTTCCAGGGTTCTACAGATACCACCTTTTATATATTAGCAGTTTATTTTGGTAGTGTTGGCGTTTCCAGAACTCGCCATGCTGTCACTTGTGGCTTGTTGGCAGATTTTGCAGGCGTCATTGCAGCTATCGCTATCTGTTATTTATTCTTTGCATAGACTATGGCAAACATGAAATCTCTGGCCAAAGATACGGCCATTTACGGACTCTCGAGCATCGTCGGCAGGTTCCTCAATTACCTGTTAGTACCGTTATATACCTACTACATGCCTCACGAAACGGGCGACTATGGCATCAGCACCAATATCTATGCCTATGTGGCGCTGATACTGGTGATATTGACCTTTGGTATGGAGACATCCTTGTTCCGCTTTGCCAACGACGAGAAGAACAAGCCCGACACTGTGTTCTCTATGGCAATGGCTGTAGTCGGTTCATTGACTGCCGTCTTCCTGCTGTTGCTGTTCGGACTGATTACACCAATCAGTAATGTCCTCGGCTATACTGAGCATCCAGACTACCTGTTGATGATGGGCGTGGTGGTAGCTCTCGACGCTCTGCAGGCTATCCCTTTCAGTTTCTTACGTTACCAGAAGCGTGCCATCCGTTTTGCCTCGCTGAAGATGCTGTTCATCATCTTTAATATCGGACTGAATGTGCTGTATTTTGTCGTCCTCGGCAAGACATCTGTTTTCTACGTATTCTTTATTAACCTGTTGTGTACAGCATTTATCACATTGTTCTTCATACCTGATTTGATAAAGATACAGTGGAAGTTCGACGGCCAACTGCTGCGCCAGATGTTCAGCTACTCATGGCCCATCCTGATATTGGGTATCGCAGGCATTCTGAATCAGGTGGCTGACAAGATTATCTTTCCATTGGTCTATCCCGACGAAGAGCAGGCCAACATACTGCTAGGTGACTACGGCTCTTGTGTAAAAATTGCGATGATTATGGCCATGATTACCATGGCCTTCCGCTATGCCTACGAGCCCATCGTCTTCGCCAAGTCGAAAGATGCTGATAAAACGGAATACTATGCCACCGCAATGAAGTACTTCCTCATCTTCACGCTACTGGCATACCTTTGTGTAGTGGGATGGATGCCCTTGCTGCAATATATATTAGGTGCCAACTATCGTGAGGGATTAGGCGTGGTACCTATTGTGATGGCGGCTGAAATCATGATGGGTGTCTACTTCAACCTGTCGTTCTGGTATAAACTCATCGATAAGACCATCTATGGTGCTTGGTTCTCGCTGGCAGGTTGTGCCGTACTGTTTGCAGTAAATATTCTCTTTATCCCAAAGTACGGTTATTGGGCCTGTGCATGGGGTGGTGTGGCTGGCTACGGAACATCTATGGTTATAAGTTATATCGTAGGCCAGAAGAAGAACCCTATCCCCTATCCTATGCAGAGTATAGCCACTTATGTGCTGATGACCGTTATCCTGACAGTAATGATGAATTGGTGTACAGAGCATTTCGACCTTGGCACAATAGGACAGTTGGTTTGCAACAACATCTGCATCCTGTTCTTCCTAAGCTACATCTTGCACAACGACCTGCCTGCGAAGAATCTCCCCATTATAGGAAAGTATTTTAAACATTAACACAAATATGAAAAAACTACTGTTATCAATCCTGTGTCTATGCTCACTCGTAGCCAAAGCCGACGAGGGCATGTGGACACTTTACAACTTGCCTGATGCTGTTTACAACCAGATGAAACAGTACGGTTTCCAGTTATCAAAGGATCAACTATATCAAAGCGATAATGCTGTCAAGAATGCGGTTGTCAACTTTGGTGGCTTCTGTTCTGGTGTTGTGGTATCGCCTGATGGACTTGTATTTACCAACCACCACTGTGGTTTTGATGCCATTCGCAAGCACTCCACCGTTGAGCACGATTATATGCTGAACGGATTCTATGCCAAGAGCTTTGAAGAAGAGTTGCCCAACGAGGACTTGTTCGTCAGCTTCATGATAGAACAGAAGGACGTAACAGACCAGATTGCGCCAGCCCTGAAAGGCATCAAGCGTAACAAACAAGGAGCCATTGTCGACAGCATCGAGAATGCATGGCAGAAGGATATCCGCCAGAAAGACTCTACGCTGCGCGTGGAAATCAAGCCTTTCTATGAGGGCAACAAGTACTACTGCACCACCTACCGCGACTTCAACGATGTGCGCCTGGTGTTCACCGTTCCCAAGTCGATGGGTAAGTACGGTGGCGAGACGGACAACTGGATGTGGCCCCGCCAGACGTGTGACTATTCCGTGTTCCGTATCTATGCCGACCCCAAGACCAACGGCCCTGCCGATTATTCCAAAGACAACGTGCCCTACCACCCCAAATCGTGGGCTCCTGTTTCCTTGCAGGGCTACAAGCCTGGTGACTTCTGTATGATTATGGGCTATCCGGGCTCTACCAGCCGTTACCTGTCGAGCTATGGCATTCAGGAACGACGCGATGCCATCAATGCACCTCGCGTTCAGGTTCGTGAGTTGAAGCAGGAAGTGATGTTACGCCACATGCGGGCTTCCGAAGCAGTACGTATCATGTATGAATCAAAGTATGCCAACTCTTCCAACTACTGGAAGAACTCCATCGGCATGAACAAATGTATCGACAGCATCGCACTCATCCAGCAGAAGCAGCAGTTTGAGGCCAAGATACGTCAGTGGCAAGAGACCTCTGGTTATCTGAAAGGCGAACTTGACTTTGATAAGATGGCAAAGCTCTATCAGCAGCGCATGAAGCTGACTCGCATTCGCGCCCTGTTCAGGGAGACCTTCTTCTCTTTCGACGATCAGTTGACGACTCGTGCCTGGCGCAGCAACTGGGGCAAAAAGGTCCAGGGTCCTGAGAACAAACCCCAGAAGCAGTATTTCACTTTCGACGACAATAGCAAGGAGTGGGACGAGACGACCGACTGCGAACTTCTCTCCACGCTCATCCGCAACTATCGCCAGCAGGTGGACAGCGAGTATCTGCCCGACTTCTATCAGACCATCGATAAGAAATTCCACGGCGACTACCTGGCCTACGTCAAGGCGATGTACAAGAAATCGGTGCTGATGAAAAGCGATAAGCCCATCTACTTCAACAAGAAGAGCTACAAGAAAGACCTTGGCGTACAGTATGGACTCTCCATCAGTGAGCTCTTGGCCAAGATCAGTGCCGACTTGGGCCAGTTCAGCAATGACATTGCTGAGCAGGAAAAATTGCTGTGTGCTGCTGTGCTTCGCATGGAGATGGACATGCCTAACTATTCAGATGCCAACTTCACCCTGCGCATGACCTATGGACAGATTGGTGAATACACTCTTGGCGGACGTCCTTCTGGCTATTACACCACAGCCCGATCGTTGTGGGAGAAGATGCAAAAGGCCGATGAGAATTTTGAATACTTTGCAGAGCCTGTGATGCACGAGCTGATGGCACAGAAAGACTTTGGAAAGTATGCTGACCCCTTGACGAAGACCATGCAACTCTGCTTCCTGTCGAACAACGACATCACGGGTGGCAACTCAGGCTCTCCTATCTTTAACGGTAAGGGTGAACTGCTGGGCTTGGCATTCGACGGCAACTGGGACAGCTTGGCAAGCGACATTTTCTTCGACCGTCAACTGGCTCGTACCATCAATGTGGATGTTCGCTATATGCTGTTCATGATGGACAAGTGGGGTCATGCCGACCGTTTGCTGAAAGAAATCAACGCAAAATAAAACAATCTCACGAAACATACATAAATAAAGCCCTAGGAATCGAAGTCCTAGGGTTTTTCTTTATTTCTTCTTACGAGGCTTGCGGATAGCCCATCCTTCTTCGCTGAAGTCAGGCACTTCACCTTTTAAGAACTTCATCCAGTCTTCCTTTTTATAGGTCTTGGTTCCTCTAGAATTTCTAGTATCTCTATATGATCTAGATTCTCTAGAAGATCTAGACTCTCTTGTTGATCTGGCATTTCTTGAAACCTTCGAAGGCTTACCACCCTCCTCTGCATCATTACAGCGCACCTCACGATTCTTATAACGCTGACCATTAACATATTTAATCACACGTTCAGCATCTTCCTCTGGCACTTCAAAATATGACATCGTGGTCAGCAAGTCGATATGTCCTACAGCAACATGACCATGAACGTTCTTATTGAGAAACTGCATCAGTTCACCAGGATAGAAACCATCCTTCTTTCCAAGATTGATAAACAGTTTACAATAACCCTCGCTGGTTGGTGTTGCCGTCTTCTTGCCTTTCTTACCGCGCTCCGTTTTCTCAGCTTTATTCTTTGATGAAACGGGCTCTATCTCTGGTGCATCTGCATAGTAAGCCAAGAACTTGCCAAACTCCAACGACACGATTTTCTTAATCAAATCGTCTTTATCCACATACTCAAAATATCGGCTGATATCCTGCATAAAGGGAGCTATCTGGTCCTCATCCACGTCAGCTTTCACAATCTGGTCCATCACCTTATAGAGCTGTTTCTTACAGATCTCTTCAGCAGAAGGAATAGTTCCCTGTTCAAACTGCTTGCCAATTTCTTTTTCAATGTTACGAATCTTATGCTTCTCACGACTGTGGACAATACTGATGCTCGTACCCTTCTTGCCAGCACGACCAGTACGACCCGAACGGTGAGTGTAGTTCTCGATATCATCAGGCAATCCGTAGTTGATGACATGCGTCAAATCGTCAACATCCAAGCCACGGGCTGCCACATCAGTAGCCACCAACAATTGTACGGTATGCTGACGGAACTTTTGCATCGTCAGGTCACGCTGTTGCTGACTGAGGTCACCATGCAACGACTCAGCATTATAGCCGTCCTTGATGAGTTTATCTGCCACTTCCTGTGTTTCCATCTTCGTACGACAGAAGATGATGGCAAAAATGCGTGGATAATAGTCAACCAGTCGTTTCAGTGCCAGATATTTATCTTTGGCATTTACCATATAATAAATATGATTTACATGCTCGGCACCTTCGTTACGTGAACCCACCACTATTTCCTTGTAGTCGTGCAGATAACCTTTGGCTATACGCTCTATCTCACGGCTCATCGTAGCAGAGAAAAGCAACGTATTACGATCCTCTGGAACATTCTCCAGAATTTCGTCAATGCTCTCTTGGAAACCCATATTCAGCATCTCGTCGGCCTCGTCCAGCACTACGTTTTGCACATCGTCCAGCTTAGCTACACCACGTTTCATCAAATCAATTAATCGGCCAGGTGTAGCCACGACGACCTGTACACCTTTCCGCAGGGCACGTATCTGCTGCTCGATAGATGCCCCTCCATAAACAGCCTCAATATGGATACCATCCAGATACTTCGCAAAATCGCGCATGTCATCTGCAATCTGCAGGCACAACTCACGAGTAGGAGCCAAAATAAGGGCATGGGGCAGTCCCCTTCCAATCTCTCCCATCTGAGGATGCGGTATTTCTGATATTCTTTGCAACACAGGAATACCGAATGCCGCCGTCTTGCCTGTACCTGTCTGGGCCAGTGCTATCACGTCATTCTTGTTTCCTAATAAATAAGGTATTACCTCCTCTTGTACAGGCATGGGCTGTACAAACCCCATTTCTTCTATGGCTTTGCGAATCCCTTCGCTCACACCAAGCTCTTCAAATGTCTTCAAATTATCAACTTTTTATAAATCGGGTGCAAAGGTACGAAAAATAATTTGTACCTTTGCAACAAAAGACATAAAGTTATGAAAATCTGTATTTTTTGTTCGGCTAATCAACAGATAGATCCCGACTTTTTCCGCATGACGGAGGAGTTGGGGCAATGGGCTACTCGCGAGGGACATACTATTGTATTTGGCGGAGTAAATCAGGGATTAATGGAGTGTGTGGGTAAAGCTGCGCATGAAGCTGGTGGAAGAACCATAGGCGTGATTCCAAGGATTGTTGAGAAGAGTGGACGCATCTCTGATTATGTAGATATTGAGATGCTGTGCGACAATCTCAGTGATCGTAAACAGATGATGGAAGATCAAAGTGATGTATTTGTCGCCCTTCCTGGTGGCATCGGCACCATCGACGAACTGTTTACCATCGCTGCTGCACACACCATCGGCTACCATAACAAATTGGTCATCCTTTATAATATGAAAGGATTTTGGGATAGTCTAATAGCCATGCTTGATGATTTGCAGCAAAAAGGAATGGTTCGTGGCAATTGGCACGACTATATCGCTGTTGCTAATAACTTGGAGGAATTAGCTAGGATTATCTAGATATACTATCCTTAGCGCAGGGCTAAGGCAGCATTCTCAGCAGCTTCCATTTGTTCGCGCTCACCTGGACCCTTGTCGTTCAAGCCACATAGGTGCAGAATACCGTGGATAATGACACGGTGTAATTCCTCATCATAATTCTTTTTAAATAATTCGGCATTCGAGCGAACAGTATCCAGTGAGATAACCAAATCGCCATTAAGCACATCACCTTCGTCATAATCGAAAGTGATGATATCTGTGTAATAGTCGTGCCCCAAATATTCGCGGTTCACCTCAATAATATGTTCATCGTCACAGAATAGATAGCCTACCTCACCCACTTTCTTACCATAAGTAGCTGCTACACGACGAATCCATGCCGTAGTCTCACGACGTTTGATGTTAGGAAACTTAACGTTTTCAGTGCTGTATGTAATCATCTCTTTTGTTTTTGGAAAGAAATTATGGTAAATTGAGGGAAATTATTTGTTTCGCTTATGGGGAATATACTCGCTGACGTCTACACCAAAATGCTGCAGTTCACGAACCATCGAACTACTAATGCTACTATATTCAGGCTCACTATAAAGCAAGATGGTCTCAATGCCTGCTATCTGGCGATTGATGTCTGCCTGCTCACGCTCATACTCGAAATCCTTCACAGAGCGTACACCTTTCACGATGAAATGAGCACCCTCCTGCTTTGCAAAGTCTACCGCTAAGCCATAATAGGGTTTCACCTCAATACGAGGTTCATTGGCATAAATATCTGCTATGGCCTTGATACGCTCCTCTGCCGACGGCATGTCGGGCTTATGCACTTGATCGCCCACCACACCGATGACCAAGCGGCCGAACAGCGGCAACGCTCTCGTGACAATACTGTCGTGCCCCACCGTAAAGGGGTTGAAACTTCCTACAAATACGCCTGTCTTCATCATTATTCACTCAAAAAGATTCGGTTCCATGATGTTACCACTATACGGATTGCGGCCAAAATGCCTGTAGGCTAGTTCCGTTACCATACGTCCACGAGGGGTACGCTTGATAAATCCCTCCATGATTAAGAAAGGTTCGTAAACCTCCTCCACTGTTCCTGCATCTTCGCCAACCGCTGTTGCAATGGTAGTGATTCCCACAGGACCGCCACGGAACTTATCGATGATGGTCAATAGGATGCGGTTGTCTATCTCGTCCAATCCGTATTGGTCGATATTCAGGGCTGTCAGCGCAATCTTCGTAATCTCTGTATCTATACGTCCTGTACCCTTCACCTGAGCAAAGTCACGAACTCTACGTAATAAAGCATTGGCTATACGGGGCGTACCACGAGATCGGCGAGCTATCTCCATCGAGGCATCTGTAGTAATAGGAACACGCAAGATAGAAGCAGAACGCTCGATAATCTTCTGCAACGTCTCTGGATCGTAATACTGCAAGTGCATATTGATACCAAAGCGTGCTCTGAGGGGAGCCGTCAGCAAACCACTACGTGTGGTAGCTCCCACCAAAGTGAATGGATTCAAGTCTATCTGAATGCTACGGGCCGACGGACCTTTGTCTATCATGATGTCAATACGATAGTCCTCCATAGCTGAGTATAGATACTCCTCAACCACAGGGGATAATCGATGTATCTCGTCGATAAACAAGACATCATTCTTCTCTAATGAGGTCAAGATACCAGCCAAATCGCCTGGCTTATCAAGCACAGGGCCACTGGTTATCTTAAAGCCTACACCCAATTCATTGGCAATAATATTCGACAGCGTAGTCTTTCCCAGTCCCGGGGGGCCATGCAACAAAACGTGGTCGAGTGGTTCGCCACGATATTTTGCAGCCTCTACGAACACCTCAAGGTTCTCCACCACCTGCTGCTGTCCGCTGAAATCATGGAAAGTCAGCGGGCGCAGGGCGTTTTCAAACTCCTTTTCGCTCGAAGAAAACTGCTCTTGTCGGATGTCAAAATCTTCGTCCATCATTCTTTTTGCTTGCAAAGGTAATAAAAAAGAAGGGAAAAGAGAAAAGTGAAAAGTGAAAAATTAAAAGGGGAAAGTGAAAAAATATTCGTAACTTTGCCACCGAAATGAAGATAGGTGACATTGAATTAGGCGAACGCCCCATCTTTCTAGCCCCTATGGAGGATGTGACAGACATTGGTTTCCGACTGCTATGCAAGCGGTTTGGAGCCTCTATGGTCTATACTGAGTTTGTCAGTGCAGAAGCCTTGGTTCGTGATGTAAAATCGACGGTGAACAAGTTGACTATTGCTGACGAGGAGCGCCCTGTAGGCATTCAGATTTATGGTCGTGACATCGATGCAATGGTAGAAGCTGCCAAGATGGTGGAACAAGCTGGTCCAGACGTGATAGACCTGAACTTTGGTTGTCCTGTCAAGAAGGTGGCTGGCAAGGGAGCTGGTGCTGGTATGCTTCAGAACATTCCCAAGATGCTGGAGATTACCCAGAAGGTTGTTGATGCTGTCAGTCTGCCAGTAACAGTAAAGACGCGCCTGGGATGGAACCACGAACAACTCATCATCACCACTTTAGCTGAACAATTGCAGGATTGCGGCATCAAGGCACTCACCATTCACGGTCGTACTCGTAGTCAGATGTACACTGGCGAAGCCGACTGGACACTGATTGGTGAAGTAAAACGCAACCCTCATATACATATTCCTATTATCGGCAATGGTGATATCAAGTCGCTCAACGATGCTGACCGTGCTTTCGATACATATGGTGTAGATGCTGTGATGATAGGACGTGCCACTTTTGGTTGTCCTTGGATATTCAGTCGTAAGGAATTGACGCTGGACGAAAAGATAGACGTTTTGGAAGAACAGCTTCGCATCAACATTGAACGCTGCGATTCGGAGGAGATGCGCTCCAAAGGGAAGTCTGCCGAACTCTGCGGCATTCTGCACACCCGTCGCCACTTGGCTGCTTCTCCTGTTTTCAAGGGCATTCCCAATTTCCGTGAGATGCGTATCGCCATGCTTAGGGCAGAGAAAAAGGATGACCTGTTGGCCATCCTTGAGAAGTGTCGCGAACGATTGCGCTTAGAACCACTGCATCAGTGAACGCAGATAGGCTGTCAGTTCTGCTGCCATCTTCTCATGTTGCCACTTGCTGGGATGCCACGATGCACCATAACCGATGTCACCCGTCTGGGGCGTGAAGTCAAAGCGGAACACCTGGTTGTCGCCAGCCTTATGGGCTTCATCTACCACCTCGTTCAGCGTGTTTTTAGCTATTTCCAATTCTTTTCCGTTGAGCATGGAACCACAAAGGTAGACTATCTTAGCTTTGGGGTTATGGCTGCGCACTTGTTTCAGAAACTGCTTATAGGCCGCCTTCAGCCGCTTCACGTCATAGTTGTTGGTCGACAGGTCGTTGGTACCGAGGTTGATGCACACCAATTGTGGCTGATAGCGCGAGAAATCCCATTTCTCCGAGCGGTCGTACAGGTTGGTGTATTCATATTCCGTTGTCATCACATTCTCTGGTGTACCCGTTTTCGGTCCACCATAGCTGCGATAGACACCAATACCACTGCGAGCCACCACATGAGCATAAGCCCCTAAGGCGCGACAAGTCAGTTGAGCATAGGTCAGATAGTGATTCTCCGTCTCATACTCAAATGGATCGCTAGCCACTATGGCTTCGTTGCCATAGCCGCAGGTAATGCTGTTGCCAATAAACTCAATGGTACGTTCTGGCAAGGCTGGTGGAGGGAGCAGCATACAACCCTTGTCCAGAATAAAACCTCGGAAGTCGGGCTTCAGGTCATAGCCTTCGATAACATACATTAGTCGGATGGTATGTTCACCCTGAGACAGAGCTGTGGCCAAAGTCACCACAGAATCTCTCTGTCCCATGAAAGCCACCTTGAAAGGTTCAGCTTCATCAATTTGTGCCATGAAGTAGCCACTCTGAGATTTTGCCCATAGTTTCAGACTGGTTCCTGTAAATCGTGCATTGATTTGCGTTCCAGGGAAGGTAAAGCGTGGACGCTCAGGATTGTCAAAACAGATACGTCCCACATACTGGATGTTCTTATTGGTTGGTTTGATAACGGTTCCTCGCAACGGAAGCGTTGTTGATGCCTGAATGCCTATCGACATCAGCGCCATCAGGGTTAGCAGTTTAAGTCTCATTGTATTATTCACTTTTCACACTTCACACTTTTCACTTATCACTTTAGTAAATGGTACGTTCCTCCAGCCATTGGCTTCACCACTCCCTTCATCTCCAACGAGAAGAGTGAAGCAGTCAGCTGTCCGATGGGAATATTTGCCTTCACACTAATCAGATTTAACTGCAAGTCGTTAGTTTGCTGGAGCAAATCCACCACTTTCTGTTCCTCTTCCGTCAGGTCTGGGAACAATTGGCGCTCCACAGCCTCTGATTTTTGTGCTATCGTCTCCCATCCCATCGACTCCACAAGGTCTTGAGCGGAGGTGATTAAAGCTGCCGTATTACTACGAATCATCCGATTGCATCCCTCTGAGAAAGGCATACCCACAGCTCCAGGGAAGGCAAACACATCACGACCATACTCCTGAGCAATTCTGCAGGTTATCAGTCCTCCACCCTTATAGGCGCTCTCCACCAGGATGGTGGCGTCCGACATGCCAGCCACAATGCGATTTCTTTGTCTGAAGTTGTTGGGCAAAGCCTGTGTCTGCGACATATACTCCGTTAGCAATCCACCCTTTTTTACCATTTCAGCAGCAGTTGCTCGATGGTGATGTGGATAAATCTGATCCAAACCGTGAGCCAATACGCCAACTGTCTCAAAGCCATCAGCCAAGGCTTGACGATGGGCACAGATGTCGATACCATAAGCCAATCCACTGACAATCAGCACATCAGGGCACATCGTTCGCAAATCATCAATCAGTCGTCTCACCATATCTTGTCCATACGTGGTACATTGACGAGTACCCACGATATTGATGACTCGACTTTTGTTCAAATCTGCCTCACCCTTATAAAACAGGATGATGGGCGCATCAGGACATTCCTTCAGTCGCTGGGGATAGTCATCATCCTGCATGGTCATAGCCTTAATGCTATTCTTCTCGATGAACTCCATCTCAGCAGCTGCCCTACGCAGAGCCTCGTCCCAATTGCCTAGGTCTTGACGCTGTTCATAGACGGCCTTTCCCCCACCTAGCGACTGATAGAGTTGCAGAGCCATAGCCTGATTAAAGCCCGTCATTCGGGTCAGTGCAATGGTATAGTATATTTCTTCGTCCATATATTATAAATAAGGTGCAAAGGCACGATTGTAGTCCTCACTCTCTCCCAACCGTCCGTTAATCAGACATACCAGCATGATTTTCCCCTTAAAACAGATAGCCTCATCGGAAGCACGATAGATATCCTGATGGAAGATGTACTTAAAACCGTCTTTCTCTAACCAAAGGCGAGAGATAAACTCATCGTCGCAACGCAACGGAGCCTTATACTCCAATTGCATACGGGCTACCACAGCATCAACGCCCTTTTCGTGCATCTCAGCAAAACTCAATCCACACTTTTTCAAAAACAGATGGCGCGTATGCTCTGTGTAATGCAGGTAGTTGGCATTATTTACAATACCTTCAATGTCGCATTCATAGTCGCGCACCTCCATTCTTGCTTCAAAAATATACTTTCTCATATCTTTTCACTGTTCACTTTTCACTGTTCACTTTTTTTAAGGTATTCATATCCTATGCGACAGCGCAGACAATCGCGCTTGTCGCAATATTCCCGTTTCAGTTGTATCAGCGCCTGCGAGTCGCCTGCCGTCTTTACTTCCAACCCTACCTCCTGCCACATACGGATAATGTGGTTGTTCTCTGCTTTCAATTGCTCCAGGAAATCGAAGGCACGATCGCACAACTCTTCCTTCATCGAATGGCGACCGTAGGCAAACAACATGGGCACGCCTGTATTGATGATAAGCAGATTGATGGAGGCTGGCGACAAGTGTTTCATGTTACGGACACTCTCTGAGCCAAACGTGTAGTGCGTTTCCCAATAAGGTGTCACCTGTGTCTGCAATAGGTTAGCCATAGCTGACATATCCGTGCAATCAGCCAATGCCGACAGCGATATCTTTCGCTGATAATAGAGGTTGGACAATTGCGAAATGCGGATGTGTGGGAAGTTCTGCGGACGCAATCTCAGGAATCGCCAAAGCTTTGAATCCATCGGTTTCAACGAGAACTTATGCGCCAAATACTGATACTCATTGCGCAACTTGGCAAAGTAGCCTTCGTTCAATGCATCCTTTTGATAGCGCTCAGGAATGGCATCCAGTTCCAACAATCCAGCCTGTCCCATGAAGATAGCCTCTATCTGGAACAAGTCATCACGATGCTTGCCTACAGCCTGCAAGGGGATATGGCGTGCCCACTCCTCGAAAGCGTCGCCATTAATGCCAAAGCCATAGTTGCGAGCCAACGTAATAAAGAAAGCATCTTCCCACGAACCACCAGCTTTCTGGGCTCGCTCTTCTATTGCTACCGTTTTCTGTTCCAGTCGTTCCGTCTGCAAAGCAGCCATCCACGAATGTACCATCAGACTTGTCAGGTTGGGAATGATTCGATAGCAGGGAGGATAGGCGTCCGTTCTCAGCAGTTCTGCATAGTTCTCGCGAACATGCTCAGGCACAGGCAACACCATTTGTGGTACAAAGTTTCCCTCCTGCGTCTGCACATCGCGGTCGGCAACGCCCACCACATGCAATACTACATTATTATAATGTGCATCCTTGTCGTGTCCATGCAGATACCAATCGCTCGACTTGTCATGTATCTCGACATTGCCCACCCACATCGTTCCGTTTATCTTCACCTTGGAGTTAAAGAAGTCTGGTCCGGCATTTCTGTTGTGTAGCCCTGGGTCCAGTACTTCCACCACCCTTCCGTCAGTAGTCTCAAGCCCCTCCAATGGCCACATCTTATGTTTCCAGCAGTAGTGCAGTAGTTGTTCCATCTTAACGGTCTTCGCTTTTATTTCTGCACAAAGGTACAGCAAATTAAGTGAACAACCAAATTTGTCGCCCGATATTTCCATCTTCTACAAGAATTATCAACATCTACATCAGGTATTTACATAATCTTTATAACGCAAGAACTTATGTTCGCGGGCGATGAACATAAGTTCACCGTGCATGAACTTATGTTTACGGACCGTAAACATAAAACTAGTGGTATGGAAAGTAAATTTTTACCCTTCCGACGAATAATACTCTGAGTGTCTTTTAGAAAGTCAGTTCGCTATCGTTATCTCAAACGGAGCGACTGGGAGTCCGTTGAGTCCATAAAGGTTGGCACGCTGAGGGTCGTCCTTCCATGCATAGCGAAGCTTCTTGGGCGATGAAACGGGCGATTTTATCGTAACCACCTTACCATCAACAGTAGCTTCAGCATTGACGAAACGGCCATCGGCACCGGCAACTTCCAACTCGTTAGCTGAAACAGAGCGAAGGGGTTGGTCGAAGGTCAGCGTGATATCTGTACCTTGAACGGAAGTGTTGACCATCTTTGGAAATAGCTCCACCTTCTGATGATAAGCCAAACGGTCCATGCAAAGAGCTACGCGCTCAGCCACCTCTTTCTTACGCAAAGGATGAATGTCTACGGTTTCTCCAAGGTCGATGATGCAAGCCAACTCTGCATAGGGGTCAGCCTGAGCCACCAATCGCTGGGCCTCACGCAACTGAGCCCAATTGCTGTTAACGGGTTGGGCAGGGTAAACAAGAGGCTGGGGGAATCCACTCTGCTGGCGTCCATCGTGGTTGGCCAACTGAACAATGCAGAATGGCAAGGTAGGCTCTTTCCACAACTTGCGCCAATTGCCCATCATCTTCTTCAGATAGTTAGCATAAGGAGCAGGATTTCCTGTGTTCGATTCGCCCTGATACCACACGACACCACTGATGGCGAAGGGAGCCAAAGGATAGACAACAGCATTATAAAGTGTGGTGGGAAGGTTCTGCAAAGACACATCGCCACTGGGACAAGAAGGCATCTCGGCACCCAAATGCATTTTCCACTGAGGGCTGAGCGGAAGAACATCCTTAGGCATGGGGTTCTGCGAGAAACGGTCGTCGCCAAAGGCCAGGAGATACGGTTTCTGGGGAATGAAGTGAACAGCACCATACTTGTTGATGAAACGTATGGCAATGACATTGTCGCCCTCCTGGAGCAATCCCTCAGGGATATCGTAGCGACGAGGAGGATACTGATAATAGGTTTGGCCTATCTGCTTACCATTCAGATAAGTAATATCATGATCGAAAAGCGTGCCCAACAAGAGACGGGCGGGCTTTCCCGCGTGTACCTTATCTATATATATATGCTGACGAAGCCAAACACTGCCGATGCCTCGCCAAGTCCAATCGTTTTGGTTGATAACCTGCCAATCGTTGTCGTTGAATTGGGCAGTTTTGTAAGAATCACAAGGGTCGCTGGCATCCAATAGCTTCTGCCATTGTTGCGAAGCCTCGTTGTTAGCCTGTGCCTGTGCCTTTACATAGTTATCGTTCTGAAAGAGCTTGGTCTTTTGAACCAATTGAGGATAGTCGCCCTGCAAGGAATCAGCAGAAATCCAAGCCTCAATGGGTGTTCCACCCCAACTATTGACGATGATGCCCTGAGGAACACCCGTCTGCTTCTGCATGCGAAGTCCCAGGAAAGAACCCAAGGCAGAGAAGCCCCAAGCATTCTCCTTAGTCAACGGCTTCCACTTAGTAGGCTGGATATCCTCACGAACACCATGGGTGTCTGTGGTATTGGGAACACGGAACAAACGCACCTTGTTGTTGTCAAAATGGTCGATTTCATCGACATATTGCGGATAAACGCGCTCAATGGTAACGTCTACATTCGACTGACCAGAACAGAGCCACACATCGCCCACCAATACATCCGTCAGCACCACGTCGCCCACCATCATTGTGAAAGGTCCACCAGCTTTCATCTTGGGCAGGTCGATACGCCAACGTCCGTCTGCATCAGCCACAGTGGCATACTGACGCTTCTGCCAGCGAATGATAATCTTTTCACGAGGGTCAGCCTTTCCCCAAACAGGAATAGGTTTTCCACGTTGGAGCACCATGCCCGACTGGAACAATTGAGGGAGTTGCACTTTCGCTTCTGTTGTCAGGAAACAAGCGACAACGGATAGTAGCATTACGAGTTTTCGTTTCATAGTCAATGCTTTATTTGGTTTTGTTGCAAAAGTAGGGAAAAATGCGCAAATAAATAGCAAAAAACACATATTTCTTTATTTATGCTACAAAAAAAGTAGTTTTTGATACAATAAAAAACATCCATTTCATCAGAACATAGTAACTTTGCACCAGAAATTAAAACCAATAACATTATGGCGACAAATGAATCAACAGAAGCAAAAGGCTTCTACAAACTTTCCTGGCTGCAGCGTTTTGGCTTCGGCTCAGGCGACTTGGCTCAAAACCTTATCTACCAGACCATCAGCATGTATCTGCTGTTCTTCTACACCAACATTTATGGTCTGGACCCAGCTGATGCTGCAACGATGTTCCTCGTAGTTCGTCTGGTTGACGTACTTTGGGACCCCTTGGTAGGAACTTATGTAGACAAGCACAATCCAAAGTTGGGTAAGTATCGTTCTTATCTCGTTTTAGGAGGTATTCCCTTGACGGGCTTTGCCATCCTGTGTTTCTGGAACGGCTTTGCTCCTTCATTGGTATATGCATATATCACTTATGTGGGCATGTCCATGCTCTATACCTTAATCAATGTGCCTTATGGTGCCCTGAACTCTTCGCTGACTCGCGATACAGACGAGATTACCACATTGACCTCTGTACGTATGTTCTTGGCAAACGTTGGTGGATTGTGTGTGGCTTCTGGTATTCCCTTGGTAGTAGCACTCTTTGCTCCTAAGGATGCAGAGGGCGAAGCCATCATCAACACCCCAGACGCTGCGAGCGCATGGTTTACCACAATGGGCATCTATGCCATAGTAGGTATGTTGTTGCTCATCTTCTGTTTCACACAGACTAAGGAGCGTGTGGTAATGGACGAAAAGGATATGGACGATGTGAAGGTGTCAGACCTGTGGACTGAGTTTGTTCGCAACCGTCCCTTGCGCATTCTGGCCTTCTTCTTCATCACAGCCTTTGCCATGATGTCAGTAGGTAATGCTGCTGGTTCTTACTATATGACCTGTAATCTGGCAGCTACCAGTGACCAGTTGGCCATCTTCATGGGACTGGGTTCCGTTCCTGCCTTTATCTTCATGCCTATGGTTCCTGCCATCAAGAAGAAGGTGGGCAAGCGTGGCATGTTCAACATCTTCCTGACCATTGCCATTATCGGTATGGCTATCCTTTATGTAGTCAGCGTTGTTCCTTCGTTGAAATCGCAGATGTGGATTGTCTATGTTGCCCAGTTCATCAAGTCTACAGGTGTAATCGTAGCCACAGGATATATGTGGGCTTTGGTTCCTGAGGTCATCTCCTTTGGCGAGTACACCACGGGCAAGCGCATCTCTGGTATCGTAAACGCCCTGACGGGTATCTTCTTCAAGGCTGGTATGGCTTTGGGTGGTGTAGTTCCTGGATTGGTACTGGCCTATGTAGGTTTCAACGCCAAGGCTACTGTCCAGACTCCATTTGCCGAACAGGGTATTCTCTGGCTGGTATGTGTCATCCCTGCTTTGTTGCTGGGTCTGGCTATGTTCATTATCTCTAAGTACGAGTTGACCGATGAGGTAATCGATAAGATAAACATGGAAATTGAAAAGAGAAATCATTGATTGAAATATGAAGTTTTTAAGGTTAGTAATATTAGTATTAGTAGTTTTCGCATCTGAGACAGTGCTTGCGCAGAGCTTGCGAGAAGCTGTAGGTAAGTACTGCCTCGTTGGTGCAGCTGTGAACCAGTGGCAGAGCGACGGACAAGTGCCCAAGGCTGATGCCGTATTAGCAAAACACTTCAACTGCGCTGTAGCCGAGAACTGCATGAAACCTGAAGTGTTGGCTCCTGCAGAGGGCATCTTCGATTTCCGTGTAGCCGACAAGTTCATTAACTATTGTCAGAAGTTGAACCTGAAGGTAAATGGACACTGTCTGGTTTGGCACTCACAAGCCCCCGATTGGTGGTTTACCAATGGTTATACTGCCAGCCCCGTTTCAAAGGAAGTGCTGAAAAAGCGACTCATCAAGCATATCAAGACGGTGGTAGGTCACTTCAAAGGACAAGTCTTTGGCTGGGATGTTGTCAACGAGGCCATTATGGACGATGGTTCTTTCCGCAAGTCACCTTATTATAATCTGCTGGGCGAGGAGTTCATCGAGATAGCTTTCCGTGCTGCTCATGAGGCTGACCCTGATGCAGAGCTGTATTACAATGACTATTCAATGGCTGGTGCCAAGAAGCGCGAGGCTGTTTGCCAACTGATTAAGAACCTGAAAGCGAAAGGTATTCGCATTGACGGAGTGGGTATGCAGAGCCATAACGGACTGGATTATCCTGACTTGACTGAATATGAGAAGAGCATTGATGCCTTCGCCGCTTGTGGTGTAAAGGTACTGATTACTGAGCTTGACATCAACGTACTACCTAACCCGGAAGGTTTTGGTGGTGCTGATATCGCCCAGAACTTCGAGTTGCAGCAGAAATACAATCCTTATCCCAAAGGACTTCCTAAAGACAAGCAGCAGGAACTGGACAAGCGTTGGCTTGATTTATTCAAAATATACTATAAGCATCGTTCCCAAATTGGTCGCATTACCTTGTGGGGCGTTTGCGATGAGAACTCATGGCTCAACGGATGGCCTATTGCCGGACGTACGAACTATCCTCTGCTCTTCGACCGCAACTACGAGGAGAAACCTATTGTCAACAAGATTATTAACATCTTTAAATAAAATACGTATGAAACCACGTTATCTTTTCCCCGATGATTATATGGCTGATCCTTCAGCCAATGTGTTTAACGGTAAACTGTATATCTACCCATCACACGACTGGGAGGCTGGAGCAGCCTTCGACGATGATGGTGGTCACTTCCAGATGAAAGACTATCATGTGCTTTCATGTGACGATATTGAAAACGGTCCTGTAACGGATCATGGTGTGATACTCGACGTGAAAGATGTGCCCTGGGCTGAAAAGCAGATGTGGGACAACGACTGCGTAGAGAAGAATGGCAAATACTACCTGATTTTCTCTGCCAAAGACTATAATGGCGTATTCCATCTGGGTGTAGCTGTAGCTGACAAACCTGAAGGACCTTTCACACCACAAGCTATGCCTATTCGTGGTTCCTTCTCTATAGACCCTTGCGTGTTCAAGGATGACGATGGACAGATTTATACTTACTTCGGAGGCCTTTGGGGTGGACAGTTGCAATGGTACAGACCCATTCAGCACATCAAGCCTGAGAAGCCTTCTGAACGTATCAACCCCATCAGTCCTGCAGGTTCTGTAGATGTAGGTCCTGCTCCTGATAAGAAGACACAGCTCTTTGCTCATGCTGATGCTCCTGCTCTTCCTAGCTGCGTGGTTCGCATGAGTGACGATGTGATGCAGTTTGCAGAGGCTCCACGTCCTGTAATCATCCTCGACAAGAATGGTGAACCTTTAAAGGCTGGTGACCCACACCGCTTCTTCGAGGCTTCTTGGATGCATAAATACAACGGAAAGTATTATTTCTCCTACTCTACAGGTGACAGCCACTTCCTGTGCTATGCCATCGGAGACAACCCCTATGGACCGTTTACCTATCAGGGAGTTATCCTTGATCCAGTAGTAGGTTGGACAACCCACCACTCTATCGTAGAGTTCAAAGGTCAGTGGTACCTGTGTTATCACGACTGTGTTCCCTCGAACGACATCACTCACCTACGCTCACTGAAGGTGCAGCAGTTGTTCTATAACGAGGATGGAACCATCAAGAAGGTTGTGAATGAGTGAGTAAAATGAAAGTGGATTTTCATTTTCGAACGTAAACAATCTCGATGCGAAGCATCAAGGTTGTGAATGAGTGAGTAAAATGAAAGTGGATTTTCATTTTCGAACGTAAACAATCTCGATGCGAAGCATCAAAGTGGTGAATGAGTGATAAACAACTTTTATCAAACTATTATACCCAGCATCGTGATGAAATAGTCTATTTCATTGCGATGCGCACTAAAGATGTCGAAGCAGCACAGGACATGGTGCAAGACCTGTTCCTACGTCTGCTTGACAGGCATCGACTCCTTACTGAGCAAACCCTTCCATGCTTGGTTTATACATTGGCACGCCATGCCGTTGCCGACTACTATCGCAAGCGTAGGGTTTACGAAGAATACGAGCATTACATTAAAAAATCCGATTCCACCATGGAAATGGAATCGGTTATCTCAGCCCAGCAACTCATAGAACGCATGGAGCACTCGCTGGCTCGTCTTTCTGAAGAATGTCGCACCGTTTATCGCTTGCATATCTACAATGGCATGAAGGTGAGTGAGATTTCCCAGCAATTGTCATTACCCTATAAACAAGTAGAGAACCGTCTTGGCGTTGCACGTAAGACGGTGCGCCAACAATTAAAGGCTTGCGTCTAATCCCCTAAAGAATTAAGGTCTGCATATGGCTTGGAGCAAATACGCTTTGGGCCACATCTTGTATTTGGGGAGCTGTAATGGCGTCGATACGTTGCAACAAGTCATCAATATTTCGTTCCCGTCCATAATGCAGGAAGTTCTTGGCAAAGTCCAAGGTATACTGTTCGCGATTATCACAAGCAATAACAATCTGTCCCTTCAATTGGCGCTTGGCAGTAGTCAGTTGACGCTCACTAAGCGGATGCTGCATGATACGGTCCAATTCATGATGCACCAATCTAATACATCGTTTGACATCATGATGGTCGCACCCGAAATAAACTGACCAGCAACCTGTATCACTATAGCTGGCCATTGAACTTTCGACAGTATATACCAAACCATGACGTTCACGAAGGGAGAGGTTTAAACGGGCATTCATGCCAGGACCACCAAGAATATTATTCAAGAGGTAAAGGGGTAAACGACGCTCATCGTTATAGCCGAAGGTACGACTCCCTAACATGACATGAGCCTGATGGTGAATTTCCAAAGCGGAAGGCTGACTAACAGGAGTAATAGGCGCATTGTCATTAGAAGTAACCAAATTATCTACTTGAACATCTTTTAGTCGTGACTCCAGCATTCTTACCAACAAGGAGAAGTTAAGATTGCCATAAGCAAAGAAAATAGCATTATCAGGACGATAATAACGGGAAGTAAAACGACGGGCGTGTGCTGAGGTAAAACCTTGTACTCGTTCGCGCGTACCTAATATATTATGTCCAAGGGGATGGCCACTAAACAACTTATTCTCGAATTCATCGTAAATAAGTTCTGCAGGAGAATCATTATAACTCTCGATCTCATCGCAAATCACATCCACTTCGTGGGCAATCTCCTGATCTGGATATTCGCTGTTAAAGACTATGTCCGTCAATAAATCGACAGCCCTACTCAAATGTTCCTTCAAGATGGCTGCATAGAAAATGGTATCTTCCTTATTTGTAAACGCATTCAGGTCGCCACCCACACTCTCCAGACAGTTCAGTATCTGGAGCGCCGAGCGTCGCTGGGTTCCTTTGAAGGTGACATGTTCACAGAAATGAGCTACACCCTCCTCGCCTTCAGCCTCTTGGCGCGCACCAGCATTGATGCCAATGCCACAATAGACTACGGGTGAAGTAGAAGGCAGATGAATGACACGCAGACCATTGCTAAGCGTCGTTGTATTATAATTCGTCATAATTGTGTGCAAAGTTAACGCATTTTTAAAAAATAGTTGTAACTTTGCAGGAAAAATATATCGTTATGCGAAAAGTTATTGGAATAGGAGAAACCGTACTGGACATTATCTTCCGCAATAATCAGCCCATACAGGCACTGCCTGGTGGTAGTACTTTTAATGCTATTATCTCACTGGCTCGCTCAGGTGTGCCAACCAGTTTTATCAGCGAGACGGGCAACGACCGTGTGGGGCAGACCATCATCCAGTTTCTGCGTGATAACGGCTGCAATGCCGATAATGTGAGCGTTTATCCAGACTCTAAGTCACCACTATCGTTAGCTTTCCTCAACGACAAGAATGATGCTGAATATATCTTCTATAAGGATCATCCCAAGGATCGACTTGACTTTACCTATCCCAGCGTACAAGCTGACGATTTGGTAGTGTTCGGATCGTACTATGCACTGAACCCCGTCATTCGTCCTCAAGTCAAGGCTTTTTTGGAATATGCTCACCAGCGAGGAGCCATCCTCTATTATGATGTCAACTTCCGTGCTTCTCATCAGCATGAGGTAATCAAGTTGACCTCCAACCTGCTAGAGAACTTTGAACTGGCTGATATCGTCAGGGGGTCTAAGGAAGATTTCCAGATTCTGTTCAAGAAAGATAATCCCGACGTGGTTTATCGCACACAGATCTCGTTCTATACAAAGAAGTTCATCTATACACAAGCAGGCGATCCTATTGAACTTCGTGGTGACAACGGCCTAAGCAAGCAATATCCCGTAACACCAATTCAGACGGTAAGCACCGTTGGAGCTGGCGACAACTTCAATGCAGGTTTCCTCTATGGTCTGATTGCCAATGGTATCACACGTAACCATATAGAACAAGGTCTTTCAGAAACACAGTGGGACAGCCTTATCGCGTGTGGACAGAAGTTCTCTGCTGAGGTGTGCAGCAGTCTCTATAACTATGTTTCACCAGAGTTTGGCGCAGAACGAAAGAAAGAATTGGAAAAGAAGTAAATACTGATTAAGACACTTTATTTAGGTACAAAAAAATTAGGTGGAGCTACTCTCACGGGTAGTCTCCACCTTTCTGCAAACTTCAAACTTATCTTATGAATAGCAGCTCTCTATATTTTGGTAATGGCCAAAGGGCATCATCTACTATCAGTTCAAGTTTGTCAATCTGATAGCGGATGGTATCGAGATATGGTTCAACCTCATCATGATAGGCTATGGCTTTTTCGTGCTCATCTTCTATCTTATTGGCCTTCTTACGAGCGTTGACCAGTTCCTCAACACCTTTCTCAATAGCACTGGTGCGCTCGGAAATCTCCTGGATAATCTTCTTGTTACGAGCAGAGAGCTTGTCAGCCGTATCGATAGGGAATACCACTGCCATGTGGTTCAGGTTGGTGAGCAGTTCGCTCTGATAACGGGTAGCCACAGGGATGATATGATTCATTGACAAATCGCCTAATACTCGGGCTTCAATCTGAATCTTCTTGGTATAGGTTTCCCACTTCACCTCATTACGAGCCTCGAGTTCTTTCTTGGTCATGACGCCCAGACTCTCAAACATCTTGATGCTAGCCTCATCGAGATAGCGCTCGAAGATCTTTGGACAGCTCTTCTCAACATCCAGACCACGCTTTTCAGCCTCAGCCACCCACTCGTCTGAATAGCCATTTCCATCGAATCGGATAGGCTTACAAGTCTTGATATCTTCACGCAATACATCGATGATAGCATGGAACGTAGCGCTATGTTCTGTACCCGCCAGTTTCTTTTCGAGTTCTGGAATGCGAGCATCCACACGCTTCTTAAAGTCAACCAAAGCTTCAGCTACAGCCGAGTTCAAAGCAATCATAGCGCTGGCACAGTTAGCCTCAGAACCCACAGCACGGAATTCGAAGCGGTTGCCCGTAAAGGCGAAAGGTGAGGTGCGGTTACGATCGGTATTATCAATCAACAGTTCAGGAATTTCTGGGATATCCATCTTTAAGCCCTGCTTGCCTGCCATAGCGAGGATGTCGTCCACGTCAGCCTTCTCAATATGATCGAGGAGTTCGCTGACCTGCTTGCCAAGGAACGAGCTGACGATAGCAGGAGGTGCCTCGTTGGCGCCCAGACGATGGGCATTAGTGGCACTCATAATAGAGGCTTTCAGCAATCCATTGTGCTTGTAAACACCCATCAGGGTTTCTACGATAAATGTAGCAAAGCGCAGATTGGCCTCAGGGGTCTTACCAGGAGCATGCAGCAGCACACCATTGTCTGTTGAAAGACTCCAGTTGTTGTGCTTACCTGATCCGTTGATGCCTGCAAAGGGCTTCTCATGCAGCAGTACACGGAAACCATGCTTGCGTGCTACACGCTTCATCACGGACATCAACAGCATATTGTGATCTACAGCCAGATTGGTCTCCTCGAAGATGGGTGCCAACTCAAACTGGTTGGGAGCCACCTCATTGTGACGTGTCTTACAAGGAATACCGAGTTCAAGTGCTTCAATTTCTAGTTCACGCATAAATGCTGCCACACGCTCAGGGATAGAGCCAAAGTAGTGGTCGTCCATCTGCTGGTTCTTGGCTGAGTCGTGTCCCATCAGTGTACGACCTGTCAGCAACAAGTCAGGACGGGCGGCATAAAGACCTTCGTCAACCAAGAAATACTCCTGTTCCCAACCAAGGTTAGAAGTTACCTTTTTTACGGCAGGATCGAAATAATGGCAAACATCAACAGCTGCTACGTTTACAGCATGCAAGGCACGCAGCAAAGGTGCCTTATAGTCAAGGGCCTCACCGCTATAAGATATAAATACGGTAGGGATACAGAGTGTATCATCGATGATGAATACAGGAGAAGTGGGATCCCATGCAGAATAGCCACGAGCCTCAAAGGTAGAACGGATACCGCCAGAAGGGAACGAACTAGCATCAGGTTCCTGCTGAACGAGCAACTTTCCTGTAAACTCTTCTACCATACCACCCTTACCATCGTGTTCGATGAACGAGTCGTGCTTCTCAGCAGTACCCTCGGTCAATGGCTGGAACCAGTGCGTATAGTGTGTCACACCATTTTCTGTTGCCCACTGCTTCATTCCTGCAGCTACTGCATCGGCAACCGTGCGATCCAATCGTGCACCATTGTCCATTACATCTATCATCTTCTCATAGACATCCTTCGGAAGATACTTGTACATCTTCTCACGATTAAAGACCTTTTTGCCAAAGTACTTAGCGGGTCTCTCACTGGGCGTTTTTACGTCGAGGGGCTTCTTTTTGAATGCCTCACCAACAACCTGAAATCTTAAAGCTTCCATAATCTAATTCTTTTAATGTGGTTTGCTTACAATTTGATATTTGATGGCGCAAAGGTACGACGTTTTGAAAAAAAGAAATGCAAAATATCGCCTTTTTGTTTGTAAAAACATTGCAATTATGACACTTTGTAATTGTTTTAACCACAAATCGTTTCGTTTTGTTATCATTTTGACTTAAAAAGATAGCATTTCGTTACAATGTGTCAAATGTACAATTCTTTATGGATTAAAAAGTAAGCAAGTGTTTGTCTACCACCTCTTATTATATTACCTTTGCAGCCAAAATCAGAAAAACTTTAAGTTAAAGTAAGGATAATATGAAATGTAAACTTCAAACGCAAAAAAAGGAGCATTTTCAGGGACTCTACCAGAGTGACTATGAGCACGACGCTTGCGGCGTGGGTATGGTAGTAAACATCCACGGAGGAAAAAGTCATGAACTAGTAGACAATGCACTGAAGGTGCTTGAAAACATGGAACACCGTGGCGCCGAGACACGCGACAAGACCGGTGATGGTGCGGGTATCATGATACAGATACCCCACGAGTTTATTCTGTTGCAGGGCATTCCTGTGCCAGAAAAGGGCAAGTATGGTACAGGACTGGTATTCCTGCCTAAGGACGAGAAGGCGCAGCAAGAGATCCTGAGTGTGATGATCGAGGAGATTGAGCGCGAGGGACTGACGCTGATGCATTTGCGAACTGTGCCTACTAATCCTGAGGTGCTTGGTGCGGCTGCCCGCGAAGTGGAGCCTGACATCAAGCAGATTTTTGTGACTGGTATATCGGACGAGGATGTACCAGTGTTCGAGCGTATATTATACAAGGTACGCAAGCGCATAGAAAACCGTATCGACAACGAGGACTTCTATATCTGCTCGCTGTCGAACAAGAATATTATCTATAAGGGAATGCTGACTAGCGGACAGCTGCGCCGCTACTTCCCTGATCTGTCGAACGACTACTTCACGAGCGGATTGGCACTGGTACACTCTCGTTTTAGCACTAACACATTCCCAAAGTGGAAGTTGGCTCAGCCGTTCCGTCTGCTGGCCCACAATGGTGAGATCAACACCATTCGTGGTAACCGTGGTTGGATGAAGGCTCGCGAGAGCGTGCTTAACAGCGAAGTTCTTGGCGACATCAAGGACCTACGCCCAATAGTACAGGACGGCATGAGCGACTCGGCCTCGTTGGATAACGTATTCGAGTTCCTGATGCTTAGCGGACTCTCATTGCCTCAGGCGATGGCCATTCTGGTACCAGAGAGCTTTAACGACAAGAATCCTATCAGCGAGGATCTGAAAGCATTCTACGAATATCACTCTATCCTGATGGAGCCTTGGGACGGTCCTGCTGCTCTGCTGTTTAGCGATGGTCGCTATGCTGGCGGTATGCTCGACAGAAATGGTCTGCGCCCAAGCCGTTATACCATTACAAAGAGCGGTATGATGGTGGTAGCCAGTGAGGTTGGCGTGATGGACTTCGAGCCAAGCGATGTTGTATCGAAGGGTCGTCTGCAGCCAGGAAAGATTCTGCTGATTGACACCCAGGAGGGTAAGATATACTACGACGGCGAGATTAAGGAGAAGCTGGCTAAGGCTCATCCTTATCGCGAGTGGCTGAACGAGAATCGTGTACAGCTAGAGAAGTTGAAGAGCGGGCGTAAGGTGGACAACGGCGTGAGCGATCTCAACGCCAAGTTGGTGACCTTCGGATTTGGTCAGGAGGATATCGACAAGACCATTATCCCTATGGCCACAGCAGGACAGGAGCCTGTAGCTGCCATGGGTAACGACACCCCGCTGGCTGTTATCAGCGACCGTCCACAGGTACTGTTCAACTACTTTCGTCAGCAGTTTGCACAGGTTACCAACCCTGCCATCGACCCTATCCGCGAGGAGCTCGTGATGAGTCTCACGGAGTACATCGGTGCCGTAGGTACCAACATCCTGACACCCGATGCATCGAACTGTAAGATGGTGCGCCTGCCACAACCTGTTTTGACCAACACACAACTTGATATATTATGTAACATCCGCTATAAGGGCTTTAACACCAAGAAGTTGCCTATCGTGTTTGAGATGGCAAAAGGTGAGGAAGGCTTGCGCCAGGCGCTTGACGACCTGTGCCATCAGGCCGAAGCCAGTGTAGACGAGGGTGTAAACTACATTATTCTGAGCGACCGCGACCTGGACGAGACGCACGCCGCCATCCCATCGCTGTTGGCTGTTTCAGCCGTTCACCACTACCTAATTAGCGTAGGTAAGCGTGTGCAAACAGCCCTGATCGTTGAGAGCGGTGAGATTCGCGAGGTGATGCACGCCGCCCTGCTGCTGGGCTACGGTGCCAGTGCCCTGTGTCCTTACATGACGTTTGCTGTGCTGGATGACCTGGTAAAGAAAGGAAAGATTCAGGAGGAGTACGCTACTGCCGAGAAGAACTACATTAAGGCGGTGGACAAGGGCCTGAAGAAGATTATGTCGAAGATGGGTATCTCGACCATCCGCTCTTATCGCGGTGCGAAGATTTTCGAGAGCATCGGACTGAGCGAAGACCTGCTGCGCCGCTACTTCGGTACCGAGGTGAGCACCATTGGTGGTGTGGGTCTGAAGGAGATTGCCCGCGATGCTATCGCACTTCACGAGGCTGCCAGGGAGCAGACATTGCTGCAGAATCAAGGTCAGTTTGCTTGGCGCAAGGATGGTATCAAGCATGCCTGGAACCCAGAGACCATCGCTAAGTTGCAGTTGGCCACCCGTCAGGGCAACTACGATAAGTTTAAGGATTGGGCAAAGATTGTTGACGAGAAGGAGAGCCCCATCTTTATCCGCGACTTCTTTGGATTTAAGAAGGCTGCTAAGCCAACCCCAATCGACGAGGTGGAGCCTGTTGAGAGCATCGTTAAACATTTTGTAACAGGTGCTATGTCATTTGGCGCTTTGAGCATTGAGGCCCACGAGGCTTTGGCACTAGCCATGAACAAACTAGGTGCACGCAGTAACACTGGTGAGGGTGGTGAAGACAATGCCCGCTATCACTCAGAGGTTGATGGTGTTAGCCTGAGCTCAAAGACCAAGCAGATTGCATCTGGCCGTTTCGGTGTAACCGCCGAGTATCTGGTGAATGCCGAAGAAATACAGATTAAGGTTGCACAGGGTGCCAAGCCTGGTGAGGGTGGACAATTGCCTGGCTTCAAGGTTAACGAGATTATCGCTAAGACGCGTAACGCTATCCCTGGCATCTCGTTGATTTCGCCTCCACCGCATCACGATATCTACAGTATCGAGGACCTGGCACAGCTCATCTTCGACCTGAAGAATATCAACCCAACAGCTGCCGTAAGCGTAAAGCTGGTAGCCGAGAGCGGTGTAGGAACCATTGCCGCTGGTGTGGCTAAGGCCAAGGCCGACCTCATCGTTATCTCTGGTGCCGAAGGTGGTACTGGTGCATCGCCTGCATCAAGTATGCGATTCGCAGGAATCTCGCCAGAAATCGGACTGGCTGAGACACAGCAGACACTGGTGATGAACGGCCTGCGAAACCAGGTTCGCCTGCAGACCGATGGACAGCTGAAGACTGCCAAAGACGTCATCATCATGGCTATGTTGGGAGCCGACGAGTTCTCGTTTGGTACACTGCCCCTGATTGTACTGGGCTGCGTAATGATGCGTAAGTGTAATACCAATACCTGTCCGATGGGTGTGGCTACCCAGAATCCAGAACTGCGTAAGCACTTCGAGGGAAGAGCAGAGTACGTGGTGAACTTCTTCACCTTCCTGGCTGAGCAGGTTCGCGAATACCTCAGTGAGATTGGTGTTCACAGTCTTAAGGAGATTATTGGTCACACAGAGCTTATCGAGGTTGACACTACCAACGCTACTGATAAGCAGAAGACCATCGACTTTGCACGTCTGCTGCACAAGCCTGAGACAGACAAGGCTCTCTACTGGGATCGTGGTGCATTTACAAAGGTTAGCGGCGTGAAGGATGAGGAGATAATCAAGGCTGCTCAGAAAGCTATCGATAGTCAGGAGGAGATAACACTCGACTATGCTATCAAGAATACCGACCGCGCCGTGGGTACCATGCTGAGTGGTGCGATTGCCCAGAAGTACGGTGAGGAAGGACTGCCCGACGGAACCATCAAGATTAAGTTCAAGGGCTCGGCAGGTCAGAGTTTTGGCGCCTTTGCCGTTCGCGGACTGGACCTGCGCCTCGAAGGCGAGACCAACGACTATTTCGGAAAGGGTCTCTCTGGTGGTCGCATCTCTATTCTGCCTCCAGCCCGTCGCAGCGACGAGTTTAAGGCCGAGGAGAATATCATCGCTGGTAACACAGGTCTCTATGGCGCCACCTCAGGTGAGCTCTATATTAATGGTAAGGTAGGCGAGCGCTTCGGAGTGCGTAACTCGGGTGCCATCGCTGTGATTGAGGGTGCAGGCGACCACTGCTGCGAGTACATGACTGGCGGACGTGTGGTAGTGCTGGGCAAAACAGGACGCAACTTTGCCGCTGGTATGAGTGGTGGTGTGGCATACGTCTACGACCCTGACCACACCTTCGACTACTTCTGCAATATGGATATGGTTGAACTCTCGCTGGTAGAGGACTCAGTTTCGCGCAAGGAGTTGCTGGAACTCATCCGCCAGCATTACCTGCATACGGGTTCGACCCTCGCAGGTCGTATGCTCGACGACTGGCACCGCTACATCGAGGACTTCATCCAGGTAGTGCCTATCGAATACAAACGCGTACTCGAGGAAGAAAAGATGGCGAGACTGCACGAGAAGATTGCCGACATACAACGGGATTATTAACTGAACACGAAGATACTAAGATACGAAGGTCTTCGCGAATAAAACTTCATTTCTTCGTTTCTTCGTGTTCCATTAAATAAATAGAAAAATGGGAAATCCAAAAGCATTTTTAGAGATACACCGCCAGGAGGCGGGTTACCGTCCGATTCACGATAGAATCCACGATTTTGGCGAGGTAGAGCAGACGCGGCGTGCCATTCTGTCACTGGGCTTGTCCGCTGGGCAACAAAGCACCAGAATGGAACGATGCCCTATACAAAGGCGATTATGAACTGGCTTATCGCCTGCTGAACAGCACCAACCCCTTCCCTGAGTTCACAGGTCGTATCTGTCCTGCATTGTGCGAGAAGGCCTGTGTACTGAACCGTTTTAACCACGAGCCAACCACCAACCGCGAGGACGAGGCTGCTATCACAGAGATGGCCTTCCAGGAGGGATTTATCACTCCTCATACAGACATCGTTCGTAATGGTAAGAAGGTGGCCGTTATTGGTGCTGGTCCTGCCGGACTTGCTGCAGCTAACGACCTGAACCTGAAGGGCTATCAGGTAACAGTATTCGAGAAAAACGAAGCCGCAGGCGGATTGCTACGATATGGTATCCCCAACTTCAAACTCAATAAGGCCGTCATCGATCGTCGTATCGCCCTGCTGGAGCAGGAGGGCATCGAGTTTAAGTATGGCGAGGCTGTAGAGATGAACGATGCATTTGCTAAGCAGTTTGATGCTGTAGTGATATCTACAGGTACTCCTACTGCCCGCGATCTTAAGGCCCCTGGCCGCGAACTCAAGGGCGTACACTTTGCTCTCGAAATGCTGTCGCAGCAGAATCGAGTACTGGCAGGAATGGAATTCTCTAAGGATGAGCGCGTAACCGCCAAGGGCAAGGATGTGCTGGTAATCGGTGGTGGTGATACAGGTTCTGACTGTATCGGAACAGCCCATCGTCAGGGTTGCAAGAGTGTAACACAGATAGAGA
The DNA here is from genome assembly GCA_902782305.1 of uncultured Prevotellaceae bacterium. GTDB lineage: Bacteria > Bacteroidota > Bacteroidia > Bacteroidales > Bacteroidaceae > Prevotella. The sequence goes on from CACZMV010000004.1 coordinate 68,644, forward strand.
TTATGCCTAAGCCTGTTGAGGGGCCAGAGGATCCTCAGAACCCATGGCCAAATTGGCCTCGCACACTCAAGACTACATCTAGTCACGAGGAAGGTTGCACACGCCGCTGGAACATCAACGCCCTGGAGTTCTTGGGCGAAAACGGCAAGCTTACAGGAGTAAAGGTTCAGGAAATAGACTGGAAACCAAACCCCGAAGGCGGTCGCCCCATCATGGTTGAAAAGGGCAAGCCCGAAATCATCAAGGCCGAACTGGTAGTGCTGGCCATGGGATTCCTGAAGCCTGAGCATCCTCAGTATGCTGAGAACGTATTTGTATGTGGCGATGCTGCTAATGGTGCCAGTCTCGTGGTGCGTGCTATGGCTAGCAGCAAACAGACAGCCGCAAAGGTAGACGCCTATCTCCAACACAAATAGACTTTAGTTCCATTTTTAGAAAATCCCTGTTTTCAATACGGAATTCAGGGATTTTTTCTTATCTTTGCTCCCAAATTACGAAGGAGAAACGATGACTTCCTACTTGAATACAGAGAATATTGCCCGTAGTAAGGATGGTGTAGAATATCATCCGCTACGACCTTTTCTGCCTGAGAATGCGAAAGTACTGTTCTTGGGCAGCTTTCCGCCTCAGCGTAAGCGTTGGTGCATGGATTTTTATTATCCGAACTTCATCAACGACCACTGGCGCATTGAGGGACAGATATTCTTTGGAGATAAGAATCATTTCGTTGACTTGGAGACCAAGCGTTTTAAGATTGACGAGATTGTGGCCTTCTGCCAAGAGAAGGGCCTTGCTTTCTTCGATACCTCAACGGCTATCCGTCGCTTGCAGGACAATGCCTCCGACAAATTTCTCGAGGTCGTGGAACCTACCAACATTCATGCCCTATTGGAGCAACTGCCCCACTGCAAGGCCATTGTCACCACGGGCGAGAAAGCCACAGAGACTATCTGTGCCTCGCTCGGCATCCCAGAAATTCCTAAGGTAAACACCTCCGTTCTCATCCCTCATCCGTCTTCCATCAGCTTGTGGCGTCTCCCTTCTTCCTCACGCGCCTATCCTTTGGCATTCGACAAGAAGGTAGAAGCCTATCGGCAAATGTTTTCCTCTATTTACAAATAATACCGTTAAGAGCCAGACCTACACCTAGGATGTAGATGCTATTCAAAAGTCGAATGAAAGCTGTCCGTCGCCTAAGAGGTTATAGCTCTTGCGATGATAAGGGGTGATGCCATATTGCTTGATGGCCTCACGATGCTTCTTGGTGGGATAGCCTTTGTTCGAGAGCCAATCGTATTGCGGATACTCCTGTGCCAACTGGTTCATATAATCGTCACGATAGGTCTTGGCAAGGATACTTGCTGCTGCAATAGAAAGGTATTTGCCATCACCCTTGACAATGGTGGTGTGGGGAAGGGTTATTGGTTCACGGTTATTACTTATTGGTTCACGATAGGGCTTAAAGCGATTGCCATCCACTATAATGGCTTCCGGGCGTACCTTCAGCTGGTCAAGGGCCCGATGCATGGCAAGGATGGAAGCATTGAGGATATTTATCTTGTCTATCTCCTCTGGGGTAACAATGCCTACTGCCCATGCAATAGCATCGCGCTGGATGATGTCGCGAAGCTGGTATCGTTTCTTTTCTGTCAATTGCTTCGAATCGTTTAATAATTCGTTCTGGTAATTCTCTGGCAGGATGACAGCTGCTGCATAGACACTGCCTGCCAAGCAACCACGACCAGCCTCATCGCAACCAGCTTCTATCTTTCCCTGATAATAATGACTTGCAAGCATAACGGATTCAGTTAACTAACTTTCAGGCACATGATGGTAAGGTCGTCGTTAGGCTCCGCCCCGTCGCGATGGCGATTCACCTCTTCAAACAGTTTCTCAATGACCTGACGCGAACTGCTGAAGGTGGAATTGTTCAGTACGGCTAACAAGCGATCGTCACCAAACTGTTCCTGCTGCTTATTCTCTGCCTCATTGAGTCCGTCAGAATAAATGAGAAGCGGACAGCCTTTGACATCATCTATCGTCTCGCCTACGAACTCAAGATCTGGCCACAAGCCTATAGGAGCATTTGCTTCCACCATATCAAGGAACTTGGCTGGCACTCCATAGACAGGTGGGTTATGACCAGCATTGCAATAGTCCATCTTACCTGTAGAAAGGTCGATAAGACCAATAAACATGGTAACAAACATTCCTTGCTCATTATTCTCCGTCAAAGCAGCATTCATATAGGTGGCAATGTCGGCAGGCTTCATGTGCTGAGTAGCAAAAGTACGGAACAGACGAGTGGCTTGTGCCATAAACAGACTGGCAGGCACACCCTTACCAGACACATCGCCTACGCAGAAATAGAACTCATTGCTCTGCATCAGGTAACCATACAAGTCGCCACCAACTTCTTTTGCAGGCGTCATTGCTGCATAGACATCAATATTCTTCTCGTTAGGGAAGATGTTTGGAACCATCGACATTTGGATGTCACGGGCAATACGCAGTTCACTCTCAATACGCTCCTTGGCCTTAGTGGTAGTTTCCAGCTGGTCATAGGCCGCCTGCAGCTTGGAGTGGGCATCCTCCAGACGCAAACTGGCCTGGCGCTTGATAAGCGTGTAGATGATGAAGAAGATGGAAATCAAGCCCAGAGCGGCAAGTGTACCAATCCAGCGCTGGCGCGAGAGATCGGCTTCCTGCTGCACAATCTTGGCCTCCTTCTGCTGGGTATCATAGACTATAGCCAACTCGGCAGCCTCGTCCTTCTTGGACTGATAGATAGCACTGTCGAGGGCATCACAGATCTTCTCTCCCACAGCGATGACGGAGTCCTTACGTTGGGCACCGACATTGGCACGGAACTTGGGCAGGTAGTATTTCTGTATATTCTCCAAAGAGAGCTTCATGCCATAGCGGTCAATCTGATGGTCAAGGTCTTCCAAGTTCTTGGCAGCTTCGCGCCATCGCTTGGCAGCCATGAGGTACTCGCTGCCCTCGATATGTCCATCACCCGTATGGGCATATTTGGTCTGGAGGGCTTCGTGATAGGCCTTCGCTGCCTCCTTCTGATTACCCATTGCCTGGAGCACGGTAGCCCTGTAGAAATTAAGGCGGGCACGCTGCTTATCGACGTAGTCCCGCTCGGCATAGGGCTGCTGCTCGTAGAGCGTCAGAATAGAGTCGAAACGCTCCGTCCAGAGGTATGCCTCATCGTATTGATGCTCACTTAGGTAGATGTTGACGGTATTGATTTGTCCGACGATGGCACTCTTGTAGAGATACCCTGTCTGGTCGTATTGCAGGAACTGGCTGTAGTTGCTCTCTGCCTGCTCGAAAGTGTTGGCTGCCTGTTGGGAATTACCCAGTTTCAACTGGCAACTTCCAATGGTAGCCAATAGATTAGAATACTCGCTCAGCGTGTCGAGCGACAGTTCATCCATCCTGGATTTGGCAGCCAATGCCACCTGAAGCGTTTCCTCATAGTCGCCCTTCAACAGCAGAAGGCTAGCCAGACGACTGGCTGACTTGGCATAGAAGTCAAGTGACACAGGGTCGTTAGCCTCATCGTTCACGGCATGCTTCCAGTAAACCTCAGCCAGGCGCTGTTGACCCTTGCGCTGGTGGACATAACCCAACCAATAGTTCGTCTTGATGTCGGAAAGGGCACCTGCCGCACGAAAGCTGTCAACCAGCAACAGCAGACTGTCGTAATTGTGGGTTTGATGCGCCCTGTCCAACTGGAGGTCGACATCGGAAACCTGCTGGACACTCTGCTCGCCCTGCTTACCACAAGAGACGGCAAGCAATACGACAAATCCCAAGGAAACGGCTAAAAACAGGACCTTGATTTGTTTCATGCTGCAAATATACGAAGAATTCTTGAAATAGAGCGCTTTTCCCGCCTTAAAATGATGACATTATTTATTTTCATGCATCCTATATATAAATAAAAGGTATATATACTTAAAGAACTATGGACGTAAAAGAATTGGAATTGCTTGCGGAGAAAAACCGTAAGCGCCTTGTTGAAGTGGTGTATGCCGCCAAGGCTGGCCACATAGGTGGCGACTTGTCGTGCCTGAACGTGATGACGGCACTGTATTTCCACGTGATGAAGAACCTGAATCCTGCAGAGCCCAAGGCTGCAGAGCGCGACCGTTTTGTTTTGTCAAAGGGACATTGCGTGGAAGCTTTGTATGTAACATTGGAGGCGAAAGGATTTCTCGCACCTGAAGTGCTCGACACATTGGGTAAGTTTGGGTCTATCCTCTCTGGTCATCCTACTATTGAAGTTCCTGGCATTGAGGTAAATTCTGGTGCCTTAGGTCACGGACTGGGCATTGGCGTAGGAATGGCGATTGCTGCCAAGATGGACAAGAAAGCTTGGAAGACCTATGTGCTGATGGGCGATGGCGAACAGGGCGAAGGCTCTATCTATGAGGCTGCAATGGCTGGTCATAAGTACGAGTTGGACAATCTGGTGGCCATCATCGACCGCAACCACCTGCAGATTTCAGGTGACACGGAGAATGTGATGCCCATCGACTCTATCAAGGAGCGCTGGGGGGCCTTTGGCTGGGATGTCATCGAGATGAATGGCGACTCAATGGAAGACATCGTGAAGACTTTCGATGCTATCGATTATACGAACAAGAAACCACACTTACTGGTGTCTAACACCACGAAGGGTAAGGGTGTCAGCTTCATGGAAGGTATTGCCAAGTGGCATCACGGTGTACTGAACGAAGAACAGTGCAAGGAGGCCGTTGCAGAGATTGAACAACGAATTAAAGGATTGGAGGGATAAGAAAATGATTGCATGTAGAAAACAGTTTACTGACACGTTGCTGGAATTGGCACGTGAGGATAAAGATATTATTGCTGTAACCACTGATGCACGTGGTTCTGTAACACTTGGCGACTATGCCAATGCACTGCCTGAGCAGTTTGTGGAGTGTGGTATTGCTGAGCAGAATGCCGTAGGTATCTCTGCTGGTCTGGCTCACTCTGGTAAGAAAGTGTTCTGTTGTGGCCCCGCTTGCTTCTATGTGGCTCGTAGCCTGGAGCAGGTCAAAGTAGACTTGGCCTATTCAGAGAACCCCGTTACTATCTTAGGTGTATCAGGTGGTGTGGCTTATGGCGCACTGGGTGCTACCCATCATTCTTTGCACGACATTGCCGCTCTGCGCACCTTCCCAGGCATGACCGTTTGTCTGCCTTCCGATTGGCGCGTCACCAAGAAGTTGGTGAAGTTCCTGGTTGATTTCAACAAACCGTGCTACGTTCGTGTGGGTCGTGCTGCTGTGCCCGATGTTTACGAAAACGATGACTTCCACTTCGAAGTGGGCAAGGCTATTCAGATTATGGATGGTAAGGATGTTACCATCGTGGCTACTGGCGAGACTGTTTACCACGCCTGGCAGGCAGGTTTGAAATTGAAGGAGCAAGGCATCTCAGCTCGTGTGCTCGACTGCTCATGGATTAAGCCTTTCGACGAGGAAGCTATCCGCAAGGCAGCTAAGGAGACTGGCCGTATCGTTACCGTTGAGGAGCACTCTCAGTTTGGTGGTTTGGGCGCTATGGTTTGCGAAACCATCTCAGAGAATCCTGTTCCCGTTCGCATCCTGGGTATTCCAGACGAGAATGTGGTTCATGGCACTAATGCTGAAATCTTCCACCACTATGGTCTTGATGCCGAAGGTATCGTAAAGGCTGTCCTTTCCTTCAAATAAGTAATGTGAAATGGAACAACGATTCATTGCAATAGACCAAAGTACCTCGTCGACGAAGGCATTACTCTTTGATGAGCAATGCAAGGTGCTGGCGCGAACCAATGTGGATCACAAGCAATACTATCCACAAACAGGATGGGTGGAGCACGACGCTGAGGAGATCTATCAGAACATGATAGAAGCCATCCGCAAACTGATGGCAGAAGTAGACATGCACTTCTCTTTGGTTCCCTGCACGTTCTCCCTTGCCATTACCAACCAGCGTGAAACTGCGGTGGTATGGAACAAGACAACGGGCAAACCCATCGCCAATGCAGTGGTATGGCAAGACACGCGTGGTGCAGAACTGTGTCGCCAGCTTCGTTCGAAAGGTTATGCTAAGACGGTATTCGACAAGAGCGGACTGCTGATCGACCCTAACTTCTCCGCAACGGGTATTAAATGGTTGCTCGACAACGTAGAGGGGGCTCGCGAGTTATGTTCACGAGGCGAACTGCTGATGGGTACCATCGAGACCTGGCTCATCTGGAAGTTGACAAAAGGAAAGGTGTTTGCTACTGATTACACCAATGCTTCGCGCACCATGCTGTTCAACATCCATACCTTGGATTGGGATGACGACTTACTGAAACTGTTCGACATTCCCCGTTCCATGATGGCAGACATTCTTCCTTGCGATGCTATCTATGGTGAGACAACCTGCGAAGGCATCTTCTCTAAACCCATCCAGATTGCTGGTGTCTTGGGCGACTCTCATGGAGCGTTGGTTGGACAGATGTGCTTTGAGCCGGGTTCAGGAAAGGTAACTTATGGCACTGGTTCCAGTGTGATGGTGAATATCGGTGAGGAGCCTAAGGCTGCACCGGAAGGTTTGGTAACCAGCGTTGGTTTCTCCGCCTTTGGCAAGACCTACTATGGTTTCGAAGGCAACATCTACAGTACAGGTGCTACGCTGAAGTGGATAGCCGATCAGTTGCAGTTGGTGGGTCATCCTGCTGAGATGGAAGCGCTGGCAACCTCCGTAGAGGATAATGGTGGTGTATATATCGTACCCGCCTTCTCTGGACTGGGCGCTCCCTGGTGGCATAGCGAGGTTAAGGGAGCTGTCTTCGGACTAACCTTTGCTACGACAAAGGCTCACTTCCTGCGTGCTGCTTTGGAAAGTATCGCTTATCAGATTAAGGACTTGATTGACGTGATGGCTCGTGCAACAGGAGGACGACTGAAGGAGATTGCCGCTGACGGTGGACCCACGAAGAACAAGTTCCTGATGCAGTTCCAGGCTGATATGCTTGATACCCCTGTGGTTTGTACGGAGGTTGACGATGCCTCAGCCCTTGGTGCTGTCATCATGAACGGATTCGCCCGTGGCATTTGGAAGAGCTTCGACGAAGTGGCACCCTTGCGCAAGGTTACCCAAGTCATTCAACCTCAGCCCAACCCACAGAAGAACATCCTCTATCAAGGTTGGCGCAATGCTGTGAACCAGCTTATCAAATAAAAAAACAGATGAGATGTTTAGAAGTTTAGATATTTAGGATTTATAGTAAAAAAGAAAGAAATTAAAATTTTTATATTTACAGATATACTAAAAACTAAACTTCTAAACATCTAAACATCTAAACATGCTAAATGTCTTGCGATTAGCCAGAAGGATGTCGGGATTGTTGTTCAATACCCTACACCCAGACCTTATGCGAGCCGGCTCCTTTGGTTTTGATGCCTGAATTGGGGTCGGCGACGAGTTTGGAGAGTTCCCTGGAGGCTGCGCTGCGACTGAGGCGGTTGACACGCCACGAATGGTCGTCTGGCTGAAAGCTGGCGAATTGGTGTGAATGAGATCAACCACCTTGTCGTAGTCGAACTCCGTATAAACCTGCATTTTGGGAAAAATCCTCCCTTTTTTGCCATTGCCCATACCTGCGGGCATTTCCTTTACTACATAATATGCCATACTATTCTTACCTTTTTTCGTTTTAAACTTTGAAACCTGCGTCCCAAACTTTGGTATGTATGTTCCAAACTTTGAAACGTATATTCCAAAGTCTGCAATTGAAATTTGCCACAAAGGAAATATTTTTTTCTTAAACTGCCAAGTTCTCAATCAATATTTGCAGAAGATTTTTGTTGTATGTTGGCAAATCAGTGATAAAATTGCCGTTAGTGTAAAATGATGTAATAGTTTTCTTGCAGCAATCAGCGACTTTTACTATCTTTGCAAGCGAAAGTCCGCACAACTTGTATCGTTTAACAATTAAAAAGTAAGAAACAATGAAAAGATTTCTTGTTTGTTTTTATGCATTGTTTGTTACCATCGGAATGTTTGCTACAGGTCAGGATGGTGACTGCATCTTCATTGATGGGGAGATGTGGGTTTTGTTGGGCAAGCCTCTGTATGCAGATTCTTTGCTTCATTCCAGTTTGATAAACATCCTGCCTAAAGGCCGGTCCATCACTACCGCAAATTGGGAGGGCTATACTGGCTATTGGAGCATTAACAACGATAGACTGACTCTTGACAGCATTAGGGTTTCTTTTTGGAATGTCGATACACATCAGTACCGGCAAGAGAGTATTCCACCAAGCGATATGCAACATGTCTTTAATCGTTATTATGACAAGGACAAGATTATTGCCACATGGCTGACAGACACCATTAGAATAGGTAAGGGAGAGCAGATATTCTATATGCATGATGCATATATTAGAAATCTTGAATATGAGCAATTTATTACCATTAATAGAGGGAACGTGACAGAACGGAAATCATTTCACAACAAACTTGTTGTCGACGGTTTCTCATTTTCCAAGTTAAAGAGTCGAGAAGAAATAAGAGCAAAGTTTCCCTTGGATCTCAAATCATATCCAGAATTAGATGAAGTGAAAAGAATCATGTTTAGCATACGTGATGTACAACTTGACTCTTTAGGAAATCTCGTTGATTGTCATGTTCGTGCATTTGTACCAAAACAAGATAGGGATAAAATGCCATCTTTAGAAAGATTAGAGAATAGCTTTAAACGGATGTTGAAAAGTATTTCTCCTTGGAAAACGCTGTATATTAATGGTGAATATGTATCGGAAAATAGGTTTGGATATACTATTCCTTTTATTGTAAGCAAATAGCTTTGAGGAAGATCAATCACATGGTGCCTGACACGGTGTGAGTCGCGGCGGGCATGATGACAAGAAGGGCTGTCAAACGTCTTAATGACATAAAACAAACATCTATGAAACGATTGAAAAAATGGTGCCTGACACTGACAGTCGCCTTGACAGCTCTGACGGCAAACGCAGGGGAATTGCAGAAACCGACAGAGATTCCTCGTATATTGATTTCTACTGATATCGGAGGTACTGACCCTGATGACAACCAGTCGATAGCACACCTGATGATGTACACTGACCTGTTCGACCTGGAGGGTCTGGTATCATCACCATCCTTCGGCAGCGGTAGTGCCAAGGAGATATTCCGCATGATAGACGTCTTCGAGAAGGACTATCCCGTGCTGCGCCGTCACGCCAAGGTGATGGCTCCCGACGAGCTGCGCCCATTGGTGAAACAGGGACGCACCAGTGAGCTGCCTCCCTGCGGTTTCGACAAGCCAACGGAGGGCAGCGACTGGATTGTGAAGTGTGCCCGCAAGGACGACCCTCGCCCACTCTATGTGCTGGTATGGGGATGCTTGGAAGATGTTGCACAGGCCTTGCACGATGCACCCGATGTCAACGACTACCCTTTGGGCAACCATTGGTACAGCGACTTGCCCGACCGTTCTGAGTACGAAGGCAAATGGCAGGGTGCCAAGACACAGCGCAAGTGGCGACAGGCTATTTTGGAAGACTGGGCCCGTCGCTGGAATTGGCTAAAGGAGTAAGATGACAAAAAGCCGATTGGTTCGTCCTATTAAGTAGATAAATACTAAACAAAATACGATTATGAAAAACGGAAAGACATGTTTTGGCGTGATCATCGGTACTCGCGCCTATTTTAACTCAGAGTTGGCCAAGGACGTGCGCAAGCAGCTGTTGAAAACCCTCGAAGACGGTGGCTATGAGTATATCATCCTGCCTGAGGATGCCACGCCGACAGGCTCCAGCAGCATCGAGACGCGTGAGGACGGACTGAAGGTTTCAAAACAGTTCCGTCAGCATCGCGACGAGATTGATGGTATCATTGTCAGTCTGCCTAACTTCGGTTTTGAGATTGGTATCATCAATGCCATCAGCGATGCCGACCTGAACGTACCCGTGATGGTACAGGCTTGCGACGACGAGAACGATAAGGTTGACCTTGACTCACGTCGTGACGCCTTCTGTGGCAAGATCAGTGTGTGCAACAACCTCTATCAGTATGGCATTCCCTTTACGGACACTACCCTGCACACCTATTCTATCTACGACCCCTTGTTGAAGAAAGACATCGACCGCTTTGCAGCTATCTGTCGCGTAGTCAATGGTTTGCGCCATTGTCGTTTGGGGCAGATTGGTACACGCCCCTTAGGCTTCAACACTTGTCGTGCCAGTGAAAAACTGTTGCAGCGCTCAGGTATCACCGTTGTTCCTGCCGACCTCTCTGAGATTCTCTATGCAGCTCAGAAAATCAAGGACGACGATCCTAAGTTCATTGAGATGTGCAATCGTACCTGCAACTACGCCAAGGTGCCCGATTCTTACAAAGAGAAGTTGGGCTTGCAGGCTAAGTTCAGTGTGGCTGTAGAGAACTGGATTGAAGCCAACGATGTGCAGGCTGTTGCTATTCAGTGCTGGGATTCTCTGGAGCAGAACTATGGTTGCGCTCCTTGCGTCACCATGTCGATGCTGAGCGAAAAGCTGATTCCTGCTGCCTGCGAGACCGACCTTGCCGGAGCTATCTCCATGTATGCTCTTTCACTGGCTTCGCAGAACGCTCCTGCCCTACTCGACTGGAACAACAACTTCGCTGAGGATCGCAACAAGTGCGTGTGCACCCACTGTGGCAACTTCCCCAAGCAGTTTGTAGGCAATGGCGATTTGAAGCTCGGACCTTTGGGTGTGTTAGGTCGCACGTTGGGCAAGATTAACACCTTTGGTGCTGTCTATGCAAAGGTATCAGAAGGCCCATTTACCTTCTTCCGCATCTCTACCGACGATCCAAAGGGCACCATCAAGGCCTATCTGGGCAAGGGTCAGCTCACCAACGATCCTTACGGAATGGATGGCTGTATCGCAGTCACGAAGGTTGACAACCTGCAGAAGCTGATGAAGTACATCTGCAAGAACGGTTTCGAGCATCATGTGGCTATGTGTCGCACCGATGTCGTCGACATTCTGAACGAGGCCATCGAGACTTATCTCGGCTGGGACCTCTACGTTCACGAATAATGTTTATCTGATCTTAAAGCAGAACATAGTGAGGTCATCATTAGGTTCTGCTCCATTACGATGTTGCTCTACTTCGCGCGAGAGTGTACTAATTACCTTGGTAGCACTCTCGAAGCGAATAGAGCGCAATATTTTTAACATGCGTTCTTCGCCAAACTGCTGGCGCTGAGGATTCTCTGCCTCGTTCAGTCCATCGGTATAAAGGAACATGGGACGACCTTTGATGGTATCTATCTCTTCACCCACAAACTTCAATCCACTCCATAAGCCTATGGGCGCATTGGAGTGAATCTTCATGAACGAACCACCCTCAGCATCACCTCCAAGCACAGGAGGATTATGTCCTGCATTGCAGTAATCCAGATGACCTGTGGTCAAATCGACAAGGGCGATGAACATCGTGACAAACATACCACTTTTGTTGTTCTCCGTCAACTCGTCGTTCAGTCTTGTAGCAATCTCCTCAGGCATCATGCGCTGTTTGGCCAACGCACGGAACAGTCTGGTCACCTGCGCCATCACGAGCGAAGCAGGCACTCCCTTTCCACTGACATCACCCACACAGAAATACAGCACATTGTCTATCTGGATGTAGTCATACAGGTCGCCACCCACCTCACGAGCTGGAGTCATTGAGGCAAAGATGTCAAGACCTTCCAACTTTGGGAATTCGTGAGGTACCATTGACATCTGGATGTCACGGGCAATACGCAGTTCTGACTCCATCCTTTCCTTCGCGGCTTTGGCTAAGGCTATCTGATGCAGCGCCTTACGACGATACATGGAATAGATGACAAAGAAGGTGGTGATGAGCAACAATACGACAACCAGTCCGATGAATCGCTGGCTAGATATTTCCACCTGCTGACGCGCTATCTCTGCTTCCTTCTGTTGAGTCTGATACATCGTTGTCAACTCTGCCATCTCGCTCTGCTGATAGTCATTAACTGCAGAGTCGAGCGCCATCATTACTTTCTCAGCCACCACCCAAGCCGAATCCTTGCGACCCGCTTGGACGTTTGCCTTGAATTTGCCGACATAGTGCTTACGGATGTTGTCGAGCGACAATCCTCCATTCTTCTGGCTCATTCTGCTATCAAGCTGCATGTATATATCAGCAGCCTCGTCAAAGCGCTTGTTTTTCATCAAGTAATTGATCATCTTCCAGCGTCCATCCTGGGTCTTGGAGTATGCTGTTTCCTGATATTCTTCAAAGGCTTTAGCTGCTGCTTCTTTATCCTTATTAGCGCCCGCTATCTTGATTTTGAGCTGGAGCAACAAGGCCTGCATCTTGTCAATCTTCTCCTCCTTCGCATCAGGATACGTCTTAAAGACATTCAATAGTGAGTCAGCACGATGATACCACATAGTGGCCTTCTCTGGTTGCTTCACCTCCAGATAGTCCTTCGCAATGTTTGAAAGACCGATGATGGTGTTACGCATCGAATAGTCGGTGGTATCTGTTTTCAAGGCCAAGAGGAAATTGTCGAAAGCCTCGTTCATCGTCTCATCAGCAGCCTCTGCTTGTTCCAATTCTGTCTGACAACTGCCCACCACTTGCAGGAGCATTGCCTTGAACAAAGGTTTCTGTTCCTGCGACTTGTCTATTCGCTTCAAGGCCTCAGAGGCAGTACGGATAGCACCTTCAAAATCGTTCTTCGTCACTTGACGATTAGCCAAGAATGTGGCAGCATGGATGTACGACGCAAGGTCGTCGTCGCTGGGATTCTTTTCGTCGAGCACCTTCTTCCAATACAGTTCGGTATAATACCTCATGCCTTTGCGCTCATAGGCATATCCACGACGGAAGTTAGCCTTCAGCGCAGAAATGCTTTTACAAGCTTCCAAGCTGTCGACAAGCGCCAACACACGGTCGTCATCTCCCGTTTTCAGGGTAGCTGTAATCAAACTGTCTGCCTGACTTGTCTTCTGCTGGTTGACGGTTTGATGGCACGAACATACCAACAAAACCATTAGTGTCAAAAAAAAGCTCTTTCTCATCCTTCATTTATGCTTTCTCGCCTGCAAAGTTATGAATAAAAAACGGTACTACAAAAAAGAAAGAGAATAACTTTCGCTCGAAAATATAAAGAAAAATAGATTTTTCTTTTGTTTTTTTCTCGCTTATTCGTATCTTTGCGAACAGAATAACCCAAAACAATGCAAATCGTATGAAGAAACAAATCTCCATAGGGCTGATGGCCTTGTTTATGACTATGACAATGAATGCGCAAACAAAACTGAGAGCTGATAATATTGACGAGGTGCTGAAGGCTATGACGCTGGAGGAAAAAGCACAACTGCTCGTAGGCGGAGGTAACGACGGATTCGTTGGTTCTGGTGCCATGATGGGACATCAGGAGAAGCTGGTGGCTGGTGCTGCAGGTACAACGGTAGGCATTGACCGACTGGGTATTCCCACCACAGCACTTTGCGATGGACCTGCTGGCGTACATATTGACGCCAAGCGTAAAGGGGACACCAAGACCTACTATGCTACAGGATTCCCCATTGGCACATGTCTGGCCTCTACGTGGAACACGGAATTGGTGGAACAAGTGGGACAAGCCATTGGTAATGAAACGCTGGAGTATGGTTGTGACGTTATCCTGGGTCCTGGCTTGAACCTGCATCGAAATCCGCTTTGTGGACGTAACTTCGAATATTACTCAGAAGACCCTATCGTAACGGGTATGATTGGTACGGCTGTAACCAAGGGCATTCAGAGTCAGGGCGTTGGTGTGAGCATCAAGCACTATGCTGTGAACTCACAGGAAACGGCTCGTACAAAGGTGGACGAGCGAGTAAGTCAGCGTGCACTGCGTGAACTATACCTGAAAGGCTTTGAGATGACCGTTCGTCAGAGCGACCCTTGGACCGTAATGTCGGCCTATAACAAGGTAAACGGAACATATGCACAGGGCGACAAAGACTTGCTCACAACGATTCTGCGCGACGAATGGGGATTCAACGGTATCGTGATGACTGACTGGATTGTCAGACGATCCGACTTGCCCGTAAGTCAGGAAGTAGAGGCAGGCAACGACCTGATGATGCCTGGTTATCCTGCTCAAGCCAAGGAAATCATAGAAGATGTAAAGGCGGGTCGCCTGGACATCAAAGAGGTGGACCGCAATGTGCGCAATATGCTGGAATACATTGTGAAGACCCCTCGCTTCAAGGGTTATCAGTACTCTAACAAGCCCGACTTGAAGGCACATGCTGAGATTACACGCCAATCGTCTACTGAAGGAATGGTGCTGCTGAAGAATACGGGTGTTTTGCCCATGAAGAACCTGAAAACAGTGGCTCTGTTTGGTGTTAATAGCTACGACTTCTTCTCTGGTGGACTGGGTTCTGGTTGTGTCAATGTGCCTTATGTAGTGGATATGTTAACTGGACTGAAGAACATAGGTGTGAGCACTACTCCCCTATTGACTGAGATTTACCAGAACTATGTGAAATATGCCAAGGCAAAGTTGAAGGCAGACAAGAACCCCATGATGTGGTTCTTGGATCAAGGTCAGCCCAAGTTGGACGAGATAGAGATATCAGAACGTTGCGTACAGCATGAAGTGATAGGTGCTGATGCTGCCATTGTAACCATCGGTCGTCAGGCTGGAGAGGGCATTGATCGCAAGATCGATGGAGAGTTCAACCTCTCGAAGATGGAACAAGACATGATATTCCGTGTGAGCGACCAGTTCCATGCTCAAGGCAAGCCCGTCATTGTAATCATCAATAGTGGTAGTGTGATGGAAACAGCTTCTTGGCGCGACCGTGTAGATGCCATTCTGTGTGCTTGGCAACCTGGCGAGGAAGGTGGCAACAGTGTGGCCGATGTGCTGACAGGAAAGGCTAACCCCAGTGGCAAGCTCACCATGACTTGGCCTATTGCTGCTACAGACCATCCTTCCACGAAGAATTTCCCACAGGATTATGATATGTACACCTATCGTGAAATGAAGGGATGGGATGCTGGCATTCCCAATGAGGACTTCACCAACCACGAGGAAGACATCTATGTGGGCTATCGCTACTTCGACACCTTCCAGAAGCAGGTGGCTTATCCCTTCGGCTTCGGCCTGAGCTATACCACCTTCGCATTCAGTCAGCCTAAGGTGAAAGTGAACGGCGATTTGGTCACCGTTACCATTACCGTTAAGAACACGGGCGATGTTAGCGGCAAGGAAGTGGCACAAGTTTACGTGACTGCCCCCAAGGGACAATTGGAAAAGCCCATGCAGGAACTGAAAGCCTTCGCTAAGACGCGCATTCTGCAACCAGGCGAGAGTCAGACACTCACCATGACGATCCAGAAGCGCGACCTAGCCTCGTTCGATGAAGCTAATTCACAGTGGATTACAGAGGCTGGCAACTACACCTTCCGCATTGGTTCTTCATCGCGTGACATCCATGCTACAGTGGGTGCTAAACTGACGGAATATACTGAGAAAGTACATAACGTCATGGCACCCAAACAAGCATTAAACCTACTGAAACAATAAACCAATTATAAAAATGAAAAGACTAGCCATAATACTACTGACCATTGTTGCAACCTTGACCGCAAGTGCTGACAACTTAGGTTTCTCTAAGTATCGGCCCGTGGTGATTGCCCTCGACCTGGATTACGCTCCACTGGAATATGTGGACCAGGAAGGATTGCCGAAAGGTCTCGACGTGGAGCTGACCCAGACATTGATGCAACGGCTTGATGTGCCTTATACCTATCGTCCAAATACTTGGGAGGCCATTACAGGTGATGTCCTGAATGGACGTGTCGACTTGGCCATGATGGTTTATTCGCCCTATCGCCAGTCTATTACCAACTACTCACGCGCTGTCTTCAAGCTCTACTATCAGGTGGTTTTCCGCAACGACCGTAAGGATGCTGATGAGTTTAACATGCGTCAGATAAAAGGTAAGAAGATAGCCTATATGTCCAGTCGTCCCATTACAGACACACTGACCAAGGCTGGCGCCGTACTCAACGTAGTGCGCGACCTGCCCAAAGCCCTGCAAGACTTGTCTGCAGGTGAGTACGATGCTGTTATCTGCTTCCGTTATCAAGCGAAATACCATATCCACAAACTGCATCTGACCAACCTTTCGACAGAGGACTTGACGCTGACCCCTCGTGAATATTGCTACGTTAGTAATAACCGCAAACTGATAGATGCCATTGACCGCGAGCTGATAAAGATGGACAAAGAAGGTGTCATTGATGACATCTATGGCGACTATATCTCCCAATTGGACAGTTTCCATTTGCCCCAATGGGTCTGGTGGCTGATAGGAAGTGTTATCTGTTTCGCTCTACTGCTCTTGATATATATGCAGCATCGTCATAACAAACGGTTGCATTTAGAGATGCGACGTGCGCAGAAGTCGGAGCAATTGAAGACCGTCTTTCTGGCTAATGTCAGTCACGCTCTGCGCACCCCACTGAATGCTATTATCGGTTTCAGCGATATGCTTAGGGTGGATGACAAGGATGAGATTCCTGTTGAAGACCGCAAGCAAATGCTAGCTCAAATCAATACCAATGGTCATCAACTGCTCTATTTCATCAATGAATTACTGGAACTCTCAAACATCGAAGGTGGTGGACTACAGTTTACGCGTGTCACTACAGATCTCAGAGAAGTGATGGAGAACTACAAAGAGGAAGTAGAGAGTAAACTGCAAGAGGGTGTGGTGCTGAATATCGAGAGTCCTCATCAGAAATGTATTGCCGAAATAGACACTGGCATGCTTCGCCACGTCATGATGCATCTGCTGACCAATGCCATTCGTCACACATTACAAGGCAGCATCACAATACAATACAAACAACAGGACTATGGTCTCTACTTCGCTGTCATCGATACGGGTGAAGGTATACCAGAAGACCTGAAGAACAACATCTTTGCACTTTTAAACGATAAAAATACTTTTGTTCAACAAGAAGCCCCAGGACTGGGACTCTCTATCTGCAAGTCTATCATTGATGCCGTTCACGGACATATCGGTATGACTACTGAGCAAGGAAAGGGTTCGACATTCTGGTTCTGGGCACCCTGTAAAATTTTAAGTATACAATGAAAAGAATACTATTATCACTATTTATCCTCTTCAGCCTGCACAGTGTTGCTGAAGATGGTCATCAGTTGTGGCTACGTTACAAACCCGTTAACAAGGCAAAGGTTACTTGTGACCTGCAATCGCCTACTATCGACATTGTCCGTCAGGAACTCCAGACCTATTACAAAGGTGCTGACATTGCCCTACGCATTGATGCTTCGATGCCTGATGATGATGGTTACCGCTTTGACGGAAAGACACTCTCTGCCCGTCGTGAAGCAGGATTGCTTTATGGTGCTTATGCACTGCTTCGTGGAGAAAAGGAAGAGTCGCATCCTGTCTTTAACCTGCGCCTGCTAAACCATTGGGACAACTTGGATGGTAGCATTGAACGAGGCTATGCTGGTGAGAGCATCTTCGAATGGTTCCATCTGGACGAACAACTGATTCGTGACTATGCTCGCGCCAATGCCTCCTTAGGTATTAATGGTTCAGTGCTAAACAATGTCAATGCTTCGCCCAAAATGCTGACAACTCCTTATCTAAAGGAGGTAAAGAAGATTGCCGATATCCTGCGCCCCTATCATATTAAGGTATATCTCAGCATCAACTTCGCCACACCTATGGCACTGAAGGAAACGAAAACTGCAGACCCATTGGATAAGAGTGTGGCTAAGTGGTGGAAGAAAAAGGCCAAGGAAATCTATAAGCTGATTCCAGACTTTGGTGGTTTATTGGTGAAAGCCAATAGCGAGGGACAACCTGGTCCTGGCGACTTCGGTCGAACACATGCCGATGGTGCCAATATGCTGGCAGATGCCCTGAAACCATTTAACGGCATCGTGATGTGGCGCTGTTTCGTTTATGGTGCTAACCATAAGGGAGAGGATCGCGTGAAACAAGCTGTCTCTGAGTTCAAGCCTCTGGATGGTAAGTTCCGCGACAATGTGATTCTGCAGACCAAGAATGGTCCGTTGGACTTCCAGCCTCGTGAACCTTACAGTCCCGTGTTTGACCAGATTAAACAGACACCCAACATGGTGGAACTTCAAATTACGCAAGAGTATCTGGGACAAAGCCGTCATCTTGTCTATCTGGCCCCCATGTGGAAAGAGTTCTTCGACTACGTATCGCCTTCTCAACTGAAAGGTATTGCAGGTGTAGCCAACATCGGCAAAGACAAGAACTGGTGTGGTCATCACTTCTCACAGGCTAACTGGTATGCCTTTGGACGCTTGGCATGGAACCCCTATCTTTCATCCAAAAAGATAGCCAAAGAATGGCTTAAGCAGACTTTCACTAAAGATAAGGAGTTTGTTTCAACCATGTCGAAAGTGATGGAAGAAAGTCGTGAGGCTTGTGTCAACTATATGATGCCTCTGGGTCTGCACCACATCTTCAAGTTTGATCATCACTACGGTCCAGAGCCCGATGGTTTCATAGCCAGCTATCCTTTGGAGTGGTGCCCCGTTTACTATCACAAAGCCAACAACGACAGTATCGGTTTTGATCGCTCCAGTACAGGAACGGATGCCACCAGCCAATATCGTGAGGACATCGCGCGTACCTATAATAATATAGAGACCTGTCCTGAGAACCTGTTGCTGTGGTTCCATCGTGTACCTTGGACTTATCGCATGAAAGACGGTTCCACTTTGTGGGAATCACTGCAATATCATTATAATCTGGGTGTCATTACCGTTGAGTCACATCATAACATCTGGCACACCAAGATGCGTCATTTCATTGACGAGCAACGTTGGCGCGAGGTGGATGAGAGACTGGAAGACCAATTGCAGAACGCACGCGAATGGCGTGACGTCTGCCTAAAGTACTTTGGTCAATTCGCAGAAAAGAAATAATTAAAGCGCAAACTGCTTCTCCAGCGTACCGTTATAAGTGCGGATAGAAAGTCGCACACTGTCAGGACGGTCCTGGGGAAGCAGTATGCTTACATAGCGGCGATTGGTGTAATATTCAGGAGCATCACCCTGACTATGCAACAAACGATAGTAAGCTGTTCGTGTTTGGTCAGGATTCACTAACACTGTATCACGACAAAGAGCCATGGCATGAACGCCCTCCGAATCTTCCACACGTCCATTCTTCAACAGCAATCCCATATTGATATACTTCCCATTTCTAGTCAACCATACGCTTTCCACACCCAGAGGGTCTTGGGGCTGTTCCTTAAAGCGCCAATGTTCAACAGGACGCAACACACCCATCTGTCCCATCGCTACAGCCTCAGCCATTCCACTTGTTAACTTATTGAAATAGACGATAGCACGATAAACCGTGTCAGGACGTTGTATCCATGATGAGGTGGCAGGAGTTGTCAAGGTGTATTCCTCTCCCTCGTCAGTCAAGAAACTGACACCTTGCTTCTGACTATTAACGGTCAGCTCAGCAAAGTCGCCCTGCATCTGTGAATACTGTCCCTCGCCTTTCTCATAGCTGTCTGTTTCGCAGGAGAAAAGCAGGAAGGCAAAAAGTGAAAAGGCAAACAACTTCTTCATTGGGCAGCAAGATAATTGCGAACAGGATTGGCATACATGGTCAGCAAGCGCTCACGAAGGAAAGCCTCATCCTTGTTGGGGATGTTTATTTTGGCTATCTGACCCTGCAGATACTTCTCGAAACGCTGAACGTCAGCGGAGGTATAATGACTGGAATCACTTGAAACACCAGAATGCTCTAGAATATCCAGAGCGATATAGTTGCAAGGATACAGACGGTAGTTACGATGCAGTTCGTGATCAATGCGCTGACTAAGTGCTGTGAAGAAATCGTTTTTAGGCATATCAGCCAACTCATCTATCCAGGTATTAATAGGCTGGGCACACTGGTAATGTACACGTCCCTTATAACCAAAGATGCCCGTCTTCATGTTGTCCAAATCGTCCTGCTTACTCTTTTTGAAGTTAGGATTGTCGCGTTTCTGTTGGAACTCTTGCGCCTTCAGGTAGTCGCAAGGATCAAACTCGTAGCTGATTGTCAAGGGCACGATATTCAAGTCACGGAGCTTATCAGCAAAACTACCTTCCCCTCCCATAGCCAGCATCTTCAGTACAGAGTCCTGCGTATGGTCACTGGAATCCTTGGCACGTCCCTCACGCTGGGCAATCCAGATATTCTCATGCTTTTGTGTAACAGCATAATGGATATAACTGCTCATCAACTGACTGGAACGCATCATCTCGTGAGCTGTCAATCCACGACGAACGGTAAAAGCTTTGTTCATACGGACAAGACGCTTAATCCAAGGATAAATGAGCAGGTTGTCACCAATACCAATCTCCACAGTAGTAGGATAGCCATGGTCTACCAGCATCACATCCAGAAAAGCAGAGTCGAGTACGATATCACGATGATTGGAAAGGAACGTGTAACGGTTCGTCTTATCAACGGGCAGAGCTTGATCCTCAAAGGTACAGCCATCGGTATGTTTACGAATAATATGTCGCACGACAGGTTTCATGAAACGCTTTTGGAAGTCGAGCGGTGTCTTGACACCCGTAAAGGCCAGTCGAAGCACGCCATTACGGATAACCTTCGGCAACCACGGGGTAAAACCTTTCAGCATCCTTGAGAACTGACGGTCATTAATTAGATCCTCGAAAGCCTGTTTCATTTCACCCTCTTCATAAGGGCGAATCTCATCGTACTCATTACTCATATTTCTTACCTCTTAGAACTGGTTTTCAACAATATCAGTCAGCACATCCTTCATCTCCAGACCTGCGGCACGTACTTGCTGAGGAATGAAGCTGGTAGGTGTCATACCTGGTGTTGTGTTTACCTCAAGCATCCATATCTTTCCTTCCTTCGAAATGATATAGTCGATACGGATAATACCATTGCAGTGCAAGATGTCATAGATATGACTGGTTATCTCACGAACACGACGGGTAACATCCTCAGAGAGGCGGGCAGGAGTAATCTCCTGGACCTGTCCATTGTATTTGGCATCATAATCGAAGAACTCGTTATTGGTAACCACCTCTGTAGCTGGTAGCACCACTGACTTCTCCCTGGTCTTATACACACCAATGGAAATCTCTGTACCCTCCAGATACTGTTCAACCATAATCTCATCGCTCTCCAACATAGCCTTACGAATGGCAGGAGCCAACTGGTCCTTGTTCTTAACCTTAGAAACGCCGAATGATGAACCATCAGCAGCAGGCTTTACAAAGCAAGGCATACCGATGCGCTGTTCTATCTCATCGTCGCTTACTAGTTGCTCATATCCTTGACGGATCAGCAGGGAGTCTGCCACAGCAACACCATAGCCACGCAGATACTGGTTAAGCACAAACTTATCGAACGTCATAGCCTCAACCAAAACGCCACTGGTAGAATAAGGTATATCTACCAAATCCAGATAACCCTGCAGGATACCATTCTCACCAGGGGTACCATGTATGGTAATGTAGGCATAGTCAAATAGTTTTGCTTTCCCATCTTCAATAAACGAAAAGTCGTTACGGTCTATCTTGGCAGTAATACCACCAGGAAGCTCAACATGCCAATCTTGACCTTTGATGTCGACGATATAGACATTGTAACGCTCCTTGTCGAAGAACGAATAAAGACCTTGTGCTGAGCGCAACGATACGTCGTGCTCGGAAGAGTCGCCACCACAGATGATGGCAATGTTACGTTTTAATTGTTTCATTGTGTATTATTACTTTTTATATATTTTCTCCATTTTTCTATCAGTTCACTCATATCATCAGCCAACTCACTGGTAAAGTCCATCTGTTCATGAGTAACAGGATGAACAAAGCCTAACGTCTTGGCATGCAGAGCCTGTCGATTGCAGAGCTTCAGACAATTCTGAATGTAAGCTTTATAAGAAGCAGTACGCTCTCCTCTCAGGATTTCCATTCCTCCATAACGCTCATCAGCAAACAGAGGATGACCGATATGCTTCATGTGAGCACGTATCTGATGGGTACGTCCTGTTTCCAGTCTGCACTCCACCAATGTGGTATAACCAAAGCGCTCCAACACACGATAGTGGGTAACAGCACTCTTGCCGATTTCCGAACCAGGAGGGAAGACAGCCATGCGCTGACGATCCTTAGGGTCACGTCCGATGTTACCTTCTATACGACCCGTGTCTTCCGTAAAGTTTCCCCATACCAAAGCTTGATAGGAGCGATGGGTATCATGATTAAAGAACTGAGCACCCAGCTCTGTCTTAGCCTCAGGGGTCTTAGCCACAACAAGCAGTCCACTGGTGTCCTTATCAATACGATGAACCAGTCCGACACTAGGGTCGTTGGGATCATAGCTCGGCAGGTTGCGCAAATGCCACGCTATGGCATTGACCAGCGTACCGTGGAAATTTCCTACTCCTGGATGAACCACCATACCTGCTGGTTTGTTAATTACCATCAGTTGGTCGTCCTCATAGACAACATTCAGAGGTATTTCCTCTGGTTCGATGGTTGTGTCGTAATGAGGGCGGTCGAGCATCAAGGTAACGATATCACCTGGACGAACCTTGTAATTGCTCTTGACGGGCGTTCCGTTTACCTGTATGAAACCTGCATCGGCTGCTTTCTGGATTCGATTGCGAGAGGAGTGAGGAAGATGCTCCGACATATACTTGTCGATGCGAACAGGCACCTGACCATGATCCACCTCCATGCGCATATGCTCATAGAGTTGACCGTCAGACGACTCTTCCACGTCATCCATTAATTCAATATCATCCAGTTCCTCTGTCATATCTCTAATTTACAGATGGCTCCTTAACCTCTTCAAATTCATCAACCTCACTTTCTCCTACCGGCTCAACATATAAAATGGAGTCAGCATCGTCGAAGGTCCCTTTTCCCACCATCAATGTCAGCGGATAGTCTATGGGGATGCGATCTCCATTGGAAATCCTACGACCTTGGCATAAAATACCATACACCCAATCTTTCTCGCCGTCTATCAGCTGGGGAGCGGTCAAACGGAAACCCATTGCCATCAAGCGAGCCTCAGCCTCGCGAAGACTTGAGTTATCAACGATATCAGGAATGGCAAATGTTGGTGAATGGGGTGAATTGACGGTAACATAAATAATATGTCCCTGTTTCACCTTCTGACCAAAGGCGGGCGTCTGAGCCAAAACGCTGTTAGCTGGCAGTTGTTTGTTATAACCAGAGTCGTTGACTACAATAGCCAGACCTTTCTCGTCTAAGAGCGCATAAGCCTTTTCATAAGTCATGCCTTTCAAGTCGGGCACCACAATACCTTCTCCATGATGCGTATAGGCATCCAGTCCAAAACCGATACCAACACACAACAGAATGACAACAAGAACCATTGCCATCAAGTGACGTATTATATAATTGCCAAACAGCTTTCTCAGGAAATTCATCACGTACCTTATTTATAATATACTTTTCTAAGGAGCAAAAGTACAAAGAATTCTCGAGACAACAAAAAAATTGGGTATATTTCTATGAAAACATACCCAATTCTTATCACTGAGACTATTCAGGGATTACTTTCCGTGATGCTCGTCAGATACAGTTAACTTCTTACGACCCTTAGCGCGGCGAGAAGCCAGTACGCGACGGCCATTCTTTGTTGCCATGCGCTCGCGGAAACCATGCTTGTTCACGCGACGACGATTGTGTGGCTGAAATGTTCTTTTCATTGTTCTATCGTTATTTTATTTGTTATAATTCGACTATATCCGCTCCGAAAACTAGAGTTTCGGGGTGCAAAATTACATAATTATTTCTAATTGTGCAAGTTTCAAGCGAAATTTCTCTCTATTTTATTCATTTTTCACGAAAAAGTTGTACCTTTGCAGCCGAAATCGGCGCAAAATGACAATTCACATATTATAATAGTACTATTTTTATGATTAATTCACAAGACATTAAGAAAGGAACCGCCATCCGTATGGACGGTGCCATTTGGGTTTGCATTGACTTCCAGCATCGTAAGCCTGGTAAGGGCAACACCATCATGAACATCAAGATGAAGAACGTTACCGATGGCCGTGTGTTGGAGCGCCGCTACAACATCGGTGAGAAACTCGAGGACGTTGTCATCGAACACCGCGACTATCAGTATCTGTATGAAGACCAGGAAGGTCGTATCTTCATGAACCAGGAAACTTTCGAGCAGATTCCCATTGCCAATGACCTCGTTATTGGTCATGAGTACATGAAGGAAGGCGATGTAGTATCAGTAGTCAGCGACACTACCGATGGAACCATCCTGTATGCCGAGATGCCCGTTAAGACCATCCTGAAGGTGGTTCACTCTGAGCCTGGCATCAAGGGCGATACTGCTACCAACACCCTGAAGCCCGCAACGCTGGAGACTGGTGTAGAGGTTCGCGTTCCCCTGTTCATCAACGAGGGCGACCTGATTCAGGTTGACACCCGTGATGGCTCTTATCTGGCTCGTGCAAAAGAGTAAGATGAAGTATTCGATTATTGTACCTGTCTACAATCGCCCTGACGAAGTGGACGAGTTGCTTGAGAGTCTCAGCTCTCAAACACTGAAAGACTTTGAGGTAGTCATTGTAGAGGATGGTTCAAAGATTACATGTAAGGATGTTTGCGACAAATACGCAAACATCCTTCATTTGCATTATTACTACAAGGAGAACAGCGGTCCTGGACAGAGCCGCAACTACGGTGTAGAGCGTGCCAATGGAGAGTATGTGCTGATTGTCGACTCCGATGCTGTAGCTCCAGCTGGTTTCATGCAGGCTATTGATGACGAGTTACAACGACAACCTTCTGACGCATGGGGTGGACCTGATGCTGCTCATGAGTCATTTACTGATGTACAGAAAGCCATCTCCTATGCCATGACCTCGTTCTTTACTACGGGTGGCATTCGTGGAGGCAAAAAGCAGTTGGACAAGTTCTATCCCCGTTCGTTCAACCTGGGCATTCGTCGTGAAGCCTATCTGGCCTTGGGTGGTTTCTCTAAGACCCGCTTCTCGAAGATGTCGCTGTATGGCGAGGACATTGATTTCTCCATCCGCATCTATAAGGCAGGCTATAGCTGTCGCCTCTTCCCAGAGGCTTGGGTATGGCACAAGCGTCGTACTGACTTCCGTAAGTTCTGGCGACAGGTCTATAATAGTGGCTATGCCCGTATCAATCTCTGGCGTATGTATCCAGAGGCATTGAAACCCGTCCATGCCCTACCCTCCGTATTTACCCTTGGTGTCGTTGGCCTGATAGTACTTGCTCCATTCACTTGTGGCTGGTCGTTGGCATTATTATTGCTTTATGCCTTGCTCATCCTCATTGATTCCAGTATCCAGTCAAAGAGTTTGAAAGTAGGATTCCTTGCTGTTGCCGCTGTTTTTGTACAGCTCATCGGCTATGGCATAGGATTCTTGGAATCGCTCTTTAGCGGAAAGTTGCGCTAGACGATGGACAAGCTGAACATCAACCAATGGGCTGAAGAGGACAGACCTCGCGAAAAACTCATGCGATTAGGAGCCAACGCTCTGTCGAATGCAGAGCTAATGGCCATTCTCATTGGATCAGGGAATACGAAGGAAAATGCTGTCGACTTGATGAAAAAAGTCTTGAACGATTGCAACAACAACCTGAACACACTGGGAAAGATGAGCATACAGGACCTCTGCCGATACAACGGTATTGGCGAGGCAAAGGCCATTACCATCCTTGCAGCATGTGAATTTGGCAAGCGACGTCAGATGGAAACTCCAGAAGAACGTCCAGACTTAGGTACGGCTACTCGTATCTATAACCACATGCACCCTGTATTGCAGGACAAGGATGTAGAGGAGTTCTGGCTTCTGTTTATGAACCAGAACCATCGACTCATCAAGAAGATGTGCATAGCCCATGGAGGTATCAGCGAGGTAAGTGTCGACATTCGTATCATCATACGCGAGGCTGTGCTGGCTAATGCCACCATCTTAGCAGTCTGTCATAACCATCCTTCTGGCAATCTGCTTCCCAGTTCAATGGATAACGACCTGACTGATAGCATCAAGAGAGCCTGCAACCTCATGCGCATCCGTTTCCTTGACCACGTTATCATCACCGATGGTGCCTACTTCAGCTATCACGAAAGCGGAAGGCTGTAAATAATTCATAATTATTAATGCATAATTCATAATTATTTCGTACTTTTGCAGGCAAATAGAAAAATCAATAACGAAAATGAAGAAATATGTAATCATAGCGTTGGCTGTGCTGGGCATGGCCTCCTGTAGCGAGAAGAAATTCCATGTGGAAGGTACTATTACTGAGGCACAAGACTCTGTGCTCTACCTTGAGAATGTGGGTATCAACGAGATTAACGCCATCGACTCTGTCAAGCTCAGTGCCGACGGACAATTCTCTTTCAGTGGTGAGGCCACAGAGGCTCCAGAGTTCTATCGTCTGCGCATAGCCGACCAGATTATCAACGTTGCCATCGACTCCACAGAGACCGTTACTGTAAAGGCTGCCTATCCCAAGATGGCTACGGAGTATGAGATTAGCGGTTCAGAGAATTGTCAGAAAATCAAGGAACTTGCTCTTAAACAGATGGACCTTCAGCGTCGTGCCATCCTTATCAGCAGCGATGAGCATCTGACCGTTGACCAGTCGAACGACAGCATTCTCGGCCTCATCAAGCAGTATAAAAATGACGTAAAGAAGCAATACATCTTCCCTGCTCCTAACCAGTCGTATGCCTACTTCGCTTTGTTCCAGACACTGGGCAACATGCTGCTCTTCAATCCTCGTACTGACAAGGAAGACATCAAGGTGTTTGCAGCAGTAGCCACCAGCTGGGATGCTTTATATCCCAATGCAGAGCGTGGAGCCAACCTCCACAATATCGCCATTGAGGGTATGAAGAATGTTCGCATCAACGAGGCCAACCAGGCTCAGACCATTGATGCCAGCAAGGTACAGACCACAGGACTCATCGACATTGCCCTGCCCGACAATAAAGGAAAGGTGCGCAAGCTGACAGAGCTGAAAGGCAAAGTTGTCCTGCTCGATTTCCATGTCTTCGCCACCAACGATTCACCTGCCCGCATTCTGTTGCTCCGCGAGTTGTACAACAAGTACCACAACCAGGGCTTTGAAATCTATCAGGTAAGCCTTGACCCAGACGAACATTTCTGGAAACAGCAGACCTCAGCCCTTCCTTGGATTAGTGTTCGCGAAGAGGCTGGCTTGAACTCTTCCACCATCCGCATCTACAATGTTCAGGGTGTTCCTGAGTTCTTCCTCATCGATCGTGGCAACAATCTTGTAGGTCGCTCTCAAACCATCAAGGATATTGAAGAGGCCATCAAGAATCTGCTGTAATCACATGGTATAGAAGGCCGATAATAATTCCTGCTTGAAATTCTTGCTGATTTTCAGCTCACGGTTATTATCTAAAGGTTCATTCAGGATGCACACCGCATCCTGAATCTTTTTTATATTGTTGACATTAACGATATAGCGCTTATGAATCTGCACTAAATCAGTGGAATAATTCAGAATAACATCTGACGTGGTACGGTGGCGAAGCATATAAGTCTCCCCATTCATGCAAACCACTTCCCAGACCTTGCGTTCCTGATTGTAACGGAAGAAGGCGCACTCCGACAAACGGAGCGTCAGATGCTCATTCAGGGCATTCACCACCAAGATAAGGGGCAGATGATTCTCAGCATGTGCCGATTGTGGAATACCCGTCAATTTGTTTTCATAGTATCTGGTCATAATCTGGCTCAACTCCTGCTCCGTAGGTGGTTTCAGCAGATAGTCGAATGCCTGACGACGAATGGCCTCCAACATATACTTGTCGTGTCCTGTGTAGAAAACAACTTTTGTCTCAGGCTTCAGTTCGTTGCGAATCATCGTACAGAACTCCAGTCCTGACATGGTAGGCAGTTCCACGTCCAGGAAAATCAAGTCAGGATCGGTATTCACGATTTTTGCTGCTGCCTCCTCTGCGTCAAACGCTGTTTCCACAACTTCTACGGAATAGTTGCTCTCCAACATACGTCGCAACAGCTCTACAGCATCGTGGCTGTCATCTACGATAAAGGCTCTCGTCAGTTTCTTTTTGTTCATATCTTAGCTATGTTGTAATTATAGTCATCGGGCAGTAGTAGCCATGAGCGACAACCCTGCTTTAAGTTGCCTATGCCAAAGGTTATTTGTTGGTGGTTGTGCTCATTCAGCATCTGGATAGTCTGTCTCACCACCTTCATACCCGTATGTTCCTGGTAGGAAGAGTCAAGCCCCTGTCCGTTATCAAGCACTTCAACCAGCGTAGCATTATCCTGCCTGCTGGCGCGAATGGTCAGCATTCCGCCTTGACGCTTCAACCCGTGCTTGATGGCATTCTCTACGAATATCTGGATAGTCATGGCAGGCAACCGGACAGCCTGAGGATTCACATCACTGGCTATCTCCTTTTGATAAAACAGCGTAATAGGCATTTGCTGGCGCTCAATATCTACATAATAGTCAACAAATGTCAGCTCCTCTTCCAACGTGGTTTCCAGCATGTCTGCCTGTTCGACACCTCGACGCAACAACTGAGTCAGGGCTTCCAGATTCACCGTGCGCCCTTCCATCTGTGCCAGCATCTCATGAGTCAAAGCATTATATATAAAATGTGGAGTAATGCGGTTTCGAGTGTTCTCCATACGCATTCCCATTATCTGTTGTCTGACTTCCATGTCGCGTATCTTCTGGCGTTTACGCCATAGCCATATTGATACGCTCAACAATCCGATAGTCAGTAATGCTACCGCAAAGAAGACCCATGCCAATCTTCCTTTCATGCGTTCATTGTCAATTGTACGCTGTTGCTCCAACAATCGTTTATCATGCTCATACTGTAGCATGCGACTGCTCATCTGCATGCGGACGTTGGCATTCTGTATAGAATCGTTCAGGGCATGCAACTGCTGGTGCGTCTCATAGGCACGCTGATAGTTCCCCGTCTGCCTCATCACCAGCTCCACAGCCTTCAGTCGCAACAACTTCCCTGCAGGGATGGAGATGGTAGGAAATTCGCAATGGTTCACCATCTGTAATGCCTGTTGAGTACGCCCATCCAGCAAAGCCAGCTTAATCTTCTCCGTCTCTATATAATATAAGATAGGTGGGAAATCTACCTTACGGAAGAAAGAGTCGGCCTGCGCTATCGCCACACGGGCGGAGTCAGCCTGCCCTAAGCAGACATATATTTCACCTAGATTAGTCAGCGCCGTATAATAATCCCACTTTTTATTTTCATCGTCCCGCACGAGTGCCGCTGCCTTGTTGAAACAATCAAGTGCCTCTGCATAGTGCTCTTGAAAATAATAGTCGTTACCCAAATCATTGTAATAGATAAACTGGTCTCTCTTCTCCATCTGCCCCACCAGCTCGCCTGTTTTCTTCCACCATACGGCACTATTCTGATAGTCACCCATAAAGGTATAAGCCGTACTGACGCCCAACAATAGTGGTATCTTCATCTCCTCACCTAGTCCTGTGGAGTCAGCTGTTTCCAATGCCAGCAGGTAACCATCAACACTATAATCTAATTGTCCTAACTGCCGATAAAAGTCAGCACGGTTGGCCATTGCCAAGATACGAAGTTCGTCCACGCCACTTAACCCATCCATTTCCGCAATGGCACGATCTGTATAGACCAATGCAGAGTCTGGCATACCTTTGATGGCACCATACCATACACCCTTTGCCTTCAGCCATTCTGCCCTCAGTCGCCTCATGGGACTACTTTGGTCGTCTTCATGCTGTTGCAGGAAATGAGCCACTTGCTCACCCTTCACTTTCATTGAGTCGCCCTGCATCTGTCCATACCACATCTTCACCGAATCCATCGTCTGTTGCATGGGCATCAACTGCTGGCGACCCTCATGGCAGGCCGTCAGCAGTATCACGCAGGTAGTAATAATCAAAAGGTGTATATGTCGGGATGTTGGTTTCATTTGGTAAATTTGCTTGCAAATATACGAAAAAATTACACCTCCGCCCACTTTTATTCAAAGAAAAAACAATTCAGAACAAATCTTTTCAACTATTTATTCCCCCTTATCCCTGTTTTTCGTCCTAATAACCTTTCATACGTCCGTTCACCCTATATTTCCCATTTTGCGTCCTTCCTCGAAGCTCCTTATTGCAACATTGCAACGCAACGGATAATAAGAAACGCTCAAGGATGATTTTCCCTGAGCGATTCTTTTTATTGTTAATGTTCCGCAATCCACTCCGCCATTCTGTTCAGTTGCAGGCACTGCTCGCGAGAGATGGTGCGACGGTTCATGTGGTATTCCCATGGACTGACTTGCAGCAACGTTCCTTGTAAGCAGGCAGCGAAAGACTCGCCTGCGGGCTTGTATAGTGGGGAAAAGCCGTTCTCACGTAGGGCTATCAGTCGGTAGCCGTTATTCATGGCTTCACGCATCACCTCTTTCTCGCGTGTGGCGACAGCAGCACTGATTAGCACACCACCCCTTGCAGCCAGCTCAAGCCACTGCGCTTTCTGCTTCTTGAATTCCTCGTCGCTATAGGCACTATGGACGATAACTGCCGCCTTCTCAGGATAGGAGAGAAGATACTGGTTGCCTACCGTCTGGCACGCCCACTCGCCGATTCTCACGTCTCTGACTATGGTGAAGAACTCTGGGTGTTGGCGCTTGACAGCCAATCGCCGAGGGTTGTCTGCCAAGTACCTGAACCACCGCTCCAGCTCACCCTCACCCTCCAGGATGTGATCGTTGTAGTTGCGCGAGAAGAGGAAGCCGTGTGTGCTGGTGTTCTCTTTGCTGCAACAATGTTGTAGCATAGGCGGACAAAGACCCGCAGCCATTGCCTGACGATAGGCCTTGTTGCACCCAGCCTTGAAGCCCTTGATGACCATCCCCAGTGGCTGGTCCATCGCCCGTTCTACGAACAGGATGCCATGCAGATGGTCAGGCATCACCATCGTCGCCAGCACCCTTACCTCTGGGTAGTATTCGCTAATGGCTTCCCACGTCTCCCTGACTTGCTTGCCTAAGGGTGACAGCTCGATGTGTGGAGCGTCAGAGCTTCCGCTTTCAGCCTCTGCGTTACCTACGAGACGGCCCAGCAGTGGCCTGCGTCCCTCAACGGTCATCGTGACCAGATAGACGCACCGCTGCTCGTAGTCATGTCCCACCCGTCTCCTAAGCATCGAGGGTTTCTTCTCCCCTGCAAACACCTTGTGTTTCTTGAACGCTTCCCAATCCATAATCTGCAAAAGTACTGTAAATGTATGACAAAAGCAAATAACGCTTCACTTTTTTCATTGATAGCAGATATTTCATTTATTTGACTATTTTCCCTCACCCTTCACTCTGATGGTCTAAAATACCGACGTACAAAGGGATAGAGGAGGATGAGGGGTGCTCTCGACCCCTCACTCACCATTCACTCATCCCTCACTCAGGCAACTTTCAGAGGTACAGCCTTGTAGTAAGAGATGTGACCTCGGTTGGTACTGTCGTACTCCAGCAGCTTCATAGCCTTGCCCAGACGAACCCTCGTGCCCAAGTCATCAGGAATCGTTGGATACTTGTCTTGAATAATTCCCAGCAGCTCTGAGGTATTCATTGACTTTACGATTTCACCTTCTTCTGGTTTGCGGAAGCAGACCTTGATGATTTCCAAAATGTCCTTTTGCTCCATATAGCCCTGATTCAGTTGCTGGATGCGGGCCACCTCGTCGTTGTTAAACCAGAAGGGAGCCTCCTGCTCACGCAACTCATAGAGCACCTGGGCATAGAGCTGTTCATAATCAATCTCATCAGTGTTGTCGATGAACATACCCTTGGGAATCTCCAGACAGATGTAGCGACGTGAACCCGTAGCATCCGTCAGCGGATGAAGATTGTTGGTAGTTGCCACAAACGACGCATAGCGAGGACGGTCTTCCTGGGCACAGCCGTAGATAGGGCGTCCATTCACCTTGCTCTTCGAGAGCGTCTGCTTCAACGAAGCATGCTGGCTGGGGCGGATAGCCTCCAATTCATCGAGGCATACCAAGAGGTTGTTCGTCAGCGCCATTTCCTTATCGAACTTGTTCGAGAGGTTCAGGTGGTCCAGGAAATATTGGCGCAGATGCGGAGGCAACAGACGCTTGAAGAAGGTGGTCTTTCCGCAGCCCTGAGCTCCAATGAGCGTAGGCACAATCTCATTGCCGTGCAAGGTGTCCATCTGCAACCAATGGGCCACACAGGAACGCAGCCAGATGCAGAGAAAATTCTGCTTTTCTGTGCTGATACCAGGCAGGCGACAGAACAACTGCGCTACATGGTTCTGTCCGTCCCATTGGGGCAGGTTGTTGAGATAATCGCCAATGGGGTCATACGCGCGAACCTCTTCAGAATGAATAAACTCCACGATATCCGTCTTTGGATTGGCACCCTCGCAGATGTCCTCGCGCTTGGCACGAAGGATAATGCTGTTCAGCGCTTCCTGCGTCAGAGGACGGAAAACCGGTTCCTGCCCTTCGGCAGGCTTAGCAGAAAACTCCACCTTCCCGTTCAGCTGGTTGCGACGGAACAGGTAGTGCTCGTTCAGAAACTGCTCAGCGGCTAACGCTGAGGCCACAGAGGCTTGAAGTGCCTCACCCTTGATGAGTAACTCTTTCTTCATAAGAAATAAATTTTTTAGTAAGTAAATAATGGTTATCGGCTACGCTTTTCATGGCGTGCTTTTCGAGGTACAAAGGTACTAAATAAAATTGCGGTTTGCAAGTTTTTCCCCAAAACACAGTGTAAAATCTGTGAAATTAACACTTCAATTTGGCAGAAAATAAACAAGGTATTTAGGCTGGCAATTATTACTATTAATGCAGACCATCAGTCCGACGGGACGGACTGCCAGTCCGTACGCTACGGACTCAGAGTTCGCTCCTTACGGAATTATGACGGACTAAGGAAAGCGTTTCCGCTCTCTAACGAATAAGCTAACCTATTGTGATGCATAGATTCCTATCGAACAAGCGAGTGAAGGGTGAAGTGAGGGGTGAGTGAAGGATCACGAATACCCCTCACTCGCCTCAATCCCTTTGTACACCGGTGTCTTAGCCCATCAGAGTGAAGGGTGAGGGGTAGTTCGCATTTACTTTTCCAGAAACGTCAGCCTTCGAAGTAAGAGTTACTCTTTCTTCCAGTTTGAGTTACTCACAACATACCATGTAGGTGCTTATTGCAACATTGCAACGCAACGTCGCATGCACATCATTTTTTATATTGTAAAGGTATTTCGTTACGCCATAAAACACCCTTTTTAGCCACATTTTGCTACTATTAATAGAAAAAATTGTTCCCTGCCTAGGGAACAAATTTTCTCTGGGCAGGTAGCAATTTTTCTCTCGAATCCCCACTTTTCCAGGTCGCTGTAATGCTTGTAAAAAGTCAAATAGTTTCATAATCAACAACTATTCCCTGATTTGTTTTTTCACCAGCAAATAGGAGTTTGGTTTACTCAAACTATACGTTAGAGATATATGTACATCGTAGATATAGGCACGCACCATGTGCGCAAAAGACCCATATTACAAAAAAAATATACCCCGCTTATACATAAATTTCTTCCTGTTAACCACACCTATGTCCGTTCCTTGCATTTAGGCCACTTTTAACATTTGTTTGATATTTGTTTTTTCATTATCTTTGTCATCAAAATATTACTCATTCTAAAACTATTATGGATATGAAGAAACTATTATTCTTATTTCTCGCAGTGACGCTGTTAACGGCCTGCGATGAGAAGGCGACTGACGACTCGTTGAGCGTTAGTAAAGATTTGTTGGAGTTTAAACCAGAAGGCGGAACACAAGAATTCCAGATTTTCAGTAATACCGGTTGGAAGATTATTGTCGCAGATGAAAATTCAGAGGTTTATCTGAGTGCTACATCAGGACACGGTAATACAACTATTTCCGTTACCCTGTCTGGTGGAAGGTTAACAGAAACCACTACACGTCTTATTGTCAGGTCTGACGATGGAGCCTCACTGAAGAATGTCAAGCTTATACAGCATGGCTATTCAGGCAACAACGTAGTACTGAATATCAGCAACGTGGATAAATACCTGATTATGAACGGAACGGCATATTCAGAAGACTCGCTGACCATCCATACCAACGTCCCTTGGCAACTGAAAGGTCCAGAATGGATTGAGGTTTACAACGGAAAAGAATGGGTAAAGTTGTCTATGGAGCATGCGAACATAACTGGAAATGCGACGATGAAATCAGCTAGCGGTCAGAACGACACCTACGACCTGAAGATACGCTGCGCCTCAGAGAATGCCGATGAAGAAGACCGAAATGGAGCCATCATCCTGGAATCAACATATACGAAGGACAAAGGCGATGAAATTACTGTCAGTCAGCTGGGGCGCTTACGAGTTAATGCTGATGCCTTGGTCCTCGCACATGATATGGCATGGGCATGGAAATACGGAAAGGACGTTGCTACCATTAAATATCGGGTAGGGACTCAGTCATACCAAAACTTCATTACAGAGGACGAAATGAAGAATTGGGCTACAGCACAGCCAGACTTAATTTGCTGTACCTACAATCTGAAGGCCAGCACTGCTTATTTTATTTATGCATATGGTCTTGATGCTGCAGGTGGCGGATTCAATGGCACATGGGAAGCTGCAGGCTGTATTACCCAATCTGACGTAAATCAGCCTTTGACATACATTACTGCCGTTTATTATAACGACAAAGGAGATATTGGCATTGTCTTTGACCAGAATGAATACTCTGCGGCATTCTTTACTCTCGCCGTTCCCTCTTCAAGTGATTACGCTTACTATCCTGACGGACTGTTAGCATGGTATTTCTATAAAAACCTGCATGATGTGACCACGACCAGTTATTTTACGATGTATAGTTATCGCACTATGATATTCCCGTTTAATTACAACCAGCACATGCAATTCATAAGCTGGTCATTGGCTCCAGAAACATACACTCTTTCCGGCCTACTCGAGCGGTATGACACTTCAAGGAAATTATCGGCTCCATCATACGTAACTAGTGATGAACCCAAATACCAAAGTACCTCATTAGACCAATTGGAAGAATTGAAGAAATCTGTAATCCTCGTTAAAAAATAATGAAGACTATGAAAAAGATTATGCTAATAATTGCAGTCGTAGCACTTTCTATAAGTGCGTCTGCACAAACAAAATACTGGGACAGCTCACGTCCTGAGCACCGCTTTACGTTTGGTGTCCGTGCAGGTATCAACACCTCAAAACAATATGCCATTAACGACCAGTCGGATCACGAGAACCGATTAGGGTTCCATGCAGGTTTAACTGCTGACATTAACATTGTGCGCAGTTTCTCTGTCAACACAGGTGTCATGTATATCCAGAGAGGATGGAAGACTGACTACAGCGACAATCGTGGTTCTGTGGAAAAGAAGGACAATGCTGCTTACTTGGAAATCCCTGTACTAGCTTCTTATCGCGTGAATCTTTCTGACCAAGTGCAATTCCAATTGAACATCGGTCCGTACTTTGCCTTTGGTGTTTCTGGCAAGCAAAAGGTTACTAACACTTTCCCCAATGGCGACAACTACGATATTGACAGCTTCGATTCTGACGAAGGTGGCAAGAAATTCGACTGTGGTATTGTTCTTGGAGCAGCCGCTACTTATAAGCATTGTTACATTGGCATCAGCTACGAACGTGGACTGACAAATGTCTCCAATGTAGCTGAAAGCAATTTCCAGAACGGATGTATCGCATTAACATTAGGTTATAACTTCTAAAAGCAGAGTAATATGAAAAAGATTATATCAATAATAGCCCTCGCTTTGGTGGGCTTACATGTCCAGGCACAATCATTGTGGGATAAGTCAGCACCCGATGATCGCTTGACTTTTGGACTACGTGCTGGTGTCAACTTTGCCACAACCGATGCAGACGAGGCCAATTCAACCGTTACCCACTATCATATTGGTCTGGCTGTAGACTATAATATCATTAAGAGTTTCTCTATTAGTTCTGGACTGTATATAGTTGAAAAGGGCTTTAAAGGCAACTACCCTGAGTTGACCCGAACAGTCACTGCAGCATACACCGACACCAAGTCGAACCTGACTGCCACTTATCTGCAGATTCCTGTTATGGCTTCCTGGCGCATCGAAGCCCCATCAGGCGTGCAATTCCACATAAACGTAGGTCCCTATTTTGCCTTTGGCATTGGCGGTAGTGCTGTTTATAAGCCATACGACATGACTTATGCCCGTGAGTACGACCAGGACACCTTTGGTGACAAGGGATTTTGGTTGCGCAATGATGTGGGCATCAAGGCCGGTATTGGCGTGCTGATTAAAAAAGCATATGCAGAGGTCAGCTATGACTACGGCCTCAAGAACGTGGCTAAGGTGTATGGCGACTTCCATACTAGGAATGTAAACATGACGATAGGTTGTAACTTTTAAGAAGAACTATGAAACTTAGAACCGCAAAAAGTCTATTCACTACCATCATCGTATTGGGCATGTCCTTTCAAGGGCATGCCGCAGTACGTATGACTACGGGGGGTGTGCAATATACCAGCACCAACGATCACGACGTAACAGCATGTCTGACCGTTAAGGCGATTGGAGACGTTGATATTCAGGAAATCATCATGATTAAAGGCAAACGCTATACGACGACGTGTGTAGGCGAGGCTTTCTTCAAGAAGAACGAATATCTTACCAGTATCAACATTCCCAATTCTGTCACAAAGATAGATAAGAATGCTTTTCGCGGTTGCTATAATCTGTCAAAAGTCATTATTCCAGACACTCCATGTGACATTGATGCGAGTGCCTTTGAGGGATGCCTGTCCATATCAACGATACGGACACAGTCAAAAGGAGGAAAAACAGACTATCTGCTTGCTGTCATTGATAAATCAAATCCCTATTTCAGCAAGAAAGACGTGATTGAAAGCGAGCAGGAAACAGAAGTTACGCAAGTAGTAAGAAGCACTCCTAGCAACCCTGCACACAGCATCGCTGAGAACAAAGCCGAGCCAAGGCTTTCAGACGAGGAAAATGTTGATGCAAATATACCTCAAGTGAAAGTCAAGAATGAGAATACCTTCGTTCTGGTCATTGGTAACGAGAACTACAAGCGTCTTGCACCCGTTCCGTATGCAACAAATGATGCGAGGGTTTTCGCAGCATATTGTGAGAAGACATTGGGTATTCCTAAAACCAACATTGACGTACTTCCAGATGCCACCCAAGGCGATCTTCGTCACGGCATCAACACATTAGTCAACCGTCTGGAGGCTTTTCATGGAGAAGCCAAAGCCATCGTGTATTACGCTGGTCATGGTATTCCTGATGAAAAAGAAAAGACGGCTTATCTACTTCCTGTCGATGGTTTCGCCACTGATGTGGAAAGTGGATATAGCTTGGAGAAACTATATAAGACGCTGGGGGAAACGGCATCACAACAAGTGGTAGTATTTTTGGATGCGTGTTTCAGTGGAGCCAAGCGAGATGGCGAGATGCTAGCCTCAGCACGTGGCGTAGCCATTCGTGTCAAGAAGTCGACACCTCCTGGCAAACTCCTTGTCTTCTCTGCTGCAACAGGTAACGAAACCGCTATCTGCGATAAGGACAGACATCATGGGGTATTCACCTATTATCTGCTGAAATGCCTGCGCGACCACAAGGGTAAAGTAAAGTTTGGCGACCTGTCTGCATACGTAACGGATATGGTGAGAAAAAGAAGTGTCATCATCAATAGTGGTAAGATTCAAACCCCCACTGTTATCCCTTCAACATCAATGAGTAGCGATTGGCAAGAAGTTGAAATAAACAAATGAGCTTAAGGAAAACGCAAATGGTACACAAGTTTGGACATAAAGGTGCCAAGCACCATGTTACACAAACATAGGAACTGTGCGTCAGAGTTACTCTTGACGTCGTCGATATACGCTTTCGACATCAAAGATATACGCTCTTTACATCAAACATATACGCTTCTTACACTAAAGATATAGGCTTCTTGCATGCAACATAGCCTATATGTTCATCGTGGATATAGGCTCCGCACCATGTCCGCATAGGCTCCGCTGATGCCAAAAATTATATCCCGCTTAACGAAAAATTTCTTCCTGTTAACCACACTAATGTCCGTCCTTTGCATTCTTTTACTTTTCGTATTTGCATGATATTTGTATTTTCACTATCTTTGTCATCAAAATATTACTCATTCTAAAATTGCTACAATTATGAAGAAAATCTATTATCTATTACTTTGTTGTCTTTCTACCATTGGTATTTGGGCACAACCATCATCCAAATACAGTCTTGTAGTGGAGATGGCAAATGGCAGCACACAAACATTTCAATTGAGTACTCGGCCTAACGTGACTTTTCAAGACAATCAGTTTGTTATTTTACAAGCTGGATCTAATGTAGAGTTTTCGATGGACAATGTTTCCAGCTTTTACTTTGTTGACAGTAACACTGGTGTGGAATCATTAAGAAATGACGAAGTTACTGTTAGCTATGATGGTCAAAACATAGTAGTTTCCGGAGCAACAAAGGGGGTTCTGGTTACAAATCTCGAAGGTATAGCTCAACATTGCAAGGCGACTCGTGTCAATGACAATCTATTGTCTGTTTCTCTTGAAAATCTCCCTTCTGGAGTATATGTAGTGTCAATAGGCAAGAATCAGAACTTTAAAATCGTGAAGAAATGAAAAAACATATCTTTATCACCTTATTAATACTATTGGGCTTTGTGTCTAAGGTTTTTGCCCAGACTGATGCTCTTGTTGTGGAACAGACTAATGGCTTGTCCGATATAGTTGCTGTCAGTACTAATGTACGTATAATGAACAATGGTGATGCAACAATTACGATTAAAGACGGCGACAAGGTATTGACAACATATAATCGCGCAGAAGTGAAACGCATCGCATTTGATGATAAGACTGTGCTGACTGATAGTGTAGAAAGAGCAGCCCTCATAGCATTATATAAAGCTACTGATGGCGATAACTGGAAAGATAATACCAACTGGTGTAGTGACAAACCCATAACTGAATGGAAAGGAATATCGTATAACGATGCACTACATTTATATGATATTTACCTTTTGAATAACAATTTGATTGGCATTATCCCTATGGAAATAGGAAACTTAACCAGCGTGGGTAGGCTTAATTTGAGTGGAAATGTAAACATCAGTGGTCCTATCCCTACCTCAATTGGTAGAATGGCCGAACTTAAGTATTTGAGTCTGTCTTCGTGTCAAGTAACTGGTCAAATCCCCAAGGAAATTGCCAATCTTTCCAAGCTTGAAGAACTCGGATTATGGAGCAATAAATTAACAGGTGAAATACCTAAAGAATTAGGCAATATGCCAAATTTGACATTCATTGATTTGCGTGCAAATAGTTTATCTAGCGCTATTCCGCCAGAATTAGGTAATCTGGAGAATCTTACAATATTACGTCTTAACGGAAACCAATTGTCAGGTGAAATACCTAAAGAATTAGGAAATCTAACAAAGCTTAGAGATATTGATTTTTCACAAAACAATCTATCTGGACAAATTCCAGAGTCTTTTAACAACTTGACAGGGCTGATTCGGAAGTATGATTACGGAGGCAGAGAAGGTAATTACTTCAATTTAAAAACACGGAGTAACAACTTGTCTGGTTCTGTACCGTCTTTGTTTTCTGAAAGTCCAGACTGGGTACATGAGTGGTGGTACCTTTTGGCTTACAATAGAAAATACAATTTAGAACAGGATGTTTACGTACCTGCCCAACAATTTCGCGTAACAGACCTCGATGGGAATATTATCGACTCAAAAGAGACTTTCCCAAAAAATAAGTACACTGCTATTTTCTGTTGGGCAACATGGTGTGGATACTCTAATGCGATAATGGCAAATTTGATTCCACTCTATGAGAAATATAAAGACTATGGATTCGATGTGATTGGTGTCACACAAAATGGGGGGGCAAATGAGACAGAAGAAGATGTGCGTAAATACATTGCTGACAAAGGGATCAAGTGGCGAAATATTTATGCTACAGCTGACAATAATTTTAATTACCAAGGTTCAATGAGGGGGAATACCAATTATTTCTATCCTGGAGGAAATACCCCAGACTTCACAATTGTCGATAGCAATGGAAGAGTTGTTTTCTATGATGAAATCAATGAGCGTTCCAGCATTGGTGATTTCCTTAAGGAACGACTTGGTGAAGGTGGCAATGTGGAAGTTTATGAGTCCACCGATTTCTCTGCAGATGGTAAGAAAGCCATAATACAGTCTGCTACTACAGACAAAGATATCAAGGTTGTCATTATGGGCGATGGTTTCTCTGACCGCATGATTGCAAATGGCAAGTACGAAGAAACCATGAATAAGGCATGTAATGCACTGTTTACCACGAAGATAGCCCAAAGTTTCAAAAACCGCTTTACTGTCGTCAGCGTGACAACCGTTTCAAAGAATGAAGTCTTTAGTGATAACACCTCTACAGCACTCGATTGTTATAATAATGAAAAGGGAATAGGAGGAAACCACGCAAAGGTGCTTCAGTATGCTAAGGATGCCATCGGAGAGGAAAATATGGACGATGCCGTAATAATAGTTGTACTTAATAGTGAATTGGCATCAGGTGGTGAACATGGTGGAGTTTGTTATATGTACCAACCAGAACAAACAAATACTTGGGGAAGTGGAACATCAATTTCGTATGTACCTAATATGACAGGTAATGGCGGTTTATTCGATGTTACTTCATTTGAAACGGTACTTAGTCATGAGGCTATAGGTCATGGCTTTGCCAAACTAGGAGATGAGTATGTAACCAAGGAAATGGAAATACCATCTAATGAAAAAGCCAACAAACAGGCTGAAGCGTTGAAAGGATGGTGGAAGAATGTTGACTTTACAAATGATCCTGAACAAGTAAAATGGTGCACATTTATTCATGACGATAATTATGCTAATGAAAACATTGGAGTGTATGAGGGTGGATTGACCTATCGAAATGGTGTTTATCGTCCAACACCAAACAGTCTAATGGGATCGAATGCTACAGACTTTAATGCACCAAGCCGTCAGGCAATATGGTATCGCATTAATAAGCTAACGCAAGGTGACAGTTGGGAGGGAAGTTACGAGGACTTCGTAACATACGATATGACCTTAAAGTCCTCATCGGCTCCAACCAAAGAAACAACTCCTAACCGTGCTATAAGAAATGAAAGGTCTCAGTCTGAATACAAGAGTGCTCCACCAGTGATAAAGAATATCACATGGCGTGAAGAGAAATAGCAATTGTGTCAAGGTCTCTATTTCCTCTTAAATAGGTATATTGGAAGGCATATCCTCTCCAATTTCCTAAAAAATGCAAATGGTACACAAGTTTGTGGTCCACAAGTTTGTGTACCAGCGTTTTTTTTTGTATATTTGTGCCCAAATAGTTAAGAACAGACTTATGAAAAGAGCTTTTGTTTATGGTATTTCTGTTGAAGGAGAGAACTTTACCGACAGAGTAAAGGAAACCAAACGCTTGAAGTTGAACTTCGAGAATGGCATGAATGTCATTCTGATTTCTCCCCGCAGAATGGGTAAGAGTTCGATAGTGAAGAAGGTAAAATCGGAAATGTCAAATCCTGAGATAAAAGTGGTTTATATGGACATCTACGATTGCCGTAGCGAGTATGATTTTTATAATCGCTTTGCCACGGTACTGTTGAAAGAAACTGCCTCTAAAACAGAACATATTATTGAGAATATCAAGCGATTCCTGGTACGACTGACTCCCAAGATTTCATTCTCACCTGAGCCTATGTCGGATTTTTCTCTGTCATTGGGTATTACCCCTCAGAACTATCAGCCAGAAGAAATACTACAGTTGCCAGAGTTGATAGCCAAGGAGCAGGGCAAACACATCGTAGTATGTATTGATGAATTCCAGCAAATTGGGGAAATTCCTGATTCGCTAACCATTCAGAAACGTATACGAGGCGTTTGGCAACATCAGCAGAACGTGTCTTATTGCTTATTTGGCAGTAAAAAGCATCTGATGACCAAGCTGTTCCAGAATCGCAAAATGCCTCTCTATCAGTTTGGCGAGATGATGTATTTAGAGAAGATTTCTACTGACGACTGGGTGCCGTTCATCCAGTCGCGCTTCGAATCCCAAGGGAAAAGGATATCTGAAGATTTTGCGGTAAGAATATGTGAAACGGTAGAGAATTGTTCATCATACGTTCAGCAGTTGGCATGGAATGTCTTAGCAGAAACAGAGAATGGGGTAACAGAACAAGACTTCAACAATGGTGTAGAGCTATTAATGACTCAGTGTTCTGGACTATTTCAGGAGCAATTACAAGGGCTGACATCCTATCAGATGAACTTTATTCGCGCCATTTGCAACGGAGTACATTCTGACTTTGGAAGTAAAGAAGTACTCGAAGAATACCATTTAGGCAGCAAGTCAAACATCTCGCGCCTAAGAGAATCGTTACTCGATAAAGAAATAATAGAAACAAATGCAGAAGGTGTCTATCTCGAAGACCCCATATTCAGAATATGGTTCAAACGAGAATATATGAAATAGGACGCACATCCAAATGCTGATGACATCACCCCTGCATAAACGTCTTTAAAATAAATAATGTATAGCTATACGATGAGACGGATTTTTCTTTTTGCTGCGTTGGCGAGTTCGTTGACGCTGATGGCTCAGTCTTCTGTGGAAACTGAGCGACAGTACCTAAGTGGTCATGGTTGTGATGATATGGTACAGTGGGATTTCATGTGTACCGATGGACATAACAGTGGCAAGTGGACGAAGATAGGTGTGCCTTCGTGCTGGGAGCTGCAAGGCTTCGGCACTTACCAGTATGGCATGCGATTCTACGGAAAGGCCACCCCAGAGGGTATTGCCGACGAGGTGGGCAAGTACAAGCATGAGTTCACGTTGCCCAAGGCTTGGGAGGGCAGGCAGATTCTGCTGGTCTTCGAGGCCGTGTTTACGGAGATGCGTGCCACCATCAACGGACGTAAGGCTGGCAACGGCACTTACCAAGGCGGTTTCACGCGTCACACCATTGATGTCAGCGACCGTATCTTTTTCGGCAACAAGAAGAACCGCTTGGAGGTGGAAGTGCTGAAAGAGAGCACCAATCCGCAGGTGAACTTGGCTGAGCGCAGGGCTGACTACTGGAACTTCGGTGGCATCTGGCGTCCTGTCTTCATCG
The DNA here is from genome assembly GCA_902782305.1 of uncultured Prevotellaceae bacterium. Lineage (GTDB taxonomy): Bacteria > Bacteroidota > Bacteroidia > Bacteroidales > Bacteroidaceae > Prevotella. The sequence continues at coordinate 112,078 of CACZMV010000004.1, forward strand.
TCAGCAAACCAGCTCAGAACATTGAGCGTGTGGCTATCAATGCCAAGGGCGACGGGCAATTCATGGCTGATGTCTTCCTGAACCGCGCCTTGCCTAACGGTTCTGTGTGCGTCGATGTTATCGACGCCAATGGAAAGAAGATTGCTACCAGCCCTGCCTTCACTGTTGCCAGCGATGGTGCCAAGGTAGACTTTGCAGTGAAGAACCCCAAGCTTTGGAATGCTGAAGAGCCTAACCTCTATACGGCTGTCTTTACGTTGAAAAACGCTGAGGGCAAGACGCTGCATGTGGAGCGCCAGAAGTTTGGTTTCCGCACCATCGAATACCGCCACACCTATAATGGCGACAAGGAAGACGGTGTGTTCATCAATGGCAAGAAAGTCATCTTCAAGGGTGCCAATCGTCACTCGTTCCGTCCAGAGACGGGTCGCACGCTGTCGAAGCAGAAGAACATAGAAGATGTGTTGCTCATCAAGTCGATGAATATGAATGCCGTCCGTCTGAGTCACTATCCTGCAGATCCAGAATTCCTAGATGCCTGCGACTCGCTGGGTCTTTATGTAGAGTGCGAACAACCAGGTTGGCACTGGGCTCATGAAACCATTACGGGTTCGAAGATTGTGGAGGAGATGGTGATGCGCGATGTGAACCATCCGTCGATTATCTTCTGGAGCAATGGCAATGAGGGAGGATTCAACTACGAACTGGAACCCGTATTCACTAAGTTGGACCCTCAGCAGCGCGTGGTATTGTATCCGTGGGCAAACCGCAATGGTTTCGAGACCAAGCACTATCGCTCATGGGGCGAGACAGCAGAGTATATGCGTCAGAAGGAAATCTTCATGCCTACTGAATTCCTGCATGGACTGTATGATGGAGGACATGGTGCAGGCTTGAAGGACTATTGGAAGTTGATGATGTCGAATCCACGTTGTGCTGGTGGTTTCCTGTGGGACTTGATGGACCAGGGTGTGGTTCGTACGGATATGAACAACATCGTGGACTGCATGGGTAACTTTGGTGCTGATGGTATCGTAGGCCCACACATGGAGAAGGAAGGCTCGTTCTATACCATTCGCGAGGTGTGGAGCCCTGTACAGGTGTTGTATTTTGACAGCGGTGCCTTCACCATTCAGAACTGCTACAACTTCATCAATCTGAAGGATTGCAAGTTCAGCTACCGTCTGCTCAAGATGCCTAAATACGGAGAAACAGATGTCAAAGTGATCAAGGAAGTGAAACTGCCTTCGCCTGATGCTGCACCAGGTGAGAAAGCCCAGCTGAAGATAGAAAGAACAGATGCTGACGTGATTGAGTTGAAAGCCATAGACCCCTATGGAAAGGAAATTTTTACGTGGGGCCACAAGCATTGGACAAACCTTGGCTGCTTCAAGCCTCAATACCTGCGAGAGAACACCCAGAAGTATTCTTATACAGAGAACGACAACCAACTGATGGTTCAGAACGGCACTCGCCAATACACTTTCTGTAAGAAGACAGGCCGACTGATGGGCGTTAGTGTGGGAGGCAAGAATATTTCGTTCAGCAACGGTCCCCGCTTTGTTGCTGCCAAGCGCTCAGACCGTTCGGACGATGGTTTCTACAACCACGACGACAAGCAGGCAGAGAAGAAGAAAACGCAATATACGGAATATGCCGACCAAGGTCAGTTTGCAGGCTTCACCTTCAATGACAGTACTTTAGTAGTCAACTATCTGCACGGTTCTATCAACAAGGTGACGTGGCGTTTCCTCGCTGATGGCGGAGTCTATATGAACGTCGACTACTACTTCAATGGTGTGGTAGACCTGATGGGCATCTGCTTCGACTATCCTGAGACGATGGTGAAGTCGAAGCAATGGGTGGGCAAGGGTCCTTATCGCGTTTGGCAGAATCGTCAGGAGGGTCCACAGTATGGTCTGTGGCAGAACGATTACAACGACCCCATTCCTGGTGAGTCGTTCGAGTATCCTGAGTTCAAGGGCTATTTCTCGAATGTTGCATGGATGAAGCTGAACACCAGTGAGGGTGCCATTGGTATCGAGACCATGAATGATAAGATAGGAGTCTATACGCCTCGCGATGGGCGTGACCACATTCTCTACACCCTGCCTGAAACGGGAATCTCCATTCTCAAGGCCATCCCTGGTGTTCGCAACAAGGTGAACACAACCGACCTCAACGGTCCTTCTGCCCAGCCACATTGGAGCAAAGGAAAAGGAAGAATGAATGCTATTTTAAGATTTAATTGATATGAAACGACTGACTTTATTATTGCTATTAGTAGTTAGCTGTTGGCAAGGAGCGATTGCTGACACCACAAAACCCTGGACTTTCTGGTACTGGATGTATGGTGCCGTATCAGAACAAGGTATCAAGGCAGACCTTCAGGCGATGAAGGATGTTGGCTTGGGAGGCTGTTACCTGATGCCCATTCGCGGTGCTGAGGAACGTCCGGAATACCAGGGTCAGGCCAATGCGATGAGCAATGAGTTCTGGAAAATGATTGACGTTGCCTTGGAGGAGGCTGACAAACTTGACCTGGAAATGGGTATTCACGTCTGCGATGGTTTCGCACTGGCTGGTGGTCCTTGGATTAAGCCTGAGGAATCGATGCAGAAGGTAGTCTTCTGCGATACGATTGTTCGCGGAGGGCACCACTATTTCAAGATGCCTAAGCCTGCACATTACAAGGACTATTATAAGGACATTGCAGTTTATGCATTCCCTGTGTCCGACCTGAACGTGGAAACGTTTGCCATGAGGTATGCCGACCTCAAGCAGAAGTATTCTCTGAAGGGAGGTCCAAAGGTTACCTATTCTCGCGAGGTCACCATCAACGACAAAGGCGTGTTTTGTGCTGACAATCCTTGTTGGATTCAATACGAACTGCAGAAGCCTACCTTGATATTTAATATAGAGGTAGAACCATCAGGCACCAACTTCCAGTGTCAGCGACTCAAAGTGAAAGCGTCTGACGATGGCGTGATATTCCACGAGGTGAAGCAGTTGACGCCTCCACGCCAAGGATGGCAGAACACAGACTATAGCACCACCTTCAGCATTCCCCCAACGCGTGCCAAGTATTTCCGTCTGGAGTGGACACCCGAAGGCACAGAACCAGGTGCTGAAGACCTGGATGCAGCCAAATGGAAACCCGTATTGCGAGTGAAGGACATCCGACTGGGCACCCTGCCTGCTGTTGACAATTGGGAAGGAAAAGCAGGACTTGTTTGGCGCATTGCTCCTGACACACCTGCTGAACACATTAACCGCAAACAGCACACCCACGGTTATCAGATGGTAACCACCACGATGAAGGGCGATATGGTAGAGCTGAACCTTCAGGGTGGAACTTATCGCGTGCTGCGAATGGGATACACATCCACTGGTCACACCAACGCTACTGCTGGTGGTGGCAAGGGTCTGGAGTGCGACAAGTTCTCGCGCAAGGCTGTCGAGAAGCAGATAGAGAACTGGTTTGGACAATTCATGAAGCGTCCGCACCATGATGTCATCAAGTATATGCACGTCGATTCCTGGGAGTGTGGCAGTCAGAACTGGACGCCCAATTTCCTGGATGAGTTTGCTCGTCGTCGTGGCTACAACCTCCTGCCCGTATTGCCTGTATTGGCAGGCGTTCCCATTGACAATGCCGACTTGATACTGCGTCATGTCCGTAAGACGATTGACGAGTTGAAGAACGAGGCCTTCTTTGGTACTGTTGAAGAGATGGCGCGCAAGTATGATGTTAAGCTTTCGTGCGAGAATGTGGCTCCCACGATGGTTTCCGATGGTATGTCACACTATCGCAACGTAGATATTCCTATGGGTGAATTCTGGCTGAACTCGCCTACCCACGACAAACCCAACGATATGCTGGATGCCATCAGTGCTGCTCACGTCTATGGCAAGAACATTGTGCAGGCCGAGGGATTCACGGAGGTTCGTGGTGTCTGGGACGAGACACCTGCTATGATCAAGCCCTTGCTGGACAGAAACTTTGCACTGGGCATGAATCGTCTCTTCTTCCACGTGAACACCCATAACCCTTGGATGAACAAGAAACCAGGAATGACACTAGATGGCATCGGACTCTTCTTCCAGCGCGACCAGACCTGGTTCCCTGAGGCAAAGGGTCTTGTGAAGTATATCACCCGTTGTCAGGAACTCCTGCAAAAGGGTAAGCCCGTGGTGGATATCGCTGTCTATACGGGCGAAGAGCTTCCTGCTCGTGCCTTTACCCCAGACAAAGTGGTAAAGATGCTTCCTGGCTTGTTTGGCGACAAGCGCGTGGCTTCTGAGAAAACGCGTCTTGCCAATGTCGGACAACCGATGGAGGAATCGCCCGTTGGCGTGCGCCACTCAGCTGGAATCCTGGATATGAAGGACTGGATTAATCCACTGCATGGCTATCTGTACGATTCGATGAACAAGGACGCCCTGCTCACCAAGACCTTTAATTATAAGGTATTAGTCATTCCTGAGGGTACACAGCTTTCAAAAGAAACCAAGGCTCGCATTGAGCGACTGCAAAAGCAGGGTGTACTGGTGATTGACAGACCTTATCATGGTTCACAACTGCAGGGCATTGCTCCTGATGTGGTATTGCCAGAAGGCATTGCCTTTAACCATCGCCATGATGATGGCAAGGACATCTACTTCTTCTCGAACCAGACAAATCAGACGCAGACCTTCAGGCCAACCTTCCGTCAGGACAGGGCTTGGGGCGTGCTTTACTATCCTCTGTCTGATGATTCCTACGAATATAAAGGCTCTGTCACTTTAGCGCCCTATGAATCCGCATTTGTTTCTCTAGGAGAAACGGAGGGTTTCTCTAGCAGAAACAAAGTGTTCCCCCAGGAGAAACAGAGTGTTTCTCTTGATGGAAATGGTGGAAACATTTATGATATCACTTTCAAGGAGAGTAACATCGTTCTGAAGAACCAGCAATTGTTCGATTGGAGCAAGCATCAGAACGACAAGATTCGCTATTTCAGCGGTCATGCTCGCTACAAGACAACATGGACGGTAAAGAACAAGAAGGCGCTGAAAAACCGTTCGTGGATAGCATTCCCCAACGTAAAGGACATTGCCCATGTATGGGTGAATGGCAAGGATTGTGGTTACGCATGGACAACTCCCTACGAGGTGGAGGTTACTGGAGCCCTGAAGAAGGGTAGCAACAAGATAGAAATCGAGGTGGTGAACACATGGCACAATGCCCTGCGTGGTGCTGATCAAGGCAAGGCTCCATACGATGGAATATGGACGAATGCCAAGTACCGCACGAAGGGCGATGGATTGTTGCCTGCAGGACTCATCGAACAACCCATACTTAAAACAGAGAAGTAAACATGAGAAAATGGATTTGCGCCCTCGTGGCACTATTAGCCATCACAGCAAATGCGAAGGTAACATTGCCCAAGTTCTTTGCTGACAACATGGTATTGCAACAGCAGTCGGAGTGTAACATCTGGGGCTGGGCAGAGCCTGGTACACGGGTTTGCATTACCACATCGTGGGATAAGAAAGGCCACAACGTAATGGCCAACAAGGACGGGCAATTTAGTTTAAAGGTAAAGACCCCTGAGGCTGGAGGCCCATACTTTATCGGCTTTAAGGACAAAGACTACGTTCAGATTAGCAATGTCATGATTGGCGAGGTGTGGATATGTGCTGGTCAGTCGAACATGGAGATGCAGATGAAGGGCTTCAAACAGCAACCTGTGGAGGGAACGACCGAAGAACTTCTGCAATGCAAGGATGCTCAACTCAGGTTGTTTACTGTCAAGCGCCACGTGTCGTTGACGCCAGAATGGGACGTCACTGGGCAATGGAACGAAGCCAATAGTGCCAGCGTTCGCGACTTCTCTGCCACAGCCTACTATTTTGGCAAGGCTTTACGCCAAGCACTGGATGTTCCTGTAGGACTTATCTGCACTTCGTGGGGTGGTTCTGCTTGTGAGGCCTGGATGGCTCCTGAGTGGTTGAAGGCATTCCCTAAGGTAAAACAGACTATTACGGAGGAGGATATGAAGAAGCTTCAGCAACGTTGTCCTACCGCTTTGTATTATGGACAGCTCAAGCCCCTTATTGGCTATACCATGCGTGGTGCTATCTGGTATCAGGGCGAAGACAATATTCCTCGCTATGATTTCTATGCTCCGCTGATGAAAGCGATGGTGGAGGGCTGGCGCAAGGATTGGAAACAGGGCGACTTCCCCTTCTACTATTGTCAGATAGCGCCTTACGACTATTCGCTAATCAATTGGGAGGGTAGTCAGTATCTGCGTGAACAGCAACAGAAGGCTGAGTCGATGATCAGCAATGCCCGTATGGCTGTGCTGATGGATGCTGGTTTGGAATATGGCATTCACCCCAGAAAGAAGCGTCAGGCTGGTGAGCGATTGGCCCTTCTGGCACTGAGCAATACCTACGAAGTGAAGGGATTGCCCGACTTTGCAGTCTATAAAGAGGTGACATTCCAGAACGACACCGCTGTGGTTGCCTTTGACAGAAGCAAGGAATGGGTTTACTTCGAGCATGGCACTACTTCCAAGAACTTCGAGGTGGCTGGTGCTGACAAGGTGTTCCATCCTGCCACCAAGGTGTGGGTGAGTCGTAATCGTGTCTATGTGGTTTGCGACAAAATCAAGAAGCCCGTTGCTGTGCGCTATGCCTTCAAGGATTGGGTGGATGGCGACCTGATGCACGATGGATTGCCAGTATCTTCATTCAGAACGGATAATTGGGACAAGCCAACGAATCAATACAATAGCAAAGAAGACTATAATAATCCGAAATGACAAAGAATATGCAACGCATCCTCACTCTTTTACCTCTTTTCCTCTTGACCCTTTTACCCTTAAAGGCTCAAACCTCCATTGCAGGACTCTTCCCCTTAGAGAACAGCGGACGCTTGGTATGGAACTTCAACGCTGGTTGGCGCTTCCATCTGGGCGATGTGGCTGGTGCTGAGGCGAAGGATTTCAACGACAAGTCGTGGGAAGTTGTATCAACGCCCCATACGGTCCAGCTGATGCCTGCAGAGGCTAGTGGTTGTCGCAACTATCAAGGTATTGCGTGGTATCGCAAGCATTTTGTGTTGCCCAAGGAGTGTGTTGGTCGTGATGTTACCCTACACTTCGAAGCCATCATGGGCAAACAAACCATCTACATCAATGGCAAAAAGGTAAAGGAGCACGAGGGTGGTTATCTGCCCATCACGATTTCGCTTTCAGATTGTTCCGTAGGCGATGATATCGTCATTGCCATCTGCGCAGACAATAGCGACGACAAAACCTACCCTCCTGGCAAGAAACAGATGACCCTCGACTTTGCCTATCATGGTGGCATCTATCGTGATGTATGGCTCATCGCCAAGAACAAGGTAGCCATCACGGATGCTCTTGAGGAAAACAAGGTGGCAGGAGGAGGTCTCTTCGTCCATTATGCCAACATCAGCGAGAAGAGTGCCGAGGTCTTCGTCAATACAGAGGTGCGCAACAACGACAGCAAGCCTCATGCTGTGATTGTAGAAAATAGCCTGGTCTCGTATACTGAGGCTAAGCCTCAGCGAACGAAACTTTCGCTAAAAGCAGGCGAGGTGCGCACCATCACCCAGCGCTTCCTCGTGAAGAACCCCAAGCTCTGGAGTCCAGAGACACCTTATTTATATCATATAGCCACTCGCATCAAAGAGGGCAAGCAATCGCTCGATGGTGGTATCACGAAGATTGGCATCCGTAGCTTCGAATTTGTTCGTACGGATGATGCCCAAGGTCGTAAGCCTGGCTTCTATCTCAATGGCAAGAAGTATCATCAGCTGGTAGGTGCCAATCGTCATCAGGACTTCGCCTACGTAGGCAATGCCCTGCCTAATAGCCAACAATGGCGCGATGCCAAGCGCTTGCGTGATGCTGGGTTTACCATTATTCGTACAGCCCACTATCCCCAAGACCCTTCGTTCATGGATGCTTGCGATGAACTGGGATTGTTTATCATCGTAGCCACTCCTGGATGGCAATATTGGAACAAGGATGCTGGATGGGACGAAAAGGTGCACGAGAATACTCGCAACATCATCCGTCGCGACAGGAATCACCCTTGTGTCTTGATGTGGGAACCCATCTTGAATGAGACGCGCTATCCTGAGGAATTCGCCCTAAAGGCATTACAGATTACGAAGGATGAATACCCTTATCCCTATCGTCCTGTAGCTGCTGCTGACGTGCATTCCGCTGGAGTTGCAGAAAACTATGACGTTGTGTATGGATGGCCAGGCGATGACTTCAAGGCCGATAAGCCCAAGCAGTGCATCTTCACTCGTGAGTTTGGCGAGTTGGTAGATGACTGGTATGCCCACAACAACCTGAATCGTGCTTCCCGTTCGTGGGGCGAGCGTCCTATGCTGATACAAGCCATGAGCCTCTATCGCTCCACTCAAGAGCTCTATAATACCACAAGCCAGTTTATCGGAGGTTGCCAATGGCACCCCTTCGATCATCAACGAGGCTATCATCCAGACCCCTATTGGGGTGGTATCTACGATGCCTTCCGTCAAAAGAAAACGGCCTTTGATATGTTTGCTTCCGTTCTTTCAGGACCTGTTGCTACCGAGTCGAAGCCTACGAAACCCATCGTAGCTTTTGCCCATGAGATGACGCAGTTCTCTGAGAAGGATGTTACCATTTTCAGCAATTGCGACAGTGTTCGCTTAACCATGTATGATGGTGAGCATTGCTGGACGCTGCCTGTTGATAAGGGATTGGTTGTTTTCAAAGATGCATGGGACTTCTTCGAAGCTCGCAACTGGAGCTACACCCAGCGCAATTGGCAGAATGTGAAGATGGTGGCTGAGGGCATCATGGGTGGTAAGGTGGTTTGCAAGGAAGAGAAGATGCCTTCACGCAGAAGTACCAAGCTTCGTCTTTATGTCGATGAGATGGGCAAGCAGCTGGTGGCTGATGGCTCTGACTTCGTGGTGGTAGTCTGCGAAGTAACGGATGACCTTGGACACGTCCGTCGTTTGGCTAAGGAGAACATCCGTTTCACCATAGAAGGCGAAGGTGAAATCATTGGCGACGCCAGCATCAATGCCAATCCTCGAGCTGTGGAATGGGGCTCAGCACCTGTTCTTATTCGCAGTACCAAGAAGGCTGGCAAGATAAAAATCAAGGCAGAGGTGCAGTTCCCTGGCACCCACGCTCCCACTCCCGCTGAACTGGAGATAGAGAGCATTGCTTACGATATGCCCATGTGCTATCTTCCTAGTGAGACTAGTCAAACTAGTCAAACTAGTAAGACTAGTGCCTCTACTTCCTCCACCCTTTCCGAAGCAGAAAAAGCCAAAATGTTGCAGGAAGTAGAGGCCCAACAAGCTGACTTCGGCATACAGAAATAAGAAAATATTTTGTGATTTCAAAAAATCTTCGTACTTTTGTCGCCATGACAAGGGTACGAAGGTTCTTTTTAACCCTATTGTTAGGGGTGATGTCGATGGTTGTCTGCAGGGCGCAGACAGTCCTTTCCGTCATTTCTGAGCACTACACAACAGCCAACGGACTGCCCTCCAACAATGTGCTTTGTGCCCTAAGAAGCCATGATGGTTTTATGTGGTTGGGCACTTGGTATGGTCTTTGTCGTTTTGATGGTGGCAAGTTTGTTACCTATAACCAACCCATACAAGCAGCATCAGACAATCCACCCCGTAAGATTGAAAGTATTGCAGAAGACAGACTGGGTACTTTATGGCTGAAAACGGTTGACTGGAAACTCTATACCTTTAATCCTCGAACACTTCATTTTCATGCCGTTTACAACGAACTGAAAAAGTATGCCAAGAATCTGCAGGTCATCAAAATACAACGCGACGACGAAGGGCACATCTTGTTGCTGACAAAGGACAAAACGTTGTTGATGGCTTGTACGGATAAAAAGGGGAACATCAGCATACAGAAACTTGTTGATGCCAAGGGAAAGATTGACCCACAGACATTCCAACTGCGAGAGGATGTCACTCAGGAAACAAAGGACTATTGGGTTTATGTGGGTCGTGACTATCGTATCTTTACCTTGAAAAAAGGAAAGATGACACTGGCAGAAGCAATGGAAAAAGACGATGTCCAGCAACAGTTGAAGATGAAACATCTAGTCCATTTGGCTACAGAAGCAGGTATTGACAAGTATCAACAGCTCTATCAAGACAATGACAGTCTGGTGTGGGTAACCACCTTTTCAGAAGGTATTTACTGTATCAGTACGCCTCGCCATACCTTCCATCTTATTTCATTGCCTAACAATGACATGACGGGTGTCCGCTGTATCTATCAGATGCGCAACGGAAAGATTTTAGTCAGCACTCGAAGTCGGAATGTGTACATCTACAATACCAATGGAGAACTGCTGAAAACATTCCCATATGCACAATATGGTATTGGAGCGGTTTATCATGCCATAGAGGATAATCGTGGACGATTGTGGCTTTCTACTAAAGGCGACGGACTGATTGTTGCCACACCAGACAGTTCACAGCCTATGGGTTACCAGCTGACGCATTACAGGAATCAGAAAGATAATCCTGCCAGTATCAGTGGTAATAATGTATACTACACCTTCTTCGATTCGAAAAACAGGATTTGGGTTGGGACACTTGATGGTGGACTGAACCTAGTCACGGAGGGCACTGACGGACAACTGACCTTCTATAACAAGCAGCATGGTTTTAAACATTACCCTGCCTATGGTCTTTATACAGAGGTGCGCAACATCACGGAAGACCAGCAAGGGCGACTGTGGATTGGAACCATCGATGGACTGATGAGCATCAATGGCGATTTCAGTAAGCCACAGGATATCCAGTTCAAAACATACCAAAACACACCAATGGCTACCTTTGCCAACAACGACATCTACACCCTGCATCGTGACCAGACGGGGCAGATTTGGATAGGAGCCTTTGGTGGTGGACTACAACGTCTTGTGCTAGACGATCAAACCATCCGCTTTGAACCCCTTGGTCCTCGTGAAGGCTTGCGCAACGATGTCATTTTCTCTATTACTGAAGATTTGCACGGACGACTTTGGTTTGCCACAGAGGCGGGCCTCTCCTGTTATAATCAGCAAACTGGACGCATTCGCAACTTCAATCGCTACGATGGCATTCCTGATGTTGAGATAGAAGAAGCTTCTGCTTTATGCTGCTCTGATGGACACCTGTGGATTGGTACCAAAGAAGGCATCCTGTCCTTTAACCCAGAGCAATTGCAAACCAGTAATGCCAATTATCGTACCTGCATCATTGATGTTATTACAGATAATCTGTCGTATGTCGGACCTATTGCCATTCCCTATAGTGAACAAATAGAGTTGGAACACGAGCATAACTCGTTTATCATAGAGTTTGCTGCATTGAAATTCCAGGATCATTCACAGACCAGCTATCGTTATAAACTGGAAGGCTACGATCGCGACTGGCACTATTCTGGTCCACATCGTATCGCTGCATACAATGAAGTGCCTCCTGGCAACTACACCTTCGTTGTAGAATCCCTTGACGATGCCAACCCTACCCTTCAGTCGTCTGCACGCATCATGGTTCGTATCTTGCCACCTTGGTGGGCTACGTGGTGGGCATATCTTATTTATATATGTATTGCATCACTGATTGCATGGCTCGTTATCCGCACCATTTTGCAGATGAACCGCATGCGCAACGAAATATATATCAGTCAGCGACTGGCTAAGTTGACTTCAAAGCCCGACGAAGGCGATGAGTTCATTGATCGCCTGCACCGCATCATTCGCCAGAACATTCCCAACAGCGATTTCAATATCGATGATATGGCTGCAGAGATGGGCGTTTCACGTTCTGCCTTCTATAAAAAGGTGAAAGGCACTACAGGCTTTGCCCCTGTCGACCTCATCAAAGAGTTCCGCCTCAGTCATGCAGCAGAGCTCCTGCAAACCACCAACATGAACATCACGGAGATTGCCTATCGTTCTGGTTTCAAGGATGCCAGCTATTTCGGCAAATGCTTCCGCAAACGTTATGGTATGTCGCCTCGTGAATACATTAACCAGCAATAAACAAATTACAAACCATAATAGACAAATAATACGAACTACAATAAACAAACAAATTACAACCAACAATGAAAACAATTCAAACCCTTGCAGTTCTGCTGCTCTGCAGTGTGAATACTTTTTCCCAGACACGTGATAAATATGAATTCATGCGCAATCTACCCGCTTATGCCGACTCGCTGATAGCTGACCTAAACTATCCGTTGGCATGGGGACACAGCGATATCAAAGACTTTGATGAATGGCGCAAGGTGGCTCGACAGAAGGTGTTCGATTGCATGCTCACTCCTCCACCTGCTCCATCACATGGCTTTGAAACAAAAGTACTGTACGAGGAACAACGTGACGGTTATAAAGCTCGTAAGATAGAGATTCGTCTGAGTCGCTACTATACAGTACCTGCCTATGTACTCATTCCTGATGGCAAGGGTCCTTTCCCTGCCGTGAATGCTTTGCACGACCACGGAGCCCATCTTTTTATAGGCAAGGAAAAGATGATTCGTCCATTAGCCTGTGAAGGCTCAACCGTCATCAAGGATGCCGATGAATGGCTGAAGGGTTATGAAGGTCAGTACTTTGGTGACTATCTAGCAAAAAACGGTTATGTTGTTTTCTCTGCAGATGCTCCTATGTGGGGCGAGCGAGGACAGAAAGAAGGGGCTCGTCGCGACCGTTATGACATGATAGCTGGCAACATGATGATGTATGGCATCGACCTCTCAGCTTGGATGACCTATGACGATATTGCAGGCACCGAATATCTGGCACAAATGCCTGAAGTTGATGCGCAGCGAATAGGTTGTACAGGATGGTCAATGGGTGCCTATCGTGCTTGGATGCTGTCTGCCTTGAGTGATCGTATCAAGGTAGGTACATCTATCTGTTGGATGGTGACTACCGACGAACAGATGTCGTTCAAATACAGTAGAACGGAGAATGGCGGCTTTGCCAATTGTTTTCCTGGTCTCCGTCGTTGGCTCGACTACCCACATATCGCCAGTATGGCCTGTCCCAAGCCCATGCTTTTCATCAACGGCTCCCAGGACAAGCTCTTCCCTGTGGCTGGTGTTGAGAAAGCATTTAAGACGATGCACGACACCTGGAAGTCGCAAGGAGCAGACGACAAGCTTGAGACAGAACTATGGGACATGCCCCATAGTTGCAATAAAAAAGCCCAGCAACGCGTGCTGGACTTTTTTAAAAAACATCTTTGATTGTAATTACTCAGCCAATGGGTCGAAGGTGCCCAAAGCACCACCATTGTTATAGTCTTCCCAACCAATAGTCTGCAGCAGACCTTGGTTGTGAGCAGAAACGCCCTGACTGAAGCCTAAGAAGTAGTACTTTGGCAAGTAGTTGATATACTTCAGTGATTTGTCTGTATTACGGTCGTCGCCTGGACGCTCTGTATAAACCAAGTACTTCTTATAAAAATCCTTCAAGTCGATAAGCTGCTGAGTCAGATCCTTACGCAAGTCAACACCAGCAGGACGAGTCCAATCGTTATCATTCAGATACTCTAGCAATGGGTCTTTGTCATAATCCTGACGAGCTGTTGTAATGCTATACTCATCTACATTCTCCCAGTTTACCTGATACATGAAGCTCTCACGACGCTGACCATTGAATGGCTTAAAGCCCAGCCAGGTGCAGGTGTTGCCACCCCAGCCCGAAGGCAACCAGGTAGAAGGAGCACCCTGAGGCAGCTCTGCACCACCGTCAAAGAGCATCCAACGACGCATGTCGTCGAAACGCTTGCCTTCGTAAGCGAACTCTATCTGACGCTCGTACAGGATAGCACTCATACAGGTAGCCTCGTCTGAAGATACCGTCAGACCACAGTCTCCTGTATAGCCTGCGCGCTGGCGAATGCGTTTCAGGATAGCATACGACTCGTCAGTATGTCCGGCCAAGCAAGCTACTTCAGCTAGGTTTAGCAATACTTCAGCATAACGCAACTCCATCAGCGGAGCAGCAGAGCAGAATGGAACGGCATAGCCACCATTCTTGGCACCCTGTCCGTCAGGACGATAGTCATAGACAGCAGCATTCACATCTAAATCGTCAGACTTCTTGCGAACCATTACACCACCAGCCTTGCTAATGTTGTCAGCACCACGATAACTGTTATTGTCTATATCCAAAATGTCGCCATTGTAGAACCAGTTATAGTTCCACAGTACATAGTTGGCACCCTTGTCATAAGAAGGATTGTGTGGATCCATTGCAGTAGCATCGCCATAACCGATTGTCTTGTAAGCCCAACGTACGCCAGGGAAGGCGAAGGTACGATAGAAACGTGGGTCACGATCCATAAACGGATACTGATGGTCATAGGTAATTGTAGAGTTAGCCAGTTTGCTATAAGCTGTATAAGTAGCTGGAGCCTTACCGTCAGACATCGGGAAGAGGTCTACCATCATCTGAGATGCCGTATAGCCACCACCGCCTGTATTAGCTGGACGGATGTCACGCTCCCAACGGTTGTGCTTCACATTATCGGCATAGCCAGAGAAGTCAACCAAAGTATTATACAAGGTTACGAAAACTGCTTCAGGATTCTTGGTAGAAGTAGCAAACATATTGGCAAACGAAGAAGCGTTCACACCGGGATCACCCTCACCATAAAGGCCATAGCCACAAGCGTTGATTGTAGACAAATCCTTTTGCATGGTTTCATAAGCATTCTTGATGCGATCTGGATCCTTAGCACGATTGAACAGTGGGCTACACCAAAGTGTCAGCACACGGCCTTTCAGTGCCAGTGCAGTACCAGAAGTTACACGACCGTAGTCTTCAGAACTCTCCCAACCACCGTTGATAGTATAAGGTCTAAGCAGTTCTGCCGACTTATCCAAATCCGCAATAATAAACTCAAAGCAAGCCTTAGCACTGGAACGCTGGGTAAAGGCTGAAGGACTGGGCTCAAGCACCTTGTCGACAATGGGCACACCACCATACCATTTCACCAATTTATAATAGGTCCATGCGCGGAAGAAGTAAGCCTGACCCAACAACTCGTTTTTCTGTTCCTGAGTCAACGTACCACCCTCAATACCTTCAATAGCATTATTGATGTTACGGATAGTGCCATAAACTGCCTGCTGCACGTTATCCATATTGGCACCACCAAAATAGTCTTCCACCTGATTGGTAGTGGTGGCTGACTGCATCGGGGCATCAGTTCCATTCAAATACTTGGAGAATCCAGTGTACTCCTCCGTTGACTTGCCAGCCTCATCACCTCTACCTACAGAAGGATACTGCCAGTTCATATCTGCAACATTAGGCAGACACCATCCATAGAGGTCGTTGATACGACCCTTAGCACCTACGTAGTAATTATATACATCCTGTCCTGTAGCATCATAATTCTGCTTCTCCTCAAGGAACGAATCGCTGCAGGAAGTAAGAGCAGAAGCTCCCAACAACAGGAATCCGAAATATTTTATACTATTTTTCATAATTGTTTTCTTTTAAGATAGAATAATAGATTAGAATCCCAGATTTAAACCAATCGTCCACTTGCGCAGGTTAGGATAGGATCCATAGTTGCCTGCCATCGGATTGAAGAACTTGTCTGGATTATCGTTGTAGAAGTTGATGATGTTCTGACCTGTCACGTTAAGACGTACATTCTGAATGCCAGTACCCTTGAACCAAGCTTTTGGCAAGCTATAAGCCAGCGTCAGACGATTCAAAGTAATGCGAGCAGCACTAATACGCCAGAATGAAGAGGCGGCACTGTTGATACTGAAACCTGGGTTAGGCAGCGAACCATTGCGATTAGCCTTCTGAATCAAGTTGCCCTGTCCATCGTAAATATCATCATAAACGAAGATGTCATCAGGATTCCAGAACGAAGGCATATTAGTATAATCATCTGAATAAGATAAGCCTTTTACTATCTCATAAGAACCCCAGTTTGCACCGAACTGCATGGTGAGCTGAATACCCTTCCACTCTGCACCAGCATTGATGGTAAAGCCATAGATATTATTGCTACGTTTGCTCAACTGTACTTCATCCTCTGCAGTAACCTCATGGTCTGGACCTTCATATTCTCCAGTTGCCTGGTTATAAGCACCACGGATATCCTTATAAATCAACATACCTGGATGTACATCTTTCTTTTCCATACCAAGGTATTTACCATATGTGCCATTATCCTTCTTCAGATAGGTGTCGAAGTATTCATCAATGTCGTGGTAGGTACGGAACATACCCAAGCACTGATAACCCCAAAGACCTGCATCTGAACGGTCACCTGGACGAACTGCCTTATAATAGTCAGAAGTAGCCCACTGCTGCTCGTTAACCTTATTATCATGATAGCCTGTATTCAAGTTAACATGATACTTAAAGTCCTTACCAATCTTATCGCGCCAGCCAATGCTAAGCTCCCATCCCCAGTTATCCATGCTACCATAGTTGTATGGAGCACTCTGGTTACCAACGATTGAAGGAATCAGACTCGTGTAGTTCAACAGAATATCGCGGTTGCGCTCATAGTAGTAATCCATGGTTACACTCAGGCGTTGGTTGAGGAAACGGAAGTCAAAACCGACATTAGTCTTGTAAGATTTACTCCAGTGAACATCCTCGTTATAAGTTGCTGAGTTTTTGTTCATGGTGATACGACCACCAGAGGCATTACCTGTTCCTTCACCAAATACGGAACCCTTATTCGGGTCAAGGTTGTAGGTAGCCTGCCACTGCCAAGGAGCAATGTTGTCACGACCTGTAATACCATAAGAAGCGCGAACCTTTAGGAAGTCAATCCACTTGAGCCACTTGGCGTTCTGGAAGAAAGGCTCTTCACTCATCACCCAACCCAAGCTGAAGGTGGGGAAGGTTCCCCAATAGTTCTTGGGTGCAAACTTGGTAGAAGCATCCGAGCGGAGCAGGAACTCAACCAGATACTTGTCACTATAAGCATAGTTAGCACGCCAAATGTAAGAAAGCATACCACTCTCAGAACGACTGAAGTTAACAGAAACCTCTGTCTCATCCTTATTAACGCCAGAATACTGATAGTTAGTAAACTCATAAGGAGCTGTAGCCTTAGAGAAGTTAAATTCACTCTCTGCCTCAGATTTCTCGATAGAGAACAAAGCACTTACATCATGCAAGCCAAACTTACGATTATACTGGAACGTAAGGTTAATCTGGTAGTTGTCCGTGCGAATCATCTGACGACTCAAGAAGTCACCATTGTTCTGGGTACGCTTGTTGAAATTGGACTCAGCCAGATAATCATAGCCAGTATCACCACTGGTTGGAGTGTACATATGCATACCGCTACCATAACGGTGGCTCATTTCATAGAGGTCATATTTCGAACCATATTGGTTGGTCTTGCTTGTACTGATACTCTTGGCATAAGAGAAGCTGATCTTCAAACCCTGCAGAATCTTGCTCCATCCAAAGTCATAAGAGATACGTCCATTAATGGTTGAGTTTGAATCCATATTCTTGGTGAAGTCACCGTTGTTCTGGAGAAGATCATAATGATAAGTTCTCAGATTGTTACCATCAGCCTGGTTACTGATACCATAAGGCAGCAAGGCGTGGCCATCAACATACTCAGGGAGGTAGTAAGGACGGGTCAGAAGACGCTGATAGTCCTCAGTACCAGAACCACCTACTGATACATAAGGTGAGTTCTTCTTGCCATAGTCACCACTGACATTCAAGCCAGCAGACAACCACTTGCTAATCTTTACATCTAAACCTGCACGATAGTTCCAACGGTCATAGTCCAAATTACCCAAGTTACCATCCTGCTTGAAATAGCCAACAGATGCGAAATAGTTAACGTTATCCGTAGCACCACTGACATTGACGTTGTGCTTCTGGGTATAACCTGTCTTCCAGTACTTGTCCAGCAAGTCATAGTTCAAACCCTGCATAGCAGCCAACTCGTCAGCCTGGAAAAGTTGCGTGGTATTATCCAAAGAAGCATTCTTCGGATTGCGGGCTGTAACGATATTCACCAAACGACCAAAGTCATAGGCGCTCAGCATTGAGGGACGAGAAATCTCGTCAGCTATACCGAAGCTACCATTATAAGAAATACGGGGAGCACCCAACTTACCTTTCTTGGTAGTTACCAAGATAACACCATTAGCAGCACGGGCACCATAAACAGCAGCAGCAGCATCCTTCAATACAGAGATGCTCTCAACCTCAGAAGGATCAAGGTTGCTGAATGCCTCAGCACCAGGATTCTGACGAATATTACCCATCTTTACATCATTTGGATAGATATAGCCATCGATAACGTAAAGGGGCTCTGGATTTGTGTTTGTATCTACATTACCTGCCAAAGAAGACAAAGAACGAGCATCACGCACATACAGCTGAGCACGCTCACCAGGGCGAGCATCGCCACCTGCTACTGACAGACCGTTCACCAAACCACTCAGGGTAGAACCAAGGCTACCACCAGCGAGGTCCTGAACGTCATTCATATCTACTGTTCCTACAGAACCAGTCAAGTGGGCCTTTTTCTGAGTACCATAACCTACAACAACTACTTCCTGCAAGTCTGTGTTGTTGGTTTCCAGTTGTACTCTACCACCCGTTGTTGCCATATCCTTATAACCAATGTAGGAAATAACGATTTTACCATTATTTGGAACTTCCAATTTATAATTACCGTCAAAATCAGTAACGGTAGCGGTCTTGGTACCTTCGACGCGCACAGTAGCTCCAATAACAGGTTCGCCAAGTTCGTCAATAACCGTACCAGTCACCACTTTATTCTGGGCCATCATAGGCAGTGCACACAGCATTGCAACACCCAGCAAAAATGATTTTATAGTCTTATTCATAATTATATGCTCTTTAATTGATGATTATACTTAAGGAAGCCAACGTGGGTCACCTGTTCCGAGCGTAGCCTGCTTTGAATTGCTGATATGGAAGTCGCCATTAGCGGGATCAGCAAAGTGTGGATCTTCCTCGATATAGGAACCGCTCGTATCGTAACTCGTTACATTACCACTGGTATCGAATGTACCATCTTTCTTCTGATAGGTATTGTTCAAGAAGGTTGCGGTTGCCTGATTCTGCTTACCTGCCAAGAAACGGCGAGGAACACCAGACGAAGAACAATCAAAGAAGATACAGTTAGTCATGTTCCAGTAAGAAGTAGACTTACCAGCAACACCGTTGTAGTTACCCCATTGACCATCAGAACAAACATGATAGAACGTACAATGATCATAAGTAATGGTGTTGTCATCCCATCCTAATGAAGGTTGTGTCTGTGACCAACCAAAACCACCATACTGAACGAAATATTTTCCATCCAATTCACCTG
The DNA here is from genome assembly GCA_902782305.1 of uncultured Prevotellaceae bacterium. Lineage (GTDB taxonomy): Bacteria > Bacteroidota > Bacteroidia > Bacteroidales > Bacteroidaceae > Prevotella. Next base: position 131,492 of record CACZMV010000004.1, read on the forward strand.
TATTGTAGAAAGTAGAATTCTTGACCGTTAAGTCACGAATATAGCCGCTGCCCTTATTTGTCCAGAAATAGCCCGTACTTCCACCTGTCCCCATATCACTGGTCTTCGTGCTGGTGAGGTGCACCAGACAGTTATCTACCAATACCGTTGTTGGGAACCAGCAAGACACCTTGTTGTCGTAGAAGAAGAACGACTCCAGATTGTCAATGTTACAATTAAGAACAGATATAGGCTCTGTTGAGCAATAGAAATTATAGTCAGCACCCCAGGCTGTTACTACGATTGGCTCAATAGCGGGCTTCTTACTCATGGCTATGAAGGCTGCATCAGAACCTGCGCAGTCGAAGTCAATTTCGCGGAGAGTCAGACCCAAAGAGGTCTCAAAGCCTGCGCGCTTGCCTGTGAACTTAATCTTAGCTCTACCTGTATCACTGACTGGACGGAAAGTGACGATGGTGTTGCCCAACTGCAGTGTATCAGAGATAAAATATTCTTGACCATCCTCCAAACGATAGGTAATATCCGTAGCAGCATAGCTCACTGGAATTGGATTATTCTTGAGGTACAAGTTAATGTCGCTACCAGCAGGAATCGTTCCCATCTCAATGGTATAGGTATTCCACTTAAACTCCGTCGTTTCAGCAGGAGCCGTGTTACCCTCAGGAATATTGTCATTCACCTTAATCGTTGCACGATAGTAGGTCTTGTTGATACGAGGAACCGTAACGTAATTAACCTTTGTCACACGATCCTTTGCTATAACATTGTTACAGTCATCAGGAGTGTCACCTTGATACACGTTGATAGTGTAAGTTCCTGCACCATTGACAGCTTCCCACGTAATAGTCTGGGACTGTTTGTCCGAGCTGGCCTTAACGACAACAGTAGAAGCATCCGGGGTCGTCATCTGGAAACCAGGATACGTACCCGTAAATGACTCCTTGTTGTCAAAACCATCCTGTGCACATGAAGCTAATAACACACCTGCAGAGAATAGCAGGCATGTCTTCATCGTTGCTAATAAATGATTCTTTTTCATAAGCATTTAATGTTAGTAATTATTAATTCTTCTCATTTAAATATTTCTTTCAGATAAGCCACGTTCGTGCCGAAGTTTCCACGCACATTGCGCACATCCTTGGCATTACGGCTGCGTTCCACGACAAGCCACCCTTTCCATTTCATCTTGTCAAGTGTCTTCTTGACCTTGTGCATGTCGATGCGGGGGTCTTTGTCGAGCGTCACACTATCAGTCAGCGAGGCATGTATCTGGGCTACACGCTTACTGCCCAACAGCTTTAGTTCTTTCGAAGGGTCCAATTGCTGATCAACGGCATCTTGCAGATTATAGTAAATCTTGATGCCTTCGCAATCGACCTCCTTTAATAAATTAATGTTCGCGCGCGCGCCAAGCTGGGTGCGAATGGCAATCACTTTGCCTGAGGCTAAGGCCATTTGACCTGCTTCACGCAATCGGCGCACCATTTCCTGATGAGCCTCTCCAGGCTGTTTCCACTCATGACCACTGCCTCCTAGTGGAAGGAAAGCAATCTTTGCTCCAAAAACATCCATCGTCTTCAAACAGTCGTCTATCAGGTCCTTGTAGTTCTCTCTTGCGAGAAAACTCTGAGCAAAGAAGCCAGACATAGCGATGGAAGGCACTTGGATGCCTAACGAATCGGCTGTACGACGGAAGAGTTGCTGGAAATGGGGTTCACGCAGTTTGTTCTCGAACAGCACCCGCTTTCCCAACGGGCCCATGTCCACCTCAACACCATCGGCATGAATGTCCTTTGCCAACTGGAATTCTCCTAATTTCTGACGCTTCAGCATCATCCAATCGCAAGCAGCCACTTGGTATTGCGGTTGTGCCAACAAACCTACAGGCCATGCTGTCAGCATCGCCAAAACTCCTAAGAGCAGGTGTTTTCTTACCATTGATTTGTTCATCTAGTAGCTACAAACTATATAGTTTTACTTAATTTAAGACGATTTAGCATTATAAATGTAACCATTTACTTGTTTTTTTTATTGCATTTTACTGCTTTTATCTTCTTTTTGATGACAAAATTCCCTTGGAAACGTCTTTGATAAAAGAAAAAAATGGGAAAAAGTTTGCATAATTCGCAGATAATACCTATATTTGCACCGCATTGTGCATGTTTAACACTTGCAGATGCGAACCAGTGAACAAGAATATTAAAACATAAATTCGTTTAAACTAAAACAAAAACAATTATGAAGAAAAGTATTTTTTTCTGCGCAGCTCTGTTTGCTTGCGCTTTCGCTTTCCAGTCATGTGACAAGGTAGACAATCCTTCCGGAAAACCACTTGAGCCAACTAAGGCTGTCATTGACAATGGTTCTGATTTAAAAGATGTCATTGCTAAGTTTGCAAAAGATGGTGTTGTTACGCTTCCCGCAGGTGTTGAGTTGACTTTGAATGAAGAAATTTCATTGGACAAGGACTTGTACATTGTAAGTGACAGGGAAAACCCTGCTAAGATTACAGCAAAGGCTGGTTTCATAACCAATTCTTCACTCAGCTTTGACGGTGTTGATATCGATGCTTCTGCAATAAAGAAACCATTCATTCAATTAACTGCATTCACACTGGGTTCAGATGAAGTTTCAAAGAAGATTGATCTCATTGCATTCATCGGCTCTAAGATTTCTGGTTTGAAGTATCAGTTCATCTATGCTAACAAGCAATCTTATCTGGTTGATTGCATCAACGTACAGAAGAGCATTATCGCTATTGACGGTGCAAACAAGAAGACTACTTTTGACTTCAATGGTGGTGGTAACGTTGCTTTCCTCGGTATTGACGAGTCAACTATCTATTCTGTTCCTACTGTTAACAACAATGGTGGTTTCTTCAGCAGTCAGAGCAGTAAGGAAGTTACAGACCTTGGTGGTACAACTCAGACTTTTGCTATCAGCAATTCTACCCTTTACAATATCACAAACGCAAAGACTGTTAACTCATTGAGAAAGAACAGCCAGGCTTACCAGAAGTTCGCTGTAAAGAACAGCATTATTGTAAACAGCGGTAAGAGCGGTCAGTTCCTGGCAGGCTTGAACGCCGGACAAAAGGGTAAGGCTGAGAACTGGGAAGTTAGTGGTAATTTGATTAACTTCGATGGTGCAGATGTATCAGCAACAGAGTTGACCAAAATTAACGCTGAGTCAATTTCTCCTATTGAGGGTGTTGTTGAATTTGCTGACGCTGAAAAGGGAGACTTCACTCAGAAGCAGACTTCTGCTGGTGACCCCCGTTGGATTGCCAATGCTCAGTAATCTATATTAATTATATATAAGGTACAGGCGCGCCCGCAAGGACGTGCCTGTATTTTTTTGTGCGAGTCGTGTGTTATTTTATATTTCAGGACGTGGAATATATATTCCAGGTCGTGGAATATATGTTTCAGGACCTGAAATATAGATTGCAAAGCGTGGGATGGAAATTTAAGCGGTAGGGAAATGAAAATAAATCCAAGTTTATTTTGCATTTCTCTCGATTTGCACTACCTTTGAACTTCGTTCTTAGGTACTCACGCTCGAAAAAACTCAAAATTTATTTGGTTTTTTACTCGCTTAATCGTACCTTTGTCCCCATGAACAAGATATTGATTGGAATGATGATGCTGTGCAGCCTGTTATTGACAGGATGCGACAAGCTGGACGATAGTGATGATGGAATGGTAAGCGAGATCTTGCCTGGAAAGTGGGCTTTCTCATATGTTATCAAGGCCGAAGAGGACCCTGGATTGGAGTTTAACTACAAGCAAGTCATCTTCAACGAGGATGGAACATGTGCCTTGACATACGATGAAGAGATTCCCTACAAAGACGATGAAGGCAAGTTGCACACGGAAATCGTGGAAAAGGCCCTGCATGGAACCTATGTAGCCAATAGTTCCGTGATACGCATTGTCAGCGATGAGTTTGATGGTAAGGAACGTGTGTTACTATGGGCCATCGATTCGCTTTCAACCAAACAAATCGTTGTTGAATACAATTTCTCCATGAATGGTGGTAACCTGTTGGCTATCGTCACACTGGATAGGATATAATGTTCGCGATTTACTCCTCCTCTACCTCTGCACGCTTGAAGGTGCACGGATAATAAATGACATAGTAGGCTGAGAAGTAGCCTAAACACCCACCCGTGAAGTTGGCAATAGGATTGGTGCCAGCATTGTCCATTACCTGCATGGAGTAAAGATAGTCGTACGACAACTTATCGATGGATCGAATCTCCAGTTTGATGTTGTCACCATCCTGCAAGGCATCCGAATCACCTTTATCCATATCGCGCTCTGTAGTACACTGGAACAATTGCTGGAGATCGCCATTAGGATCCTTGTCATCATTCATCACAGCCCAACGATAGCCCACCCCATTACGATAGATGTGCATGAAATAATAGCTGCGCTTATCTTTGGTGTCCTCAATATGCAGGTCGCCAAAGAGAATCTTCTCAGACAACATCTTTTTCCATACAAAACGGAAAGACTTCATAACAGGAGCATCCTGCATAGTGGACGATGAGGTAAAATGCTTGCCATCTACCTCTATATCAATGTCATAAGTATAGCCTGGCTTAGCCTTCCACGTAGAAGTGTATGTACCATTTTTGTTATACTTCAGCGTCTCTGAGTAATCGTCTTTCTTGCTACTGAGCACCACTGTGGCGTTATCTATAATATGGCCATTTCTTGAATTATCTGTCACATTCTGAGTGGTTGATACTACCACTTTTGTTCCTTCCTGACTCATCGTAGCCTCAGCCACATAGAGAGGCTCTACCTGACGATAGTCCACAGGAATTTCTTTCTCACAGGCAGTTAACGCCAACGTTAACAGGAATGCATATAATAGTTTTTTTCTCATTGCTCTCTTAGAATTTCAAGTTGAACGAAACTGAAGGCACGATGCCAAAAAGGCTGTACTGCTTAGCCTTCGTACCACGACCATACTGGCTATCCTCGAAGCGAATCAGGTAGGGATTGTAGCGATTGTACAGATTGTAGATACCAAAACTCCACTCACGCGTCAATCTGCCACCTTTGATTTTCTTGCTCCATGTGGCACTTACGTCCAGACGATGATAGTCTGGTGCACGATAGCCATTACGCTCTGCATAATAATAGATGTAGTTGTCGATAATCTGATACTTGGCACTGGGTGCTGTAAACGCCTGACCAGAGTTGAACACCCAAGAGGCATTCAGTGTCCATGCAGGATTCAGCTGATATGTAGCCACAATATTGATATCATGGCGACGATCGTTATTGGCATCATACCACTGGCCCATACTGATGCCATCAATGCGGGTCTGCGACCAAGACAGCGTATAGCTGAGCCATCCTTTCAATCTTCCCGTATTCTTACGAGCACAGAACTCAGCACCATAACCTCTGCCCTCGCCTGCCAATACCAAGCGCTCTATCTCAATAGCTGAGGCAAAGCTGATGCCATCGCGATAGTCGAGCACATTATCCACATGACGATAATAGCCCTCCAGCGAGAAGTCATAATCTTGCAAAGGCGTCATATAGAACACACCCAAACTCACCTGATCAGCAACCTCAGGCTTTACCAGATTGGTGCTGATGGTATAACGGTCGAAAGGTGTGGTAGTGCTCTGACTGCGAAGTGCATGGATGTTCTGCGAGGTACGACTATATCCAGCCTTTACACTCCATTGCTCTGATGGCTGGAACACCATGCTCAAACGAGGCTCTATAGTAATGTGCGTCTTCACAGGGAGATTCTTTGTTCGCTTATAAAGCCATGTGATGTTACCTTTTTCGTCAATATCATAATAGTAAGGACCTCCCAAGGCTGAGAAAGCGGTGAAGCGGACACCTGCAGAGAAGGACAATCTGTCTATCGGACTGTATTGCCAATTCACCCAGGCACTGTTATCCCACGCCTTTCGCTGCTCCTTTTCATGGTTATACATACGTGTCCACTCTGCTGATTTCACATCCGTCAGCATTGTCTGGAGACCAGCGTTCAACTCATGTTTGCCAAAGACCAAACGAAAGTTCTGGCGCAATCCTGCATGACGGATATGACCTAAATAGGCAATGTTGAGCCCTAAGATGTTGATGCCATTGTCTGTGTCATAAGAAGAAGCGAACAAGGTAGTCTGCGAAGTAGATTGTCCCCTAAACTGATGAAGCCAAGACAGGCTACCTGCAAGGTTGGTCCACTGCATATCCACCATATCTGTCAATGCAGTCTTGTCGTGACTTGCAAAGAAAGAAAGGAACAGACGATTACGCTCATTTATCTTATAGTCCAATTTCAGATTGGTGTCAAAGAAGTAAAGCGAGTTATCGCGATATTTGTCTGTCAACTTCAGAAACAGGTCCACATACGAACGTCGTACATTAAACAGCAATCCCAGCTTGTCTTTCACTATAGGACCTTCTATAGAACCTTTGGCTGAAAGCAATCCTATACTGATGTTACCACCCCATCGGTCTGAGCGACCTGTACGACTTGTAATGTCTAAGACGGATGAAGAGGCACCACCATATTGGGCTGGCACCAAACCTTTGTAAAGAGTAGCTGTTGCCAACGCATTATCGTTGAAGGTTGAGAAGAGGCCTGCTAAATGACCAATGTTATAAACAGGAGCCTCATCATAAAGGATATTATTCTGGGCAGCTGTTCCACCACGCACCTGGAAACTACTGGAGGCATCACTCTCAGCCTTCACTCCAGGCAACAATTGTAACGAACGCATCACATCCACCTCGCCAAACAAAGCAGGTGCCGAGGTGAGTTCCTTCATTTGTATCTGTTCTGCTCCTATCTGCACTGAACCAATTCTGCGCTGTGCATTGTTGGCATTGACAATGACTTCCTCTAACTGTTGTCCCTTTACAGTAGTGGTATCTTGGGCCTCAACAGTCAGTGGTAATAGTGCTATCAGCAGTATGCTAAGTCTATTCATGTCTGCAAAGGTAGTGCAAATCGAGAGAAATGCAAAATAAATTGAGATTTATTTTCATTTCCGAGATGAAGCCTACCTAAGACCGAAGGTCAAAGGTACGATTAAGCGAGGAAAAAACCAAATAAATTTTGAGTTTTTTCGAGCGTGAGTACTTAAGAACGAAGTTCAAAGGTACGATTAAGCGAGTAAAAAAAACAAATTTATGTGCAAAAAAACGTTTATTGAATAGACATTTAAGCTTTCGAAACGTCTTAATAACAGCAAATATTAAAAACAAACAAGATATGAAGAAGATTTTGATGATGGCTGTTGCAGGCTTTTTTTGTCTATCAGCCAGCGCACAGTATCCACAGCTGACCGATGAGGCTAAGCAACTGATCGAACAACAGAAGAAGCAATGGAAGGCTCATAGCGATTCCGCATGGGCAGTGGCTTTCCCTATTGTCATTGAAGAAGCTAAAGCAGGACGCCCATATGTTCCCTGGGCTGCTCGTCCCTACGACTTGCGTCAGGCTAAGATTCCTGCATTCCCTGGAGCTGAGGGTGGTGGTATGTACACCTTTGGCGGACGTGGTGGCAAGGTGCTCACCGTTACCAACCTGAACGATGATGGTCCTGGTTCATTCCGCTGGGCCTGCGAACAGGGTGGTGCTCGCATCATTGTGTTCAACGTCAGTGGTATCATTCGCCTGAAGTCGCCCATCTATGTACGTGCTCCTTACATCACCATTGCTGGACAGACTGCTCCTGGCGATGGTGTCATCATTGCAGGCGAGTCATTCCAGGTTGATACACACGACGTGATAGTTCGCCACATGCGTTTCCGTCGTGGTGAGACGTTGGTTACCAATCGTGAGGACTCATTTGGTGGCAACCCTGTGGGCAACATCATGATTGACCACTGCTCTTGCGAGTGGGGACTGGATGAGAACATCTCGTTCTATCGTCACATGTTCGATATGCACGATGGTAAGCCCATGCGCAAGGAACCTACCGTCAATGTAACCATCCAGAACACCATTTCTGCCAAGGCTCTTGACACTTGGAACCATGCCTTTGGCTCAACCATCGGTGGTGAGAATACTACCTTCATGCGCAACCTCTGGGCTGACAACACAGGTCGTAACCCTTCTATCGGATGGGGTGGCGTATTCAACTACATCAACAACGTTGTTTACAACTGGGTACATCGCACGGCTGATGGTGGTGAGTTTACTACCATGTCGAACTTCATCAACAACTATTATAAGCCAGGACCTCTGACTCCCAAAGATACGCCCGTTGGTCATCGCATCGTAAAGGCCGAAAGCCGTTCACAGGGATTGTTCTCCTTCAAGCAGTTTGGTCGCGTTTATGCTGTAGGTAACATCATGGAAGGATATCCTGAGATTACAAAGGACAATTGGAACGGTGGTGTTCAGACTGCTGATAAGGATGGCGAGATGGACGCTACTGAGTTGGCTTTGATGCATAGCAACGAACCATTTGAGATGCCTTTCGTAAAGATTATGGGTGCTGAACAAGCTTTCGACTGGGTACTCTCCAATGCAGGTGCTACCATTCCTTGTCGTGACATCGTTGACCAGCGCATCTGTGAAGAGGTTCGTACAGGTCAGGCTTACTACGTAAAAGACTATGAGAAGGAGCTTAACAAGATAGAAAAGAAGACGAAGGTAGCCCAGAACCCTTATGGTGATATGTGGGGTTTGCACGAAAAGTCGAAGAACGACGATGGCCTCTTTAAGTATCGTCGTCTAGCCAAGGATTCCTACAAGCAGGGTGTCATTACCGATCCTCGTCAGATGGGTGGCTATCCTGAATATAAGGCATGGGAGCCTTACGTTGACACGGATGGTGATGGTATGCCCGATGAGTGGGAGAAGCAGTATGGTCTGAATCCCAACGACCCAACAGACGCCCAAAAGGACTGCAATGGTGATGGCTATACCAACATCGAAAAGTATATTAACGGTATCAATCCAAACACCAAGACCGACTGGCGTAACCTGAACAACAACTACGATACGCTGGCAGCCAAAGGAAAACTGATGTAAGCTATGAGAAAGGTTCTTGTATTTCTTGTATGTCTAGTTTCTCTAGGTGCTCTAGGACAAGTTGCCCTCAAAACTGAAGGTCAGGACCCAAAATATGTCGAGACCATCAAGGGGCGCGCTCAGAAGATTGTAAATGGCCTTCAGCTTACTGATGCTAAGAAGGCAGAGAACGTTCGCAACATCATTGCCAACCGCTACTTCTTGTTGAACGACATTCATTCCAAATACGGCAAGGATAAACAAGCTGAGCGCGATGCTGAACTTTACAAGCACCACTTTGAGCTGGCTTCTGCTCTTGCCTTGTACTTGACAGACGAGCAGATTGACGCTGTGAAGGATGGTATGACGTTCGGCCGCCTGAAGCGTGACTATCTGGCCACACAGGACATGATACCGTCGCTGTCAGACTATGAGAAGCAGCAAATACTCATCTGGCTAAAGGAAGCTCGTGAGTATGCTATGGATGCTGCAGACTCGAAAGGCAAACATTTCTGGTTCGACAAATATCGCGGACGCACCAACAACTGGCTCTCCAGTCGAGGCTACGACCTGAAAAAGGAGCGTGATGCGTGGATGAAACGAATAGAGGACGCAAAGAAAAAATAAAGAATGCGAAAACACTTATTAGCCCTATCAGTCTTACTGACAACAATAATCCCATCGGTAGCTCAAGAGTTGCCGATGGATTATTCCTATTGTGGTTACCATCGTTCGGAACAGCCCATTCCATCGGCAAAGGTTGTCACTTACGTACAACCTACAGGTGGCGATGATGCTGCTTTGTTACAGAATGCCATTGATTGGGTTAGTCAGCAAAAACCTGATAAGCAGACAGGACTGCGTGGTGCAGTGTTGCTCTCAGAAGGCACGTTCAGCCTAAGTGAACCGTTGCGTATTCGCACCAGTGGCGTCGTGCTTCGTGGCAGTGGACGTGATAAGACCATTCTGGTAAAGAAAGGATACGATCGTGGTGCCCTTATATATATAGAAGGTACGCACGATGTGGTAACCAAAGAAACCTTTGATGTCAGCGATACCAAAGCTGGCTCTCTCACGGTTTGTGTGCAGGGCAGTTCTTTGACTAAAGATCAAAGTATGGCTTTGCAATCTGCTACTCTGAATCCAGGCACTCGCATCAGCATCTATCGTCCCTCTACCCAAGAATGGATAGAATCTCTCAATTGCCAATCGTTTGGTGGAGGCAAGCGTATGGGTTACTGGGCTTGGCATCCTGGTGATATCGATTTGCGATGGAATCGACAGATTCTGGCTGTTAAAGGCAATGAGCTGACGCTTGATGCCCCCATTACCTCTTCTATCGAGAGTCGCTGGGGAGGGGCTAAGGCTGTTTTCTATGAACAAAAAGGTCTTATCAACGAGTGTGGCATAGAAAATCTCTCTTTGGAATCCGACTATAACCACGCCCGCCCCATGGATGAAGATCATTGTTGGGATGGAGTCTATCTGGCTGATGCTGAGGATTGTTGGGTTCGCATGGTTAACTTCCGTCATTTTGCGGGTTCCGCAGTGGTCATCCAGAAATCAGCGGGCCAGATAACGGTAGAAGATTGTCAATCCTTAGAGCCTATCTCTGAAATTGGTGGATTCCGTCGTCGCACCTTCTTGACTTTTGGTGAAAAGATACTGTTCCAGCGTTGTTACTCTGAGCACGGCATCAATGATTTCGCTGTGGGACACACTGCACCAGGTCCCAATGCCTTCGTACAATGTGATAGCTATGAGTCATTCGGTCCCAGTGGAGCTATTTCCTCTTGGGCTCCAGGTATTTTGTTCGATATAGTAAATATCGATGGAAATGATATTGTTTTCAAGAATTGGGAATTGGAGAAGTTTGGTGCTGGCTGGAGCACAGCAAACAGTACCATGTGGCAAAGTACCGCTGCAGGACTATTCTGCTATTCACCTGATTCCTTGAACCGCAACATCTCTCATGGCTGTTGGGGACAAATTCAAGGAAATGGCGAATATTCAGAAATGAACGAGCATGTAAGACCCTACTCGCTCTTTGCTTCGCAATTGGAGAAACGCCTCGGTCGAGATGTTCAGAAACAATGTCGAGTGTTAGAACGCAACACGAATGCCTCATCCTCCCCAAGTATTGAAGAGGCTATCAAACTGGCTAAAGAGGCATTACAGCCTCGTCTCACCCTCAAGCAATGGATTGACGCTGCCCGCTTTGAAGGTAACATAACGCAAGATAAACATCCTTTCCCCATTATTAGATATGAAGAGGAAATAAAGAATCCAAACCGCTATGCTGTCGTCAACGGCTGGCTAACCCTGAACGATGCCGTCCTTGTTGGTGGGAAACACCAAACACCTTGGTGGAATGGTCGTACTACGGATGCCTCTATGACTAAAGCAAAAATTGCATTGACGCGCTTTGTTCCTGGTCAGGAAGGTCTGGGCGGAACAGACCGCATAGATAGTGTTATTGCTGAAATGCAACGTTCGCATACACTGCTATTCAGTCAGAATTATGGTCTTTGGACCGATCGCCGTCGTGACGACCATGAACGTATCCGTCGTAAGAATGGTGACGCATGGGCTCCTTTCTATGAACAGCCTTTTGCCCGCATCGGCATTCCCAATACCCCACTCGCCTGGGATGGAATGACGAAATATAACTTGACCTCCCTGAACAAATGGTATTTCTGGCGTCTCCAACAATTTGCTAAAAAGACCGAATCCATCGGTATTTTATTGAAAAACCAGCATTATTTCCAGCATAACATTCTAGAAGCGGGTGCCCACTGGGTGGATTGTCCATGGAGAACAGCCAACAACGTCAACAATACGCCGTTCTTGGAGCCTGTCAACTTTACAGGCGACAAACGTATCTTCACTGCTACCTTATTCTATGACATTACCAATCCTACCCTACGAGCATTGCATCGCCAATATATCCGTCAATTGTTGGATGCATTTAAGGGACAACCTAATGTGATCCACTCTATTGGTGAGGAATTTACAGGTCCACTGCATTTCGTGCAGTTCTGGCTCGACGTGATTGCCGAATGGGAAGCAGAAAACGGCAAGGTGCTTGTCGACCTCGCTGTTAACAAGGATGTGCAGGATGCTATACTGAACGACCCTGTGCGCTCAAAAATTGTTGATATTATCGACATAGAACAGTGGTTCTACCACAATAAAGGCGAATATGCTCCTGAAGGTGGCGTCAATATGGCTCAACGACAGTATATGCGTAAAATCAGAACGGGAAGTGCGCGCTTTGAAGATGTCTATCGTGCCGTTATCGAATACCGCACGAAATATGGTAAGGCCGTCATCTACTCTGCCCAGAAAGCACCTGAGTTGGGATGGGCTTCCCTGATGGCTGGTGGTTCGTGTGCTGCCATCCCCGTTAAGGACGAGGCATTCCTGCGTAGCATTTCTTCGATGAAACCGTCGAAAATTGACAATGCCTATGTTCTTGAAGGCAGTGATGGTAAGCTGATTTGTATAGTGGAAAAGCAGGAAATAAACGTCACATTACCTGAAAACAACGGCTATATATTATATAAGGTGAACGAAAAAACAGGCAAGATTGTGCGATTACGACCCGTGAAAGGAAATATCACTTTGAAAGAAAAAGGGGTCTTCTGGTTCAAGAAAAAATAAGGTTTCAATGGGAAAAATCAGCAAAATACCGATTTTTCCCATTTTTTTAACTGATTTTGCGCACGTAGTATTTGTTTTTTCCATATCTTTGCAACCAGAAAACAAACTACTTAAAAACAAAACTAACCTCTGCATGGCAAATCAAAATCTCAAAGCAAGGACCCGAGAGCTCGTAACAGAGTTTTGTGCTGGTAACGATCAGGCTTTTGCGCAATTGTACGACCTCTACATTCAGATGTTGTTCAATTATGGTATAAAAATTACCCAAGACCAAGAATTGCTAAAGGATTGCATTCATGATGTATTCATGAAAGTTTATAGTAAACGTGGAGAGAAGAAAATTATTAATAATTTGGCATCATACCTGATTATCTCTTTAAAGAATCGCTTGTTCGACGAATTCCGTCGCCAGACTTTCACAAGCGAAGATGCTGTTGAGGATTATGAGTTCCGCTGTTCAACCACAGATGTAGAGCACGACTATCTTTTCTCAGAGCGCGAAGAGATTCAGAATGCACAAGTAGCCCACCTGATGAAAAACCTCACCCGCCGTCAGCGTCAGGCTATCACCTTATATTATTTAGAACAGCGTAAGTATGATGAGATCTGCCAGATTATGCAGATGAACTACCACTCTGTTCGCAACCTGATGCATCGTGGAATGCTAAAATTGCGTGAGGCAGCCATGTAATTTTCGTCACTATTTGATGACAATATGAAATGTTTTCCGTCTTAAAGATAAAAGGCGGAACACTTGAAACAAACCATTTACACCAAAGTAGACGACTTTCTGCGTGATGACGATTTCATCCGCTATGTCATAGATGCCTGTTCGGAAAAGGAATCCTACTGGGCATCCTACCTTCAAGCGGCTCCGCATATCCGTTCAGCCTACTTGAAAGCATGTTACATTCTCAATCACTTAGACGATTGTGATATGCTTTCTCCTGAAGAAGTGGAATGTCTGAAACAACGTATTATGCATTCCGCACAGCATCACATCAACTAAAACATCTGACTGACACGACGGATGCCATTTACTAGCACATCGATTTCTTCTTTTGTGTTATAAAGGGCAAAAGAAGCACGAACGGTACCACTGATTCCCAAACGGTCCATCAAGGGCTGAGCACAATGATGACCGGTACGGACGGCTATGCCCAGACGATCCAACAATGTTCCCATGTCCAAATGATGAATATCGCCCACAAGGAAAGAAACCACAGCATCTTTATGCTCTGCTTCACCCAAAATGCGCATTCCATCGATGGTTCTCAGCTGTTCCATACAATAGCGAGTCAGTTCGGCTTCATGTGCCTTGACGGAATCAAGCCCCACACAGTTCAGGTAATCAATAGCGGTAGCTAAGCCGTGAGTGGCTATGTAGTCGGGGGTGCCAGCCTCGAACTTAAAGGGCAGGCGCTCAAAGGTTGTCTTCTCCCACGTTACCTTGTCTATCATCTCGCCACCACCCTGATAAGGAGGCAGTTTCTCGAGCCATTCCTCTTTACCATAAAGCACACCGATGCCCGTAGGTCCGTACATCTTATGTCCACTGAAAGCAAAGAAGTCGCAATCCATCGCCTGCACGTCTACTTTAAAGTGTGGGGCACTCTGTGCTCCATCCACCAATACAGGAATACCATGGGCATGAGCTGTTTTGATGATTTCTTCAACAGGATTCACTGTACCCAGCACATTACTTACATGAGCAATGCTAATAATCTTCGTCTTATCAGAAATCAGCGATTCCAACGAGTCCAGACACAGTTCCCCTTTGTCTGTAATGGGCAAATGCTTTACCACGATGCCTCGTTTCATTGCCTGAAGTTGCCATGAAACAATGTTCGAATGATGCTCCATTTCGCTTACCAACACTTCATCGCCCTCCTTCATCTGCAACTCACAGAACGACGAAGCCACCAGATTGATGGCCTCTGTGGTACCTCGTGTGAAAACTATCTCCTCCGTCTTTTCTGCATTGATAAACTGGCGCACCTTCTCACGGGCAGCCTCATGCAAATCGGTAGCCTGCTGCGACAAGTAGTGAACCCCACGATGTACATTGGCATTCACGTTCAGATACTCCTCGCGCATGGCATCCAACACACAGAGTGGCTTCTGCGTCGTTGCTGCATTATCCAGATAAACCAGTGGCTTACCATATACTTCCCTCGAAAGAATCGGGAAGTCCTCGCGTACCTTGTTTATATCGTACATTGAACTATTCACTTTTCGTTATTTGCACAACTTACAGCCCTCGCATTTATTCAGTTCCCCACGGAAACGCTTCTCCACCAGATAGTGCAGACGGTCGCGAAGGGGTTCCAACTCCATGTGGTCAATGACTTCATTGATAAATGCGTTCTGCAACAACAATCGGGCCTCTTTCTTCGAGATGCCTCGCTGTTGCATATAGAACAAGGCCGCATCGTTCAGCTGACCTACAGTAGAACCGTGGGCACACTTCACATCATCTGCATAGATTTCCAGCATAGGCTGTGTGTACATACGAGCCTGCTTTGTCGCCGTCAGGTTCTGGTTGGTCATCTGAGATACCGTCTTCTGCGCATCCTTCTTCACCAACACTCGTCCTGCAAAGGCTCCTGTTGACTCGTCGTCCAACACGTATTTATAGAGTTCGTTCGACGTGCAGTGCGACACATGGTGCGTTATCAGCGTGTTGTTATCCACATGCTGCTTCTTATCCGCTATCACGCAACCATTGCATGAGCATTCTGCCCCCTCGCCTACCATATCGAGGTTCAACTTGTTGCGCGTCACACCATTATGCAGGGTGATAACGTTATGGTTCACTCGACTGTTAGCCTGTTGCTGAATATAGACATTGCTCACACGAGTGTTCTTGTTATGTGTCTCCTCCAGGCAATACAGGTCCAGCTTGGCATTCTCGCCCACATAAGCCTCTATCACTTGGGTAGCTAGGAAACGACGGTCGTCAGCAGCATGGTCGCAGAACAGGAATTTTACTTCCGCACCCTCTTCCACAATGATGAGTACACGACGGTTTACCATCAAGTCGACATCACTACGCAGGATGTTGATGACTTGAATGGCGCGGTCAACTACCACATTCTTAGGCACATAGACGTAAAGTCCATCCTGTGCCAACATCGTGTTCAGGTCTGTCACCGCATCTTCATCCTTGCCAGCCAGTTGGTTATAGTATTCCGTTGTTGCCAATTCCTTCAGCGACCCCAGTTTCACACCCTCAGGCAGATGTCCTTTGGCTTGCACCTTGGTGTAGAACCCGTCGTTTACCACGAAATACAAGGAAGTTGAGAGGTTCGGCACATCACAACGGAAGGCATCATAGGGATTTACGGGAATCTCCAGACGATTCAGGTTCAACCCATAGTCTGGCGCGAAGAGCGCCTGCATATCCGTATATTTATAGCGCTCCACCTTTCGTGACGGAAATCCGTTGGACGCAAACCGTTTGAAAGCAGCATCGCGCTCTGCATTCATCACCTCCGACGAATGCCCGAAAATCATCTCGCGACACTGCTCATACAGTTCTATATATTGCTTCTCTGCTTTCACTTTTCGCTCTTCACTTATCACTATTCACTTCAGCCTTTATCCAGTCATAGCCGCGCTCCTGAATCTCCTTAGCCAATTCAGGACCTGCAGTCTTCACTATCTGACCATTATACAGCACGTGAACCACCTCTGGACGGATCATTTCCAACAAGCGGTCGTAGTGGGTTATCACAATACACGAGGTCTCTGGGGTCTTCAACTTGTTCACACCCTCAGCCACAATGCGCATGGCGTCTACGTCGAGACCGGAGTCTGTCTCGTCCAATATTGACAACTTCGGTTCCAGCATTGCCATTTGGAATATCTCGTTGCGCTTCTTCTCACCACCGCTAAAGCCCTCGTTCACTGAGCGACCAGCCAGCTTATTGTCCAATTCTACTATCTTCTGCTTCTCGCGCATCAACTTGATAAAGTCGCCGGCTTTCAGCTCAGGCAATCCATGATACTTACGTTTCTCGTTGATGGCAGCCTTCATGAAGTTGGTCATCGACACCCCTGGGATTTCCACAGGATATTGGAACGACAGGAACAACCCTTCGTGAGCCCTGTCCTCTGGTTTCATTTCCAACAGATTCTTATCATTAAACCAAGCCTCGCCCTCAGTTACCTCATACAGTGGATTGCCTACCAATACGGCACTCAGCGTCGACTTTCCAGAACCATTAGGTCCCATAATGGCATGCGTCTCACCATCCTTGATGGTCAGATTGATGCCCCTTAATATCTCTTTATCGCCAATCTTGGCATGTAGGTTTCTTACTTCTAACATACACCTCTTTTATTATTGCCTGCAAAATTACACAATTTACTTGAGACAAGCAAAAAAAGACTAGGTTTTATTCCCAGTCCTCTTCTTCGTCACAAGTTTTTACGTTCCCACACGTGACTCAAAAGGTTTCCTATTTCACCCTATTACACGAGGCAATTCATATTCCAGGGCCTGAAATATTATTTCTCTAAGGAGGAAAAGAAAATTTCCCTTAATAGAAACTATAGGAATGCGTAGCGACAGATGAATAGTACGGTCAACAGAATGGTGGCCCAATTTATGTTGTTACGCTCGTCCTTGTCTTTGAGGGTACCTGACAGCAAGTGAATCAACACATAAGATATCACACCCATCAGGATTCCATCGGAGATGCTATAGGTAAGTGGCATGAGCACGATACAGATAAAGCAAGGTATAGCCGTTACATAATTGGAGAAATCGACCTTACGGATGTCGTGCATCATCATCACACCCACTAGGATGAGCGCTGCAGCTGTAGCCTGTGCAGGAATAGCCAGGAACAAAGGGGCGAAGAGCAATGCCACAGCAAAGCAGATGGCTGTGGTAAAGCTAGTCAGTCCTGAGCGTCCACCCACATTCACACCAGAGGCACTCTCCACATAAGTGGTTACCGTAGAGGTTCCAAGCATAGCACCAACGGTAGTACCAATGGCATCAGCCATAAAGGCCTGGTTCAGATTCTTCACATTGCCATTGTCGTCCACCATACCTGCACGATTGGATACTCCGATAAGCGTACCGATGGTATCGAACATATCGATAAACAGGAAGGTAAGTACAACTACCGCCATATCGACTGTGAGTATGTTATGCCACTCAAACTGCCAGAAGATGGGACTGATAGAGGGTGGTGTTGACAAGATGCCTGTATAGTTGGTAACGCCCAAAGGGATGCCCACAATGGTAGTGAACAAGATGCCGATGAGCAACGATCCTGTTACGTTCTTCACCAACAATGCAGCCGTAATCAATATGCCCATAATGCTCAGCAGCACGGCAGGGTCGTGCAGATTGCCCAATGTGATGAACGTTGATTCCGACGAGGTGACGATACCAGCTCCCTTCAGACCCACAAAGGCGATAAAGAGTCCGATGCCAGGACTGATGGCGCGACGCAATACCAAAGGTATGGCATTAACAATATATTGACGCAAGCCCGTAATGGTTAGCAGGATGAATATCAGACCTTCTATCATCACAGCGGTCAGCGCAAACTGCCATGTATAGCCCATGGTGAGCACGACGGTGAATGCAAAGAAAGCATTCAGACCCATTCCTGGAGCCAGAGCAAAAGGTAACTTGGCGTAGATAGCCATTACCAACGTAGCCACTACAGCTGAAATACACGTAGTGGTAAACACAGCACCTGCATCCATACCAGTAGCTGAGAGGATGCTTGGGTTGACGGCCAAAATGTAAGCCATCGTCAAAAAGGTGGTAATACCACCAATCACCTCCTTGCGTAAAGTCATGGTGGAGGCCTCAAATCCAAAAAGTTTCTTTAACATAGTATTTCTTTTAACCTACAGTTCCTTCTAATGATACACTTAGCAACTTCTGGGCCTCAACGGCAAATTCCATGGGCAGCTTTTGGATAACTTCCTTTGCATAGCCGTTGACAATGAGACCTACGGCCTGCTCTGTAGGAATGCCTCGCTGGTTGCAGTAGAAGAGCTGGTCTTCTGAAATCTTAGAGGTGGTGGCCTCGTGCTCGAAGATAGCTGTATCGTTGTGAACATCCATATAGGGGAAGGTATGGGCGCCACACTGGGAACCAAGCAACAGCGAGTCGCACGAAGAGTAGTTGCGGGCATTGTCTGCATTCGACGTGGCACGAACCAGTCCGCGATACGAGTTCTGCGAATGACCTGCCGAGATACCCTTTGAGATGATAGTCGACTTGGTGTTCTTACCCATGTGAATCATCTTCGTACCCGTGTCGGCCTCCTGATAGTTGTTGGTGACAGCAACGCTATAGAACTCGGCCTGCGAGTTGTCACCTCTTAAGATACAAGAGGGGTATTTCCATGTGATAGCCGAACCCGTTTCCACCTGTGTCCACGACAGCTTCGAGTCAACACCACGCAAGTCGCCACGCTTGGTAACGAGGTTGAGCACACCACCCTTTCCGTTCTCATCGCCAGGATACCAGTTCTGTACCGTTGAGTACTTCACCTCTGCACGATCCATCACAATAATCTCGACAATGGCAGCGTGCAACTGGTTCTCGTCGCGCATCGGAGCTGTACATCCTTCCAAATAAGAAACGTAGGAATCGTCGTCAGCAACTATCAGCGTACGCTCAAACTGACCCGTATTCCTGGCATTGATGCGGAAATAGGAACTGAGTTCCATGGGACAACGCACGCCCTTGGGTATATAGACAAATGAACCATCGCTAAATACAGCCGAATTAAGGGCTGCAAAGAAGTTGTCGCGATAAGGCACCACGGTACCCAGATACTGGCGCACCAAGTCGCCATGCTCCTTGATAGCCTCGCCGATGGAGCAGAAGATAACACCCTTCTCAGCCAACTTCTCCTTGAAAGTAGTCTTCACGCTGACACTATCCATGATAGCATCAACAGCCGTATTGCCAGAGAGTGCCAAGCGCTCCTCCAGAGGGATGCCTAATTTATCGAAGGTCTTTTCGAGCTCCGGATCTATCTTACCGTCACCCTCGGGCTTCTTCGCCATAGGGTCGGCATAATATGAAATAGCCTGATAATCGATGGGGGGCACATGCACATGACCCCATTTCGGTTCCTGTTGTTCCTTCCAATAGCGGAAAGCCTTCAAGCGGAACTCGAGCATCCACTCGGGTTCCCCTTTCTTAGCTGAGATGAGCCGAACGACATCCTCGTTCAGCCCTTTTTCTATGATTTCTGTATGTACGTCCGTCGTGAAACCAAACTCATATTTCTGTTCGGCAACCTGACGGACAAACTGATTCTTTTCTTCCATGAATCGTCTTATGTGTTCATTTTTCCGTCACACTGTAGTTGAAACAGTCGACGTCGATATAGCCTCCCAGACGCTTGGTGGCATAATTGAAAATAGCGAACTTAGAACCCATGAAGAATCGCTGCCAATCGAAGCGCAACTTATAATCGCCACCCAACTGTGTCCACTGCTCTCCATCGGTACTGTAATAGAACTGTGCCATATCACGACCCACGTTGAAGTCGGCATCAATGCGCAACCAAAGGACAGGCGTTGTAAGAGGTACGCTGGCTATGACTTTGTCGTCAACCTGCTCAACAGCCTTCTCGCGCTCTGACAACTTCACCGACTGCTCGTTCAGCGTGAGCACCAGCTTACGACCGTTCTTCTTCACCATCAATATACCAGCATCGCTGTTGAAGGCAGAGAATCCGGCACAATCGCCATCCTTCATCTTCGACAAGTCTAACTTCACAGAGCCACTACACGTAGGACCTTCCATGCGCTGGGTCAGGGTGTTGGGAGCGAGATAAAGGTTAGGAACCACACGACTGGTCTTCAGTCGGAGCCATCCTGGACGCTCAGTCAATGACCAAGCAGCATCCACAGGATTGTGGTTCCACTGCCAATGCAGACCTAACTTCTCTGCAGAGAAATCGTCGCTGCAAACGATATGGGTCTCGGGCTGATCACTTACCAAGGCACGAACACGAGTGGGCACCAAGCCTTCCTCGTCGCCCAGCATAGGCCATCCGTCAATCCAACGGCAGGGCATCAGCGTGAGTACACGTCCCACACCACCACGGTCTTGGAAGATAATGCCATACCAATCGCCATACTCACTGTCCACGATGGTACCTTGTCCCACATGGGGGAAACCACCAAAGGGACTCTGCAAGATGACTTTCTTCTCATACGGGCCACGGATGTCGTCGGCACGATAGCACACCTCACGACGATAACGTCCTGGGACGCCCCATACCTGCGAGATCATCAACAGATAGTAATGACCTTTGTATTTCAGCATGCGACTTCCCTCCAGGATGCCAGTCTCGTCGGCCTCGCGCTTGAACAGCTGATGATGAGAACCCTCAATGACATCAGATAGGTCGCTTTTCAGTTCCATCATCTCACCTGTACCATAGATGACATACACGCGGTTGTCATCATCGAAGAACAGTGAGCAGTCGTGGAAATGACGCATGCGCGACAAGAGTGTCCACGGACCCTCAGCCTTCTCAGCAGTATAGATATAGGTGTCGCCCATCGCTCCGGCCTCGTTGGGAGCCATCAAAGCATAAAAGCGTCCATTATGATACTTCAGCGACGTAGCCCATTGTCCACGTCCGTATGCCGTACCCTCTTTCAGGTCGTATTTGGGTGAGTCGGTCAGCTTATCGAAGATATAACTGACCGTCTCCCAGTTTTTCAGATCTTTAGAACGCATAATCGGAGCACCTGGCATGAGGTGCATGGTGGTGCTCACTAAATAATAGGTATCGCCTACGCGTAAGACATCAGGATCGGGCACGTCAGCCCACATCATTGGGTTCTTCACGAAGGTTCCGCCCAAACTGCTAGTCTGCTTTTCAGCAGCTTGTGCAGTTGCCAGACAACACACGAATGATAATACCACTATTATAAACTTACGCATTCTTTCTGAAATTTTAAAGTTCTATATTACAGTTTCTGTTCAACCTCGATCTCGGTGAAGGTCTCAATGATATCGCCCACCTGGATGTCGTTGAAGTTAACCAGTGAGATACCGCACTCCAGACCTGTAGCGACTTCCTTGGCATCGTCCTTATAACGCTTCAGGGCGTCAATAGGAGCAGTGTGAATCACGATACCATCGCGGATAACGCGGGCCTTATCCTTGTTGTGTACCTTACCGTCGGTAACCAGACCACCGGCAACAGTACCCACCTTGGAAATCTTGAACACCTGCTTCACCTCAATCTCACCAGAGATAACCTCCTTCTTCACCTTGTCGAGCATACCCTGCATGGTCTGCTTAACATCGTCGATAGCATCGTAGATGATAGAATAGGTATTGATTTCAACACCCTCACGCTCAGCAGCACGACGGGCATCGGCAGAAGGACGCACCTGGAAACCGATGATAATAGCTTCAGAAGCGCTGGCCAGCATGACATCGTTCTCTGAAATCTGACCCACAGCCTTCGAGATCACATTTACCTGCACCTTCTCCGTAGAGAGCTTGATGAATGAATCTGACAAAGCCTCGATAGAACCGTCAGTATCACCCTTCACGATGATGTTCAACTCGTGGAACTCACCCAGTGCGATACGATGTGACAACTCGTCAAGACCAAGCTTGGTGGTGGTACGCAGGCTCTGTTCACGCTGCAACTGAATACGCTTGTTGGCAATTTCACGGGCTTCCTGCTCTGACTCCATCACGTGGAAAGAGTCACCAGCGGTAGGTGCTCCATTCAATCCAAGGATGATAGCAGGCTCAGCAGGACCGGCCTTCTCAATGCGCTGGTTACGCTCATTGAACATAGCCTTTACCTTACCCCAAGCAGTACCGGCAATCACTACATCGCCAACTTTCAGGGTACCATTTGATACAAGCACGGTAGAGACATATCCACGACCCTTGTCAAGTGACGACTCGATGATAGAACCTGTAGCCTTACGATTAGGATTAGCCTTCAAGTCGAGCATCTCAGCCTCGAGCAGCACCTTCTCCAGCAGTTCATAGACACCAATACCCTTCTTCGCAGAGATTTCCTGGCACTGGTACTTACCGCCCCAGTCTTCAACGAGGAGGTTCATATTGGCCAAGTCCTCACGAATCTTATCGGGGTTAGCACCTGGTTTATCAATCTTGTTGATAGCGAACACCATCGGCACGTTAGCGGCCTGAGCATGAGCGATAGCCTCCTTGGTGGTAGGCATCACAGAGTCGTCGGCAGCAACGATGATGATGGCAATATCCGTCACCTGAGCACCACGGGCACGCATAGCGGTGAAGGCTTCGTGACCAGGGGTATCCAGGAACGTGATGCTATGACCATCCTTCAGCTTCACATTGTAAGCACCGATGTGCTGTGTAATACCACCAGCCTCACCGGCAATCACGTTGGTGTTGCGGATATAGTCGAGCAACGATGTCTTACCGTGGTCAACATGACCCATGACCGTTACGATTGGAGCGCGACTGATCAGATCGTTCTCGTCGTCCTCTTCCTCAGTAATGGCATTCTGTACCTCAGCAGAAACATATTCGGTGGTAAAGCCAAACTCGTCAGCTACGATGTTGATGGTCTCTGCATCCAGACGCTGGTTGATAGAAACCATGATACCAATGCTCATACAAGTACCGATAACCTGGTTGACACCCACATTCATCATGGTGGCCAACTCAGAAACGGTTACGAACTCGGTCAACTTCAGCACCTTGCTCTCTGCTGCCTCAGCAGCCATCTCCTCGTTCATGCGCTCTGCCACAGCATCACGCTTCTCCTTACGGTATTTGGCACCCTTCTTGTTCTGGGTAGTCTTTGAAGTCAGACGAGCCAACGTCTCTTTTACCTGACGTGCTACTGCCTCGTCGTCCACCTCCAAAGGCTTCACGGGACGGTTCTTCTTGTTCTTCTTGCCACCAGCCTGCTGTTGCTGCTGTTGCTGACCACCATTGTTGTTCTTGTTCTTCTTACCACCCTGCTGGTTAGCCTGCTTGGCAGCAGCCTCGATATCCACCTTATCGGTACGGATACGCTCACGCTTACGGCGCTCGCCGGCAGCCTTCTCCTCACGCTCCTTGCGGCGCTCCTCCTTCGACTTCTTCTTAGGACGAGTGCTCTGGTTGAGCGTTGACAGGTCGATCTTACCCAACACATTCAACTGAGGGGCATTCTGAGCCACCTTAGCATCGCCGGGAGTCTTGGCAAGCTCTAATGTTTCTTCCTCCTCTTCAGGCTCCTCGTTGTCCACAACAGGTTCTACCACTTCGGGCTCTTTCTCCTCGACAACAGGTTCGGGCTTCACCTCAACCTTTGGCTCGAGTTTCTGTTCAACAACAGGTTCCTCCTTAGGAGTTTCCTTTGGAGCAGGAGCGGGCTTCGCCTTGCCAACCTCTTCGAGATTGATCTTGCCCAGCGTCTTCAACTGAGGACGATTCTCCATCATTTCCTCCGTCTTAGTCAAAGCTTTCTCGGGCTTCTCAGGCTTCTCCACCTTCTTTTCCTTAACCTTCTTGGTGAACATCATGTCGGCCTGTGTCTTCACAGCCTTGTCACCATTGAACTCACTGACCAAAGCCTGATATTGCTCGTCGGAAATCTTGGTGTTAGGAGTCATCTCGTCCTTTACCTCACCAAGCTCCTTCTTGTTTTTCAGGAAATCAACGGCCGTCTGGAGTCCGATGTTCAGTTCTGATAATACTTTATTTAATCTTACACCCATATTTTTTCTTTGTACTTTGATGTTTGAACTTTGAATTTTATGATTACTATTTCAAAGTCATTCGAATTCTGCTCGCAGAACTTCGAGTACATGGTCGACAGTCTCTTCCTCCAAGTCAGCCTTCTCAATGAGCATCTCGCGTGGAGCATTGAGCACCTGCTTAGCAGTGTCCAAACCAATAGCCTTAATAGAGTCGATGATCCACTGGTCAATCTCGTCAGCAAACTCGTCGAGGTAGATATCCTCGTCAGCATCAGCTTCGTTAACCACACGAAATACATCGATAGTATATTCTGTCAGCATAGAGGCCAGTTTGATATTCAGACCACCCTTACCGATGGCCAGTGAAACCTCCTCGGGTTGTAGATAAACCTCTGCCTTATGCTCCTCTGGGTTCAGCGTGATGCTGGTTACCTTAGCGGGTGAGAGGGCACGCTGAATAAAGAGTGAGGTGTTGTTAGAGTAGTTGATAACGTCGATGTTCTCATTGCACAACTCACGAACAATACCATGAACACGACTACCCTTAACACCTACACATGCTCCTACTGGATCGATACGATCGTCGTAGCTCTCAACAGCCACCTTGGCACGCTCACCTGGCATACGAGCAATGCGACGGATGGTAATCAGACCATCGTTAATCTCAGGAACCTCAGCCTCCAACATACGCTCCAAGAACAGGGGGCTAGTACGTGACAGGATGATACGGGGATTGTTGTTCTCGTTCTGCACCTCCTTCACGATGGCACGAACGGTCTCACCCTTACGGTAGTTGTCTGAAGGAATCTGCTCAGCCTTTGGCAAGTGCAGTTCATTACCCTCATCGTCAATGAGCAGAACCTCGCGCTTCCACATCTGGTAAACCTCAGCGCTGACAATCTGACCCACCTTATCCTTATATTTATTATATAAAGAGTCGTGCTCCAGCTCCAGAATCTTTGAAGCCAGGGTCTGGCGCAGGTTCAGGATGGCACGGCGACCAAACTTCTGGAAGTCAACCTCCTCGGAAACCTCCTCGCCTACCTCGTAGTCAGGCTCAATCTTCTGAGCCTCTGTCAGACTGATTTCCTTGTTCTCGTCCTGCACATCACCATCGGCAACCACAATACGGTTGCGATGAATCTCAAAGTCACCCTTGTCGGGGTTTACAATCACATCGTAGTTCTCATCAGAACCGAACATCTTGGCAATGACGTTGCGGAAGCTCTCCTCCAGCACGCTCACCAAAGTGGTACGGTCAATGTTCTTTGTCTCTTTAAATTCCTGAAAGGTCTCAATCATAGAGGGGCCTTTCGCATTCTTTGTTGCCATAACTATTATTTACTATTTTACTATTTACAATTTACTATTGATTGGGTTATTTAAAGTTCAACAGGTATTTGCAATACTTGATCTCGCTGATGGCAAAGGTCTTGTCAACCTCTACCAACTGAGGGCGCTTCTTGCCTTCCACCTGCTGCTTCTCCTTCACGGTAACAACAAACTGAGCACCATCTTCGCTCACCTCTTTCAAGAGGCCCTGCACTTTCTGGCCATTCTGTTGTAATACCTCTACCTCCTTACCAACATGGTTGCGATACTGCTGCACCACTTTAAACGGCTGACCGATACCTGCAGAGCCTACTTCCAGCTCATAGTCGCCCAGTTCCTCACCCAGTTTCTCCTGGAGGAAACGGCTCAGGTCAGCACAATCCTCAATCCATACTCCATCAGCATGGTCAATCTCAATTACAATACGATCATCGGGAGTCATCTCGACGTCTACCAAATAGTAGTCGCCTTTCTCCAACCATTCTTCAACTGCTGTCTTAATGACGTTCTTGTCTATCATAAAATGTTTGTTAATTAAAACAAGAATGAGAGGCTTCGTAAAGCCCCTCATTCCTCTGAACGCTGCAAAATTACACATTTTCCGTGAATCCTGCAAATATTTTAGCGGTTTTTCGCAATTATTCCTTATTTATTCCACTGATATACTGTTTAATAGCCGCTACGAGGCTGTCATTTTCATCAGGTAACTGTGTTGTGACACGAAACAGTCGGTTGGATAATCCATCGAAATTCTGGCAGTCGCGAATCAACATACCGTGCTCATGAACCAGGTAGTTTTTCAACTCTGTCGAAGTGCCTTTACTGATTTCGCATAACATGTAATTGGTCTTAGTCTCGAAGACTCGCAGATCCTTGATTTTGCGTAAAGCACTGCGGAAGCGATGTGTCTCAGCCAGATGAGCATCCAAATCGGTAATGGCAGGTTTGCCATGTTCTATGAGGAACTTTCCTGCTTCAATGGCTAAAGCACTGAGAGACCAAGGACGCTGGAGGTTACGCAACAGTTGGATGACATTAGGATGACCCGTGATATAGCCCAACCGCAATCCCAAGGCACCATAAGTCTTGCCTATCGAATGAAGTATCAAGAGGTTTTGCAACGACTGCACCTCCTGGGGTACCAACAGTTCTTCCTTGGTATAGGCCTCCAAGGACTGGTCTACCACGAAGTTATAGCGAGGAGAACGACGAACAACATAATCCACAAAGCCCTTCATCAACACATTACCTGAAGGTGTGTTGGGATTGCATATCCAGTAGACACGGTCCTTGGGCATGGTCTGCAGTTCGTCACTCGTCTCGTTGGAAACGATATGCTTGTTAAGACGACAGGCTCGGGCATATTCAGAATAAGTGGGCTGGGGAATGATAGAAGCACTGTGATGAAACAGTCGGGCTATCAAGTGAATGGCCTCTGTAGCACCATTTGTCACCATTACGGCATGAGGAGAAATGCCCAACTTCTTGGCTATCAGCTTTTCCAACTGCTTGGGCTGGGGTTCCGGATAGTTGGTGATGACCTGGAATCGCTCCATCAGGTGTTCCTTCAGCGCAGAATGGTCAGCATGCAACCATGCGGCGGAGCTGAAATTCATCTTCACCAAGTCACCATAGCGGTATATGTCATCTCCGTGGATACTTGTCATTTTGTGATATGTATCGTTAAAGACTCTTTGTCAAAGGTAATGCCGTCGTGCTCGATAAAACGGCTGAGTGCACCTTCGTCTGCCAGTTGGCGAGGCGTTCCGACACTCAGATGTCCTGGTTCCATCAGCCATATTTTATCAGCTAGTTGCAGCGATAGTTCCACATCATGGGTGGAGAGAAAAATAGTTTTCTGCTCCTCCAGAGCCAGTCTGCGCAACAACTGCATCGTTTCCACCTTACTGGGGAAGTCGAGGAAAGCTGTTGGCTCGTCTAAATATATAATAGGTGTTTGCTGTGCCAGTGCCTTGGCAATCATTACCTTCTGTCGCTCACCATCGCTCAGCGTATGAACCATTCGACCTTGCAGGTTCTCAATACCCACCAACCGAATGGCTTCACCCACTATCTTTTTGTCCTCATCGTCCAAGGTTCCCCAGAAACCCGTATAAGGAGAACGACCCATTCCCACCAATTCCTCTATGATCATGTTCTGTACATCGGGCTTTTCCGTCAGTACGATACCGATGAGACGACTCAACTGCTTGTCAGTTAAAGAGGTGATGGGTGATGGGGGTTGGGTGCTGGATATGACTATTTCACCTTCCAAGGCGGGTTGGAAGGCTGAAAGGGTGCGCAACAAGGTCGATTTACCAATACCATTACGCCCCAACAGACAAGTCAACTCACCATTGTTGATGGTGGCATTCAGTCCGCTGGCAACTACCTTTTCATTGCCCTTCGTGAGATATCCGATACTTAGGTTATGTAGTACAACGCTTTCCATAGACGGCGGCAAAGTTACGAAATTATGTGGAATAACGTTGCATTAATTCCTGAAAAATATCATTTTGGCGCAAAACATCTGCCCTACCCGTCATCAACAGCTGTTTACGAGCGCGAGTCATCGCCACGTTCAACTTACGGTCTATCGTATGTCCATCCTCCTCAAAACAATTGGAAGTGAGGAAGTCAAGGTCGGCTTCATTTTGCACACCCAATGAATAGATGATGACGTCACGTTGCGAACCCTGATAGCGCTCCACCGTATCAATACTGATATCTGACAAATGAGTTAAACCCATTTGCGCCATAGCCCTTCGTATCTGGGCAATCTGATTGCGATAAGTCACTATGACGCCTATGGAACGGTCAGCATCAAAGTGCTCAGCACCTATTTGTCTATAGATGCGCCGCAACAGGTCGGCCACCAACGTAGCCTCATCCGTTGAAGGCAGAAACAGCACTCTGTGGTGTTTTAGTTGACGGTCCAATTCGTCTTCTGAAGGTTCGTTATAGTCCAGCGCTTGTTCTAACTGATGAGGACAGGGCACAGGCTGTAGTTGTTCTAGACGATAGAACATCTCATTGGGAAACTGTGCTATGTCAGGGTGCATTCGACCTTGATGATTCAAAAGACCCGTAAACTCCTTACGGCCAGCTTCTTGCTCCTGACGCAACAACCGTTCGAACAGCGATTGGCGACAAGTGTGCAGATGAGGTTCGTCGTCAAGCTGTTGCACCACAGCGGGCAACTGCTTGTGATCGCCTATCAGGATGAAACGGCCGATATGTTCAGAAGATAACAATCCAATGATGGGAGGCTCCAGAATCTGCGAAGCCTCATCGACAATACATAACGAGAAGTGTTTTAAACCCAAGAGGAAGGGGCGAGCCTGCAATGTCAACAGGGTACTGACAACAATGCGAACCTCTTTTAATCGCTGACGAATATCACTCAACTTAGGATGTTCCGCAAAAGCATTGCTGAGTAATCTGTGAACATAACGTGGGTCGCAAGAAGCCTCATTGCCTAACAGCAAATAGTCTTGCCCACTATCTTCCAGCATGCCACAGATCTCGTCGACAGCACGATGAGTATAAGCGGTAAGAAGGAGTGATGAGTGAGAAGTGATAAGTGATGTCGAACCATTAACCTTGACCCCTGCCCCCTGAACCATTGCGAGTTCCTCTTCGACCAGAAAGCGAAGGGCCATTGAGGTCTTGCCAGTTCCTGGAGGACCTTGCAACAGGAAATAGTCGCGAGCCTGTTTGGCACGCAACAGAATGTCATCATAAACAGGATGATAGGAACGGGAGAGCGTTAAGGAGGTATCGCGACGAGGCGGACGATGGCCCATTAGCAAGTCGCGCTTGTCTTGCGACGCCCTGCAGAAAGTCATCAGACTGCGCAGTGCCGATGTAGCAGAAGCATCTGTCGAGGCTGGCTCTATGGCATATTCCTCCTTACTCAAGGTGACGGGCTGTGTCTCCTTGCTGTTACTCAGCCAAACGGTCACCTCCTCGTCATCTATCTGCTCTATCATACCTTTCTTTAATATATGGTGGCAGAAACTATTATCGTCGTCTTTGCGATACAGGTACACCATATCGCCACGACGCAGGTCGTCGTCAGTATCTTTCTTTTCCTGTGGAGTCAGCTGCTCACGATAGACAAACGTCATCATGCGCTCCACATAGTCTTGTTCCTGAGCAGACAAGTTGTGCAAGGGTTGCAGCACACGGTCAATCTCCGGTCCGACATAGCGATGGAAGAAATCAGCCTTTTCGGGTCGTTCCAACAACACTTCGGCATGCAGCATGGGTAAGACCTTTGCAAAACCTTCTCGGGCAATCTTGATTTCCAGTGCCACGATAAGGTTTCGCAAATGGATGGCTTCACAGAACAATCGCCGATAGTCAGGAACGGTTATCAATCCTTCGCAGATAGGATATTTGGAATAGAGCAGCCGGACATCCACGTGCTCGGCCTGCCGTTGGAAGTTGTGGCGCAACACTCCATAGTAGAGCAACACCTGCACATAGTGGGCTTCCTTAAAATTTCCCCACTTCTTGCCCGACTTCTGCTCTACCAGCAATCGCATATCCTCAGTCATCAGGTCCACTCGTCCACGCAGTCCCAAAGCCTCGCAGACGAATGAAGGCTCCAGCAAAGCCTTGTCGCGATCATAGTAAGTAAACAACTCCTTCACAGCCTCGCGGATATGCTGTACTTGTTGCAAGGCATCGCTCTTAAATTGAGTCGGACGGAAGTCTCTACAAGTACAGAACTGCAAGGCCTGCTCGCTGAACGATTTGCGCAATATTTCGCCTGAGTCTGCATCTGGGTTATGTATGATTTCGTCCAAAGCCGTACCAGCAAAGTTACCCAACAGAATGGGTTGGGTATTGGCTGTAGGCTTCAAACGATTGATGATATATGCCAAAGGATGATGGCCATAGTCCTGAAAACAGGCTGCCAATGAAGAGATATCCACCAGCACATCAGGCTCCACCACCTGAAGCCCATCGTCCAGCACCTTCACCGTCAGCCCTTCAAACAGCCCCTTTTCCATTTCTTCCATGCTGCAAAATTACGAAAAGTCGAGAGAAGAACAAAACAAATACGTTTGTTTTTTCTTTTGAACCGGAGGATTCTTTAGCACTTTGTACTTTTAGGTAAAGAACTTCGCAATTCATCACAAAGGAAGAGGACATCCCGCAATGCGAGATGCCCTCTAATTACCGATTATCTGTCAAAACGAGTATTTATCGGTAAGCAGGATTTTGATAAGCATCCTTCTCTTCTGGAGACATCTCCATACCATCAAGCTGTCCCTGTGGGATAGGACGGATATAGTAACCAGCGGGAATGTCACGATGAACCTCCTTCAGATCCTTATCGGTATATCCATTACCAGCAATGTGGTAAACACTTGCACGCTCTGCCCACTTCTGGGTACGAACAAGGTCGAACCAACGGTATCCCTCACCCCAGAACTCACGGCTACGCTCGTCGAGGATAAAGTCAATCGTGATAGGATTAGGTGTAGCAGCTATCATAGCAGCACTATTATCAATAGCAACAGCAGTGTTATCATTCATAGAGAACGTCTGCTTACCAGCACGTTCACGGAGCACTTTGACAAAATTATAAGCATCAGCGTTCTTACCGAGCTTCACAGCAGCCTCAGCAGCAATCAGATAGAACTCAGAGAACTTGGCAACGCTCCAAGGACGAGGGCTACCACCATTTACCATGTTATTATAGCTGTTGTCAGTGTCGGTGCGTGAAATGCTTATCTTCCAATTGATGGGATAGCACTTGCGACTGATGTTCTTAACACTGCGTACGAAATCGGCACGTCCAGGCAGTTTACCAAAGTTGAAACCGGTAACTTCCTGTTCCTCCGACTTATCACCTACCTTGATCATTGCCTTAGTCGGAGTCCAGTCGATTGCGCCTGCAGTAGCCTCATCAACAAAGCTGAAGTAAACCTCACCAGAATTAACCTTCATGCCATTGGCACCATATACCCACGCACCAGCATTTGCTCCAGGTTTACCTGTGTTTGAGTGATAGCGTAGGGTGAAAGTTGCATCATAACGGGAGTCAATTGCCTTAACATCATCCTCCCATACACCTCCCTCAAGGAATGCATCAGCAACAGGAGCCATACGAGTCCAAGGACGTCCGAGTCCCTGAATTGTCTCACGCTGAACTGGGTTAATCTTCCTGTCGCCAGATGGAGCAAGAGCAGTAATCTCAGTATAATTCCAAGTTTCCATCCAATAAGCAAAGTTATCAGGAGAACCACCACTACCATAGCCATAACCAGAACCACCGTTACCAAACTTCTCGTTCTCACTATGATCAGCATAAAGCATAATTTCCTTGTTACGATCGTTCTTGGCAACATTGACATCATAGAAAGTAGGCATCAATCCATAAGGGCCAGGGTTTTCGATGGCTGTCTTAGCCATATCAAAGGCCTTCTGGAAATAGCTCTGAGCCTTGCTAGCATCGCGACTGCACTCAGGATAGGTGGGGATGTTGTTAGGATTCTCCAACCACCATGCATAAGTCAAGTAAGCCTTAGAGAGATACAAGCGAGCCACGTTCTTGGTAGCAGTACCTGTCAAACGGGGATTCTCTGGCAAGTCAGCAACAGCTTTCTCCAAATCATCAAAGATGACTTCATAAACTTCAGGCACAGTGTTACGAACAGAAGTACGATTAGTTGTGGTGTTGAACTTCAGTTTTCCGTTACCTAAATCCAGGGGCACACCACCATAGGTCTGCACTAGAATGAAATAATCAAAGGCACGGAAAAAATAAGCTTCTGCCAACAGAGCATCAGATAAGTTGGCAGCTGTTCCATTCTCAATAATGCCATTACAAGTGTTGATGTTGGAAAAAAGTTCATTCCAAGCACCACCAGCCACCGTGCTGTTAGGAGTTACAGAACCTGCACCAGAGAGGTCGGCATCCTTGAAGTTACCATCAGCAGACTGCGCATAAGTATATTCGTCAGTGCCAGTCTCCAAAGTATTCAAATAGTAACCATTGCCATAGAAATAGCGAAGGTGAGCGTAAAGCGCTGTCAGACCACCCTCAATACCCGTCGGAGTATTGAAGAACGAAGGGTCGTATGTGCTACGTGGTTGTTCGTCAAGCACATTGCTACAAGAGATCATGGTTGTGGAAATACCACAGCATACAAGGCCTGTAGCAAGAACATATTTAATGCTTTTAGTAATCATAACTCTTAATTATTAATTATTAATACTTAGAATGTAACGTTGAGACCGAAGATAAAGTTACGGGTTGATGGTGTGTTATAACCTACGATTGGCATCTTATGCTTGCCTGTGTATCCATCAACGGGTACAGCAGTATTTTCATTAGCCCATGAGTTGGTCTCTGGGTCGAGTCCACTCTCGTTGTGGAACGGAGAGAAGAGCACGAACGGATTCTGGATACTTGCATAGAGACGCAGACGGCTGATGCCGAAGTTCTTTACAGCCTTCAGGTTCTCAAAGTTGTAACCAAGAGTAATGGTACGAATCTTCAGATAACCTGCGTTAAAATAACCAAGTGTAGAACCATACTTGGGGTTATCACCACTCAGGATACCACCTGGTTTTGGATACTTGGCACCCGTATTCTCTGGTGTCCAGTAATCCACATCAATATTATTACGACGGCCGGTCAGCATGTTCAGGTAACCGTTTGAAGAGTGGAGAGCAGAAATCAACTTACCACCAATCTGGAAAGCACCAATCACAGTCAGGTCAAAGCCCTTATAGCCAACAGTTGTATTGAAACCACCACAAAGGTCGGGCTCCATGCTCTGAATCTGACGATCGCTAGAATTGATTTCGCGGGTAGGCAGACCATTCTCGTCGTAGTCACCAGTGTACTTCACCTTAATCATACCTAGGTTGCCACCTTTTTCCAGAATCTCCATGTTGTTCTTACCATCACGTAAGATGGGATTGCCATTAGCATCTTTCAGAATGTCGCTCTCGTTCCAAAGGCCCTCATACTCGTAGTCGTAGATAACGTCGATAGGATAGCCTACGAACCAGCGGTTAGCCTCATCGCGATCGGCACCAGAAGCAAGTTCAGTCAGTTTGTTGCGGTTCTGATAGAGGTTAATGCCAGCCTCCCAATTCCAACCATTCTTATTATCAATAATAATACCGTTCAAAGAGAACTCCCAACCCTTATTCTGGGTCTTACCGATGTTACCCGTGTAGCTGCTTACACCAGAGGAGGCAGGCATGGTGACATCAAGCAGAATGTCACTGGTTTTCTGGATATAATACTCAAATGTTCCAGATAGGCGGCCGTTGAACAATGAGAAGTCAAGACCGAAGTTCCAGGTCTTAGAATACTCCCAACCTAATTCGTCATTAGGCAGTGAATTTACATAATAACCAGCTTTTTTACCAGAATCTGATAAACCGAAGTTGTAGTTACGGGTAGCCAGTCCACCAAGTGTAGAGTAAGGATTAATAGACTGGTTAGAAGTCTCACCATAACCTATACGAAGTTTCAAGTTGTCGAGCCAGCTCTTAGTGCTCTCCATGAAGTTCTCACGGGCAATGTTCCAACCAGCGCTGACAGCAGGATATGTATGCCACTGATGACCAGGAGCCAAACGTGAAGATGCATCAGCACGGAAAGCTACTGAGAGCATATACTTATTATCATAAGAATACATCACACGGCCCATCCAAGACATCAGACCACTCTGCCAATAACTAAAGTTATTAAGGTTGATTTCACCAACAGCAGAAGCAAGGTTGTAGTACTGCATATAGTTAGCAGGAATGTCGAGTGCGCTACCGCCTGATGACTCATAGCGAGTCTGCTCAGCTGAGTACATAGCAACAACATTCAAATCATGCTTCTCAGCGAAGGTGTGATTGTAGGTCACCAGATTCTCAACAGTCCAGTTGCGAGTTTGATTATTTGTCACCCAACCGCTGTTGACTTGAGTCGGGTTCGTACTGTTGATACCAGTTCCAGTGAAACCACCACCTTTAGAAGTACGATAGTTCAGGCCGACGTTGATACGGTAGCTCAATCCCTCAACCCATGGGCACTTCACCTCAGCGAAGAAAGTGTTGTAGGTACCAATACCTCTGTTTTCGCTCAACCACTGATCCTTATCACGCTCAACTACATCCTTTGTGATGACAATTTGGTCGTCTGCAGGCAACTTGTTGTAGCGTTTCAGATTTCCATCTTCATCGTATGGAGTAGAAAGTGGAGAAGAAGCCAGAACAGCGTAGATATTGTTGATACCCTGTGTCTTACGGTAGCTAGTATTGGTACTCAAACCGAAACGGAAATACTCACCAACCTTTTGATCGAAGTTACCACGAGCAGAGATACGGTCATAACCCTCAGTAGGGATGACAGACTCGTCATGATAATAACCTACACCAAAACTGTAGCTACCACCATTGGTACCACCAGCGACAGAAATATCATGGCTATGACCAACACCAGTCTGATAATATTGATCCTGCCAATCGAAGTTGGTATCATCACTCTCATCAAGAGAATTCTTATACTTACCTGCATACTGGCGCATCTTTGAGAAAGTAGGACCATCCATCATAGGATACTTCTTGAAAATCTTCTTGAAGCTCACGTAACCATTATAAGTTACTTTAGCTGGAGTACCCATAGCGCCCTTCACGGTGGTGATGATGATTACACCGTTGGCACCACGAGAACCGTAAATGGCTGTTGCGGAAGCATCCTTCAGAATATCCATTGACTTGATGTCTGCGGGGTTGATATCAGACAGCTGACCCATGAAGGGGATACCGTCCAACACGATCAACGGGTCGTTAGAAGCACTCAGTGAGCGCTGACCACGAATACGAACCTGCATTTCGGCACCTGGCTTAGAAGAGGTTTGTGTCATGAGCACACCGGCTACACGACCCTGAAGAGCCTGGGCAGCGTTGGATGCTGCAACCTGATTCAGTTTCTCACCACCGATGTTTGCCACAGAACCTGTCACAGATTCACGGCGCTGTGTACCGTAACCGATAACCACAACCTCGTTCACCATGTGACCATCTTCCTTCAGGGTTACATTAATTGCACCACTCCCAGCTTTCACTTCCTGTGTTTCATAGCCCACATAAGAAATGACCAGAGTTGCCCCTGGCTTCACATTCAGAGAGAAGTTACCATCAATGTCAGTAACTGTACCATTGGTAGTACCTTTCTCCATAACGGTAGCACCAATCAATGGTCCCTGAGAGTCTGAAACTCGACCTGTTGTCTGTTTCGCTTGCTCAACGGCAGCCACATCCGTAACTGCCATTGCCTGCTGTGCTGTCATAGCGCCAAAAAGGCATAATCCCATGCACAGGGCGGTTTTCTTTGCATTAAAACTCATAGTTCTTGTTTTAGTTAAAAAATAAAATGATTAATTAATGTATAGTCTCTACTTTGATTCATTTTTTAGATTCTTCGCTGCAAAATTATATAATATTAAGGAAACAGACTTTACTATTTGTTACAAAAAATTGTTCTATTGTATTATGCGATATGTTAAATAACATACAACAATCTCGAAGTTCACTAAAAAACCATCAAGTTACCCAACGGACCAAAGGCGAGATATGTTATTGGCTTGTGAATATACGTTTTTCCTCAAATAATTCTAATTATTACAGGATTTTATGTATATTTGCAGCCAAAAAAGAAACAATATGAAGAAGATTATTATTATGACGCTGGCCGTTATGGTCTTTGGAACGGTTAGCTTTGCTAAGGGTAATGGAGCGGAGGATAAGAATAAATCTGCAGAAAAAGTGGAAGCTGTAGATTTAGGACTGAGTGTGAAATGGGCTAACATGAACGTCGGCGCCAAAAAGTCTTCGGGCTATGGCACGTACTTCGCATGGGGTGAGACCCAGCCCAAGGAATACTATTCATGGAACACTTACGCCTGGAGCAAAGGCGACTCTCAGTTCCTGACCAAATATTCCACCATCGACAAGAGGTTTCAGTTGGCTCCTGTAGATGATGCCGCTAACGCCAATTGGGGAGGCAAATGGCGCATGCCCACCGCAGAGGAATGCGAAGAGCTGATGAATCCTAACAACTGTAAATGGGAGTGGATTACGAAGGATGGTGTCAACGGCTATAAGGTTACTGGCAAGAGAACGGGCAACTCCATCTTCCTGCCTATCACTGGTTTCCGCTTCTATGCAGACACCCAGTTCCGTGGTATCAAGGGTATCTATTGGACTTCTTCGCTCTATACAGGCAATGTCAACAAAGCCTGGTGTCTGCAATTCGACTTCTCTGATGTTAACGTAGATTACGGCAATCTTTCCAGCAATCGATTCAGCGGTCGCTGTATTCGTGCCGTCCAGTAATCACCATGAAATCATTTCTGGTCCTCGTGCTTGTCGCGAATATCGTGACGAAAGCCTCAGCCCAAGCATCTCTTCCTGTGATGGAAACAGGTGGTCAGCCCATGCCTGACGTATGGATTGACAAGGATACTGGGCACAAGGTCATGAAACTGACGCGACGTGACGGTATGAATGGCAGTTTCTATTTCCATAACAATCCGTTTATCGGCAACGAGATGGTGTTCTGTGGAGGCGATAAACCTTTCTCTGGCAATGATATGCTGCATAACTCTGCGGCACAGATTCGCAGACAGATGTATGCTGTCAATCTGAACACCCTGAAGATTCGTCAGCTTACGAATGAACCATTTAATGTCAGGACGGAGATTGTATGTCCAAAGACCCATGAATTGTTCTATCAACGGGGCGACACCGTTTATGCTCTGAATACAGACAGGATGGAGCGTCGCATCATTACCGTGATGCCCGAAGCCTTGCGAGGCAACATTATCACCGTGAACGCCGATGGAACAATGCTGGCTGGCAAGCTCGACGACCCCAAAGAAAGGGAAATACTGCGCGAACATCCGAAGAAGCATGAGTTCTTCAACCTCATTTTCCAGGCAAAGTTAAAGAAGACCATTTTCACGCTCGACACCAAAACGGGCGTGGTAGATACCATCTACAGCGAGCGTGCTTGGCTGAACCACCTGCAGTTCTCGCCCACAGACCCAACACTATTGATGTTTTGTCACGAAGGTCCGTGGCATGAGGTTGACCGTATCTGGACCATAGACGTGGTGAAGCGCGACAAGCCCAGGCTGATACACAAACGTACTATGTATCGTGAGATAGCTGGTCACGAATGGTGGGGAGCCGATGGCAAGCACATCTATTTCGACTTGCAGAAGCCACGTGGTGAAACCTTCTTTGTGGGTAAAGTGAATGTCTATACTGGAGTGGAAGAAGATTTCGAGTTGCAACGCCATGAATGGTCAGTCCATTTCGTCTCATCGTGGGACGAGCAAACCTTGGCGGGCGATGGAGGCTCCAAGACTTCAGTAGCTCACTCGCCAGAGGGTCAGTGGATTTATTTCTTCGAATATGATGGCAATCGGCTGAAGAGCACGAAGCTGGTAAATATGAAGAACCATAACTACAACCTAGAGCCTAATATTCACTATTCGCCAGACCAGAAGTGGATCATCTTCCGTGCCAACTTCGAAGGCAGCGAGAATGTGTATGCAGTAGAACTATCCCCCTATACACCAAACATATAGGCTATCTCTTCTCGTTTTAAGTTAAAAAGTCTGTCCTTACGGACTGCCAGTCCGAACGGGTCGGACTGAGAGTCCGAAGCCTACGGACTACAAATTTGTATTAGTCGGAAAAGAAAATGTCTCTAATAGAATAAGGTACCCTTATTGGGCAATAACCAACCAGTATCG
>CACZMV010000005.1 GCA_902782305.1 uncultured Prevotellaceae bacterium
AGTTCTTTCATGCTCATCAGGTCTCTTCCTGAAAGCGGATGCAAAGGTACGACTATTTTCCGAACTACCAAAACTTTTCGAGGAAAATTTTCAGTTTTTAGCGAAAAAAATATTTTGGCTTGATGTGTATCAACTTCAAAGAATAACACACCTTATTATATATAAGGCGCGCGAACAATAATAAGGATAGGAAGCAACCGAAATTGAGATATGAAGTCGCCGAACATGAATCCAAATGATTCCAACTATCTTTTTAAAGTGAATACACTTTTATATCTAAACAACCATTTTCAACATACTTCAAGAATACTTTTTAGAAAAATCGAGAACAAGATCAAAAAAGATAGTCAAAAGTTTGGCTGTATGCAGTATTTTGTATAATTTTGCAGCCAAATTTGAATAAATATACCAACAATGAAAGTTAAGAACGACAGACTCGAAGCACTTCGGATGATTATTTCTAGTCAGGAACTGGGCAGTCAGGACGAACTATTGACTGCCCTAAAGAAAGAAGGCTTCCAACTAACCCAAGCCACGTTGAGTCGCGACCTGAAGCAGTTGAAAGTAGCCAAAGCGGCTTCCATGCGAGGTAATTACGTATACGTATTGCCTAACGACACGATGTACAAGCGTATCTCAACGCCACATACCGTCAAAGAAATGCTTCAAGTACCTGGTTTTTTGAGTATCAACTTCTCTGGCAACATGGGTGTTATTAAGACTCGTCCTGGTTATGCCAGTTCAATTGCATACAATATAGACAATAATCACATCAACGAAATACTGGGCACCATTGCTGGTGACGACACCATCTTCATCGTTATCAAACAAGGAATTACGAAAGACGAAGTCATTGAGGCACTGAGCGAAGTTGTACCAAACATGAGGTAGTTGATAGTTTATAGTTTACGGTTTACAATAAAAATGGAACAAAAAGACGAAATAAAAGTATTTGTAGCAGGAGCAGAGCATGAGGTCTATGTAGATACCATCCTTCAGACCATTGCCGATGCTGCCAAAGTACGTGGAACAGGTATTGCCAAACGTACACACGAATATCTCACCACCAAAATGAAAGAAGCCAAGGCTGTGATTGCATTGTCTGGCGATCGTTTTGCAGGCTTTAGTTATATTGAAACATGGGGTAACAAACAGTATGTGACTACCTCTGGTTTGATAGTCCATCCTGATTTCCGTGGCCTTGGTGTAGCCAAGAAGATCAAGGACATGACGTTCTCGCTGGCCCGTACCCGTTGGCCGCACGCCAAGATTTTCTCGCTGACCAGTGGCGCTGCAGT
The DNA here is from genome assembly GCA_902782305.1 of uncultured Prevotellaceae bacterium. Classification (GTDB taxonomy): domain Bacteria; phylum Bacteroidota; class Bacteroidia; order Bacteroidales; family Bacteroidaceae; genus Prevotella. The sequence continues at coordinate 1,299 of CACZMV010000005.1, forward strand.
GATGAAGATGAACACAGAGCTAGGTTATCAGCCCGTTACCTTTGCCGACCTGACCGACGATGAAGCCTTCTGGCGTGGTTGTGAGGGATGCGTCAACGTAGATGTACTACACCGTACGGGTCGTAAATACTGCATCTGCACAGCAATGCTCTACGATCCTGAGGAACACCTTCCCGCCAAGATTCCCGAAGAAGTCTTAGAGCGCATCAAGGCATTGGATGAAAAGTAACAAAGTAAAAATATAAAAAGTACATATATGAGCAAGAAAAAAGTAGTAGTAGCCTTCAGTGGTGGTTTGGACACCAGCTACAATGTGATGTATTTGACCAAGGAGTTAGGTTATGAGGTTTATGCCGCCTGTGCCAATACAGGTGGATTCTCAGCTGAGCAGTTAAAGAGGAATGAAGAGAACGCCTACAAATTGGGCGCCGTGAAATATGTCACTCTTGACGTGACACAGGAGTATTACGAGAAGTCGCTGAAGTACATGATTTTCGGTAACGTGCTCCGTAACAACTGCTATCCTATCAGTGTGTCGAGCGAGCGCATCTTCCAGGCCATCGCCATTGCGCGCTATGCCAAGGAGATTGGTGCCGACGCTATTGCCCACGGAAGCACAGGTGCTGGCAACGACCAGATTCGTTTCGACATGACGTTCCTCGTGATGGCTCCCGGTGTAGAGATTATCACGCTGACCCGTGACCGCAACCTGACCCGTAAAGAGGAGGTTGACTATTTGAATGCCAATGGCTACTTCGCCGACTTCACCAAACTGAAGTATTCTTATAATGTCGGCATCTGGGGCACCAGTATCTGTGGTGGCGAACTGCTTGACCCCACACAGGGTCTGCCTGAGGAGGCCTATCTGAAGCACGTTACCAACCCTGAGAAGGAGTCGCTGTTGAAGATTCAGTTCGAGAAGGGCGAGATTGTGGCTGTCAATGGTGAAAAGTTCGATGACCACATCAAGGCCATTCAGAAGATTGAGGAAATTGGTGCTTCTTACGCTATAGGTCGTGATGCCAACGTGGGCGACACCATCATCGGTATCAAGGGCCGTGTTGGTTTCGAGGCCGCTGCACCTAAGCTGATTATCGAGGCACACCGTCTACTGGAGAAGTCGACGTTGTCGAAGTGGCAACAGTACTGGAAAGACCAGGTAGCCAACTGGTATGGCATGTTCCTGCACGAGAGCCAGTATCTGGAGCCCGTCATGCCCGACATTGAGGCCATGTTAACCTCTAGCCAGCGTAACGTTACAGGTACTGCCATCCTGAAATTACGTCCCTATGGCTTCGAGACTGTCGGTATTGACAGTGCCAACGACCTGACGAAGAGCAAACTCGGTGAATATGGCGAGACCCAGACTGGTTGGACTGCCGACGAAGCAAAAGGCTTTATCAAGGTTTCAAGTACGCCACTCCGCGTATACTATGGCATCCATAAAGACGAAAAGAGATGATAAAAGTCGGTATATTAGGTGCAGCAGGCTATACAGGCGGAGAACTGATTCGCCTGCTGCTTAACCATCCTGAGGCAGAGATTGTTTTTGCCAATTCTGAGAGTAACGCTGGTAATCTGGTAAGCGATGTCCACGAAGGACTCATTGGCGATACGGATCTACGCTTTACCGATGCAATGCCTTTTGACCAAGTCGACGTCGTTTTCTTCTGTTTCGGTCATGGTAAAAGCGAGGCGTTCCTAAAGGAACACACCATCCCCGCCAATGTTAAGATCATCGACCTCGCCCAAGATTTCCGCTTCAAGGGCAATCATGACTATGTATATGGTCTGCCTGAAATCAACAAGGCCGAGATTGTCAAGGCTCAGCATGTAGCCAACCCAGGTTGTTTTGCCACGGCCATTCAGGTTGCTTTGTTGCCTGCAGCTAAGATGGGACTTCTTACTGAGGATGTCGCCGTCAATGCCATTACGGGTTCTACTGGTGCAGGTCAGAAGCCCGGTGCCACCACCCATTTCTCTTGGCGTTCCGACAACCTGAGCATCTACAAAGCTTTTAGCCATCAGCATATTGCCGAGATACGCCAGTCATTGACACAAATACAGGGCAGCCTCGATGCCTCCATCGACTTTATACCCTATCGTGGCAATTTTGCGAGAGGTATTTTCTGTACAGCAGTTGTTAAAACCCAAGCAAGTGCCGAGGACGTCATTGCTGCCTACAAGGACTTCTACCGCGACGCAGCCTTTACTCACTACAGCAACAAGGCTATCGATCTGAAACAAGTGGTGAACACCAACAAAGCTCTGGTACATGTTGACTGTTTCGAAGGCAAGATACTTGTTACGTCTGCCATCGACAATCTCTTGAAAGGTGCAGTCGGTCAGGCCGTTCAGAATATGAACCTGCTGTTTGGTCTTGAAGAAACCGCAGGACTTAAGTTGAAGGCATCCGCATTCTAGTTATTTCATGTTACGTGGATGATGTAGGAGTATTTCCTGACGGAGCGTAGACATATCGATATGGGTATAAATCTCTGTTGTACCGATTGTCTCATGCCCTAACATTGCTTGAATAGCACGCAAATCAGCCCCACCCTCTAACAGCGCCGTTGCAAAAGAATGGCGGAGGGTATGGGGCGATATTGTTTTCTGAATACCAGCCTCTTTCGCCTGCTGTTTTATCATGATCAATATCATGGTACGTGTGAGACGGGCACCACGACGATTCAGAAACACATAGTCCTCCTGGCCAGGCTTAATCTTCATGAGGTTGCGGTCCATGAACCAAAGGTCCAGTTGCTTGATGGCCTGGGGCGATATGGGCACCAGTCGTTCTTTGGAACCCTTGCCCAGTACACGCACATACCTTTCCTCTATATATAGGTCGGAAAGTTTCAGGTTGACCAACTCCGAGACACGCAGGCCACAGGAGAACAGTACCTCGATGATGGCATGGTTGCGCTGACCTTCCCACTTGGAATGGTCGATAGAGTTCTCTAAAGCATCCACCTCCTCAGCAGTCAGCACCTCAGGCAGATGTTCGCCCAAAACGGGAGATTCCAAGAGTTCTGTGGGGTCATCATCACGATAACCGTCGAGTTGCAGGAAACGATAAAAAGAGCGCACGCCACTTAATATTCTGCACTGTGAACGGGCATGAATACCAATATCATGGAGCCCCGCAGCAAAATGCTGCAAATCACTCAACTGCACGTCAAGCACATCGCGACCTGTCTGCTCCAGATAATGCAACAGTTTCTCCAAGTCACGCCTATAGGCATCCAATGTGTTTGCAGAGTAACCACGCTGCAATTTGAGATATCGTTGATAGGCTCGCACTATATTTGCCTGCGAATTCTTGCCAGTTTCCATTTTATTACGTACTTTTGCCTTAATCGAAGGTACTTTCGCTCAAAAAAGCTCAAATAAATTTGGCTCTTTATTCGCTTATTCGTACCTTTGCCGCTGCAAATATAATCATTTTATTTGAATTATGAAAATTCTCATTGTCAACGGACCCAATCTTAACCTCCTGGGCACTCGCGAGCCAGGCATCTATGGCTCGGCATCGTTCGACCAGTATCTGCCCCAGTTGCAGGCACAATATCCCGATGTAGAGATAGAATACTATCAGAGCAATGTGGAGGGAGAGTTGATTAACAAGATGCAGGAAGTAGGCTTCACCTACGACGGCATCGTGCTCAACGCAGGAGCCTACACCCATACCTCGGTAGCCCTGTACGACTGCATCCGCTCGCTGAAATGCCCCGTCATTGAAGTACACATTAGCAATGTGCACCAGCGCGAGGAGTTCCGACATCATTCTATGATTTCCTCAGCATGTAAGGGAGTCATCTGCGGTTTCGGTCTTGACTCTTACCGACTCGCTATTGAAGCGTTGAAATGACCATTGACGAATACATAGAGAGTCATATTGATGCAGAACCCGACTATCTGTATCAACTTTGGCGTGCCACTAATATCCACATGCTTCATGGGCGTATGGCCTCAGGACATTTACAAGGCCGTCTCCTAAAGATGTTGGTGCAAATGATTCGTCCCAAGAACATTTTGGAGGTAGGCACTTTCAGTGGCTATTCAGCGCTCTGTATGGCAGAGGGACTGGAAGAAGGTGGCATGGTCTACACCTTTGAAATCAATGACGAGCAAGAAGATTTCACCCGCCCATGGATAGAGAATTCACCTGTAGCAGACAAGATACGCTTTATCATCGGCAATGCCATCACTGAAGCCCCGCAGTTAGGCATCACTTTCGACATGGCTTTTATCGACGGTGACAAACGCACGTACAAAGAAACCTATGAGATGGCACTTGCGGTAGTGAGAAAAGGTGGATTCATTATTGCTGACAACACCCTTTGGGACGGTCATGTAGTAGATCAACGATATGACCGTGATCCCCAGACCCAAGGCATTGAAACCTTCAACGACTATATTCTGAAAGACCCACGCGTCGAACAAGTCATTTTACCCCTTCGAGACGGTCTTTCCCTGATTCGAAAGGTCTAAAACGGCAAAAAAGAAACAAAAACCACCTTTTTTATACACTTTTCCTCATAAATTGTTGCGTATTTCAATATTATTACTTACTTTTGCTTACAAATTGTAAAGTAATGAACCCAAAATCAATTCTAACAGCTATGGAAAAGATTGATAATCTCGACAAAAAGATACTCAATATCTTGTCGAAGAATGCCCGCATCCCATTTAAGGATGTGGCTGCAGAGTGTAATGTATCGCGTGCTGCCATTCACCAGCGTGTACAACACCTTATCGAAGGTGGCGTCATCATGGGTAGTGGCTTCGATGTGAACCCCAAGAGTCTGGGTTATAGCACCTGCACTTACGTAGGCATCACCTTGGAACGCGGTTCGATGTATAAGGATGTCGTTGAGCGCCTGCACCACATTCCTGAAATCGTAGAATGCCACTTTACCACTGGTCCTTATACCATGCTGGTAAAGTTATATGCCCGTGATAACGAGCAACTGATGCATTTGCTGAACGGTCGTCTGCAAGATATCCCTGGTGTGGTGGCTACAGAGACACTCATTTCCTTGGAACAAAGTATCAAGCGAGAGATTCCCGTAACCTTTGACGAATAAAGCCTATGAGCAACCGCTTTGACTGGCAATCGCAACTTGCGAAGGCCTATATTTCATATCCTGAAGCACCATACAAGCCCGTAATTGGTATTACTGGCAATTACGATGAGTTAACCTGCAAGTTGGCAGAGACCTATTATAAGTCCGTATGGAAGGCTGGAGGTGTTCCCGTCATCATCCCACCCCTGAGCGATACTGACAGTATTATCAACACTTTAGACCACCTCGACGGTCTTCTGCTCAGTGGTGGTGCTGACTATAACCCTTTGTATGCAGACGAAGAACCTCAGTCAAAGTTAGGTGGTATCAATAGCGAGCGCGACCTGCCAGAACTGCTGATTACCCAATTAGCCTATAATCGCCAGATACCTATTCTTGGCATCTGCCGAGGCATTCAGACCTTGGCGATGGCTCTGGGTGGAAAAGTGATGCAAGATATTAGTGAGGTAACACAGACCAAGCATTCGCAGGATGCCAATCGTTCGGAACCCACTCATAGCGTCTGTATAGAAGAAAACTCTACCTTATTTAATATATATAAGGAAACGACTTTATATGTCAATTCATTCCATCATCAGGCAGTTCGTGAGACTGGCGACAGATTCCGTGTGACGGCCAAATCTCCTGATGGAATCATCGAAGGAATAGAAAGCACTGAGTTTAAAAGCATCATAGGTGTCCAGTGGCATCCTGAATGTTTGGAAGAAGGACTCCCCATTTTCCAATGGTTAGTTAAGGAAGCTGCACAATATCATGAGGTGTGCCATGTTCATCAACGGATACTGACGTTAGACACCCATTGCGACACCCCGATGTTCTTCCCACAAGACGTTCAGTTTACCCATCGTGATCCGAAGATTCTGGTCGACCTTCATAAGATGACAGAAGGTCATCAGGATGCAACCATCATGGTAGCCTATCTTCCCCAGCCCACCGACCATCCGAAAGAGTATGCCGACAACATCTTCAATCAGATTGAGGACATTGTCAACCAGAACAGTCAGTATATTGGTTTAGCCCGTACTCCTAATGATCTCTGGATGAACAAGCACTTAGGCAAGAAGAGCATCATGCTTGGCATCGAGAACGGACATGCTTTGGATGGAAAGATGGAAAACCTGTACCATTTCGCTAAGCGTGGCATTGTTTACATGACCCTCTGTCATAATGGCGACAACGATATCTGCGACTCTGCACGAGGCAGCCAGACACACCATGGCGTCAGTGCTTTTGGTGAGCAAGTCATACATGAAATGAACCGCTTAGGCATTATGGTTGATTTGAGCCATGCCCACGAAAAGAGTTTCTACGATGCCTTGGAAATCAGTAAGCACCCCATTGTTTGCAGTCATAGCAGTTGCAGGGCGTTATGTGACCATCCCCGCAATCTGACCGATGACCAGATGCGTGCATTGGCTGCAAAGGGTGGTGTAATGCAAGTCACTCTGTATAATGGATTCCTTGTGAAAGACGGTCAGGCTACCATTGAAGATGCCATGCGTCACTTGGAGCACGCCATTAAAATCATGGGTATTGACCATGTTGGACTGGGTACCGATTTCGATGGTGATGGTGGCATCTGCGGACTGGCCAGTTCGTCAGAGCTCACCAACTTTACCCGCCAGCTCTTAGCACGTAAGTTTAGCGAGGAGGATATTCAGAAAATATGGGGAGGCAATTTTGTACGTGTCATGAAACACGTACAAAAAATGAGCGCTCGACCTTTGGTCGCTTTGACCTCGGTCAAAGAAATGATAAATGAGAAATGATAAATGAGAAATGATAAATGTAAATGAAGAAATGAAGAAATGGCTGATGGTCTTTATGGGAGCATTGTGCTTCTGCGCATGCAGCACCACGAAGAAACAAACCAGCGAGCAAGCTGCTGTCAGTATTCTGTTTAATGCCGACTCCGCCTACGTTTTCTGTGCTGCCCAGTGTAACTTCGGTCCTCGCACCATGAATAGCGAGGCTCACGAGAAGTGCGGACAGTGGATTGCCGAGAAGTTTCAGCAATACGGCTATCAGGTAGAGTTGCAGAAAGCCGACTTGAAAGGCTACGACGGAACCCTGCTTAAAAGCACCAATATCATTGCTAAGAGCAATAAACAGGCGAATGCCCGTCTGATGATTTGTGCCCATTGGGATAGCAGGCCATGGGCTGACAACGACCCTGACTCTGCCAACTGGCATAAGCCCGTGATGGCAGCCAACGATGGAGCATCAGGAGTTGCTGTGATGTTGGAATTGGCTCGTCTGTTACAACAAAACGATTCTGCCCGTGTGGCTGTCGACTTCATCTGCTTCGATGCCGAAGACTGGGGTGTTCCGCAATGGAGCAACGAGGTGGATGGCGATTCATGGGCTTTAGGTTCCCAATATTGGGCTTCCAACTATAAAGGCAAAGATTATCAATATGGTATCCTGCTGGATATGGTTGGCGGGCAAGGAGCTAAGTTCTATCACGAAGGATTCTCCATGCAATATGCCCGTACCATTGTCGAGAAGGTATGGCAGGCCGCCAGTGCTGCTGGTTACGGCAGTATCTTTGTAAACAAGGATGGCGGAGGTGTTACCGATGATCACCTCCCGGTGAATGAGAAAGCCAACATTCCATGTATCGACATCATCAATCACTATCCTGACTGTCAGCAGAGCTCGTTCGGTCCCACATGGCATACTATCAACGACGATATGCAACACATTGACAAGAACACGCTGCAAGCCGTAGGCCAGACGCTAGTGCAGTTGATTTATTCGGAATAAGAAATTATCATTTCTCACTTCTCATTTCTCATTCCTCATTTACAATTGTCCTGCTTCCACCATCAGCACGACACGCTCGGTAAGTCGGTCAACCCCTTCGGGGTCATACTCTTTCTTGAGTGAAGCACCAAAGGCCCATGCAAAGGCCTGATAGAAGCCGGCACGTATAGGTCCCAGGAAAGCCTGTATTAGTTCGTAACCAGACGAATGACTTTCACGGTAAATCAATTTGATGAGCAACTTACCCTGTGAATAGGTAAGCTTCTTCATGCGTGGTTTATATTCCTTCATGATACTCTTCTCTACCCTTTTCATGTGCTCATCCCTTGCTTCCTTGTTGGGCAATGTCTCCAGATACTCAGCTGTCTCCATCATAATCATTCGAGCTTCCTTGGCAATGGGCAATACCGTCTTCACATTCTTCACCAGTCGCATATAGGCGTTCTGTTGTTTCTTGCTGCTGAATGTGACAGGGGGAAACACATAGACATTATTCATCTCCATATACTGAATACTGTCTCCACCTTCGAACACCTTACCTACCTTCACGGTAGGAACAAAGGTAGGACTGTCCATGTCCACCTCGTCTGTTCGTTTCGACTGTGCCATGCTCTGCACAGTGCTTAAAACAGCCAGAAAAAGGAGTATCTTTCGTTTCACGGTGCAAAAGTAGAAAATAAATACGAATTATGTGTATCGCTTTATGAATTATTTCATACCTTTGTAGTATGAAACGGATAATATTTCTTTTTTTAACATTATATTTCTCCACAGTCAACGCACAAACCCAGAACTGGCAGGATGCCTTACATCAATGGATGAACAGCGAAGACATGGAGGAGAGCTACGGACCAGAAACCATGGAATTGTTGGAAGAACTGGCAGAAACGAAGATCAACCTGAACCAGACTACACGAGAAGAGCTGGAACAGTTGCCTTTCTTGTCAGCCCAACAAGTAGAAGCTATCGTAGAATACCTATACCGGTATGCCCCCATGCGTTCACTCAACGAATTGCAGATGATTACCTCCTTGGACTATGACACCCGTCAACTCCTACTCTTTTTCGTTGAAATAGGACCAGAGAAGGCGAAACGCATCTGGCCTACCCTGCCGGATATTCAGCAAGACGGTCGTCACACCATTACCGGAACCATCAAGATACCCTTCTATGAGCGCAAGGGCGATAGCGACAACTACTTGGGATATAAGTATCGCCACGACCTGCGCTATCAGTTCAACTATAAGAACCGTATCAAGTTCGGATTGACAGCCGCACAAGATGCAGGAGAGCCTTTCTTTGCCAATTGCAACAAGGAAGGCTATGACTTTTACAGCTATTACCTGCAAATTCGCGACATGGGACGATTAGAAGGTCTGAACCTAGGCATGTATCGTGTCCAGTTGGGTATGGGACTGATTATGAACACGGGATTCCATTTGGGAAAGCTTGCCACCTTACAGTCCTTGGGTCGTAGCAGCCACACCATGACGGCCCATGCCTCACGTTCCCAGTATGGCTATCTGCGAGGAGCAGCAGCCACTATCCGCTTGTCACGCCAATGGCATCTTACAGCCTTCGTCTCCTATCGTCCTATGGACGCCACGCTCAATGCAGACGAGACTGCCCGCACCTTGCTTACTGATGGCTATCATCGTACCCAGACAGAGATTGACAAGAAGAGCAACACCCATGAGACCGACTTAGGCATCAGTACAGGATGGCGCAAGGGTACCCTTTATATCAATGCCAATGCAGTGTATACCCGTTTTGACCGACAGCTGAAACCCCAGAAAGAGAACGCCCTATATAAACAATATAATGCTGAGGGCAACGATTTCTTCAATGCCAGTCTGGACTATGGTTACACCAACCCGTTTTGGAGCATTTCTGGCGAGACAGCCCTGAATCGTGACGGCGCCTTGGCAGCTATCCATTCCATCAGTTTCCGTCCCACTGACACCTGGAAACTCACCGCCATACATCGTTATTACGACAAGCGCTATACAGCCTTGCATGCCAGCAGTTTTAGCGAGGGCAGCGGTGTCCAGAACGAACACGGACTATACCTCGGAGCCACCTGGAATCCCTCCTGGTCCTGGCTTCTGCAAGGTTATGTTGACTACGCCCACTTCTCCTGGGCCCGCTATCTGGTCAGTTCTGAGAGTGATGCCTTCGATGCGCTGCTGTTGACACGCTATAGTAAAAAGCAATGGAGCGTTGACGCCCGCTATCGTTTCCACCTGCGCCAACGGGATAATACGGATAATACCCTGCTCATCAATCGCTATGAGCATCGTCTCCGTCTGGGAAGCAGTTATAACCTGCTGTCCCAACTCACCTTGCGTACCCAGGCTGATGCAGCCATGGTTACGTGGGCTGGCAACAACACCAAAGGAGTGATGATCAGTCAGCAAGCCTTATGGCAATGGAAATTTCTGGAGACCAAAGCCTTTGTGGGCTGGTTTCATACCGATGACTATGACAGTCGCCTCTATCAGTACGAACCCTCTGTGCTCTACGACTACTCCTTCCCTGCCTTCTATGGGCATGGCATTCGCTACTCGCTCATGACCCAAGCCAAGATAGGCACTCATTTCATGGTGAGTGCCAAGATGGGGGTAACGAACTATTTCGACCGTTCTGTTATCAGTAGTGGGTTACAACAAATCAATGCGTCGTCCATGGCCGACCTGCTGTTGCAACTCCGTGTTATATTATAATAAGGTGTGATAGAGACGTGCCACCTGACTCGCCACATCGTTTCCTTCGAACTTACGGATATACTCACGACTCTTGCGAATGCGCTCGTCGCGTCCTCGGGCTCCACGCAGTGACATCTTCAATGCCTCCGTCATCTCTATCACATTGTCTGGATCGACATACAAGCTGTGAGGACCGCCTGCCTCTTCCAGACACGAACCCGTGCAAGCCACTACGGGCAGACCTGCCGCTATCGCTTCAATAATAGGGATGCCAAATCCCTCATAACGGGAGGGATAGACAAACACCTCAGCCATCGCATAGATAGCAGCCAAATCGCTGTCGGGCACCCCGCTCAGCATATGAATCCGGTCACTATGAGGTACCTGTTTGGCATATTCCGTCTGTCTGCCCACTGCCACCAAGTGAATATCCTGGGGCAACAGCTCCACAGCCTCAGCAGCCAGTGCCAGGTTCTTTCGCTCTTCTATCGTACCCACGTTCAATACGAAACGTTGTGGCAATTTATACTGTTCCCGCACCTGAGCCTTACGCTCAGGTTTGATCTCACTGGAGAAACGGGGAGCAAAACTCTGGTAAATCAATTCTATGCGGTCAGCATACTGTTCCCCACCCAACTCAATGATGTCCTGACGAGTACGCTCGCTGATAGCGATGATGCGATCAGCTTCACGCAGTGCCTGACGGAATTTCCATTCATAGATGCGAGTGTCTATCCAGTGATAATATTCAGGATGGCGCATAAATATCAAGTCATGGATGGTCACCACTCCACGGATACCCTTCTTTCGCAAGCCGATGGGCAACTCACCCGACAAGCCATGATACAGACTGACGCCATCACGCACTAGGTCGCTTACCACACTATGCGAGCGCCACCAAGCCTTTCTTAATGCAGAAGGATGCCCACTGGGATAGCAGAACTGCACATTACCGTCACCGATAATCTGTCCACGTAAATCGTCGCGCCCCTCATCAGGTGCATAGAGACGCAACTGCATCTCGCTGTCGCCCATCCTGATCAGGTCGTTCACCAGCGTACGTCCGTAACTACCCAGTCCCGTTCCATTGCGCACTATGCGCTTCGCATCAATACCAACAATCATCCATTAAATAAATTCGTCACCGTATTTCATTTGTACCTCATTGACATACTTGCGCACCATCGCAGAGGAATCGCCCTTCTTGCAGATCAGTAACACATTACCCTCCTCTGCCACGATATATCCGTCCAGCCCATTGATAACACCCAGGCGGTCCTTAGGCAGTTTGATGACATTATTATGCGAGTCCTCCAGCATTACATTCGAGTTGACAATCACATTGTCGTCCTCGCCCTTGCTCATACACTCGTAGATGGCATGCCACGTACCGAGGTCAGCCCATCCGAAGTCACACTTCATTACGTACACGTTCTGGCTATGTTCCAAGATGGCATAGTCGATGGACAGGTTGGGATAGCGTGGGTAGTTCTGGGCGACGTACTCCAGTTCCTCCTCATAGGTGTAGTTCGGGTTCTCAAATTTCAGGTTACGCAATACGCTGGGGAATATCTCCTCAAAGCATTGGGTCAAGTATCCAGTGTTCGAGATAAACACACCCGTGTTCCAATAGAATTCGCCACTCTCCATGAACATCTTTGCAAACTCACGCTCAGGTTTCTCTGTGAACGATTTCACGCGGAACACCTCAGGCTTGCAACTCAAGTCGCCCAACTGGATATAGCCATAGCCTGGCTCAGGACGCGTGGGCTTCACCCCCATTACCAACAACACATCATTTTCCGACACGTAGCTCAGACCTATCTCCAGGCTACGGGCAAACGATTCCTCGTTCATCACCATGTGGTCCGAAGGTGTTATGATAATGTTGGCATCAGGGTCTATCCGTTTGATACGCATATTAGCCCAAGCCACACTAGGTGCCGTATTACGGTTCAAAGGCTCTACCAGTATCTTGTGCTCATCGAAGTCGGGCAATTGCTCCTTGACAATGGTCAAATACTCCTTACACGTACATATATATATGTTCTCTTTAGGGAGCAACTTAACAAAGCGGTCGTAAGTGGTCTGCAGCTGGGTGCGCCCCGTTCCAAAGAAGTCTATAAACTGTTTCGGATACTGGTCACGACTACAAGGCCATAATCTGCGGCCGCGTCCACCTGCCAGTATCACGCAATAATTCTTGCTATTTATTTCCATAGTATCATTATAGTATGCTATTTTCGAGTACGAAGGTACGGATTTTATTGTTATAAAACAAGAAAATAACCATCTTTTATAATAATTTCAGAAATAATTCCAAAAATATTTTGTTTTTTGCTCACTTATTCGTACCTTTGCACCCGCTAAAGCCCAGATGGCGGAATCGGTAGACGCGCTGGTCTCAAACACCAGTGGGGCAACCCATCCCGGTTCGAGCCCGGGTCTGGGTACACGAAATCCCTTGCGAACGGATGTTTGCAGGGGATTTTTTTTGAGTCGTAGGGAGGTCATAGCAAGGGGGTAGCAAGGGGGTAGCAAGGGACAAGGAAGGGAAAAGGAAGTAAGACACAGGCAAGACGCAAGTAAGAAGTAAGGGAAATGAAAAGAGGATGCGCTCATCACGAGTGCATCCTCATCTCTTACTACTAACTAAACTACTAACTAAAACAATCAAAACATATGAAACAAACTTGCCGTATTCCTTATTTTTTAATCATATGGAATGCCTTGTTGGCAAGTGAAACTACTACGTAATTAAAAATAATCATAACCTAAAACCAATTAATCCTTTAACAATCTTTTTTGTCTTTCGACAGTGCAAAGGTAGCGATTGTGTGCGAACACACAAAGGGTTTTTGTCATTTTTGCAAGAAATATGCATTCTTCTTGATGTATATCAAAAAGGTTAGGTGTTAGAACGACACATAAGGGGCTAACCGCTCGATAACCTCGGGCGGGAAATCCTTTGAAAGGCGGAGGTCTTGGAGGCTTTTCAAGTTGCCGTGCAGACGGCGATAGTCCATAATGGCCTTGGCCTGATAGAAATTGATGTAAGGATGACGGCGCAGTTGCTGAAGCGTCAGCTTGTTCACGTTCAACTGCTGGGGATGAGCGTCCTCAATGACGAAATACTTCTTGGCGTCCTGCGGGAAATCCGCTATCTCGTCCAACTGGTCCACGCTGACGTAGCCACCCAGTCGCTGTCCGTAGCGCACAATCTCCTTGGCATAATAGCTGCCGATACCAGGCACCTTCCGTAAGGTGGCGGTATCGGCAGTATTCAGTACCACGTGTTCATTCTCCTCAATCTTTACGGGATAGCGCAAAGTGTCACGCTCCTGTCTTTCCTCCTTGATGAGCGTGGATGCCGGCAGATAGTCGCTGCTGATGCGGATATAAGGCTCCAGCCGGCGATAGTCCTTGACGGTCAGTCCGTAGAGCTTGGCAAAGTCCTCCTTCTTGCGGTAGATGCCACCCCGCGACCGGTATTTATAGATGTTACGCACTTGCCAGGGCTGCAGTCCCAAGCGTAGCAGTTGCGTGCTGTCAGCCGTATTTGGGTCGAAGGGGAACGTTTCTTTACGTTGTTCCGACCCATACGAACCGTAGTACTTTGCCTTTCGAACTGACGTACTTTGCCTCTTGGAATCCAGTTCTTTGCCTTTCGTACTGGGAGTCCGCCCCTCAGAAAAAAATAAGAGTACTGAGACCATCACGGCGACACATAGTGCCGCGATAGCTATCTTACGGTCATTCTTGTTCATATCATTCCCAGCTGATGAAGGAATACCAACATGATGGCGATGGGACAGACATAGCGCACCGCAAACAGGTAGGTATTGAAGAACCGATGGTTAAACTGTCCATCGTTGGTAAACTCGGTATGCACTGTCTTCTTAGGGATATACCAGCCCACGAACATACAGGTGAAGAAGCCACCCAACGGCAACATGTAGTCGGCCGTCAGCATGTCGCAGAAGTCCATCAGTGGAAGTCCCAGCACTTGGATGTCGTACGCCCCTACCGACCAGCTGCAGAACACGCAGAGCACGGAAGCGATGATGGTAGGTATCCAGGCCGACTTCATGCGAGGCAAGTGGAACTCCTCCGTAAAGAATGCCGTACCTATCTCATGCATGGAAATAGTTGATGTCAGGGCCGCAAATACCAGCAGGGCATAGAACATAACGCTGATCAGATATCCCGCAAACGGAAATCCTCCAAAGGCCTGTTGGAACACATTGGGCAGGGTGATGAAGATGAGCGACGGTCCGCTGTCCGGATTCACCCCCACCGAAAAAGCCGCAGGGAATATCATCAAGCCCGAAAGGATGGCTATCACGGTGTCGAGCAGCGCTATCTGTCCTGCTGAACGCAGCAGATTGGTCGTCTTCGAAAAATAGCTGGCATAGGTGCAGAGGCACGCCGTACCCAACGACAGGGAGAAGAACGCCTGTCCCAGTGCGTCGAGAAACACCCTCCTGTTCACCTTCGAGAAGTCGGGCTCAAAGAGGAACCGCACACCCTCCATCGCATTGGGCAACAAGCACGAGGCCACCACCAGTATCAATAACAAGATGAGCAAGATGGGCATCAACCACTTGGAAGCCCTTTCAATGCCCTTCCGTACGCCAAAGATGACCACCACATGCGTCACTAGGATGAAGGCAACGCCCCAGATAACCGGTTTTATTGGATTGCTGGAGAAGGAAACAAAATAATTCTTCACAGCCTCAGCGTCACCCTGCAGTTGTCCTGCAATAGACGCCAACAAGTATTCCAGGCACCAGCCCGCCACCACGGCATAGAAACCCAAGATAATGGTACCCGTCAAGATGCCCAGATAGCCCACCAGTTTCCATGGCTTACCCCTCGACAGTATGTCGTAGGCACGTGCCGCATTGGTCTGCGCATAGCGCCCCACCACAAACTCGCCAATCATGCCCGGTATGCCCAACAGCAGAATACACACGATATAAACCAGTATGAAGGCTGCACCACCGTTCTCGCCGGTCATATACGGAAATCGCCACACGTTGCCCAGTCCGACGGCCGACCCTGCCGTAGCCAGCACAATACCTAACTTGCTTCCGAAACTACCTCTTTTTGTGCCCCCTAAGTTAGGGGGTTGGGGGTCTGAACCAGCCTTACTATTTGCACTCATTATTGATATATGCTCTAATTATATTTATTACAGAATTAATATCTTTCTCAACTTCTTCATTCCTGAATCTCAAAACCTTAATACGATTATTATTCAAGAACTCAGTCCTATCTATATCCTTCTCATGAATACTTTTAATATCATGTACTTCACCGTCCAATTCTATACATAGCCTTAAAGCTGGGCAATAGAAATCAAGCACATAGGGGCCAAAACCATGTTGTTGTCTGAACTTATAACCATCTATCTGTCTATTCTTTAAAAAACTCCATAGCTTTCGTTCCATCGGAGTTTCCGTTCGTCGTAACAACTGACGATATTCTTTTGTAGCTGGATGATTAGAATAGTTCATGAATCTTTTTTTATTATTATTTATACATATTCCCTTGTTCAGACCCCCTGCCCCCTAACTTAGGGGGTGGATAGGTACCCTTGTTCAGACCCCCTGCCCCCTAACTTAGGGGGTTAGAGAAGTCCCAGCTGGTGAAGGAATATTAAGATGATAGCCAACGGACAGACATACTTGATGAGGAACAGATAACGATGGAAATAGCGGACATAGCCCTTCAGCTCACCATAGTTGCTGAACTCATCACGTACTATCTTATGAGGCACAAACCAACCGATGAAGATACAAGTCAGGAAGCCCACAACGGGCAGGAATATCTGGCCAGTGACAAAGTCAAACCAATCGAACATCGCCTTGCCGAAGAACGACAGTTCTTCGACAGCTCCTAACGACAACGAACAGAATGCACCAATGACAGATGTCGTCACTGTCACTATCAAAGCGGCACGCTTGCGCGTCGTACCAAGTTCCTCCTGGAAGAAGGCCGTCGACACCTCATGCAGCGACATCAGTGACGTCAGGGCAGCCAGTGACAACAACACGAAAAACAGCAACGAGACGACATAGCCTACTGCCGGAACACTGCTAAAGGCCTGTTGGAATACGTTGGGCAGCGTGATGAATATCAACGACGGTCCCGAGTCGGGTTCCACACCTACGGAGAATGCTGCAGGGAAAATCATAAGACCTGCCAGAATTGCTACCATACAGTCTATGATGGCAATCTGCGAGGCAGACTTCGTCAGGTTGGTCTCTTTCGAGAAATAACTGGCATAGGTACACAGACAACCCATCGCAATGCTCAGCGAATAGAACGACTGCCCCAGTGCACTGAGGAACACGTCACTTGTAATCTTTGAGAAGTCTGGCTTGAACAGGAACTCAATACCCTTATACGCATTCGGCAACATGCACGATGCGCTTACGATAATCAGCAACAGGATAAACAAGGTAGGCATCATCAGCTTCGATGCCTTCTCTATTCCGTTGCGCACCCCATGTTCGATAATCAGGTAGGTCATTCCTAAGATGACGACCGTCCAGAACACAGGTTTCACTGGATTGGAAGACAATTCCGTGAAATACGTCTTGAAATACTCCGGATCACCCTGCAGGTGCCCTATCAGCGAGGCCCACACATACTGCAGACACCATCCGCTGACCACCGCATAGTAGCCTGTAATCAGGAATCCCGTCAGCACACCCATATAGCCTATCAGTGCCCACGGCGTACCGCCTGCGAGTTTGCGAAAAGCCCTGGCGGTGTTCGACTGTCCGTGACGTCCAATGATGAACTCGCTAATCATACACGGGATACCCAGCAACAGCACACATGCCACATAAATCATGATGAACACGGCTCCACCGTTCTCACCAGCCATATAGGGAAAACGCCACACGTTTCCCAGTCCTACGGCAGACCCCGCAGTAGCCAGGATAACCCCTAGTTTGCTTCCAAAATTTGCTCTCTCTATTTTCGACATACCTTTATTTATTCTCGTTTCCGCTTGCAAAAGTACTAACAAAAAATGAGAAATGAGAAATGAGGAATGAGAAATGTAAATGAGAAATGAAGAAATGAAAGAAAAGTGAATGGAGATTTGCTTTTTCGCTCGCTTATTCGTACTTTTGCACCAAAAATTCACAAAATATGGCACAACGCTATCATTTCTCACTTCTCATTTCTCATTTCTCATTTAAGAGGTATCCTCTATCACTGCTCTGTCTGGCATTGATATTCATCTTGTCGTTCACCCCCTTCTTCCCTGAGACGCCCTTCGACGAGGTGCAGTTCATCGACAAGTGGACCCACTTGGTCATGTACGGAGGCACCTGTAGCGTCATGTGGTGGGAGCACCTGCGTCACAGCAAAAAAGAAGCCCGCAAGCCGAACCTGCGAGCCCTATTCTGGTTTGCCCTCGTGGGCATGATTATCCTCGGTGGACTGGTAGAATTAGGTCAAGCCTACTGCACTACCACCCGTTCCGGCGAGTGGCTCGACTTTTTTGCCGACTCCATCGGTGTGCTGTTAGGCAATGCCTTCGGGCTGCTTATGAAGTCTGTCGTAGCAAGGGGTTAGGAAGAAAGTAGCAAGGGAGTAAATAGGCCGGGCAGACCTAGGTTGTGGTCTCTTTAATTACTATTCATAGTCTTTAATACTCTTTTGAGAACCAGAGGCGATAGACGGGATCCACGAATATAAGTTCTCCCTTCCTCTCCTCAATAATGTCCTTATCCTTTAACACCTTCTTGTTCTTGCTGATGGTGTTAGGATTACCCAAGGCATAGTTTCTTTTTGCTTCTATCGATGACAACTGCCGCACACCGTCTTTGATGGCCCGGAGCATCTCTATCTGACTTGGAGCCAGCGACTCTGTATCACTTAGGAACATCGGCGAATTGGTGTTGATAAGTTGTCGCAAACCATATTGGAAAATCTGCTCATCCACTTCTTCGGTCGTCGCATTCCAGATGAAATAGCATAGTTGTTGGAGGTACCATGAATGACATTCCACCGTATCGCACACCTGACTGGCAAAAGCCTCTGAGATACGCTTGCCTGATTTCTCAAACGATTCCCTAATGAACGGCATCCACTCCGACTTGGCAATCTTGTCAAGGAAAAGCATCTGTCCGAAACGGTAGAAGGGCGAATTAGCATTGTTGAAGATGTCCATCATCATATGTCGCTTACTACCATATAGGCAATATGTGACATGCTCCTGCTGCTGCCATGCTGAACGCATCTTCCCCTCCATGTTCTTATAATCAGGCAAATTAGCCAGTTGTTGAAATTCGTCTATACACACGATAATCCGAATGTTCTTGGCCACAGCAAGCGTCTCTGGCAGACGAAGAATGTCCATCTTATCTTGTTCCTGAGGTACAAACTTTACATCGAAAGCCATGAAATTAGTGACATCGTCCTTGATTACCAACTGCGGAACGACACCCGTCAGGAATTTCTTGGCATCTTGAATACGTCTTTCCAACTTTGTCGAAGCACATGCTATTACCTGACTGGCAAACGTCCTATAGAACTCGGCCTCAGAGCCTATGCTAAAGGCATCAATGAAGCATACGCGGACATCTTTAGCTTCATTTTGAAGTTCCTCCATAGCGACCTTTACCAATGAGGACTTTCCCCAACGGCGTGGCGAAATCAGCATCACATTAATGTGTGATGAGAGAAAACTCTTCAGTTGAGCCCTGTCTTCCACTCTGTCGACGAAATTCTCCTTAGTGGCAAGTGTTCCGTATTGAAATGGCGCATTCATATCTTCTATAACAATGGTTTGACAGCACAAATATACAACATATTACCCAAAGGTAACTTACCTAAGGGTAATTTTTTTGCTCCTATTAATGTTTTTTATCGTTTCTTGCATTATATGTCGTAGCAAGGGGGTAGCAAGGGGGTAGCAAGGGGGTAGGAAGGGAGTAGATAGAAGAAAGAAGGTAGACGCTACTCTACCCTCTTTCCGATATTTACATTTGTATTACCCGTTACCTCAGCGTTGTTACCTCCGCCATAGACGTTACCGCGGATGTCGGCACCGACGACAGACTTCGACACACGTTTATCGTTACCCTCGATGGTATTGTCGAGGATAGACTCAAATTTCACAGAGGCTTCCGTACCGATATTCACATTGGTATTACCAGTCACCTGGGCAGCGTTACCGCCACCGAACACATTGCCGATAACACCCATATTACCGTCAACGTGTGGATAGAGTACCACCTTACCAGTTCTGTCACCTGCATAGTCTTTATCAATAAGCCACTCTGGCTTGCTAGTGTCGCTGGCTGGGTCGTAGCCATTAGCCTTATAATCTGTAACCGTCTTGTCAAACGCCACCTCGTTGATGTTCACCGTTGGGCTGCCAACCATCACGGCGTTCGCACCGAGACCACCACCAAAGATGTTACCGATACTGGTAAAACGACGCACGTTGACTCGTGGTGAGTTGTGAGGTGTAACATTTGGCAGGGCTGCCGTTCTTGGGGTACCATCGTCATTGTATCCATATATAGAATACGGAGCCAGGTTACCGCCACCATACAGTTCACCGATGATGATAGGTGTACCACAAGTCTCACTCTCCTCGATGTTCACCTCTATCTGCCCATCCAACTTACCACCCGACTTGTTACCACCAAACACGCGACCGAACTTACCGCTGGTCAGCGTCAGGCTGACATCGTTACCCACGTCGGCATTCTCAGCACCGGCATAGATTTCCGAAATCCAGTCGTTTGGCATACAGCCCAGAACAATCTCAGCGCCACCCGCCATCTCGGCATCCTTACCACCACCGTAGATGTTGTTGACATTCAGATTATCGCAGCAAGGCAGGTTGGTACCCTGCGAACCGGTCTTGTCAATATTCGTAATCGATGAGCCGCCACGGATATCACCCTTGGTATTCGAACCACCATAGACATTGTGGACATTACCCGCCATCAGTCGTACCACAGCAGTCTTCACACCAGCACCTGTATTTCCATATTCAGTCGTACCGTCAGTCCTTATACCGACATTGGCACCTGGGTTGTTTTGTCCTGCACCGTAACCGCCACCAAAGACATTATCGATAATCTTAGTACCTCTGATTTCCACTTTGGTACCAGGTGTAGCAGCACCATATCCACCGCCATACACCTCTTCTATACTGGTCAAATCACAGCCTTCGATAATCACCTCGGTACTCTGCTTAGCATCCGTCTCTGTAGGTACATAGTCGGCATTGTTACCACCACCGAAGACGTAATCCACATCGTAGCCCGATGCAGCCTTCGTCGCGATATTGTCAGTTCCCTCGCTCTGTGTTGCATGGATATGTACCAGCACATCACCCTTCGGCGTACCATTCATATCGTTACAACCGAACACCTTGCGGACGATACCACCCTTGGTGTTTGCTGCTACATTTTTGTTCAGGTGTACCTCCACATTGCCTCCAGTCGTTCCGGCCTCACTGATAGGAATCTGTTCTGCTTCTGGAGTTGTAGAAGGATAGGTAATATTATCCACGCTACCCTTACCACTACCAAATACGCTACCATAGTAGTAAGCACCACTACCCGTACCTATCTGGGTACCCACTTGACCACCCGTGATGTTCACTGAGGTATTCTTCTTAACCACGCCAAGCTCTGCACCACCATAGACATTACTCTTGATGGTACCGCCCGTGATGTTCAGCTTCGTCTGCTTACAGCGGCCCAGCTTAGGCCATAGCGGCAATAATGTATTTCCCAAACTATACAGACGACCCATACAGCCTGCAAAGACGTTACCGCCACGTGTGTAGAGCAGATGGTTCTGACTGTCGAATGTGGTAGTTAGCATCTTCTGCTTATCAGCAGCGGTAGGATTAGCCTTATACTCTATGTTGTTTCCGATGGTACCGCCACTGATATTGATGGTGATATATCCACGGTTGAAACCAGAGACTTCTTTGCCTCTGTCATCCACATTATCGTCACGCAACACACCATAAGGTTTCTCCTCACCAACGACTTCATCTACCAAGTAGAGACCATAGCCCACGGAACCCAGACGGCCTCCACCATAGACAGAACCCAGCATGGTACCACCCTGGATGTTGATTTCAACGCAGCCGCCCACGTTGCCGGCCGTCAGGGCCTCACCACTGAAGCCGCGGCCGCCGCCGAAGACGTTGCCCTCGACGTAGCTCGTGCCGTAGTTGCCTATGTAGGCATTGTCCTTGATGGTCATCTTGACGTCGCGCATGACGTGGCCGTCCTCGCCACCGCCGAAGACGGAGCCGTAGATGCGGGCCGTGCCCGAGATCTCCACCTCGACATTGTTCACATTAGTGGTCTTGTTGAAGAAGATGCGCTGGTCGCCCTTGCCTGCACCGAAGAGGTAGCAGGTGACGGGGTGGGCGGCTATCTGAGCCAGCGTGCGGGGCACGCCGAGGGTGCCGCCGCTCATCTTTACCGTGCACTTGCCGCCCGGCTTGGTGATGTCGTAGAACATGTCTGGCGTCTCTTTGGCCAGGTCGGTCATCTTCCTCACGCCGCCCTGTCCTACGTCGGTCATCTCGTTGCCGCCATAGACCGAGGTGAGTATGTGGCCGCCGGTGATCTCCACCGTCGTGTTGCCCTCCACCCATCCTGCCGTGGGCAGCCACTTTCCGGCGGCGTAAGGCTCGTAGCCCGAGCCGCCGCCGAAGACGTTGCCGTAGAACGTGTGGCCGTCGGTGCCCGTGGGGTGGGCGTTGTCGGCCGACGAGCCGTCGGAATACTTTCCGTTTCCATCGGCAAACTTGTCGTAGGGCGTATAGGGAGCAGTGTAGGGCCAGCTGGCGCACTCCAGGTCGGTGGCGTCGATGGGTGTGTAGTCGGCAGCCCATACGTTGTCGCCGTAGGGTTCTGTCGTCGTCTTTCCGCAGCCTATCTGTCCGCCCTGTATCTTCACGTGGGTGTCGGCAAGCACGTGGCCGCTCTCGGCGCCGCCATAGACGCTGCCCCTGACGAAGGCCGAACCGCTGACGGTCACCAGGGTCTTGTTCACATAGCCCGAGGTCTCCAGGTTGGCGTATTCAGCAGGGGCATGCACCTCGCCGCGCCCGGCACCGAAGACGTTGCCGTAGTTGTTGGGCATGGCCAGCACGTCGGGACCCACGGAGCCGCCGCTGATGGTGACGGTGCAGAGGCCCGTTCCCTCGGTGCAGCTGTAGGGCTTGCCCACGGGCACGTCGGTGTGCTCGGTATGGTAGTCAGCGTCGGCATAGGTGAAGGTGCCCACCGAGCCCATGGCTCCGCCGCCATAGATGGTGCGTGCCACGCGGCCGCCGTCCATCGTCACCGTGGCGTTGCCCTTGACGAGACCTGCCAGTGGGTTGTATAGCGTCTTGTCGCCCTCTGTGTAGGTATCGGTGCCGCAGCCGCCGCCATAGACATTGCCGCGGTAGGGGTATTCAGCGCCGTTGTACTCCTTGCCGCTGCTGCCAGTGATGGTCGAGCCGGTGAGTATGCCGATGGTGCCGCTGTGGATGGCGACATTGGTGTTGTGGAGCGTGTGGCCGTTCTCGCCGCTGCCATATACGGAGCCGGCAATCGTCGGCCCTGTGGTGGCACGACTGGTGCCTATGATGACGTTGGCCTCGTTGACCCACGCCATGTAGTCGTCGCGCTGCAAGTTGCCTATCACGTCGCCGCGCGACGAGCCGAACACCATGCCGTTCTCGCGGCCGTCCACACCGATGATGCCGCCGGTGATGGTGACGTTGGCTGTACCGGTGCCGGTGGTTTTCAGACTCTCCACGCCGTACACCTTCTTGGTGCCGTGGTCAGGGTCGATGTTGGTGGTGTAGATGAAATTGCCCACCGAGCCATAGGCGCCGCCGCCATATATATTATGGTATATGGTACCGCCCGAGACGTTGACGTTGGTGTTGCCCAAGATGAGGCCGCAGCGCACGATGGTGCGGTTGCCGCTGCCGCCGCCGTAGACGTTGCCCATGGTGGCGCCGCCGAAGTAGGTGCTACCCTCCTTGTCCTTGCCAATGACGGCATTGCCGCTGATGCTCACCCACGTGTTGGCCGCCTCGCTGGCATCACTGATAGCCGATTCACCGATCACGTTGTCATTGTCATAGCTGTAGAAGCCGTAGCCCACGCTGGCCACCTCGCCGCCGCCATAGACGCTGGCCAGCACCTTCGCGTCGCCCGTGATGTCAACCTTTGTGCTGTACTTCACGCGGCCAGCCTGGAACTTCGGGTTGGTCTCCTTGCTGTCGGCATCCACCAGTTTCTCAATCGAACTGCCGTAGCCGCCGCCGAAGACGCTGCCGAAAGTGTACTTGGTGGCCTCGCCGTCCTTCACCTCGGTGCCGATGGTGCCGCCGCTGATGCTGATTTCGGTGCTCACGTCCTTCTCCTCGCCGCCAATGGTGGCTGTGTGCGTGCCTTCAGTCCATCCCAGTTCACCGCCACCATAGATGCTGCTCTTGATGACAGCACTACCCGAAATGTTCAGTTTGGTACTCTTCACCTTACCCAAGTCTATCCAACGGGGCAGGACCGTGGTTCCGTTCAAGGCATAGAGGCGTCCCATAGCACCAGCAAAGACGTTACCACCCTTGGTATGTGTCAGACGGTTGGAGGTGGCGTCAAACTCCGTATTGGGAATATGCTTATAGCTCTTCCATTTATCCCAGTCACCACCTGCAGTCGTAGTCCATTTTGTAATGTCCGTTTCGGTAATTCCCACAGCAGTATTGTCTGCTGTACTTGGAATAACATACTCATAACTATTACCTATCGTTCCACCACTGATGTCGATAGTAATATGTCCGTGGTTACCGCCTCCAGTCGTTTCGGAAATACTTCCGTCAGTAATCGTCACTTTTTTACCATCGTCAATTAGTTTTCCATAATTGGCATGCGTCGATGGCACCAGATAGGTTCCTACAGAGCCCAGACGACCACCACCATAGATGGAGCCAAGCATCTTGCCACCACTGATGTTAATGTACACATTGCCACTCACTACACCAGCTGTCAGGGCATCGCCACCAAAGCCACGACCACCACCGAAGACGTTACCATCGACATACGAGGTACCCCATGTGCCAATGACAGGGTCATTACCATTCATTGTCTTAATGTCAATGCTCACATCGCCCAGTACGTGACCATCCTCACCGCCACCGAATGCCGAACCATAAATAATGGGCTGACTGATGGAATCATTGATTTCCACACGTACTTTACCCACATTGGTCCATTGGTCAAAATGGACGCGCTGGTCACCTTTACCAGCTCCGAAGAGGTAGCACGTCACAGGGTGAGCGGCAATCTGTGCCAATGTGCGGGGAACACCCAGAGTACCGCCCGACATCTTCACAAAGCACCTACCTTTATTGGTTTCCACACTCACACCATTACCCACGTCGGTCAGCTCACAGCCACCATAGACTGATGTCAGGATGTGTCCACCCGTAATGATGACGTTAGTATTACCCTCTACACGTCCGGCAGTACGGAGCCATTCGAATATATTGTCTTTCCTTGATTTATAGGGGTATAAACCAGAACCTCCACCAAACACATTACCATAGAACGTATGACCGTCCTTAGCCGTAGTAGCGCCACCACCCGCAGCACCATTCTTGTCGTAGGGGGTGTAAGGATTTGTATAATCCCAATGGGCACATTCGTAGATAGAAGCTGCGGCAGTTTCTATCTGCTGGGCTGTTGCCGTTGCCGGATTGACGAACAGATTTTCATTGTAGCGTTCATTCACACCACCGCCAGCATTTGAATTCAATGTCGGATTCCATCCGTTACCTATCTGACAGTGGTCTTCAATCTTCACCTTGGTATTGTGCTGAACGTGTCCGTTCTCACTACCACCATAAACAGAGCCTTTGACGAAGGCATGTCCACCGATGGTCACCTCAGTCTCTGTAGCCAATGCTAACGTTCCGACATACTTCAGATAGAGTTCTTCTTTATCCGAAGTATATACTTCCTGTACGTACTGATTTTTATCATCAATTGTCCAACGTACAGGATTTTCATTAGCCTCGTAGCCCTCGTATGGCAGTACACCCTTACCAGCACCAAAGACATAGCCTGTATCGTCTGGACCACCCGTTGCCTTCATCTGCATATTGTCTGGACCAATCTCTGCATAGCCCTTGACAGTAACGATACACTTACTATTACTGTCAGCCAGTGTATATGGCATGCCTATTTCCACATCATCGGGGGCATCAGAAGGTTTACCCTGTCCTTTCTTCACCTTATATCTGCCTACCGAAGCAATCTGGCCACCGCCATAAACGCTTCTACCAACCTTGGCATTACCCTGAATGGTGACTTCGCTGATGCCTCGTACCAATGCAGCATAGCCATGAGTATTGGCACCTGCGCCTGCACCATACACATCACCATTGATTTGGGGTTCACTGGTGGGTGTGCCTGTGGCTTCACCATCACCAATACCTATCGTCACAGTGGTGCCTGTTTCTACACGACCCAACTGACCGCCACCATAGACGACACCATTCACCGTACCGTTACCTATCATGATATTCGTTGAACCAGCCACCATGGCTTTCTCGCATTTGAAGGTTGTTGCTTCACCTTTACCGCCACCATAGACATTACCCTTGATGGTGACACCCTTACCCGCTGCAACGGCCTGCCATACTTCTTGGTTGTTCACCGTTGTCTTCTTCGCACCAATGTTCACAAAGGTACGGCCCGCAGCCGTTATATTATCTATATCTGCATCCATTTCACCCACGTTAGCCAATTTACCACCGCCATAGACGTTGCCGGTAATGTAGGCACCCAATACCGTCTGTGAAGTACCGACTGTCTGTTCCGTACCGATATTCACATGGGTCTCGCCTATCACAGAAGCTGCATTACCACCGCCATATACATTTCCTATAATACCTAAATGGTTGGTATTTTCGGTATTTGGCAGATTTTTCATCATGGCAGGAACACCTATGGTTGTATTATCGCCATATTCACCCTTAACCATATTGATGTTCACCGACGGGTTGGCATACATCGTGGCAGGTGCGCCCAAACCACCACCGAATACCTCGCCGATATAGGTGCAAGAAATGATGTTCAGTTCGGGCTGAGCATAATTTATAAAATCGCTAATAGAAGCATATTTCGTTCCATCGTGTTTAACAGGTAGGCGCGAATCTGTTGCCGACTCTCTTGGCTTCAGAATCTTCTTACCCGTTTCTGTTTGGATATCTTCACTCTCATAATAGCCATAGATAGAGTAGGCAGCCTCGTTACCACCCAGATAGAGCTCATCAATCTTGATAGGTTGACAGCCCGTTTCCTCCACGTTCACCGTGATTTTACCCTTCACGGCACCACCCAGGTTATTACCACCAAACACCTTGCCGAAGTTACCATTGGTGATGTTCAGCGTGATATTACCATTCACATTCGCCTCGTCAGCACCCGCAAACAGCAGGGGCACCTTGGTTGATGGCTGACAACTCAAGGTCATATTCACATCACCGTCGATGTCCGCATACTTACCAGCACCGACAATCTTCTCCAATACCAATTCACAACAATAATCGTCGTCTCCGGGATTTTTAGGAGCAGACACCTGGTTAATCGAACCCTTGAGAACACCCTTCGTGTTACTTCCACCGTATGCCTCGTGAATTAATCCAGCCTCCATCCGAGAGTTTGCATTACCCGTACCATAGGCCACCATCTCAGTACCATTATGATATTGTCCGATATCAGCACCAGGGTTTTCGGTTAAAACATTATTTATTAGTATTTTGTCCTTACCGTTACCACCGCCAAACAGATAGCCTATCTCATAAGCGCCCTTAATATCCACGTTTGTCTCCGGTACGGCAGCAGCATTACCACCACCATAGACGGTCTCGATACTGGTGAGAGTACAACCTTCGATGATGACCTGCGTCCTTGAACCATTAGCTTCAGATGTCGTGGAAGTATTTGGAGTCACAGGAACATAGGCAGCCATGTTACCACCGCCATAGACAGCCGAGACATCGTAACGACCTAGCACTTTGGCATTCTCCACCGCAGCCACGGCAGGATTAGTTTCAGGAGCCTCGACAGCCGGAGTATTTGCTATCTGTGTAGCCGCAGCATTCTGCGTCGCATAGACATGCACCATTACATCACCCTTCGGTGAACCATTGATGTTGTTACAACCAAAGACCTGTCCAACAACACAACCCTTTGCAGTATTATCGATAGCTGCTCCTGTTTCACCAGAAGACGTCGTACCGTTCAAATCCAACAGCACGTCACCATATACGTAAGCCGCAATATCACTGGTTGCACCGTTCACACCATTTTTTTGTCCCAAAGCACCACCGTATGCCTCGCCCAAGATGGTACCACCAGTCAGGCGAACTGTCGTAGTATTGAGTGCTGATTTTTGGTTTGTGTCAGCCCATCCACCAGCATTGCTATTTGCCGAAGCATCCCAATTGCTTGTCTGGGTATCAGCCAAAGCACCACCGCCATAGACGTCTTTCAGTATCAGACCTCTCGTCATGCTCACAGCCACGCTGCCCTTTACGATACCAGCCTCACCGCCACCAAATACAGAGCCTGCTATGAGCTGAACATTCTTGTCTTCGTTATCTGCTGTCGGAGTTGTTGCATAGCTGATGTTCACCTCCGTCTCGCGTACCTGAGCAAGGTTGTCACCTGTTGCTGCAAGGTCACCACGTGCAGCACCAAATATGTTACCATCGTTGTTGCTGTTACCGTCATAACCGATACGTCCACCAGTGACCGTTATCGTTGTCTTACCACTGTTAGCATCACTGGCAGTACCCACCGATCCCATAGCACCGGCACCATAGACATTACGAACCACATGACCACCACTGATATTCACGGAAGTATTACCTTGCACGATACCCGCCAAGGGATTATATTTGTTACCCTTTCCATCTGTAGCAGTATGCCCCTCAGGTATCGCGCCAGAATAATACTTATCCGTACCGCAGCCTGAGCCATACACGTTGCCACGATAGGGATAGGCTGCACCAGAATAATCCCCTATCGTCTCACCGCTTGGAATACCCACCGTACCGCTGTAGATATAGACAGCTGCATCATTAAAGACATGACCATTCTCACCACCACCATATACAGAGCCTTTAATAGTGGGGGTTGTAAAGACAGAGCCAGAGCCTGATGTACCAATCTTCACCTCGGTATTATATACCCAAGCCAGCTTATCATGGATAGCACCTGGAGCACCCACGTCACCACGTGACGAACCAAATATCATACCATTCTCACTGCCATTTTTACCGATAGTGCCGCCAGTAATAATAACTTCAGCCTTGCCACCCGTAGTAGATTGCAAGCGGCCTGTAGGCAATCCAGTGGTTGCGTCGTAGGTAAACTCACCTACTGAGCCATACGCACCACCACCATAGACATTGTGCCAGATGCGTCCATTCTCTATCTCTACCTTCGTGTTACCCTTAACCAAACCAGCGGCAACATAATTATGATTGGCACCCGTATGTTCTGCGTCACCTTTACCGCCTCCATAGACGTTACCATAATATGCGCCACCAAGATTTTCAGTTCCGATAGTACCGCCAGTAACCTTTACATTAGTATTATCCTGTACATAACCACTCTCACTACCGCCAAAGACGGAACCCTTGACAGTACCTCCGCCGATGGTTACATCTGTTCCTGTAACCAAGGCTAAGGTTTGCAGGAACTCTAAATACTTGTCCTCAGTGGTAAAATATTCCCAAACATAAGCGTGGTTATCTGGATAATAGTCCCAAGTTGTTCCTGGTTCACCTGTATGCTTCGTCGAATTATAGTCCACCATACGTTTGGACCAGTTAGCTTTATCGCCCGTGTGAACATAGTTAGGTGTTACACCCTTACCGGCACCAAACACGTGTCCTGCCGTTATTGGTACATTACTATCGGGGCCCACCTGGGCACTGCCTTGTACGACAACAGTACATTTTCCGCCACTCATCGTTTGGTACGGCATCTCATCAGGTGTATCTGTAGGTGCTGTAGGTGCCCCAGTAACATTATCATTAACACCCTTCACCCAATATCTGCCCACCGTAGCTTGTTCACCACCGCCATAGACGTTTTGCAACACCTTGGCATTGCCCTGAACAGTGACAGTACTATTACCACGAACCAAAGCGGCATAACCGTGTGTGTCCTTACCTTTACCGGCACCAAATACGCTACCATTAATAACAGGTGCAAAAGGACCATTTCCTGTTCCCACACCTATCTTCACCTGCGTATTCCATTCCACTCGGCCCACTTCACCGCCACCATAGACATTACCATTCACCTGACCATTACTGATGGTGACTGTCGTTCCTTTATTTTTATTTTCATCTGTTGTGAGATTTGCGCCAGCGCCAGCATTATTAACACCTATCATGGCCTTGGAGCACGAGAATTCGTCGGCCTCACCCTTACCACCACCAAAGACGTTCTCAGTGATAGTACCACCGGTGATGTTCACCTGCGTGTTTCCTCCTACATTCGACTCCTCTCCACCGCCATAGACACTGTGCGAAACAGACATTCTCTTACCATTTGTAAGTGTGGTATTGCCATCGATATTGAGGATTACATTACCTTCTACTTTACCTAATGATGTAAGATCCTCTGTGGTATATAGAATATGGTCTGTCGTGTTGATTGCCGTTTCTGTTGAGTTGACGGTAGCAGCATGCTCCCAAGTATAGGAAACGGTAGTTGGAAGTTCTGCTTCCAGATAAGCACCCAAGTTCTTGTCATAATGCGGTGGCGTCTGAAAACTATTATTCATCACATCTACTGGAGGCAATGAAGCTGAGTAACCTGCACCAAACACATTGCCTTCTACGGTGCAGTTGGTAAGCGTTGACTTTACATCATGAGTAACCTTACCAAGACTGCCACCGCCATAGAAGTTTCCAAGACACTGCTCAAAAAGATTAAGTCTTCCAAGCTTGCTGGTAGTAATGGTGCAACCAGTAAGTTTTGAGGTAACATAATGCGTAGTGGCCAGCGAGAAACTGACATGATCAACAAACAGACGAGCAACGCTTTGGGTGTTATTAGACATTGGGATATACTGATAATCTATTCGTGTCTCAACACCACTATAATCAGAATCATACCTATATTTTAGACCATCGTCACCTTGAACCCAACCATCCCAGTCTGGATCATCTGTTAAGTTATTTATGTTGGAAGGGTATCGGCGGTTATAGGAATTCCCACCATAACCGGCACCGAAGAAAGCGCGGAATGTGCAGTTTGTCGCATTGGTGACTACCTTCTTGGTGCTGTTCATATTGCCGAACTTGGGTCCGCCACAGAATTGGTCTACACGACTGTTTGAGATAACTGTTGTGATGTTGCCTTCTGCAATATGTGCGGCATTGATACCACCAGCGTAGAACTCATCGATGTCAGCATTGTCTATCTGCCAAATGATATTACCGTTGGTATGGTTAGTTAAAGAACCAATACCTTGCATACCTGTGCCACATACCTTGCCGAAGCGACCGCCATTGATATAACATTCTGCATTGTCGTCATAATTGGCATTGGGAGTATTATATAGTCCCGTCAGATAGAATTCATCAAAGTCACCACCAGTTACCGAGATAGGTGGATGAGGGCTGACAAACTCATCCTGGGTTTTATCCTGATGGACGCCAATATGAAATTCCTTGAACCACACATTGCTACCCACATGGTAGTAAGTTACCGTTTTACCTTCTTTGTTTGCAACTTCTGATCCTCCGACCGTCACCCATTGTTCAATGACTCCGCCCTGTAATATCATAGGACTATTCACTCTATCCTTTTTATCATACTCAAACTGAGTGAAACGGAAAAGTGAAGTATTCGTCGATTCGAACCATCCTAAGGGCTGCATAATACCGAGATTGTATGTACCTGTTCCACCAGTAGACTTTTGTGCCATACCAAGACCTGGAATATTCAGGAAATCCACTCTGACAGGATGTGATCGTACACGACTATTAAAACGAAGAATATACGAATAGTCTGGCTCGTTGTCTCTGTCTAAATCAATAGACATAATGGTATAAGGTTTACTGCTGGTCTTATCTGAAATATCTAAGCTGTGCACATTACCTACCAATACCACTGCATAGTCGTATGGCTTTCTCCCAGTAGTGGTTTCACTATTGAATAGGGTAGTGACAGCATTTGCTAAAGTATTATGAACTGTGAGGGTAAGGGTGCCTTCACCGTTGAAAGCAAAATCATGTGATACGCTGGTACCTTCACCGACGTTAAACCATTGACCTCCGCCTACAGTCCCAATACCATACTTGTTATTCATGTCTTTATCACAGACTACATCCCGGTAGTCGTCTGCTACAAACACTGCCTTTGCCCAATAGGGTTCAATAATGATAGATGATACTCCTTCAGGAACGTCGAAGTAAGCGCCTTGACTGAACACGCGACCACTCACCTCAAACTTGTCTTTATCAGTACATTTACGATCTGCAAAGTTGTATGGTGTAGTAAGAGTAATATCTCCATTATCATTAACACTCGCAGTTGCATCGGCAGGCGTTGCTTCATTATTGTCATTGTCTGTTGAATAACTTCCAGCCGTTCCACCACTGATGCTGACAATCTTCCATCCCGTCACCACCCGGTTACCTGTATAGTTACCTATACCATAATCGTTATAATATGGCAGTTGAACCTTGCCATAGTTGAAGTTGAAGTGAGCAGGGTCTTTATCGGTAATCGGAAGAGTAAGAGTCATAGACTGCCCGGACTTAAGACGGGCTCCTGATGGTGCATCGTACGGACTGTTCGAACCCATCCGTATGGTGACAGATAAAGTTCCCAGCTTACGACCTTCGTTGTAGTGTTCATTATTAGCATCAATAGTTTCATCGCTTGGCTTATAATTAACTACTGACGGATATTTTCCTTGAGACTTTAGAATTGGGTAAGGAGTGGTCGTACCAATCTGACTTGGTTCCATCACCCACTTGGCCATTTCATCTTTTTCAAAATCATCACCTTGCACCCACCATGCTGCCAGCTCGCGGTGACCATTGAGCAGATGGCGGAAGAATTCGAAACGCTGCAAATAGCGTGTCTCTGCAGTAAGAGCACAGTTGTATGTGTTGATATTATTTCGAATCTGAACGTAGGGAGCTCCAGCCCAGAAATAATTGAAATTGCTTACACCCGTATTATTACCCACATTGGTAATTATCTCACCATTATAGATGGGCGCTTTATTTCCACTGGTACTGGTAAGGTTACCGTAGAACATACAGTTCATCACCATGGTATTAAGGTTGCTGGCAGTAGTGGTAACATTATTCCTGCCCACGATGCCTCCCACGAAATTTCCACTGGTGATGTCTGCATAGCTATAGCAGTTGATGACACGGGCTGTACCGTCTAGGAAACCCACCAATCCTCCTACGTAGTCCACACCGCCGACTGTGCTACTACTTTCTGTGTGCTGAGGTTTTTTTTCTGCATCAAGGACAGTACTAAACAGCGTGTAACCATCCTTATCTGTAGTAACAGAACTGCCTGTAGCTTGTATGCCGCAATTATAGATGCGTGATGCCCCTGTGGCTACATTGGCAATGGCTCCTGTTGCCTTTTTGCTTTGGTTGCCCACTGTAACAGAGGTGTAATAAGTACTGCCTGCAATCGTCACATTATCCAACACGATATTTTTCACTGTTCCACCACCATTAACTGTCTGGAAGAGAGCATGCTCGAGGCCGGAAATTGTTGGAAAACTACCATCAGCCTTGGGTTCACCTTCAAAGGTGCCTGTGAAAGTTCCCTTTGAATAAAATACATCAACTACTGAAGCCGATACATCTTCCACAAGGACGTAATGGCCACTCATGTTGGGGGATTCTATGCTAGAGTTTCGAGTAATTCTGATGATTTCGTTCTCTGTTAAAAGATGGAATGTAGCCGTAACATACGCACCGTCATAATCAGCAGGAAGCGTAAAGACATACTTAGCAGTACTGCCCGCACTAACGCTACTGATTTCTGCTGTCATATCATTTTTGTACAGCTTTCCCTTAATTAAATCGGTGATATCAGAAACACGTCGTTTCGGAGCGTTGGCATTGCCTGTATTTACCAGTTTCTCCACCACGAAGTCCGATGCTTTGATAAAATACCCAGTAGCAGGTGTGACGGTAAGTGTCACAGTCCGTTCACTGACACTGGGAGAAACAGTTCCTGCTGAAGCAATTGGTTTCACTTCATACTCAATATCGCTAGCAGTAAGTTGAGCCCACGCTCCACTCACTGCGCCCCACATCAGGGCCATCATCATTATCAGAACACGTATATATTTCATCTCTTTATTCATATCATCGTCTGCATTTATCCATGGTTCACTTAATCACGACCTTTTTTCCGTTTACAATATATAGTCCCTTTGCGGTGGGTTTGCCAATGAGGCAACGACCGTCAAGGGTATACCATCTGTCACTTCTTCCATCATCCATCTTCCATCTTCCATCTTCTATTCCCGTTACATTCCCCCAAGCAATGCGAAGATTAGCTGGAGCGGGCGAAGGAGAAGGTGCATCATAATTGGGGTTTTCCATATACACCTTACCATTTCCTAAATCACCTCCTTTATTGAGCACAAACTCATTTTTATAAAGCACGTAGATTTCTTTCGTGTTGAAATGAGCTGATTCTGCAGTCACTCTCTTCAGTTTGTTGTACGCTATCTGCTCCGGTGTTATTGCAGTAACATTACTTGCATCCTTCACCAAGAATCCATTCTTTTCTTCATGGGTTACCAACAGCACTGGTACACCAGCAGGAATATATTCCAACGGTTCCGGAATGGCCCATGTTCCCTCTATGTCTGAAATGATATAAGCTGCAATGTCCTCGGGCAAAGCATGTCCGATATCAGTACCCCCAGAGCTCTCCGCCACAAAGGTTGCCGACCACTCTGTTTGATTGGCATCAGTGGTAAAATGCACTATAGCATTTCTAATAACAACAGAACCATCATAATTACCGACACCAGAAAGTGTCCTTGTGGAGTATTTTGTTCCAACCACCTCATTGCCTATAGTATAATCGACATCTTTATTCAAAGTATGTATACCAAATTCTAGAATCACATTACCATCTTCATCGAAACTGAGGGTAAATCCCTCTGCAAGTGCACCATCACCTATACTCTTTTTTGCCACAGTCAAGACACCAGTGGAGAAAGTAATATCGTAATTCGTTGACGTCAAACCACTGGGAGTGATGACATAGCTACCCTGATTACCATATTGTGCGTCAAAGGGGGTATAAGGTTGTGGATCATCACCACTTGTTGTATATGAGTAGCTAAGTGTTCCTCCGAGCACGCTTTCTGTCTCAGCGGGATTACCAACAAACCCATTATAGGTTACACCATCATTATCTGGTTCATCGCCATATCCAATAGTCTTATTGTTCGCTTTAATCGTCAATGGTGCCTTATCAATGGAAAAATACGTTACAGGCACATTCCATATATACAAAACATCAGTATCGTCAGCATCAGTGATGGTGACATTCGCTGTTTCTGTTCCTGCATTGATGTTTTTATCATAGGTAGTTGAAAAACCCGTCGTTGTTTGTGTTGTACCAACTGACAATGTTACTGATGGTTCCCATGCTGTACCTTTATATGTATAAGGTCCTGTTTCCAGTGTGACAACAGGATTGTTAAGCAGAGTGATGACAGGAGAAGAATCAGTGTTTGTCCCATCGCTCACAAAAGCAATGGCTTTGATAAGTAATTGGTCTGAAGCACTGAATGGCGTATTGTTAGTATATCTTTGGTTTTCATCATTAGGATTCGGTTCTGTTCCATCAGTGGTATAATATATTCTTGTTATATCAGGAACACATGAAATGGTAATGGAACCTGCATTTTCTTCGAAAACCGGGTCGTTACAGAAGATATCTGCTTGGGTAAACGTCCAAATATTACCACTGTTTCCTCGTGTTGCGCCTTTTTTAAGAGCATTATTATCTCTCCAGATCATAGGAATCTGTGCCAATTGGTCATCCTTTATTGCTTTCGGAACAATGTAATAGTAATTGGATGTAGGTGACTTAACAAATGCGAATTTGTAATTATCATCTTCATCATCATACGAGCCTACATTAAGACTCGTGTTTGCTATTTCTGTATAATGCAAAGCCTTACCTGTTTCAGCATTGACTACCTTGTAATAGGTGAGCCAATCGTCATCATTTGGATCTTCTACTTTTACAAAACACCAACTCATCTTCTTAACGGTTGCATCGTCTGTTGCATCTGAAGCTGTAGCATAATTTGTGGTTGGCGGAATTATGAAATAGTTATCTCCGTTACCATTCTGAATCTTGTAATAAACAGCTGTGTTTGCATCTGACGATGTAAACGGCAATATGTCATCATTTAGCACTTCATCCTTAGTAACGAAATTCCACTGAGAATACTCATTATCAGTTCCGCTCAAATTAACAGCATTTTTATTTGTATTTCCGCTGTTTTTATTCAAATATTTATTGGTAATACCATAAGGCACGATGCTATAACCATCAGTTCTTTTTATCAAATAGAACTTAAAACCATTATCACCATCATTTTCTAAAGATGTCTTTTCTGAAGGGGTCTTCATGTAAATATTATCACCCGTACGATACAAATAGGCACCTGTCTTGGCGTTAATAATATTCAGGTATAGTTCTCCATCAGTTTCACCAGTGTACCTGATATTCCATTCCATCGTTGGTCTTGGCATACTTGTGGTATTTACTGTGGTATTTCCACTTGAAACATCACTCGGAATCAGATAGAATATATTCTTTGTTTCACTTCCTATAGTCCAAGGATTCTGGTTGTTACTAATCAAATACGGATGTTCTGTACTGAAAACTGTCACTTCTTGCGTAATGAGACCAGAGGCATAACCTACATTTCCATTATTCATCACAGCAATAGCTTTGATGGTATGGACACCCTCAGTTAATTGTATATTATCAGTGGCATTATAGATGTCATCAGTACCTGTAGCACTTGGATCTTCGCCATCAATGGTATAATGGATGGTCACATCTTCATTTGCACATGTGAGTGATAAATTATTGTTACCGTCAATGTGTATAATGGGCTTAGGAACTTCAAAGAACCATTGAGAACCAGTTTCAATCTTATTATTGTTTATTTTTAGATAAAAGCCTATGATACCTCCGCTATCACCTCCGTTGGCAGTATACTGATTGTAATTACCGCTTGGTGGATTTAAATATTTGTTATTTCCACTTTTATAATCATCAAGACAACATATAGCATAACTATTAATTCCTTTTACAGTTTCTATGGGTTCGATAATGAAATAGTTTCTATCAGTTATTTCTGTTGTTTGTTCAAGATGTACTCTTCTTCGATGAGTTTTATTAGTGCCCAAACTTGCTATTGCATCATTCACAGTAAGATACCTATAATCATTGTCACCAAACTTTTGCTTGAAGGTATAGTAATTTGTATTCTCCACCTTCTCAACAATCCAAAGAGACTCGTCTGTCTGTCTGGTTTGATAGGTCGTTAGGAAAGGAGTATCATTATAATTTAGTGTTGTTTCTATAGTTCCATTATCATAATACTCATGTGCAGGACACAGATAGTAATTGCTCGCATTATCGTATCCCTGATAATTGCGGTTAGAATTGCTACTGTTATTGGCAATATAATACACTCCCGAATAGTCTGCGGACTCCAGAGCCCAGACTGTATTCACTCCCAACATCAGCAGGAGGAGGGACATGACGACATTCTTGCGTCCTTTCAGTAGCAAGAATGTCGTTATGAACGAGCCGTAATCTCGTTGGCAGCGAGCCGTAATCTCGTTGGCAGCGAGCCGTCGCTCGAGCTCTGCTCGCTTGCTACTGAAAGGACGCAAGAAGCCCGTTTTATTCCCAGGCTGGGAATGTTTCTTCCCCAAGGTGGGAATATTTTGTTCCCCGTATGGGAATAAATTTTTTGTTTCGAGGCATACTGTAGGCATACTGTAGGCATACTCTAGCCATACTCTAGCCATACTCCAGGCTGCTTCTAGCCATACTCTAGGCATACTCATGAGCCTGCCTAGAGCTTGGGAACACCTTGGGTACACCTTGGCTACACCTTGGCTACACCTTGCCATCATCCTTGTTACTCGCTTCTTACTTCTATATGTCGTATTCATAGTGTGTGTCATATCTATTCTTTACTCTCTTGTTCTATTTTTACTTCAGTGCCAGTTTCTTCATATATCTGCCATTAGCGGCACGGATAATATAGACACCAGCGATAGGAATATCGGTCTCGATGGTTTCGCCGGGCTGGATGGTGCACGCAGCGATAGACTGGCCGCTGACGCTATAGATGCGGACATCAGCAGGCTGGCGCAACGACGAGGTAGTAACCAGCTTGCGAGGCTTCGTTGAGAAGGTCAGCTCGCCTACCAACTCGTCGGAAGGATCGTCGTTACCGAAGGCGAATGACGAGTTATCGCTGTCGAAAATAATCTGTTGGACAGCCCTGCGGGACGGAGCATTGCCTGGTGTCGGAGTCTTCACGAAGTACGGACGGAAGGCGACGGCATTACCCGTTTGTCCATTAGGCACTTTCTTAAAGGCATTGCCATCATCGTTCATCAGGTAGTCTGCTGTCAGCGTCTGGTTCTGATAGTTTGTCTTGAAGGTATAATCATTTTGCGTTACACCCTGCTCATTATCACTGATCTTGACGCTAGCACCAGTTGCCGAAGCAAAGGTGATAACCTGCTTATCCAGTTTTTCAGGTGGAGCACCGTTAGTGTTCTGAGCTCTCCATACTCCACTGAGGTCAAACTCATAATAGGTTGTACCTGGGAAGCCGATAATGTATGGAGTACCTGCAGCCAACAAAGGATAATGTGACAACGTACGCGGTTCATCATAATACATCTGGTATGTATCCGTATGCTTATCCTGTTGATTATGTCCGAGTACAGCCTTATAATAATAATCCCAGAGGAACGTATTATTCACCGTCTTCGCATCGCCACCGGTTATGGCATCCGGATAGTTGAACACTCCCTTGAAGACAGTACCTTCAGTTTGTCCGCCCTTATACTCACGGAGCCAGTATTCGTGACCAACCTTCGATGTTCCATCCTCTGAGCGGCTCTCACTGTAGAAGTGTGTGATCTCACCCTTCTGTTGCGTGGTAACGAGTTCGGCAGAGAATGGCAGGCTGACCATATCCCATCCATCCGACGTGTCGACGAAGTTTTCTGGAGTGCGCTGGTACCACATGCGGTGCGTCGTATCGAACTGATAACCAAATGGTGCGTTGAAGTCTTGCTTATCAACGAGCAGATGGTCGGTAGTTGCCTGCATGTTGCTCTGCACCAGATGTCCATGAACACTCGACATGCCCAAAATATCTGGAGATGATGGTTTCGTCGCATCGGTTACACAGCGGTAGTTGCCTCCCTGATAATAGTCATTATAGTCGGGGTCCTTGAAGTAGCTGTTCAGTACGGCGTACGTCTTACTATTAGCATAACCACTCTCCGAGGCTGCCGCAGGAGCATAAGCCAGCAAGTTTGGCGTCTCGTCGCGGTTGGAAATGCCCAGCAGTCCGTCATCGTCGAGCAACGGTTGATAGAACCATGTGCCGTTGAGTCCCAACTTATAAGCATCACTACTATGACCCTCTGTATGCCCGGCGAAGTCTATAGCCGTCATACCCGGATAAGCCTTCTTCAGGTTGGTGTCTGTAGCGTTCAGAGGCTTCGAGTAAGCCACGAGATTAACAGCCGGATTGAAGTGAACTACCGACATGGTACTGTTACCGAAGTAAGCTGGTGCGCGGTAAACGCGGTTATTCAAGTCACTGGCAAGCAGTCGTCCACTGTTCTTCACGATAGGCGACGGTACATCCTCATGTGGACGAGACTCATTCCAACGATAGGTCAGCATCTGTCCGAAGTACAGATAGTCATCAGGCCAGATAGGATAGAAGTGTGACACACCGTCTTCGTCGACGAGTTGTCGATCCTCCTTGGTCTCCGGTATCACACCTGCCTCATAGCGGAAGTCGCCGTCAGCATAACGATTCTCCACATAGCCTGCATAGCAGTAGCTTGGATTATCACCATACCTGATGTCCTTCGGAGCAGACAGCGTGTTGTCGTTGTTGACAGTATAATACTTATATGGTTCACTTGACCCTTGATGCTTGTCGGTATAACGCTTATAGAGATAGAAGCCATTCAGGTCGTAAGCTACCTCACCATTGTAGAAGGCGTGCTCGGCCTTGCGGGTTGGTATGCCATAGGTACTCGTACTCGGGTGGTTCGTGTACTTATAGGTAGCATCATCGTTCTCCTGATAGTAGCAGTTCACGATGCGGTAAGGACGGTCCGTTGTCAGGCCAGTCGGTTCCCCGAACACTGGTTTCGACGTGCGCGCAGCCATAGCGGTACTCTTTATCCAACAGTTCTCCACATAACCGCTACCCGTCTCAGTAATACCAGCACCGGTGAACGTTCCCGTCACACCGAGGTTATAGACGCTACCGCAGAGATGGTTGAACAGTGACTGCGAAAGTCCACTGATGTAGTGACCGTCACCATGAATGGTACCTTCGAAGCATTCACCTTCGTTATTGGCGATTGGTGTCCACCCGCCTGTATGGTTGATGTTTGTACGCAGGATGAAGTCAAGGTTATCGCAATCCTTCACCTGTTCAGCCAACGGAGCATGACCAGCGAAGGTACCACCAGTAATGAGACCCTTGCTATCCAGCGTAGGATTATTCAACACACTCAGGTCAAAGAGACTCTTCAACTGACTGGCACCATTTGCAGCATCATTGATATAAATCTTCGGGTTACGCTTCAGACGCTCCAAGTCAGGAATATCCACATAGTAGTGGTGTTCCTTATCCTCTATCACCTTCTTCAAATCGTGATAGTTGGCCACCTTCACCTGTACATGGTTCGAGTACGTCTTACCACCGATGTACGACAAAGCGTAGTAGGCCAGACGGTAGCCGTCCTGATACCAATAGAGCGGATCGGTGTTTGGTGTGTAAGGAATACCGTTGGTATGACTCTCAGCATCCGACATACTCTCGAACAACTCCCAGCCACCGCCAGTTACCTCCGTAGCACCAGGAATGACATCCGGTTCACGCAGACCCAGCATATCGCCAGGGATGACCATCGGCAACTCATCAATATCGGGTACGGTAGGACTACCACTCTTGAACGTGATATGGATATTCACCACATGGCGCTCTGTGACAGGAGTGATATGCAGTCCTGACTCATCGCTTTCTTCGTAGTTATACTCATAGATGACTGTGATAACTTTACCCTTCGACAAGTCATCGATGTCCGAGTCACGACTGACATAAAGCGTAGATGTCTCTGTCGGTGCGATACCGTGGATGGTGAAGTTCACCTGCTTGTTGACAAGGTTACCGTAATTTGTCTCATCGATGACCACACCTACAGGCACCTCTTGGGTATTATCATAATTACCACCTGTTCCACCCGATACACCAGAGGCACTACTTACTGACGTTTTGGCTCCATTTTCACCGATGGTATATACTTCACGACAGTAATAATAAGTACCTGCCGTAGTGAATCTGAGCGTGCTTATTCTGTCATCCTGATCGTCTGTACTCAACTTGTTAAAGGCTGTTTGATCAATGGTTGCACCGACGGCATAGAGCTTGTTATCAATAGTGACAGACTTCTTGACGACATAGATATCATTTCCTGTGTCTGTCACATTAATCGGTGCATAGTGACGCTGCTCGTTAGGCAGAGACTCGTATTCTGTGCGCTTATACACCTTATTTGGC
The DNA here is from genome assembly GCA_902782305.1 of uncultured Prevotellaceae bacterium. Classification (GTDB taxonomy): domain Bacteria; phylum Bacteroidota; class Bacteroidia; order Bacteroidales; family Bacteroidaceae; genus Prevotella. Next base: position 42,829 of record CACZMV010000005.1, read on the forward strand.
TCCAACTTTATACCATTATAAGTTTCCGTTTCACTACCATTATACGTTGCCTCGTAATCCACACGCTGCTCCAAGGAGTAGCCAGCAGGGTTATCCTTTGCTCCTTGCAAGGTTGCGTCTTTACTGTCGTACTGGTACTTCACACCCTCAGGTTGCTGCGTACCATTTTCACGCTTACCGTACTTAGAGTCTATAAGCAGGTCGAGGGCATCGTAGTTGAAGGTGAACTTCGTGCGGTCTTCGGGCGACATCGAACTCCAGGCAATTAAGCCACGGTAGTTCTTGTTGCCTATGTAGTAGTCACCACCATAAAGACCAGGCGTGGTACAGTAGTAAGCCGGTGTAATCTGGTTGTTAATATCCCGTTTTGTCTGCAGCAACGTACGCAATTCCTTCTTCTGGTCGTACGTCAGAGCGTTGATCTCCTCATCAGTCAACTCGTTCATGTTACTGATGACTTTACCTGCAATAGCTGTGATGTCAATATTGACCCGGCTAAGGTAGTTGTCCTTATCGGCAAGGGTCATCTTACTGTTGACATAGATAAACTCCGTACTACTCAGTTGGATAGTCTTTCCGCAGACATAGGCACCTTCCACCTTACCAGTATAGTTACCTGCTTCTGTCTCTGGCAGTACAGCACCAGGATACAGGTGAGTAGTAGTACCTGCTATGTCTATCTGTTCAGTGACGATATAGGCTGGTTCAAATATAGCCTGTCCTTCTGAGGGGACTTCGTTGCTATGGGTATTCTTCACTGTCTGGTAGGTGTCATAGACTTCCTGAGCGATGACATCGCTTATCTTATATGCTCGTTGTCCAAGTAATTGACCTACACCACTGGTAAGACGATAGGTCGGTCCGTTCTCATAGTCATTACCTCCCGTCTGGTTCTTAGACGTGTAGTCACCACTCTTCGGGGTGTACCATGTGTTCCACTCCGTGGGGTTGTTTACCCTATAGGTGAGGATATAACCCGTCTCATGACTCATATTATTGGACGAACGGAACATCTTGGTGAAGGGTACTTCTACATCCTCTACAACACCATTGTCGTTCTTACGCTTCTGGATGACAGTCTGGTTCTTTAACTCATCGTATTCTGAGGGAAGCAGTACATATCCTTCCTTATACTCCTTCTCGCCAATCCAACAGTCATCTACAACGACGTATGTCTCGTCAACGAACAGTCGCTGTTCTGCCTTCGACAGTTTATACCAATCCCAGTAGCTGATAGAGTCATTCAACTGATAGGTGACATCGTTGATGTTGAGTTTCTGACCCTCTTTCAGCCTATCAACACCATTAGAACTATAGTACGCATACTTGTTGGGGCGTACGTCGAGAAGTTTCATCGTTCCGTGTGAGGCAGCCGTAATGGTCAACGGGATGTCCACCGTCTCACTATAGGCATTAGGAACACCGGTATAGACGGAGATATGCTGGTCGTATACATATACCTGACCCTGGATATACCAGTAGTGGGCAGGTACGGCATCAGCCCCCTTGTACTTTCCACTGATATTGTAACAATCGTCGATTATGGTCTGCTCACCGTGTACGAAGTTACCAGACGACTGCCATTCCGTCTTGGTTCCATCATTAGTTGTATATGTAAAGTCATCACTGGTCACGGCACCACGGTTCAGCTCTGTCAGCGTGACATGAGTCTTGCCTGTAGTATTTCGCACACCATGCTCGTTCTTCGCATAAACGAAGCCACCACCGATACCCGTTTGCACATTGATCAAGTCGAGTTCCACGACACCAGTTATCACCCCCCAGTCTTTCTCGTTTAACTCGTCTCCAATACCACGTTCTGTGGTCAATTCCAGATAAACACCTGATGCCAACGCCACCTTATTATGGCTGATACCATTGTTACGCTTGCGGTTACCGATGTTAGCTTTCTTCCAGTCTTCGTAAGTAGCAACTCCGTATGCTTTTCCATCTACAGTCTGCTTATAGGAATCGTCACTATTGTCAGTCTTACGCACTGCCTTCTTAAAGTCTACATCGCTGGTCAGCGCACCGAGATAGTTTACGACGCTATAGATACCGAAGTAGTTACCATGATATTCTTCTGTAGTTTCTGGATCTGTCTGTATGAATTTCTTCTTATTCAGCGACACCTCACGCACGCGGTTGATGGTATATTTCGTATAGTCGATAACCTCAGGCACACGGTCCTGTGCACCCTGCATCACCATACGGCTGCCAAAGACACCGCAGAAGTCGGCACGCTGGATGGTGTTCATAGGACGACCAGCATAGATGGTACATACACCATTCTCTTTCCAATAGGCTGCATTGATGTTACCATTTTCATAGACGATATCTGGCTGATTCTTGAATAGTGACAGAATATCATCACCCGTCAGCGTCGAAGCTTTTGGATGGTCAGTACTTTTCGCAAAGTATGCCGTACCCTCATCGTCAACACAATCCTGCACACAGATGTAAGTCAACTGATAGTAGGCACGCTCGCGGTCTGTGTATTTATCAGACTTATAATCTTTTATATCAATTTGTGGATTCTGTTGAATAGTATAATAGTCTGTTCCGTAGTTGGTGATGTTCAGACCACGGTAGCCGTCGACGAAGGTCAGGTTACCATCACCGTACAAGCCACCGATACGACCAGAGCCCAATGTGATAAGGTCGAGGTTATAGACATCATGGATAGAAGCCGTGGCATTACCAAATACCGAGGTGCTGTTGGCGAAGGCAGCTTCATTGGTAGAACCCTTAGTGGTGTTACCACCTGCAAATACGGCATTATAGATGATGATGCCCTTCTTGTCTAACTTATCCCAAGCGGGATCGTTCTTGTTGCCGAGGGTGTTTAAGTAAGAAATAGGTACGTAGTCACCGACTTTATAATTGCCAAAAGCGGTCAGTACCTTACAGCGAGGCTCAACGAGTACCTTGCAGTCCTCGGTGAGGATGTACTCGGTGCCGTCCATTACCCACTGACCTTTATTTTCTACGGCAGTAGCAGACTCTCCATTATACGACTTTCCTGCGTCTAGCTTAAACTTGTAATAATAGCCCTCATATATATCGTCATAACGGGTACCGTCCTTAACACCAACATAGAAGTTTCCGTCTTCCTCACTAGCACTATATACATAACCGATATCACCACCGCCAAAGACGTTACCATTGCTACCACCCGTCTCAGAGACACCTTCAGAAGTACCGACTATACCTCCGTGGATGTTCACCAGCGTCTTTCCAAACACATAACCATCTGAGAACAGCTTACCGCCGCCACCTAAGTTGTTGTAACCACGACCACCGCCAAACACATTACGGTGTACATGACCATCGAACAACGTGACATTGGTGCTACCTGCCTTATAAAGGCCCTGCAGTGTGCGCTTTGCCTTACCGTTGGCCTCTATTTTCTCATGGATAACTCCACGACCTATGGCAGCAATCTCACCACCGCCGAAGAGGGAGTTACGCACATGACCACCATACATCGTGACGTTAGAGATATCCACACTACTGTTGTCGATATATCCGCCGCCAAAGATACATCCGCTGTCATAGAGAGTTCCCAGACGACCGTCTTCTCGAGTCTCGTCATCAATCTTCTCCTGATAGTAGTCGTCTCCAACCTTTATGGTATTGAAATTACCTGTAGGAGCAGTATCGAAATGACGATAACCTATGAAGCCGTTAAGCTGTGTTATATTGGTCGTACCCCATACAGCGCCACCCTCACCGCCACCATAGGCGTTACGCTCAATAGCAGGAAGGCCGTCTAAGAAACTCGTTCCATTAGTTTTTCCGATGATGACATGTGTCTCACCAGGAATATCACTGGTGTAAGAAGCCGTAAGACCACCCATGTGATGACCGACCGAACCAGCCCAACCACCACCATATACGTTACGCGCCTTGCCACTCTCTATATAGGCAGTAGAGCTGGCAACAAATTTATTCTCAGCAGTACCAACAGCCAACGAGTCTTTCACTGATCCTGATGTTCCTGCGGCATAGAGGTCGAAATCAACGGTACCACCCAACAGGTCGATATAGGTGGTACCATACACATTACCACTATGGGCCAAATTACCATGTCCCAAGCCACCACCATAGCAGTAGCGGGTCACTGTCGCTCCTCTGTTGATATGAACATTGGTGTTATAATACTTCGGACGAGTGTTGTCAACCTCCCATAGACGGTTGCTGCTTACCGGCGCGGGGTTCTCATTATCGCCAAATCCAAGGTCGGTATAACCTTCCAAAGCAGTATAGAGATTTGTCTGTGTTGTCTTCCATTTTTCCACAGACTCCTTATTGATGACTAATCCATTCTCACCACCGCCATAAACCTCCTGAACCCGTGCACCATTATTCAGGTTGACTTCCGTATATTGCGACCACGTGTTCTCACCATAGCCGGCACCATAGACATTTACCAGTCCCGTCCAGTGTGTACCGCCCTTCACAGGAGCATTGATATTTACCTTACCATAGAGCGTACGGCGACAGGCGTTGTTACCGCCATAGATAGCCCCGTCGATGGTTGCCTTGTCGCTGTTGAAGTTGACGATAGCCTCATACACGTCGCATGCCACATCGATACGAGGCACCTTGTTGATGACGGTATTGTTCTGATTGTCCTTTGTTTCTACTTCCTCTATGTAACCATAGGCACCACCGAAAATCTTATTACCATGGAAGGTAGAACCGGCAGGTACGTTAACTACCGTACGACGCGTGATACCCTCCATATAACTACCGCCATAGACAGCATCGAGTTGTCCGCGCGCCAGATCGATGATGGCCGATGCCTGATAAGCCGTGGCTGCAGCATTGGCTATATTCTTAGCTACACCCATGCCAACACCACCGCACTCACCGCCACCAAAGACCTGAGTGGTTTGATAATACTCAAGTTCATCGGGAATGTCAATCAGGATATAGCTGCGATTCTGCAACAGGTTCTCTTCTTTCTCGGTGAAGTATCCCTGTCCGGCACCATAAATCTGACCAACATAGGTGTAGGTACTGTTACTTGCCGCAGGACGGAAGTTGATGAAGGCATTGTCCATCCATGGCTTAGAGTAGCCTTTGTCTGTACGGGCCGTACCCATATTGGCAGTTGTCGTACCCTCACTGCCTGTTTTCTTTGTATGGAAATAGGCATCATACAACTCACTGGTATAGTCATAAACACCATAGCAGCCTCCGAAGATCTTCTCCGCACGGCCTTTGATATACTCGATATAAGCCGATGCCGTCAACATCTCCGTTTTATACACCTTACCGATGGCATCATATCCACCATTGGTGGTAGTACGTACACGACTCGTAAAGTCTTTATTACCTAAGATCTTTCCGCCTAAGTCATTACCGCCATAGAGGTAATCGCGGACGTATGGGAAACCGTTGGCACCGATAATTGTTTCGGTATGTCCCTGAATGTCTGCATTACATGAGCCGGCAAAAGAGTTGAATATACGTCCGTTGTCCAGATTGACATGTGTATCACCAGCGATAGGTCCTTCAAAGCCACCACCATAGATGAACTCACACTCAGCCAAGGCCTCGTCGACCTTCGGAGTACCGTCAGAGTTTTTTGGATCAGCCGACTTAGGCACACCGGGTTTGTTGCTGGCACCTGCGAGGTTGACATAGGTGCTGTAGGCACCATTATACTCATAGACATATCTACCATTAGTATCCTTGTCATCGGTGGTCACATTGTTCGTAGTTGTAGTCTTGCGCTTGCCGATGGCACCTTCCTCACTACCGCCGAAGATTTGGAATACATAGCCACTGTTCAGGTTAATCGTAGTACTACCCCATATCTCGGTCTCGACACCCTTTCCTCCACCGAATACATTCAGCGCACGACCCAGTACGTCCATACCCTGTTGACCAAGAATGACGCCTGTCTTCCTTTCTGTAATCTTATAGGTATTGCCATAGAGTTTCTCCTCACCCGTTTTGTCATCGAAGGCCACATCATCGAAGACGAGGTCGCGGTCGACAATAGATGCATTGATATTGATGATGACATTACCATTAACGATGCCACTGCTGTAACAACCTCCATAGATATTACCACCGGCAAGACGACGATAAAGGTCGTCAGTGCTAGCAGACACACCTTCTCCTCCAATAACACCTGGGGCAACATTGGGTACTTCCTTGAACGACTTTGTATCAGCATCGTAATAACGGCTGTCAACAGTATTCCACTCCAACTGGGGGTTATTGTTTGTATCAAGAATATAGGTAGGCTTACCATCTGTCAACTTCGGAGTGTAGTCGGTATTACGCTCTATCTTCCAGCGCTTCGGCTGAATCTTCAAACCGCTGAAGTTCAGCTCCAACTTGTCGCCATGGGTGTCCGCAGGCAAGAGTACACCACCCTGATAGGCAGCATTATAGGTCCCGCTGTTGATATAGGCATTGTTACAGCCACCCACCACCTTATTATATATTACAACCTTATCATCGAAGTCAACGATGAGTTTCTTGTCACTCTCATTCGGAATCTTCAGACTACCCACGTTTCCTCCTACGAAGAGTGAACCGAAATAGGTAGAGTATGGTTTATAGGTCTTCGTGTAGTCCCTTTCGGTTTCAGGCTTTGCATCCTCTGCGGCATTTTTGTCGAACACCAATTCCGGACGGATACCCATAGCGGCACCATCCATATAGGTTTCCATCTGAGCGGCATCGGTCAGGGTAATCTTGCTGAAGTCGTATGAAGTTCCTCCGACGGTCACGCTTCCTGCATACGTCTGTAGAATGCTTTCCTTCACCATGTTCTCACCGTTGTTACCCAAGAACACGTTGTCGGCATAGACATAGGAACCAACCTTCAACTGTGCCGTAGCATTACCACTACTACTCTCCAGTGTGGCACTGTTACCACCACAATAGATGGCACCACCGATGACGACAGGTTTATCTGCTGATTCACCACTGATACGAATAGACACAGACTCCGCATTAGGACGGAAGTCGTTGAGAGCCGCTACAGAATTGGGACCTGTGATTGCAGTATTTGCTGCTTTTTCAAGAATCTTGTTTACATCATAGTAATAGTCGCCCCATCCCACAGAACCGGCCAAGTCAGGATTGTCGGTATAGGCATACGAACCATTACCACCACCATAGACATTCTGGTTGATACTACAGTGAATACCTACGGCATTACCACCATACACATTGCCAGAGATATCGTTACCACCATAGACATTGTTGATGTTACCACCCGTAATATAGACACGAGCAGCATAATCGGCAGGGTAGGACACACCATCAATCGTTTCGGCGGTAATGCGATTCTTATCAGGATTGACATCAGCTTTACGGCATCCGCCATAGACGTTGTCAATCTCCATATCGTTGCTGGTAACTGCCAACAGAACACCATTATCATGGGTCATGTTACCGGCATTACCACCGCTATAGAGGTTACGGATCTTACCTTTGATCAGGTTCCACGTAGGACGGATGGCCATCGCCACCTTATTGTTACCGCCAAACACACTACCCATCTGGTAGGAAGCACTGTTGGCATAGCTCAGATAAGGATTGAAGCCCATCTCTATGAAACGCTCATCTGTCAGCAGTTCTTCAACATCATCGCCCGTTGCATTATCAGCCATAAGAGCCCCCGTTTCAGTATTCACCTTGATATGATTCACCACCTCACTGGGGTTATTCGTACAGATCACCGTCTTGTTTGTCACGGTAGCATTGTTACCGCCACCGAAGACATAGACGATAGAGCCACCCACAATCTCAAGATAGGTCTTGCCAAGCTCGGGCAATTTCGGTTGGGCTTCATTTTCATAGACTTTAACAGGAGTAGCATCTTTTGTCCATATTTCCCACTTATGAGATTCACTATTATCGGGATTCTGTACCGTATAGTCACCATTGCTACCGCCATAGAGGTTACCGATATACACCTTATGGTTGGTTGTCATTGTTGTTTGATTAGGACCTTCACCCGTCGTCACACTTTTTACTGAACTGACACGGACAAAGGCATTCCATGTGTTGTCGATGTTATTCTTTCCTGCTTCAGTACCTACTTCAGTCAAGCCATCAGAAGAATTAGTTTTCAAAGGAAGATTATCGGACGTGCCGATGGTTCCGGCGATATCGTTACCGCCGTATACATTATTTATTAATATATAGGAAGTAGAAGGCGTATTTTCGCCATCGATGTTAACGAAGGTCGATCCGGCGATATTTGCCATACGGGCACCGCCATAGACGTCACCTGTAAAATTACCTTCACGCACGGTAACAGTGGTACTACCGCCTGTTTTGCCGGCATTACCGCCACCATAGACGTTACCGCCAATCTTTATCTGAGCATTGACAGTTGACCATTGGCCGCTGACCACCATCAACAGCAACACCAACAAGCTTATTATCGTATCTTTCAGTCTCAATGTCCTATACCTTATTATATAATATATATATATTCTTACTACTCAATCGTAAACAAATTATCCAAGTCGGCATCCGACAACTGATAGAGATATGTCGGATTAACTGTCAGGTTGACCGTCACGCGTTCTCCCCGCGAGGTGTAAAGATTGGGGACTTTATTCGTTGCCGTACAGTCCTTACGTATTAACTTTGTCCCCGTCCTGTCATACACATCGTACGTACTAAGGAGGGTGAGGTTACCATCATTGCTCAGAGTTGGAGCATAATAGCAAAAGGAATTTTTAATATCAGCTGTTGGCAACTGTACTCCTGCTTCGCTTTCGAAGAAGGTGGCAATGGCCTTTTCTGTTCCTGAGGTGGTAGTGGTATAACTGACATCTGTCACTGGACTTGCCCCTGTTGTATTGGGTGTCAGCGTAACAGTAGCAGTGCCCTTAGTATTTGTCGCCTGCAGTTCCATCTTCTTCAGTTTGATCTTACGCAAGTTATTGAAGTTCTCATTCACAGAGAAGTTAAAGCTTACTGCCGCATAGAGGTGATCCATCAACACATTGATATTGTTAACATCCGATCTGCCTGTAAATGCAAAGGAGCCTTCTACAGTATTCGCTGACGCATCGCTCACGCCTGTGATGACGCATACATCCTGTGCACTGACAGCGTCAATATTTGGCAGCGTCATGGTGACGATACCATCGGTCTTACTGATGGTGGGCGTCATTCCTTCAAACCTCGGCATAAAACCGTATATCTCATAGTCTACTGCACTTTTCACCAGGATTGAGGAGTGCCAGGTGTTATTACTTCTACGGATATACTGTACAGATGGCGTGGGAGTTTCACTCGACATCACAAACAGTCCTACGGAGAAATCCGTAGTAGGAACATATACCGTAAAGCCAGTTGGCGCTGCACGTCTGGATGCTTCTATATCTTGATAAGGTGCGGTATAGGCCTTTATATGAAGGATCTGGTTATTAGTCTGCTGCTCGTCAGAACTATCCGACGAACAACCAGCTATCAGCATAAGGCCTATGACCATGAACCAATAACCCTTAACCCCTAACCATTCATCACCAGTTATATATTTCATAATTCAAGTCATCATTTTTCTTCCAGTCTTTGACATATATTGAGCTCAGCTCCAAGAAACTTCCACCTAGATAGTAAGCATAGACAATCCATGTATGGTTACGCCTGAAGTCACCGGCACGTTCCATCTGGAACGCCATCGGTTCTTTTGTGGTTCCAGCTATCTGATATGCAATTTTACCTTTCACCTGCATGTCAGACTCATGCAGATAGAATGGTCCTACCTGGGTCAGTTTTCCTTCATTTACTGCTGTATTGATCTTGTTTTCATACGTCTGTGCTTCTTCCTCCTCATAGATATACGCTGTCGGATTCTCATTCGTCGCCACTTCATTTATCTTATCCGATGATGATAATAGCGACACCTCTCCGTTTTTTCCTAACCCATTGAGTGATGAGCGAGAGAAGAGATAGCCTTTAGTACGCATGGTATTAGCATCCAAAGTGATACCGGTAATACTTAGTATCTTGTAGTTCTCTAGACTTTCAGTCAGCTTAATATTCGAAAATACGAAACGCATCTTCGATACGACACGCGTCAACTGCACTGTGGCGATATTACTCATCGATCCGACGCGCAATACGGGTGCTTCACCGACGACATCCTGGTTGAGGAGAATACCCGACATTGGAAGACCATCATCAGGAACTGTAGTCGTCTTTGATGTCAGTCCGAAATGATTCTCATCGAGTTGCGCAGCATTCAACTGCTCACGAGTAGTATGTTGGTCAAATGACAGACCGCAATTGTCTGCCGTGACATTTGCCAACACATACACATCCACGTCAGGCTTCTGTTGGGCAAAGTCGTCACTCACAGCAATACGGTAAGTATCACCCTGCGACGTATTCAGGGTAGTAGTCGTGGCAGTACTGTGATAACCCACCAGATTACCGCTTTGATGTTCAAATACCCATATCTGCAGACGATGTATCGTACCCTCATCAGTGCTGGGGTCGACATATCCCATATCACCACGCGTCAGTATGGGTCGCTCTGGCGAATACACATAGATGGTGAGATAGGTAGCCTGTGGCTCCTCCGCATCACCGTCGGAAGAGCTACAGCCCACTGTCATCAGTCCAAAACTGATGATCAACATCCATAACCATATATGTCGTATAATACTTCTCATTTCTCACTAATTCAGTTTTACCGTCGTTGTCGTCGACTGTATCCATTTCGTCTGTACCTGCACACCAATCTCCAAACGCGGTGACAACAAGTCAGGCATACACGAGTAGGCATTCGCCAGCGACGTGATTCTCATCTCCGCAGTAGTGGTATGGTCCTGCGTGAACACGCGGCCCTTAGCAGCGGCAGGTGCATTAGTGTTCGTATAATTTGCCGGATCGAGCATGGCGACAAGATAGAACTTACACCCTGGGTAGATGATACCATCCTTACCTGTGAATGCATTCCCTGTATTGTTCTGAAACTCCAAGACTACAGGAACCTTCTCTCCGTCATATGTCTGCAGTACAAGGGTATTTACTGTCCAACTGCCATTCGTCGCACGTGAACCCACAACTGCATCATAGATAAAGCGACCATCAACATTACTCTGAACACCTCGCGGCTTAAAGTCAAACCCCACCGTATGCTGCGCTCCGACAATGACACTTGTCAGTGGCAGATAGTTGTCGGTGGCATTATTAACATCTGCATTCATCGCATCCTTCAGTTGTACATTAATAGATTTCAACGTACACTGCAGGCGAGCAACCCCATATTGCAATGCATCCTTCACAGCTACCGACCTCGTTCTATTGTTTACTACAGTACCCGACTGATATTCATTTAACAAAGAACCCCATGAAGTAGCACCCTGATAATCTGTCTCCTTTACCTCATTTGTAGAAGTCAGGATTCCGCTATTGGTATAGTACCACAACTCTGCGGGATAGGTATAGCGGTTGATGCCGTTGATGTTATCCATCGTTGTCGTCTGCGTGCGAACCATAAACTTATACTTATCCTCAGCAGTTTCAGTTACATCCTCCATCCAACGCAGGGCGGCAGCACCATCAGGCAGACCAAGTGCTGCCGGGTAGGTATTGCCAGATATCGTGGTATTGTTATTTATCGATTCAAGGATCTTACGACATAGCGCCTTACTTGCATCTGGCGTTGTGCTGAGGTCTTCGATGGCTGTAATCTGCGTCTTTAATGCTTCCGCATATGCTCTGACGTTCGTTGCCGACCCAGCAATGACACCCGTTCCTTCACCGTCAATATTGATGAAGTCACGATAGAGGTCTTTCAACTGTCCATCAGTGGTCGTACTCCATCCTTCCGTCTTGGCAATAGATGTCAGGTAGGTTGCCAGTGCCTGTGCATTAGTATGAACATCCGTCGTATTAAGAATCGACTGCAGGTTGAAAGTCAGTTCCGAGGGGTTCATGCGATCCCTGAGGCTTGTCTCCAGAGCATCGTTATATCTTATCTCCAGCGCGCCATTATCCTTCGCTTCCTCCTTACCTGCTACATAAGAAGCCCTACCATAGGCCAACAGACGGTTGACACCTTTCATCAGAGAGCAGTTTACGACATAATAGAGATTGTTATTATGTGCGTTGGTGACCTTCTGTGCATTGGTGACCGACGAGATCAACGGAACGTCAGTGGCGGTCACCGGCACATCATTGCCACTGGTTTGGAAGGGGATGACCAGCAGACTCTGCAGCCCTCTGAAAGCTTGCTCCTCGGCCTGTACCACGTCGACAGCCTGACGGGTAATGCTGCCCGTATTGCCGATGCCCAGCACAATATCCAACGGGTCCTGAGGGGTGTCAGTATAGAGCGACACATCATCTACTGCCGTACACGATATCAGTAACGCATACAGCATAATAAAATAAAAGATGTGTAAACTCCTAAACATTTGTCCTTGAACTTATTGAACTTCTTAAAGAACCGGCTCGTAACTGCCACCTTGATTCCAGTCGAGCGTCACGCTGACACCCACCGTACTGTTGTAAGGTCTTACGGCACCTTCGTCATCCAATTCACCCTTGATGATTCGCAGGTCACCAGCCTTCAGGGGTTCGCTGATGTCCAGTATGGTCTCTGTCACCTTGCCGTCAGGTTTGGTTAGATATACCTTAAACTGCCAGAGGGAAGGTCCCGTCTCCGCTCGTTTCTTGACGGATGCCGGTGCGGCATCTCGCGAGGGGAAGTTGACGGAACAGAAGCACAGCAGATCGTTGCCTGTCTCCACCTTGTCAGCCTTGATGAGCGGAGAGGTTGCAGGAAAGACGTAGGTGCTGTCGCTAATCTGGAAAGCCTCGGCAAAACCTGTGGCATAGACTTTCAGGTCTGTAAAGGTTTGTCCCTTGGGATCAAGCACCAGCGAAGCGGCACTGTTTGCCATATACAGGTGGACATTGAACGTCTGGCTTACGCCCCCGAGCACTTCCATGGGTTGACGGGCGGTAAAGAGACCCGTAGTGTGGGAGGTGACCACTCCGTTGGGGAAACCGTCGGACACGGTAGGTGCAGTCTGTTGCAGCGTCGAGCTATAACTGTATTTTTCGCCTGTCAAGCCTACCACGGGGTTTTCGGCAATGTTTGCCACAGCCAGGTGCAGGTATTGGCGCATAGGTAGCGTCAGGTCGTACGTTGTCTGGTTGGCATCTATTACATCAGTCACGTGTTCCAAGACTTCCTTGGTGCCCTCGGTGTCGTAGAACGAGAGGTCTACGTCGTGGGCTTTGTCGGTGAAGATTTTTTCCAGATGGGTTTCCAGTGCGCCTTTTACTTTGAACTCGGTCAACGTTCTCAACTGGGTCTCCAGCTCGGTGGTCAGATTGGTCACCAGCTTCAACTCATAGTTCAGTTCGAAGTCTTCTTCCTCCGGGCCGCACTCACTCAGGTCATCGTCTATCGTGGAGCATCCCGCCATCAGCCAGCAGGCTGACAGCAGGATTCCCATCATGAAAGTATTTCTTTTCTTCACCTTGTTTTATTTTTATAACATCACACATGGGGTCTGTCCCAGAGTGTCATGTCATCAATTACTACCAGTGCCACCAATGACAACGCCATCGAATGTCAGACCCGTCTCCCACTTTAAGTCAACAGACAGACCTAATGTTACAGAACTACTGCGCAGGTCGGGCACGGTCAGATAAGCATACTTCAACGAATTTACGTCAATCTTGAAGTTAGCCGTTGTCATGTGATCCTGAATGAACACACGTGGAATGGTATTTGTGGTGCATCCGGCATCATAAGGAGGCAGGGCGTGGTAGGCAGGAAGAGCAGGACCCGTCATAGAAGAAGGATCAAGCTCACCAATAAGGTAGAAATTGCTACCGTCGGCAATCAGGTTGTCCTTACCGAAGAAGTCTACACCTGTATTGTTCTGGAATTCCAGAGCCACATAGACCTTAGGCTGTGTGTTCTCAGGAACAGCTGGACTTGCAACTCTCATATCCTGATAATTGTCAAATACCAGGGTATAGTTGGGTTCAGAAGTAGTCGTTGTGGAAGCAGGTATGACACCATTACCGGTAATCTGATTGTCGTAGATATAACCCTTCCTGTAGTTTGGATCAGAATCCGTTGTCTTAGGCAGGAAATTCCAACCCACCTTAGGCCACTGGTCACCAACAATGATACCCACCAGTTTGAATGAATTACCAGTTACATTGATTGTCTTGTCTTCCTCGTTAACACTATAGTCTCTTTCCTGAATGGCGTGATTATTATCCTTTAATGACAAAGTCTTGTAACTAACGGTAGTGCAGAGCAGTGAAGTGCCGTAGTTGATGTCGTTCTTCATAGCTACGCTACGGGTAGAAGACTCTACGTGACCCTCCGACCAGTCGGAAGACCAGCTTGATGGAGTATTCCACAAAGCAACAGATGCAGGGTAGTCACCTACAACATGTTCTGTAGCGGATACACGAAGCGGGCTGTTGCCAAAATAGCAGAGCTCAGCAGGATAGTAATAGTCGTCAACGGTAAACTTACCACTTCCAACGGCACTGGAATTGTAGTCTTCTACATAATAGAAGGTCTTTTTGGTATTGTCAAACTTGATATGAGTTGAACCCTGCGGCAAATTATACTGCTCTGGGTATTTCCCCAAATCAGCAACTATCATAGAGCTGATATGACTAAAGTCGGTAGCTGTTGGTTTGACTCCTGCTGCTGCTGAAGGCCAGTAATCATCACTGCCTATAGCTGCTATGATAGAACTCGCATTTTTGAAAGCCACACCAGTTACTGAGGCTCCAGTTGGAGGTAGCGTTTCATAGGTAAAATATTTGGCGAGGTGTTCGCTGATTAAATGAGCCATGTATTTGGCTATCGCTTCCTCCTTGTTTGTCGGGGTAGCACAACGTACCGCATTGACAATAGTCCAAAGACTCTGAATAGTCGCCATTAAAGCAGGTCCAGAAGCATTGCGCAACTCTGCCGTTTGAATAGTTGTCAATTCCCTATAGGCATTACCCAACTTCAGTTCCAATGGAGTAATAGCCTTGCTCGTAGTAACAGGGCTTGTTGCACTATTATATTCTGACCATGCCATATTGGGCGCATCAGTGGCAGCAATATCAAAACCATAGGCTGGAATATTTCCTCCTGGGGTTGCAGTAGCAGACACCGCATCTGTACCGCGATTGGTGTTGATAATACAGGTCAGGACGGTAGCCAACAGTTTCTGTACCTCCTGAAAACTCGTCTTTTGGTCCGCTGTCAAGCGACGACCTAATTGGAAGTTGACATTAGCCAGATTGTCAGTAACAGTATAGTCATCCAAATGACCATAAGTATTATAGCTCGTTGAGGTGGTACTCTCGTTAATTGCCTTACCATAGAACAACATGGTATTGGTGTTCAAAGGCAATGACATCTCCAAGACACGACGTGAATTACTATTATCCAGTGTTCCAGCTGCCACTAAGCGTGACATGTCAAAGGATTTAACTGCTGTAGCCGCTGCAGATAGAGGATTATTATCTGATCCTTGCTTGAAACACATGACGTAAGAATTGTCTATGCCACGAAAATCGGTGGCACTTAAAGAGGATGATGCCTGTGTGGCTTCTCCAGACTGACGAGTGGTAGCTGAGCTGCCATTCGCCACATTGAGCACAAACTGAGTAGTTACCTCGTTTGTCTCGGGATTGTAATTCGGATTGTTTTCTTCTTTCACCACCTCATCATTTGACGAGCAAGCGGAGAATAAAACTGCGCCTACGAATGCTATCGCACTCAGTGAGGCATACTTAAACATCTTTTTCATATTAAAAACTATTTTGATTATTTTTCTCGTTTATTGATTTTCTAACTGATTGAGATTGTTCTGAGCATCCTTGTTGCCGTTGGCTGCAGCACGGCGGAAGCAGCTGAGGGCTTCGTCTTTCTGGCCGTTGAGCCAGAGGGCGACACCCAAGGCGTTCTGGGCACGTTCATCGTTGCGAACAGTCTGTAACAGGCGGAGGGCCTCGCGATGGCAGTCGCCACAGTCGGTAGTCAGCAGTTCGCTGGCCTCGTTGATAGTAGCGGCAGCCTTATCGGGCACGTAGTCGAAGTAGATACGGATATAACCGGAGTTGCGCTGATCTTTCAGGATGTGTTCCTGGATGTATTTCCACGTCTTGCCACCATTGAGGCTGCGCAACTTGCGCTCTTTGGCGATGTCGTCGGGCTCATTGTCGATGATGGCGATGGCCTGACGGAGGGATGATTCGACGGCAGAACCGTCGAGCACTGGATCTGAGGCGAGGTCGTTGAGATGGTCGCGGAAGTCGGCCCATGCTTCGCCACCGCCAACGGTCTCAAAGAGTGAGTCGGGAACGGTGACTTCCTGTTGGATATACTTTTGCAGGGCCAAAGCGCGGTTCTGAGCCAAGCGCTCATTGACAGCAGGAGCACCTTCGATGGAGGCAAGACCGATGAGTTGTATCTTCTTGACGCTGCTAGCGCTGTCGGACATAATCTGGCGGGTGATGTCGACGATGCGGTCCATCACACGCTGGTTGTCACGATAATTGGCATTGAGCTGCGATTTGCCCTGGTCGAAATGGACAAAGAGGGCATCCTTCTCCTTACGAAGAATACGGGTACGGTCGTAAGGACGGTAGTTGGAGATATGCTGTATAACAGGATTCTCCTGCTGCAACTGTCCGGCACGTCCCTTGAAATCGGGAACGGCAGTCAGGGCGGGAGCAAACGGCTTGACAACAACGGCAGCGGTTACAGGTGCCTCGACGGCAGGCTGCAGCTGCAAAACAGGCTCTTCCACCTGACGGGGACGATCTGGAATGTTAAAGACTATGTTCAGTCCGGCCTGAGGTATCACAGCGACTTTCTTCTCGTTACCTATCTTCGCACCACAGTGTGCACACTGATAGCGGTCATACTTATTATAACCAACGGCAGCACCGATGAATGCCTCAAAATTCCAATGACGACCTAACGGCCAGGAATAACCGTAATAAGCACCGATTCCAACAAAGTCGCCTTGCTGGCGCTCGTCACGAACAGACTTCCAGAAACCAAGTGGGAAGGTGATGGAGCCTACGTTGTAATGAGCGTAGAGAAGATTGAAACCAAAGAAATGATGCACATTTACCGAATCAGTCCAATAGCGAAAGTCGGGTGAAATCAACAAGTGCTTGTATTTACGCGTTGCCTGATCGTCGGTAGGCCAAGGACGATAGCCAGCCGTCAAGCCTAACGACCAGTGGGGCGACAAGCGCATAGCCACACGAAGGTTTGGCGTCAGCGTGGCATCGTAGAGCAGGTTGTTGCTGAGCGTCACCTGTTGGGCTGACACGGGATTCGTAATGAATAGAAACAGTACGAATAATGATTTCCAATAATTTAGTTTCAATTTCATACTTTTTGCTAGCAATCAAAGCGACTTTATTGTCGAATAATGTTGCAAAAGTATAAAAAATCGTTAATACGTATATAATAATTACGCGCGATTATTTATCAAAACGTCCTTTAACATTTTCATTTTGTCCAAAATATTACCATTTTATTCAAATAATTATCATTTGGTCTTATTTAGGGGGGGGTAATTTTTCTAAGGATTTGCGGTATTCCGAAGGAGTAAGGTCGTAGCTTTCACGGAAGTTTCGGATAAACGTAGTAGGGCTCTTCATACCACAAGCCTCGGCAATGGCAGCCAGGGTATATTCAGGGTGTTCCTTCATCAGTTGTACGGCATATTCCATGCGCTTACCATTCAAATAGCCCGTGACGTTCGTGCCCGTATAGCGCTGGATTATCGAGGGGAGGTTATTCTTGTCAACACCCATGAAACGCATAAGTTCATCGCGTCCGAAATTGGGATTACGGAAGAGCTCTTCCTTCATAATCTGGCGGTCCACCGCCTCGAAACGAAGCTTGTCAGGATCAGACTCCTCCTCTTTTTGTTCGGTTTCATCGGGTTTTTCTTCTTTTCCCCGCTGTTTCAACACCTGCTCACGATAATACATCAGCCTCTGGATGTTTTGTGCCATTGTCCGGTTGCGACGATGCTGTATACGGTCATGATAAATCAAGATTCCACCGACAACCAAGAGGAAAATAACGCTAGCCACCAAAATAACGATAAATAGATTGTGACGAGAGAGTTCGTGCTCCTGCATGACAGCCTCTCGGACGGTGGTGATGAGGGCCTGAGAGTATTGTTTGCCCAAAGTATCGTTTATCAATTCAGAGTCCTTATAGGATTTGGCAGCCTCCTGGTATCTTTCCAATCCCATCAATGCCTCAGCCTCATCCCTGAGAATCATATGCATCAGCAGACCGCAGGTGTCACCATCCTCGCGTATCTTCTTCTTGGCATATTGAGCAACATCTAATATCTCTTGCCACATCTGGTGCTGACGGAGATAGGGAATTAAATCGGGCTGCACGATGACATCAGAAACGCCTAATCGCTGACTGGCAGCATAACATGAATCTGCTTCGGCCGCACGTCCTTCAGCAGTCAACAGATTCGTGCGAATGGCATAAGCACGGTAAAGAGCGAGCTGTCTGTTCTGTTCTGACGATTGAATCTGGCGAGCAACCTCTTCCTCCAGTTCCGACATTTGCAAGGCATCTGCATAAAGACCATCACGAGTATACATACGGGCCAAAGCACCATAGAAAAGAGCCAGTTCCTTTTCCTTCTGTGGACAATGGCTTTTTTTCAGCAGTTCAAGTGATTTCAGGCAAAGCGCATAGCCTGCATCTTTACTGCCCTGATAATGCATGTGCTTACCCTTCATAAAATCGGACATAGCCACATAGGCATTCTTGTGGTTTGCCTTCGCCAAATCGCGCAACATCATATTCGCCTGAACGAGCAATTTGCCGTTGCCGGAGATGTCGTAACAATCGGTCAGATTCTTGAGCAGTCGTAACTGGATATTCACACTATCCTTGATGGCTGGGTCCTCATACGCTTTCTCATAGCAGGAAAGGGCATGGCGGAACATACGGGCATGACCGTAGCGGTCGCCCTCAGCCATATTCTTTCTCCATTCGGGCTGCGATTGTTGGGAGGAAGCAAATGCTGTCAAGCCCACCAACAAAACGAATAAACCTATATAAATGCGTTTTCCCATCTTGACTCGTCTTAAATACGATGACAAAGATAAGAAAAATATGGATAAAACGAATGGGGCGTTAAAACATTTTAAGGTAAATTTAACAATTTATCAAATGAGGAATGAGGAATGAGAAATGAGAAATGGAAATGAGAAATGTTTAAATGACATTCGCGACATATAGCATTATTGCTTGCGTTGGAATTCATTTCTCATTTTTCATTTAGGGCGAAGCCCGTCATTATTCATTTCTCATTCCTCATTTCTCATTTGGCGACTTTGTCGCCTTTGCCAGTTGACTGTTGTAATAACGGCGGTCGCCCGTCACCTCTTTCCCGATGAAATAGGGCTTTTTGTAAGGTTCATCCTCGTAGGCAAGCTCTACTTCCGCTACTACCAAGCCTTCGTTGGCACCATGAAATTCGTCGACCTCAAAGGTATGATTTCCGGACTTTACCAACCAACGGGTCTTGTCGATGATGCCCGGCTCGCAGAGCTGCATCATCTGCTTGCCATCTTCGAGCGGAATCTCGAGTTCGAACTCGTAACGGGACAATCCACCATTCTCGCTGGGACCCTTTATAGTAAGGTACGCGCGTTCGTCACGGATGCGCACACGCACCGTTCGACCTCGTTCGCTGCAGATATAACCCTGCACAATGTGGCTTTTAGAAAAAGCCTCGTGCTTAAACGAGTCGTCAAGCACGAGGAACTTACGTTCAATTTCTTGAGCCATTACGACATCATGCTAAAGGTCCAGATGAGATAGATAATGGCGAGAACGATGAGTCCACCGAAAATCCAACCAACTACCTTCTTTCCCTTTTCCTCCTGCTTTTTCTGCCAAGCTTCTTTCTTTGCATTCACTTTCTTGTTCATAATACTTAGTTTTAAATGAGAAATGAGAAGTGAGAAATGAGAAATGCAAATGAAAAATGAGAAATGCAGTTCTCTTTCTCAATCATCTCACAACTCGTGGTTATTATTTATCTTGATATTATTCTTTTATTCTCCTGTTCATTTTTCATTTGGCGCGCAGCGCCTTTATTTCTCATTCCTCATTTCTTTGACCAAGGTACAAAGCGACCAAAGGTCGAGCGCTCATTCCTCATTTGGAATTTCATTCGTCATCAGACGAAGGGAATTCCATGAGGTACGCCTTGATGAAATCGTCGATTTTGCCATCCATCACACCATCGACATCGGAAGTCTGATAGTTGGTACGGTGATCTTTGACACGACGGTCGTCGAAGACGTAGGAGCGGATCTGACTACCCCACTCTATCTTCTTCTTACCAGCTTCTATCTTGGCCTGAGCCTCCAGGCGTTTCTGCATGGCACGATCGTAGAGCTGGGAGCGGAGCAGGGCCATGGCGCGCTCCTTGTTCTTAGGCTGGTCGCGCGTCTCGGTATTCT
Organism: uncultured Prevotellaceae bacterium; assembly: GCA_902782305.1. Lineage (GTDB taxonomy): Bacteria > Bacteroidota > Bacteroidia > Bacteroidales > Bacteroidaceae > Prevotella. The sequence continues at coordinate 63,343 of CACZMV010000005.1, forward strand.
CAATGAGGATTTCCTCTTCCTCGCCCGTATCGGGGTCGGTGTACCAATAGCGCAGACGGACACCCGACTCCACTTTGTTGACGTTCTGACCACCGGCACCGCTCGAACGGAACGTGTCCCACGAGAGTTTGGCGGGGTCTACATACACCTCGATGGTATCGTCGACCAAAGGCGACACGAAGACAGAGGCAAAGCTGGTCATGCGCTTACCCTGTGCATTATAAGGACTGACGCGCACCAGACGGTGAACGCCATTCTCACTCTTCAGGTATCCATAGGCAAACTCGCCACCCTCAATCTGCATCGTCACACTCTTGATGCCTGCCTCGTCACCGTCCTGCAGGTTGGCAATGGAGACCTTATAGTCGTGCGCCTCCGCCCAGCGCTGGTACATACGCATCAGCATCTGAGCCCAATCCTGCGCCTCAGTACCACCGGCACCGGAATTGATCTTCAGCACTGCATCCATGGGGTCCTCCTTCTGGCGGAGCATGTTCTTTAATTCTAGTGATTCTAGTAGCTCTAGACAAACTAGATAATTATGGTCCACTTCCTCTTCAGTGACCATCTCCTCCTTGTAGAAGTCGAAAGCCAACTGGAGTTCATCGGCAGCGGTACGCACCGCCTGATAGCCGTCCAACCACTTCTTGATGCCCTTCACCTTCTTCATCTGCTCCTCTGCACGCTTCTGGTCTTCCCAGAAATCAGGAGCCTGGGTACGAAGATCTTCCTCCTCGTACTCCATCTTCTTCTCGTCTATCTTCAGGTAGCGATAAAGCGCGTCTGTTCTATCTAATACGTCTTTTAATTGATCTTGTGTTATCATATCTTATTTAAATGAGAAATGAGGAATGAGAAATGAGAAATGTAAATGAAAAATGAGAAATGATTCCTCCCGTTCTAAACAGGAAAATAAACCACTCGCATTACTGTTTTTTACAACTCTGTTCATTCTTCAAATTCTCCTTAGTCGTTTTTGTTATTATTGTTAATATACTGATGACTTCTTCACTGTCTTTTATAATGGATTCATATTCTTTGTCGCTCAAGGAACCATAGGAATAAAGTCGTTTTAACCAAAATCTGGTCTCATTAGCTTCTTTCAGAGCGATTGTCATCTTAGTGAGAAAATCCGCTTTCGTCTGGGCGTATTGACCTTCGGACACGTTTGCTCCAACACTAGTCCCGCTTCGCACAATCTGTTTTAACATATCTTTGTCACCAGAACGCTTTTCGGAAAGATACTTATACATCTTTGTGATTCTGTCGGCAAACTTTTCAGATTTCTCAACAATGATATTATCTCGCGAATCGGTCATTTGACATTTTTCATTTAGGGCGCAGCCCGTCATTACTCATTTCTCACTCCTCATTTCTCATTTGGAACTAATCGAGGTACATTGCCTCGATTTGTTCCTTATAGTTCTCATTCAGCACGCGACGGCGGATTTTCAGCGTGTTCGTCAGCTCGCCCTTCTCCATTGACAGGTGGTGTGGCAGCAGGGTGAAGCGCTTCACCTGCTCGTAGTGGGCCAACTGCTGTTGCAGGGTGTCGATGCGCTCCTTCATCATCTGGATGATGCGAGGGTCGGCACAGAGCTGTTCACGGTTCTCGAAGGGGATGTTATGTTCGCGGGCATACTCCTCCAGGAGCGGGTAGACGGGGATGATGAGGGCAGAAACGAACTTACGCTGGTCGGCGATGACGGCAATCTGGTCGATGAACTTATCGACGAGCAGCTTCGACTCAATCATCTGGGGAGCGATGTATTTACCGTTAGAGGTCTTGAACAGGTCCTTGATACGCTCTTTCAGGAACAGTTCACCGTCCTTCAGGTATCCGGCATCACCCGTCTTGAAGTAGCCATCCTCGGTAAAGGCAGCCTGTGTCAGGTCCTCACGGTTGTAGTAGCCACGGGTAATCGTCGGACCTTTCAGCAGTACTTCATCGTTCTCACCGATGCGGATGCTGATGCCCTCGATGGGAATACCGACGCTACCTACCGTCCAGGGCTTGCCCAGATGGTTACAGCTTACCGTAGCCAACGACTCCGTCAGACCATAGCCAACAATCATGTTGATGCCGATGGAATGGACAAATTCCTCAACATGAGCGGAAACGGCAGCTCCTGCGGTGGGGAAGAAATGGGCGTTCTCCAGACCCAGTTCCTTACGAACCAATGAGAACACGGTGCGGTTCAGCATCTCATACTCCAGGTGCAAGGCTACAGGTGGTTTCTTGCCACGACTGATGTATTCGATGTTATGCTTGCGACCGACATTGTAAGCATGCATAAAGAGCTTACGCTGTACGGCACTGGAATGTTCTATCTTATCCATCACACCCATGTACACCTTCTCCCAGAAGCGGGGTACTGCCGACATACAGGTGGGATGGGTCTCACGCATGGACTGCTGCACCTCCTGAGGATGGGTGTTGACAATCATCGTGGCGCCCTCGGTCAAGGAAAGGAGGGCCCATCCGCGCTCGAAGATATGGGTGTAGGGAAGGAAGTTCATCACACGGTCGTTCTCACCGACAGGCACGCACTTGTCGTTGGCCTCGAAGGCAGCATGATACTGTCCGTGCGTCAGGACAACCCCCTTGGAATCGCCTGTGGTACCACTGGTATACAGGATATTGGCGATATCGTCGAATGAGGCTTCTTTCTGTAAAGCCTCCACCTCGGTCTGACGGGGCAGGTTCTCGCCTAACTTCAGGAAATCGTCGAAATAAATGGCGTTGGGATCATGTGAAGAGATATGCACCATGGGATCGTAGACGATGATACGCTCCAGCGTAGGACAGAGTGAGAACGCACGACGAGCCTTTTCGTACTGTTCCTGTTCACCGACGAAGAGGAAGCGCACCTTGGCATCGTTCACCATGAACTGGATCTGCTGTTCCGACGAGGTGGCATAGAATGGTATCGTGACGGCACGAATACCCCATGCACCGAAGTCGCACTCAATATACTGCACTGAGTTCTGCGAGAAAATTCCGATGTTCTCCTGAGGCTTCACGCCGAGGTTCAACAGGGCATTAGACACCTGTTTGACTGTCGCTGAAACCTGGTTCCAAGACAATGATTTCCACTCCTTACCGCCAAAGTCCTGATAAATCAGCATTTCGCGGTCACCATACTTCTTTGCTTGTTCGTGCACCAGCACTGACATGTGGCAATTTGTCTGCATAACTTCTCCCTTTATATATTAATTAGGTGCAAAGGTACGAATAAGCGAGCGAAAAACCAAATTTATTTGAGTTTTTCCGAGCGTAAGTACCGAAGACGAAGTCAAAGGTACGAAATATAAATGAGAAATGAGAAATGAGAAATGAGAAATTTAAATGAAAAATGAAGAAATGATATTTCTTTTTATTATCTTTGCGGTCAGATATGGATATAAAGCAATATACGAATGATGCAGTGGAGCTGCTGATGCAGCTCATCAAAACGCCGTCGGTAAGTCGCGAAGAAGCGGCTGCTGCTGACATTTTAGCCGATTTCATCGGGAAGTGGGGCATGCCCTATGAACGCATTGGGAACAATATTCTCATTCAAGAGAACATTGACCCTGAGAAACCGACGCTGTTGCTCAATGCACACATCGACACGGTGAAACCTGTGGCATCGTGGACGCGTGACCCGTTTACGCCCACTATCAAGGGCGACCGTCTGTATGGACTGGGCGCCAACGACTGCGGGGGCGGGCTGGTAAGCCTGCTGCAGGTGTATAGGATACTGCGAGGCGAAGCCAATTACAATCTGGTGTATCTGGCTTCGTGCGAAGAGGAGGTGAGCGGTGAGAACGGCTTTTCCTTGGCCCTGTCCCACCTGCCCAAGATTGACGTGGCCATTGTGGGTGAACCGACGGGTATGCATCCAGCTATTGCCGAGAAAGGACTGATGGTTATTGACGGTGTGGCTCGTGGAAAGAGTGGACATGCCGCCCGCAACGAGGGTGTGAACGCCATCTACGAAGCCTTGGACGACCTGCTATGGTTGCGCGACTACCGTTTTAAGAAAGAGAGTCCGCTGTTAGGAGCAACCCAGATGACGGTGACGGTGATTAACAGCGGTACGCAGCATAATGTAGTGCCCGACGAGTGCCACTTCGTCATCGACGTGCGCACCAACGAATACTACCAGAACGAATACCTGTTCTCCTTCCTGCAGAAACACATGAAGAAAAGCGAGCTGAAAGCCCGCTCCTTCCGTCTGTCGTCCTCGCATATTCCCGTAGGAAACCCCTTGGTGCAGAAGAGCATCAAGATGGGTATGGTACCATTTGGGTCTCCCACGCTCAGCGACCAGGCGCTTATGCCATTCCCCTCCATGAAACTGGGACCAGGAGAAAGCTGTCGCAGTCACAGTGCGGACGAGTTTATCTGCATTAGTGAAATTGCAAATGCCATTGAGGCATATTGCAATTTACTAAATGAGAAATGAGGAATGAGGAATGAGAAATGACGGGTTTCTCATTTCTCATTTGGCGCAAAGCGCCTTTATCTTCCCAGCCAGCTTTCGGGGTTCAACTTCTGCGTTTCCTTACGCAACTGGAACTGCAGGATGTTGTCCTGACCAACGCGACCCAGTGCCTGACGGGTGGTCACCTTCTGACCACGGCGCACGTTGACGCTGGACAGGTTGCAGTATACGGAGATGTAGCTGCCGTGGCGCACCATGACGACGACGGTGCCACCAAAACTGAACACGGCGCTGACCTCACCGTCGAAGATGCTGCGGGCCTGGGCTCCGGCTTCTCCCTTGATATTGATACCCTTATTGTCGAGCGTTACATTATGCAGACCCTCTACATTATACTGTCCGAAGTGGCTGACAATGCGGTAGGCACCTGTGATAGGAATGGGCAGACGACCGCGGTTGCTCTCGAAGCTACCGCTGATGCGCAAGTCCTCCGCAGGCGTCAGCAAAGACTCCTCAGCCTTTCGCGCAGTTTCTTCCTCCCTACGGGCATTCTCCTCGGCCTTAGCATGCTCCATGGCACGGCGACGGGCTTCCTCGCGGGCTTCCTTGGTCTTAGCAGCAGCTGCCTCAGCTTCCGCTTTCTTACGGGCTTCCTCGGCTCGCTTACGAGCCTCAGCAGCAGCACGTTTTCTGGCAGCCTCCGCTTCCGCACGACGCTTGGCCTCAGCAGCAGCACGTGCCTTCTGGCGGGCTACCTCCTCAGCGATTAACCTGTCAATCTGGGCATTCAGTGCTGCATCTTTCCGCTTCTGCTGGGCGATGATATTCTGGATGGAACGCTGTTCCTTCTGCAGACTCTTCACCACATTCTGATGTTCGGTCTGTTTGCCTTCCAAGTCTCTGCGTTCCCGTTCACCCTTTACCAAGAGCTGTGTCTTCTGACGCTTGGCAACGCTGATTTCCTGGAACTTGTTATTGACCGCCTCCTGCTGGGCTTTTACCTCGTCGCCCTGAACATGCTGATAGGCCGCATACTCACGCATGAAGCGCATTCGGCGCACCATCTGCGTCAGGTTGTCGGCACTGAAGATGAACATCAGCTGACTCTGGTTCGACTTGTTACGATGCAGGTAGCGCATAGACTTCACATAACGGCGCTTGCACTCGTTCAATTCGTCCTGTAAGGTCTCCAACTGCCGACAAAGACTATCTATCTCCACATCCAGTTCGCTGATATTACGACGGATGGTGTCGATGGTACGGCGCTTTCCCTCAATCTCGGTGTTGATGATCATGAGGTTCTGCAATCGTTTCTTCACATCCTGCTGGTTGGTGCGTAGCTTCTTTTCTTGTTCCTTGATTTGTTGCTGAAGCTTCTGGCGCTGGTTTTGCAAGGCCTGCACGGAAGCCGGCTGAGCGGTTGTCGTCTTCGTGGTGGTCTTCTTCCTTGTGCTCTTCTTAGACTGCACGGCGGTCTTCCTCGTCGTAGTCGTACGCTTCGAACGAGTCTGTGCCTGCGGAGCCAGTGTGAAGGCCAACAACAATAATATAATACTTATTCGCTTCATTCCTGTTGTTTAGAGTGCCATGAAGCGACGCAGTATCTCGTCGACCTCAACCTGACGATATTTACCAGACAACATGGTACGTGTCTCCCAGTTGTCCTCATGGTCTATCTTACTCAGCATCATTTCAAACTTGATTTCCTTCTGGGGAGTAATCAAACCCACCTTATGAAGCATGGGGAAATGCTTCGAGTTGATGCGCTGGAAATCCTCATAGTCCCAGTTCAACTGGTAGTTGCCGCGGAACCTGTCATTATACATGATGTTGGCCATTTCCACCAGCTTTGAAGATTGTTCCGTGAGCCAGCGATACGACAGTTTGCCGTCCTCCATCGCTATCACCACGTCATCGTCGGCACCCAGTTCGGTCTTATAACTCTTCATATTGCTGTCGGCAAGATGCGCCTTACCAGGCTGGAACAGTTCGTTCCAGAAGAGAGCCTGGATGACATAGAAGTCGATATGGCTGTTGCGCAAGAAGTCGAGGTGTGCATACGGCACCTTCAGATACTGCTTATTGATACGGTCGATGATCAGCACATAGTCGGGCGTGAACTCCAGACGACCTGCCTCCACGAAACCGAAGGCCATCAGCTGCAAGCGAATGACATCGTCGCGCTTCATCTTCAGGTTACCCGTCAGCGTCATCTGCTGGGCACCCACCTCTACCGTGAACTTGATCTTCGACGTGATGAAACGAGCATGCTGGGCATTGTCGTTCACCTCCTGCAGGAACGTAAGCCTCTGGATCGAATCCGTCAGGTCCGGCTTTCCGTCGGCCTTGACCTCTGCGGCTACGGGTGCAGCGCTATTTCTCTTGACTGTCCTCGATGCGGACTGTTCGCTTTTGGGGATAACGGTTCCCTTTCTGCCCAGTCCTTTCATCGAACTACACGAGGTTACAACGACCAGTGCTGCCATGCAGGCGGTCACTGTCAAGAAACGTAATGTCTTCATTCTTTCAGATATTTCTTTAGTTTTATTTTTCTAATCAATACTTGTCTTCTGGGACCCTGTATCTCCTTGTCATTGCCTGCGACGGCACGGTCCAACGACTGCTGCCAGAACACCAGGGCCTTGTCGGTGTCGCCAACGTGATAATAGATGTCGCCGGCATGTTCCAACAAGACGGCCGACGTGTCGCTATCGTTCTGCAAGGTCTGATCGATATAGATGCGGGCCTCGCTGTATCGTTTCTGCATAAACAGAATCCAGGCGTAGGTGTCCAGATAGGTGGCATTCTTCGGTTCCGCCTTGATGGTACGGTACGACATCTGCTCCGCCTTGTCCAGTTGCTCTCCTTTGATGCTCAGGTAATAGGCGTAGTTGTTCAGACAAGCGATGTTATCGTCCTTCCACTGCAGACAAGAGTCGTAGGCTGCATAAGCCTCGCGGTCCATGCCTTTCTGGTGCATGATGTCGCCCATCACCGCATAGAAGTCGCTGACGATGGCAGGGTCGCTCTGCTGGGTGATGACTCCGATACCATTCTGGAAAGCATCCAGTGCCTCGTCCAACTGACTGTTCTGGTAATAAGCAATGCCCTGATAGTAATAAAAGGCCATTTCATCGGGGTTATACTGGCGCGCCTCCTTACACAACGCTATCACCTTATCACGGTCTTCGTTCTGCCAAGCATAGCTGACTAGTTGCAAGCGGGCAGCGGCATTGTCGGGGGCTATCTGGATGGCTTTCTCCAGCACAGCACCAATGCTATCCTTTGGCATCTTCTTCAGATTCATATAGGTGGCACAGAAGAGGGCCATATCAGCGTCGCTCTGTGGCAGGTCCAGCATGCGATGGAACAGCTGCAACACACGGGTAGAGTCGCCTCCCGACCGTTCGCTCTCGCCAATCACCTGACGCATCAGTGTCACACGGTCTTCCGTCGAGCTCTGCTTGTTCAGCAGAATCTCTTCTATCAGTCGGTTGGCAGCGGCAGAGTCATGCTGTTCGTTATAGTGAGCCAGCATCGCCATCTGCGCATTACGGTTGTCGGGGTCGTCCTTTAGAATCTCATGATAGATGGCCAGCGCCTTCTTCTGCTGACCGTTGACATAAAGGGTGTTGCCATACAGACAGCGGTAGTTGTTATCGTGCGGATATTGGTCGGCCAACTTCTTCATCTCGCTGATGGCCGCCTTCTTGTCGCCTTTCTGCGTAAACAGGCTGCTCTTGGCAAACGACAAGCGCTCCGACTTACCCTCCAGGGTCTCCAGACGGTTCAGCGTACGGATGGCATTGTCGTAGTCCTGTTGCTGTTCATAAAGCTGTACCAACATGCCCAGCACCTCGTCGCGCTCACGACTCTTGTCGTAGAGACGCTCCAGCATCTCAATACCCTCAGCATACTGGCGCTGGGAGATATAGACATTCGCCAAGGTCTCCAGATAGGTGGTGTTGTCAGGTTCCAAGTCCACCGCCTTCTTCATCATCCCCAGCATCTTGTCCTTCTGCTTCAGCGCTCCATAGTATTGAGCCAAATAGAAGTAAGCCTCGGAACGGGTAGAGTCGATGTCCACACAATGGCGCAGCAGGTCGAAAGCCGCATCGCTGTTGCCTTTTTCTCTCTGCACGATGGCTTCCAAGAAGAAATTATCGTAGCGCTGCTGCACATTCTGTGCTGTGCAAATGAGGAATGAGAAATGAGAAATGAGAAATGTAAATGTAAAAATGAAAAATGCTCTCATTCTCGCACTCGTACTAAATACCTTCAATCTTTTCATTCCTAATTTCTCATTTAGGGCAAAGCCCGTCATTTCTCATTACTCATTCCTCATTTCTCATTTCACGCCAGTGTGACCATAGCCGCCTTCACCACGCTCCGTCTGGTCCAGTTCCTCAACGACTACGAGGTCGCCCTGCTCATGACGGGCAATGACCATCTGAGCAATGCGCTCGCCATCGTTGATGACGAAGTCCTCCTGCGACAGGTTGATGAGCACCACGCCTATCTCACCACGATAGTCGGCATCGATGGTTCCTGGAGTGTTCAGCACCGTCAAGCCATGCTTCAGAGCCAGTCCACTGCGTGGGCGCACCTGTGCCTCATAGCCCTCAGGCAGGGCGATATGCAGACCCGTAGGAATCAGTCGGCGCTCCATGGGGTGCAGGGTGATGGGCTCACTCAGATTGGCTCTCAGGTCCATGCCGGCACTCTGAGGCGTAGCGTATGCGGGCAGCTGTTGATGTCCGCGGTTTACAACTTTAATCTTGATCATTTCGAAATGCTTCTATTATAAATAATGTGCAAAGGTAGTCATTTCCCGTCAAACAACCATCATTTTCATACAAATTTGTATCTTTTTATCATTTCGAGGGAGAATTCATCTATTTAAACAGGTTTGTAGAACCTCCCTTTTTCAAAAAAATGAAACGGTCGTTTGGCTGTCTCATTTTTTATTCGTACCTTCGCAGCCGTTATGGATTGGATACAACTGATATCGAATAAGCGACTGGGACAGGAGCACCGTCATACGGAGCGCCACGACGACCGTACGGAGTTTAAGCGCGACTATGACCGACTGATTTTCTCGGCCCCGTTTCGCAGACTGCAGAACAAGACACAGGTGTTCCCCCTGCCTGGGAGCATCTTCGTACATAACCGACTGACTCACTCACTGGAGGTGGCGAGCGTGGGTATGTCGCTAGGCAACGACGTGGCACAGCGTATCATTCAGGAAAAGCGTCCTGAGCTGAGAGGAACGATGTTCGAGCAGATAGGACAGATTGTATCTACAGCCTGTCTGGCCCACGACTTAGGTAATCCGCCATTTGGACATTCAGGCGAGAAAGCCATCCAGACATTCTTTACAGAAGGGGCCGGTAACGCGCTGAAATCGCAGGTTTCACCGGAATTCTGGGACGACATCACCCACTTTGAGGGTAATGCCAATGCCTTCCGACTGTTGACCCATCAGTTCAAGGGTCGTCGTGCAGGCGGTTTTGTGATGACCTACTCTACCTTGGCAAGCATCGTGAAATATCCCTATGCCTCTTCAGCAGCCAGCAAGAAGGGGAAGTTCGGTTTCTTTCAGAGTGAGCGCGAATACTACCAAAGGATTGCCGATGAAATGGGGATTATCTGCAAGTCAAAGGAGGGCGAACCCTTGCGCTACGCCCGTCATCCACTGGTCTATCTGGTGGAGGCTGCCGACGACATTTGCTATGAGATTATGGACTTGGAAGATGCCCATAAGCTGAAAATCCTGACGTACCAAGAAACGGAAGACCTGCTGCTAGGATTCTTTGACGAGGAGAACAAGCAGAAGATTCTTCGTCGCATCAGGGACGAGGAGCTGAAAGACCCGAACGAAAAGGTGGTCTATATGCGTGCCTGTGTCATCGGAAAATTAGAGAACGAATGCGTAAACACCTTTGTAACTCATGAAGACGAGATACTGAACGGTACCTTTGAGGGGTCGCTCATCCAACATATCAACGAACTACAGCGCAATGCCTACGAGCGGTGTGCCAAACTCTCCGTAGAGCGCATCTACCGCAGTCGTCCCGTGCTGGATGTGGAGTTGTCGGGTTATAAAATTATGGCCACTCTGATGGAACAGATGACGGAAGCCGTGATGCATCCTGACCGTTACTATTCGCAACAGCTGATAGACCGCGTGAGTTCACAGTATGACATCAACAGCAAGGACTTAGAGACACGCATCATGGCCGTCATCGACTATATTGCCGGTATGACGGACATCTATGCGCTGGATGTCTATCAGAAGATAAACGGTATCTCGTTGCCTATCGTCTAACGCCAATCAATCTTTATGTTGTGCAGCATGGTGGTGCTCTCACCGCAAGAGCCCGTATGCTGAATATGGACACCTCCGAAGGTGTTGGGGGCTACTGTGGCTTTTAACAGTACTTCATGGGGTAGTGTCGAATTGGTAGGACGAGGCGTCTTCGTGGTAACACGAGCCGTGAACTGGTTGTCGGTGAAATCGAGCAATATGGTGCAACCTGTGCGATAACAGGTAGAAGAAACAGCCTCTGAAATCGGGGTAATCGCTCCATGGTCATAACGCACCAAGAGGAAATCGACAGCATTTGCATATTTGGTGGTACGGATGATGCGCAGACCATACCCTGTGAGGGTCTGCGTATCAAACTTCAGACAGACATCCATATACTGACCAGTAGCAGAACCAAAGCCCTGTCCTGCCGTTTTGGTGGGATCAACCAGTAATTCCAAAGACATATTACCATAAGTACCTTCGAGCGGCGTGTACATCAGGCGAGCACCCCGCTGAGCCTGTAAAAATCCCATTCCAACGGCGCCATTAAAGCCTTCGGCATATTTCCACATGGGTTTATGAATATCGAAAGACCAAGGGAACGCTGCGGTATCCTGGGGCTTATAGCCATCGACGGTCCAATAGCCAGGAAGGACGGCAGGCTGCCATTGGCAGGGGAAAGCGTGGAAGTCGGTGGAGAGGCTTGAGATGCTAGATGATCTAGACAATCTAGACAATCTTGATGGACTAGAGACGGCTGGGCCATAGATGCTTCGCTGATGTTTGGGCTCGATGGTGGCACTGAGGTGATGATCCTGATCAGCGGCTGTTAACTGATAGGTACGCTCGGGCGCGCCATGGGTAGTGGCAACGGGGATGTTGTCGCGATACCAGGTAATACGTGACTCATCACGACGGCCTTGTAAATCCAATTGGTATTTCAGCAGGAGCTGGCCCTTCTTTTGAACAATGCGAGGGCGCTTCTTGAAGGCAGGTGGGGGTAAAATAGAAGGTTTCACCAACACATGACAAGCGGCTTCACGGCCATCAGCGGTGGTGGCTGTGATGCAGAAATCGGCCGTTTCATCGGTGTTATTAGTAGGGATAAAGGCGGAGGCACAACCTCCGCTTACAGGGACAACAGAGACATAGGAGGCAAAAGCATCGGGGATGTGCCAGGTAACGGGCTCTGGACAGGTAAGACGAAGGGTATCCTGACCCGTCAGCAAAGTAGCCTCATGCTGACTGATGCCCAAGAAGGGAACTTCCTGCAGAATAGGGGTCAGCAAGGCAGGCTGTAAGGTGTTCTGGGGCTGGCGGTTCCCTATCAGATAGGGCTTTCCGTTCAGGGTAAAATTGTGCTGATAACAGCGGAGCCATGGTTGCGGATAGGCCGTCCATCCGATATAGATGGTATCCGATGGGGCATGATAGCGGCAGTCGATGACCGTCACAGGACCACCCTGTTTACAGAAATACATCTCACGAGGTTCACCCTTGAGATGGAAGTCACAGTCGATGAACATCGCACCACGGCCAAAGGTGCTCCAGAAGGGTTTCTGTCCGTAGAAGTCGAAGTCGCAATGACGATAGATGGCCGTGCCATTCAGTGCATCGTCGGTACTCTCGAAATGGCAATCTTCATAATAGGAATACTTGGCACCATTCAGGGGATTGAGGTTCAGACGACTGATGAAACGGACTTTATTAGCCAACAAGCTATCTCCATGAACATAACCCACATGAGCCTGTGTGATGGCACTGCTGCGCTTGGGGCGATTGAGCTGGGGATTCAGCGGATAGACCAGATCGACATTACAGTAGTTGCCCATCGTCATATTTTCCACTCGTAACGTCTTAACCCAGAAGTCGAACATGGTGAAATTGCCCACGGCTCCCTGCATCTGACCGCGCTGGGAGGCGAGCACCACATCCTCAGGATTATTTCCCATTCCAACGAGATGGAGATAGTCGCAACGAACGGTCATGCCAAAGGGTACTTGTCTGTCCTTCCCCACCTTGACGGTCGGGTCGTCAGGATCGTCAATCCAATAGACACCCGGACGGATATACACCATCATGGGGCTGGCAGAAGAGCCGTTTTTGAAATGGGGGGCAGCCTCCTGAAAGGTTTTATACACATGGGGAACATTGAAATCAGTCTCCGCATCAATCATGATATGGAGGGAATCAAGGCTCTGGGCAAGAGCCACTGCGGGCAAAAAGGCCCACAACAACAAAAGTCGGCGCATGAAGTTTAGTCTTTGTCTTTATAGATAATTTTGTTGGCTCCAGAGGTAATCTTCAACTCATCGCGATGTTCAGCGATAAACGTGTCGATATGACGTTTGCGCTTGCTTTCGAAGATTTCATCGATAGCAATCAAGATGCCAGTCTCCTCCACATCACCGAAACCGTAGTTGATGGCAGTACCAAAGAGCTTCATCGTGGGAGAAAGACCCATATAGGCATTCACCAATGGCGGGATGTTATAGCCCAACTTACGGATTTCACGGTTAAGAACCAAGTAATCCTCCTTGAAGGACTGTCCGCAGAAGAGAGCATCCAACTCAGTGGGATCTGTCTCCAATTCCAGCGGTTTCATCGGGATAATCAGGTTCTCCTTATCATCAAAATACTTCTTCAGGAAATACAGTATCATGTCGCGTCCTTTACGGATATAAGAGGGATACATGGTCATCTTGCCGAAATAATAGCGCACATTCGGACGAATGACAGTCAATGCACCCAGACCGTCCCACAGATTGTCCAAGGCGAACAGGCTCTTGGCACCCATGCGTGACGACTGATAAGGCAACGAGACAAAGGAACGACCGAGTTCAACGGTCTGCGGAGCATATTCCTTGATGAACTTCTCGGAGAAATGGAACATGTGACTGGTAGCCAGGATAGGCTGTCCTTTCTCGTCGTAATCCCAGTCGGTACCTGCCAGATAACGATATCCTCCGATGATCTCCTCCTCTTCAGGATTCCACACAATGAGCTGTTTGTAGCAGTTTTCACAGATATCAAACTCATCGATATCCACCTCCTTGCCTGTTCCACCACCAGCCTCACGGAACACAATCTCACGCAAACGACCAATCTCACGCATCACATTGGGTGCGTTATGAGCCGTAATGATATAGATTTCATTGTTGCTCTTGTTTGTCATGCGTAACTGCTTGTCGGGAGTCAGTTCGCTTTTAAGCAGTTCTTTGCTGATAGGCTGGATGATGGGCTGTTCCATTGTTTGAAGTTATTATAGTTGTTAACTAGATTTTCTAGATAGACTAGAGTTTGTATACTATGTCTTGTACATATTGCGCCCACTGCACAGGCGTTTTGCTCTTATCGAAGGTCTGCCAGGGAATCGGTTTGCCAATATGCACTTCGAAGGTCTTGCCGACATTCTTGTACATCTCGTCGACCAGGAAGATCATGGCAAGATTGAAGGGTAGAAACTTGTCGCTGAAATTGGCCAGTTTATAGAAGAAATCGGAATTCTTCCCGCTGAAATGGATGGGCACCACGTCGCGCTGATACTCGACACTCTTCTGGATAAACGTCTTCGACCAGGGGATATCACGAATGCTACCATCTTTCTGGCGACGAGAACAGATGCCCGCCGGATACATCAGCATGTGGTTATCGCTCTCGAAGCCTGCCTTGACCATAGCTGGAAAGTTACGACTCTGCTTTCCTGTCTTGTTGATAGGAATACAGAGGGGAGCCAGTCCTGGGAGATTCATGAGCAGGTCGTTGACCAGATAGCGGAAACGGGAGTCGAAATGACGACCGATGATAGCACCTAAAGCTACTCCGTCGGCACCACCCAAGGGATGGTTAGATACGATGATATACAACCGACCATCGTCCTTAGCGGGCAGATTCTCCATGCCTTCTACCTTCAGTGTCATCTGGAGATAGCGGACACATTCCTCCAACCAGTCGGTTCCAACCTTATCACGCGATTCCCACAGATAAGCATTCACCTGATCCTGATGGATGATACGTTTCAGCCAAGACACCAATGGACGCGGTACCCATTTTGCCTTTGCGCCCATTTTGCCTTTCAAAATACCATCAATATCAATAGTTTTCTCTGTAATCTGTCCCATTTCTCCCGTTTATCACTAACAGTTTGCAAAGATAGGAAAAACTTTGTGAATATAATCACTTTTCATGAAAAAAAATACACCTGTTTCCACGTTTTAAAAATTATTCACTAAAAAAAGTGGAGAATTGTGGGGGAATGTGGGGGAAAATGATTAACTTTGCACCCAAACTTAAGTTATAAAGATGTACGCATGCGTTTTTTAGGTAATATAGAGGCTAAAATGGACACAAAAGGACGTGCTTTCCTGCCCGCCACCTTCCGTAAGGTGTTGCAAGGTGGGGGAGATGAGCGTTTAGTGCTCCGCAAAGATGTATTCCAGCCCTGTCTCGTACTTTACCCCGAAAGCGTATGGAACGAACAGATGGACGCTATGCGTGCCCGTCTGAATCGCTGGAACAAGCAACAGCAACAGGTGTTCCGCCAGTTCGTCAGCGAGGTAGAGCTCTTAACGCTTGACGGCAACGGACGATTCCTGATTCCCAAGCGCTATCAACGGATGGCCGCCATTGAACAGGACATCAAGTTCATCGGTATGGGCGACACCATAGAAATATGGAGCAACTCAAAGAAAGAGGAGCAACAGATGACGCCCGAGGATTTCGGACAAGCCCTCGAAGAGTTGATGGCGGTGCAAGCACCTAGTGAACAACGAAACGCTTCGTTAGTGAAAAGTGAATAGTGAAAAGTGAACAGATGATCGTAACGGCAGAAACATATCACGTTCCTGTACTCCTTCAGGAGAGCGTTGACGGGCTGGATATCCAGCCCGACGGCGTTTACGTAGACGTAACTTTCGGTGGCGGCGGTCATTCCAAAGAGATACTGTCGCGCCTGAGTCCGAAAGGTCATCTGTACAGCTTCGACCAGGATGCCGACGCGGAAAAAAATATCGTCAATGATGATAGATTTACCTTCGTACGCAGCAACTTTAGATATATCCGCAACTGGATGCAATATTATGGTGTAGAGCAAATTGACGGACTGTTGGCCGACCTGGGCGTATCCAGTCATCACTTTGACGATGAGACGCGAGGATTCTCCTTCCGTTTCGATGCACCCTTGGATATGCGCATGAACAAAAGAGCCGGTCAGACCGCTGCAGATGTTCTGAACAACTATACCGAGGAAAAGTTGGCAGACGTGTTCTACCTCTATGGAGAACTGAAGAATGCCCGTCAGTTGGCAAAAAAGATTGTGACCGCCCGTCAAGAGAAGTTGTTGGGAACAACGAGCGAGTTGCTGAAAGCTGTTGGAATGGATGAACTCGAAACCAATCACAAAGTTCCGCTCGAGCTCCGCTCGCTCTCAAAGAGAGAAAGTTCAAAGTTTAAGGCCCAATTATTCCAGGCGCTACGCATTGAGGTCAACCACGAGATGGATGCCTTGCGTGACATGCTTCGTGGTGCTACCGACCTGCTTCGTGAAGGTGGACGCCTCAGCGTCATTACCTATCACTCGCTGGAAGACCGTATTGTCAAAAACGTGATGAAGGCCGGTAATGCAGAGGGAAAAGTAGAGCAGGACTTCTACGGACGTATCACAAGTCCTTTCCGTCTGGTTAACAAGATTACCGTTCCCTCTGACGAGGAACAGCAGCGCAATCCACGCAGTCGTAGCGCAAAACTTAGAATAGCAGAAAAGATATAAAGAACATGGCAGAAGACAAGATAAAGGACATCATCCCGGAGGATTCCGAAGAGCTGAACGAGCAGGAGGATCCGGAGAGTAAGCTAAAGGACACCTTGCAGAAGATCAAGGACACCGCCAGTGAGGAGGACCCCCACCCTTCCTCACAACTGAACCTGCGTACCATCCTGGGTGGCGACATGCTGACCACGCAGGTTGTGCGTTCACAGATCTGGCTGTTTATCCTGATTGTCGCCTTTACCATTGTCTACGTAGCTTTCCGCTACCAGTGTCAACAGGACCTGTTGAACATTGACCGTCTGGAGAACCAACTCAAGGATGCCAAATTCAAGGCACTCAGTTCTTCCAGTACACTGACTGAGAAATGTCGTGAGAGTCATGTTCTCGACATCCTGAAACAGAATAAGGACTCTCTGCTGCATCAGGCAGACCAGCCACCGTACATCATTCAAGTTCCTGAATGATGTAAGTGAAAAGTGATAAGTGAAGGTCGCGATTAAGTGAGAACAGAGCTAAGCTTGCTTAAGCTATGTCGAAAGAGAGCGAGCTCGATGTGAAACATCAATAATGAAGAATGAGCAAATTTGACAATGATAAAGTAATGCCGCGCTACATGGCCATCGCCATCGTACTGACGCTCATCGGTTTTGCCATCATCGGCAAAGCCCTCTACATCATGACTGCCAAGAAGCAGTATTGGACAGAGGTGGCCGACCGACTGAAGCGCGACTCAGTAAGCGTGAAGCCCAACCGAGGCAACATTCTCAGCTGTGATGGACAGCTGATGGCCAGCAGTATTCCAGAATACAGGATTTTCATAGACTTCCAGGCTGCTGCCTTTGAGAAGGACGATTCTCTTTGGAACAGCAAGGTAGATTCCGTTTGCGACGGACTCAGCAAGATATTCCCCCTCACCGCCTATGAGTTTAAGGTGTTGTTTGACAAAGGACGTCAGAAGGTTAACGGAAACGGTACTGTGGGAGCTCGCCACTGGCCCATCTGGCCCAAGCGTATAGACTACAACACCTACGTAGAGGTCAAAAAGTTGCCCTTCTTCAACATGCCCAGATATAAGAGCGGTTTCCACGAGGAGGAGTTCAACTCGCGCCGTCGTCCGTTCGGTTCTTTGGCCCAGCGTACCGTAGGAGGCATGTATGGTGCCAAGGACTCCGCCTATTTCGGACTGGAGCTGGCGTACGACTCCATCTTAAGAGGAACGCCGGGTATCACAGGACGTCGTAAGATCCTGAACAAATACATGAACATCCCCGTGACGCTGCCTATCGATGGTGGCGACATCGTGACTACCATAGATGTGAACATGCAAGACTTGGCAGAGCGTGCCCTGTTGGACGAATTGAAGCTTGTCAATGGTGAGATGGGTGTTGCCATTCTGATGGAGGTAGAGACGGGTGATGTGAAGGCCATCGTAAACATGATGAAGAACGAAAACGGCAACTATATTGAAGCCGTCAACTCTGCCATCAGCTACCGTTGCGAGCCTGGTTCCGTATTCAAGGTTGCCTCTTTCTTGGTAGCGTTAGACGACCAGGTAGTGGACACCAGCTACGTCATCCATACGGGTTGCGGTGTCCTGCCCATGTACGGACGAGAGATGAAAGACCACAACTGGCGCCGTGGCGGCTATGGCGATATCAATGTAGCCCGCGCGCTGGAAGTCAGTTCGAACATCGGTGTGAGCCATGTCATCGACAAGTTCTACCACGAACAGGCGGAGCGCTATGTAAAAGGTCTACAACGTGTGGGTATTGCCGAAGACCTGAAATTGCAGAACATCCTGCCAGGCTATCGTCCACCCATCATCCGCATGCCTCACCGCAAGAAGAACGGACGCTATGATGACAACTGGTATGCAACCACACTGCCGTGGATGTCTATCGGCTACGAGACACAGATTGCCCCGATCAATACCGTGACCTTCTATAACGCCATTGCCAACAATGGTAAGATGATGCGTCCTCGCTTTGTCAAGCAAGTGATGAAGAACGGCGAGGTCATCAAGGAGTTCCCTCCTGAGGTGATCAAGGAAAGCATTGCCAAGCCCAAAGCGCTCAAGACCATGCAGACCATTCTGGAACATGTAGTCAGTCAGGGACTCGGTAAAAAGGCTGGTTCCAAGCACTTTAAGGTAGCTGGTAAGACCGGTACTGCCCAAGTCTCACAAGGTAAGGCCGGATATAAGAGCGGTACGGTACAGTACTGGCTGTCTTTTGCAGGTTACTTCCCTGCAGACAATCCCAGATATTCATGTATCGTCTGTCTGAAGAAATCAGGACTGCCCGCCTCTGGTGGTGGTATGAGTGGTGTCGTATTCCATCATATTGCTGAGGGCGTGATGGCACGTAACCTGAAGATGAGCGTCAAGGATGCCCATGATGAGGAATCAATCATTATCCCCGATGTCAAAGGAGGTAATGTGAAGGATGCCAACTACGTGCTGAACAAGTTAGGCATTAACAAGCGTGTTGCTCAGGAAGAGCAGACAAAAGAGAACATCACGCCTAATGTTGTTGGCATGGGAGCCAAAGATGCCGTCTATCTGCTGGAGAGCCGTGGACTGCGCGTAAAACTGCAGGGACGTGGCAAGGTGAAGAAGCAGAGTTATCCTGCAGGTAAGACTATCATGAAGGGTTGTGAGTGTATATTAGTATTAGAATAACGGACTATATTAAAAATAAGGTGTATGAAACTAAGTGAGCTGCTTAAATTGGTCAAACCCATTGCTATTGTTGGCAATGCAGAAGTAGAGATTACAGGCGTGAACATTGACTCACGCAAGATTGAGAATGGTCATCTGTTTGTAGCCATTAAGGGTACACAGACTGATGGTCACCGTTTCATTCCCAAAGCTTTGGAGCTGGGTGCAAAAGCTGTGCTGTGTGAGGAGATGCCCGATGAAGATACCATCGGAAACGATGGCGTAACGTATGTGCAGGTGGCTTCTACTGAGGAAGCCGTCGGTCCTGTTGCTACCGTCTTCTATGGGGAACCCTCACAAAAACTGAAACTGGTTGGTGTGACAGGAACCAATGGCAAGACTACCATTGCCACCTTATTATATAATATGTTCCGCCAGTTCGGTCATAAATGCGGACTGCTCTCTACCGTGTGCAACTACATTGAAGGCGAGCCCATCCCCGCAGACCACACCACACCCGACCCCATTGAACTGAACCGTCTGCTCCACCAGATGGTAGAGGCCGGTTGTGAATATGCCTTTATGGAATGTTCCAGTCACGCCATTGCCCAAAAGCGCATTGGCGGACTGAAGTTTGCCGGTGGTCTGTTTACTAATCTTACGCGCGACCATCTGGACTATCATAAGACCTTCGAGAACTACCGTGATGCCAAGAAAGCCTTCTTCGACAACCTGCCAAAGGATGCCTTCGCCATTACCAATGCCGATGACAAGAACGGCAGTGTGATGGTTCAGAATACGAAGGCACAGGTAAAGACCTATTCTACACGAACCATGGCTGACTTCCGTGCCCGCCTTATCGAATGTCATTTTGAAGGCATGTATCTGGAAATCAACGGTCGCGAGGTGGGTGTCCAATTCATTGGCAAGTTTAACGTCAGCAACCTGTTGGCAGTCTATGGCGCTGCCATCATGCTGGGTAAGAAGCCAGAAGATGTGCTCGTCATCTTGAGCACGCTGAAAAGTGTGGCAGGAAGACTGGAGCCCATCCGTTCACAAGAGGGTGTTACCGCTATTGTAGACTATGCCCACACCCCCGACGCTCTGGAGAATGTGCTGAATGCCATTCGTGAGGTGTTGGAGGGCAAGCAAGGCAAGGTTATCACCGTCTGTGGAGCAGGAGGCAACCGTGACAAAGGAAAGCGTCCGCTGATGGCTCAGGAAGCTGTAAAGCAAAGCGACCGTGTCATCATTACCTCCGACAATCCCCGTAATGAGGAACCACAGGACATCATCAACGATATGCTGGCAGGTCTTACCCCTCAGCAGATGAAAAAGGTGCTCTCTATCGTTGACCGTAAGGAAGCTATCCGCACCGCCTGCATGATGGCTGAAAAGGGCGATGTCATTCTCATTGCCGGAAAAGGTCATGAGGACTATCAGGAAATCAAGGGTGTCAAGCACCACTTTGATGACCGTGAGGTGGTCCGAGACATCTTCGGGCTTTGAACTTTGAGTTTTGAACTTTATGGTTACCATACTGATTCATCGTTCACACTCACAAGTCATTGCCTACATCATAAACATATCATAAAATTCAAAGATTAAAGTTCAAAGAACAATGCTATACTATATTTTCAGATTCTTAGAGCAATATAATATTCCCGGAGCACACATCTGGTCGTATATCTCGTTCCGTTCATTGCTCGCCCTCATCCTGTCACTGCTTATCTCAGCATGGTTTGGTGAGTACTTCATTAAATGGATGAAGCGCCGTAATATCTCTGAGACCGCTCGTGATGCCAGCATTGACCCCTTTGGTGTAGAGAAGAAAGGCGTGCCCACCATGGGTGGTATCATTATCATCGTGTCCATCCTTATTCCCGTACTGCTGTTAGGTCGTATGCGCAACATCTACCTGCTGTTGATGATAGTGACCACGGTATGGTTGGGATTCCTGGGTTTCATGGATGACTATATCAAGATTTTCAAGAAAAACAAGGAAGGACTGAAGGGACTTTATAAGATTATCGGTCAGGTAAGTATCGGTTTCATCGTAGGTTTCACCCTTTGGCTGAGTCCCGATGCAGTGGTTCGCGAGAATGTCACCGAGATCCAGCAGAATCAGGAAATTGTGATCAAGCACAAGACGAAAGCGGTAAAATCGTTACAGACTACCATTCCATTCATCAAGAATCACAACCTGAACTACTCCTCCATCATGTCGTTCTGTGGTAAGTACAAGGTAGCAGCCGGTTGGATTCTGTTCGTCATCATGACCATTATCGTTGTCACGGCGGTATCGAATGGCGCCAATCTCAACGACGGTATGGACGGTATGTGTGCCGGCAATTCGGCAGTCATCGGAGTGGCGTTGCTGATATTTGCCTACGTATCCTCTCACATCGTCTTTGCCGCCTATTTTGATATCATGTATATTCCTGGCTCACAAGAACTTGTTGTGTTCCTGAGTGCCTTTATCGGAGCTATGATTGGTTTCCTGTGGTATAATGCCTATCCCGCCCAGGTGTTTATGGGTGACACCGGTTCGCTGACCATTGGAGGTATTATCGGTGTTTGTGCCATCATTATCCATAAAGAACTGATGCTACCTCTCCTCTGTGGCATCTTCTTCATAGAGAGTCTTAGCGTCATCATCCAGACCCAGTGGTTCAAGTTCCAGAAACGCAAAGGCAAGCGTGTGCGTGTGTTCCGTGCCACACCTATTCATGACACCTTCCGTCGTCTGGACTCACAACTGGATGCTACCAGTACATACATTCTCAAGGGATGGCCTCATCGTCCGTTCCACGAGTCAAAGATAACCATCCGTTTCTGGATTACCACGATTATATTAGCAGCATTAACAATTATCACATTGAAAGTAAGATGAGTAGGATTGTCATTTTAGGAGCAGGCGAGAGTGGCGCAGGTGCCGCTGTCTTAGCCAAGAAAGAAGGTTTCGAGGTCTTCGTCAGTGACATGTCGAAGATTAACGACAAGTATAAGAAAATGATGGACGACCATCAGATAGAATGGGAAGAAGGTCAGCATACGGAAGAGAAGATTCTGAATGCCGACGAGATTATCAAGAGTCCTGGTATTCCTGACACAGCCCCCATGATTGTCAAGATCAAGGAGAAGGGCATCCATATCATCAGTGAAATAGAATTCGCTGGTCGTTACACCCATTCCAAGATGATCTGTATTACAGGATCAAATGGTAAGACGACTACCACGAGTCTTATCTATCATATCTTCAAAAAGGCCGGCTACGATGCCGGACTGGCAGGTAATATTGGAAACTCACTGGCTTTACAGGTTGCTGAAGATCCCCACGAATACTATATCATCGAGCTGAGTTCATTCCAGTTGGATAATATGTACGACTTCCGTGCCAACATTGCCATCTTGCTGAATATCACACCCGACCATTTGGACCGATATGATTTCAAGATGCAGAACTATGTTGACGCAAAGATGCGTATCATCCAGAACCAGACTCCTCAGGATGCCTTCATCTATTGGAACGATGACCCCATCATCAAAAAGGAGTTGGAGAAATACAATATCCAGGCTATCCAGTTCCCCTTCTCTGAACTGAAGGAGAAAGGATCCATCGGTTATATCGAGGAGGGAAAGTATCAGATTGAGAAGCCAGAGCCTTTCAACATGGAACAAGAATCGCTCAGTCTGACAGGTAAGCATAACATCTACAACTCGCTGGCTGCCGGTATAGCCACTAATATTGCAGGTATTCAAAAGGATATTATCCGTCAGTCGCTCAGTGATTTCCCTGGTGTAGAGCATCGTTTGGAAAAGGTATGTACCGTGCGTGGTGTGCAATATATCAACGACTCAAAGGCCACCAATGTAGATGCCTGCTGGTATGCCTTGGAATCTATGAAGACCAAGACCATTCTCATCATTGGCGGTAAGGACAAAGGTAACGATTACGAGCCTATCAAACCGCTCATTAAAGAGAAATGCGCAGGACTGGTCTATCTCGGTGCCGACAACCAGAAGTTGCATGACAATTTCGACGCGCTGGGCATTCCCGTTCGAGACACTCACTCCATGAAGGATTGTGTTCAGGCCTGTTATGAGATGGCAGAGCCAGGCATGACCGTATTACTTTCACCCTGCTGTGCCAGCTTCGACCTCTTTAAAAACATGGAAGACCGTGGTGAACAATTCAAAGCCTTAGCTAAGGCTTTGTAAGTGAATAGTGAAAAGTGAAAAATGAAAAATGAATAAAAGAATAGGCAATATCTTCAAGGGCGACAGAGTCATCTGGATGGTGTTCTTCTTCCTCTGTATGATCAGCATCGTGGAGGTTTTCTCAGCTTCCAGCGGACTGACTTACAAGAGCCAGAACTACATTGGTCCTATCGTTTACCACGCTGGTACCATTATAGCCGGAGTTATCGTCGCCATTGTCACGCTGAATATCCCTTGTCGCTATTTCAAGCTTATGACCCCATTCCTCATGCTGGTATCGCTGATTACCCTACTATGGGTGCTCTTGGCAGGTACCAAGGTGGGTGATGCCGGTCGTTGGATCAACCTGTTCGGTTTTACTTTTCAACCCTCTGAGATAGCCAAGGGTACCGTGGTACTCATTGTTGCACAGATATTAGCCGCCATGCAGCGCGATAACGGAGCAGACCGCAACGCATTCAAGTGGATTATGTGGATAACCCTCCCTGCCTGTTTCCTTATAGGCTTGGAGAACCTGTCCACCTCAGCCATGCTCTTTGCCGTAGTATTCTTAATGATGTTCATCGGACTGGTCCCACTGCGCCAGTTGGGCAAGTTGGCGGGCGCCATTATCCTGTTGGGTGTCTTTGCCATCTCTATGGTCATGATTGTAGGTCACGACACATCGGAAGACAACGAAGAATTGACAAAGGTAGAACAGGTAGAGCAACCCAAGAAGAAAAATGCCATAGAAAAGATGTTCCACCGTGCCGACACGTGGAAAAGTCGTATCAAGAAGTTCGGTAAACCCAAGCCAACTCCACAGGAGTACGACCTTGACAAGGATGCACAGGTGGCACACGCCAATATTGCTATCGTGTCGAGTGGAGTTATTGGTAAAGGCCCGGGAAAAAGTACTGAGCGCGACTTCCTGTCACAGGCCTTCTCTGACTTTATCTATGCCATCATCATTGAAGAGCTGGGTATCATCGGAGCCTTTTTCGTGGTCTTCCTCTACATTATCCTTCTCTATCGATGTGCCCGCATAGCCAGTCGTTGTGAGAACAACTTCCCAGCCTTCTTGGCTATGGGCTTAGGACTGTTGCTGGTCATTCAAGCCATTTTCAATATGATGGTGGCAGTCGGACTGGCTCCTGTTACAGGTCAGCCTCTGCCACTCATCTCCAAAGGTGGAACCTCGACCATCATCAATTGTGCCTATATAGGTGCCATTTTGAGCGTCAGTCGATCAGCAAAAATGAAGAGAGACGAAAATATCGGCTAAAAAATGCGAGGAAAAGAAATTAAATTCGTAATTTTGCAAGGTTATATAATAATAAGGTATATATGAGTGAGTTAAGAGTGATTATCAGTGGTGGCGGAACGGGTGGGCACATCTTCCCCGCCGTTTCCATAGCCAATGCCGTCAAGGCGCTGCGCCCTGATGCCAAAATCCTTTTCGTAGGTGCTTTAGGTCGTATGGAGATGCAGCGTGTTCCTGCTGCGGGCTATGAGATAATAGGTCTCCCCATTCAAGGTTTTGACCGCAAGAATCTGCTGAAGAACTTCAAGGTACTCTACAAGATATGGAAGAGCCAGCGCATGGCCAAGAAGATTATCAAGGACTTCCGTCCACAGGTAGCCGTCGGTGTCGGAGGCTATGCCAGTGGTCCTACACTCAATATGGCAGCAGCCAAAGGTATTCCTTGTCTGTTGCAGGAACAAAACTCCTATGCAGGTGTCACTAACAAGTTGCTGGCCAAGAAAGCCGCCAAGATTTGTGTCGCTTATGAGGGCATGGAACGTTTCTTCCCCGCAGAGAAAATCATGATGACAGGCAATCCCGTTCGTCAGCAGTTGCTCGATACCACTATTAGCCATGAGGATGCCGTACGTTCCTTTGGCTTTGACCCCACTAAAAAGGTAGTCCTTATTGTCGGTGGCAGCCTGGGTGCCCGCACGTTGAACGAAAGTGTTTTGCAACATCTAGACCAGATTCGCAAGAGTGATGTGCAGTTTATCTGGCAGACAGGAAAATTCTATAGTGCTGAAATCAGTGAGCGACTGAAAGGACAGGATATCCCCAACCTCACTGTTACCGATTTCATCAGCGACATGGGTGTAGCCTATAAGGCTGCCGACTTAGTTGTCAGTCGTGCCGGTGCCGGTTCCATCAGCGAGTTCTGTCTGTTGGGTAAGCCTGTTATCTTGATTCCTTCGCCCA
The DNA here is from genome assembly GCA_902782305.1 of uncultured Prevotellaceae bacterium. Lineage (GTDB taxonomy): Bacteria > Bacteroidota > Bacteroidia > Bacteroidales > Bacteroidaceae > Prevotella. Next base: position 88,933 of record CACZMV010000005.1, read on the forward strand.
ATGTGGCTGAGGATCACCAGACGAAGAATGCCATGGCACTGGTCAACAAAGCGGCTGCCCTTTATGTAAAGGACGCAGAAGCAGATAAGATCTTATTACCGCTGGCCATTGATACTGCCAAGGATGATGCCAAGCTACAGAGTCTTCACGAGAATATTCTGAAGATGGCACTCCCCGATTCGGCAGACATTATAGCCAAAGAAGTCATCAAACTAGCGCATTCACTAAATGATAAATGATAATTGATAAATGATAACTAATCAATGGAAATTAAAGATATCAAAGCAGTATATTTCGTAGGCGCCGGTGGCATTGGCATGAGCGCCATCGCCCGTTATTTCATCAAGAAAGGTCTTGTGGTGGCTGGCTATGACAAGACGCCAAGTACCCTTACCCAGCAGTTAGAGAAAGAGGGTATGCTCATCCATTATACAGAGGATGTTGATGCCATTCCGAATGCCTGCAAACAGCCAGCATCCTGTTTGGTGATTTATACCCCTGCCATTCCTGAGAATCATCAGGAGATGCAGTATTTCCGCAACAATGGCTTTGAAATCCAGAAGCGTGCTCAGGTGTTAGGCACACTGACCCGTGAACACAAGGGACTCTGCGTAGCCGGTACTCATGGTAAGACTACGACTTCCACCATGTGCGCCCATATCATGCACCAGAGTCATTTGGATTGTAACGCATTTCTGGGTGGTATTTCCAAAAACTACGGCACCAACTATATACTCTCCGAGTCCGACTTTGTCGTCATCGAAGCCGATGAGTTCGACCGTTCTTTCCACTGGTTGTCACCCTATATGACCGTGATTACCAGCACCGACCCAGACCATCTGGACATCTACGGTACCAAGGAGGCTTATCTGGAGAGTTTCCGTCATTATAGTGAACTCATCCAGCCAGGAGGGGCTCTCATCATCCATCGTGGATTGGAGATGAAAGAAAACATCCCTGCTGGCGTGCGCCGTTACGACTACGCACTCAATGAGGGCGATTTCCACGCCGAGAATATCTGTATTGAGAATGGTGAGATTACCTTTGACTTTATTTCACCTATTGAGTCGGTCAAGAATGTAGAGTTAGGACAACCCGTACCCATTAATATAGAGAATGGTGTTGCCGCTATGGCTATGGCCCAGTTGGCAGGATGTACTGCTGACGAGTTGCGTAATGGTTTGAAAACCTATGGAGGTGTAGACCGTCGTTTCGATTTCAAAATCAAAAACGACCGTTTGGTATTCCTCAGCGACTATGCCCACCACCCGAAAGAAATCTACCAGAGTGCCAAGAGCATCCGTGAGTTGTATAAGGACCGTAAGATTACGGCCATTTTCCAGCCACATCTCTATACCCGCACCCGCGATTTCTACAAGGATTTTGCTGATGCATTGAGTTTACTCGACGAGGTTATCCTCACTGAAATTTATCCTGCTCGCGAGTTACCCATTGAAGGAGTTACTTCTGAACTCATCTACAACAACCTGCGTCCAGGAATAGAGAAACAGATTATCAACAAGGCTGATGTGTTACAGTTCGTCAAGGAGCGTTCTTTCGATGTGCTCATCGTATTGGGAGCCGGCGATCTTGACAATCAGGTGCCTGAAATTACAAAACTTTTAAATAGTAAATTGTAAATATAATGACGTTCAACTGGAAAAAAACCGCTATCGTACTCATTGACGCCCTTCTGGCTGTCTACCTTGTACTGGCCATCACGGCATTCAACAGCCCTGATGAGCTGAACAACACGTGCGATGAGGTGAACATACACATCCAGGACGGACTCGTCATGGGATTCCTAAACGCCAACGAGGTGAAAGGACAATTGCAGCGTGCCAAGATCTACCCCTTGGGTGATGTCATGGAGAATGTCAATACACGCAAGATTGAGGAGGCACTGTTGCAAAATCCCTTTGTAGACCAGGCCCAATGCTATAAGACACAGACGGGTCGTGTCTACATCACGTTGAGCCAGCGTATGCCTGTCATTCGTGTCAAGGCAGACAATGGTGAAGACTATTATGTCGACGAACATGGTGAAATAATGCCCTACACCCATTATGCCAACGAAATAGCAGTGGCCACGGGTGCCATCTCTAAGAAATATGCACAGAAGACACTTACCCGTGTGGGCAACTTCCTTGTTAACAACCCTTTGTGGCGTAGTCAGGTAGAACAGATCAACGTTCTTCCCGACGGAACCATCGAAATGGTGCCTCGCGTAGGCGATCATATCGTTTACCTCGGTAAACCCTTCGACCTTGAACAGAAGTTCAGTCGTTTGGAGAAGTTCTATCGCTATGGACTCAGCGAGGCTGGTTGGAACAAATACTCTTATATCAGTCTGGAATTCAGAAACCAGATTATCTGTAAGAAACGTAACTTTAAGAAAACAGAAATTCAGTAATTCAAAAAATAAATATGGCGTCAAAGGATTTTATCGTAGCTATCGAACTGGGGTCATCCAAAATGACCGGTATTGCGGGTAAGAAGAACCTCGACGGAAGCATCCAAGTGTTGGCTTGCGTAAAGGAGAATTCTACTGCATGTATCCGTAAGGGTGTGGTTTACAACATCGACAAGACCGCCCAATGCTTGACCAGTATCGTCAACAAGTTGGAAAAACAACTCAAGACAACCATTACGCAGGTTTATGTCGGCGTCGGTGGTCAGTCTATTCGCTCTCTTCGCAATGTTATCACCAAGGAATTGTCCATCGAGACTCCTATCTCACAGGATATGGTGATTGAACTGATGGATGCTAACCGCAATATGAAATACCCTGATTTGGAGATTCTTGATGCTGCAGTACAGGAATACAGAGTGGACTCACAGTATCAACTCGACCCCGTAGGTATTCCTTGTACACGCTTTGAGGGTAACTTCCTCAACATCCTGCAGCGCAAGACGTTCTATAAGAACCTTAATAGCTGTTTTGAGGCCGCCAATATCAACGTGGCAGAAATGTATCTTGCACCGTTAGCCCTCGCTGACAGCGTACTTACTGAGGCAGAGCGTCGTTCGGGATGTGCACTTGTTGACTTAGGTGCAGACACCACTACCGTTAGTGTTTACTCTAAGAATATCCTTCGTCACATTGCCGTCATTCCCCTCGGCTCCAACAATATCACCAAAGACATCGCTTCCCTGCAGATGGAAGAGGCAGATGCTGAGAAGATGAAGTTGAAGTACGGCTGTGCCTATACTGAGAATGGCGATATTGACAACAACATGAAATACTCCATTGACCCCGAACGCCAAGTAGAAGTTCGCAAGTTCATTGAGATTGTCGAGGGTCGCGTGGAAGAAATCATTGCCAACGTATGGTGTCAGGTTCCTGAAGAATATTGTGACAAGCTTCTGGGTGGCATTGTGCTGACAGGTGGTGGTTCTAATATGGACAATATTGAGACCGCTTTCCGCAACTACACCCATGTAGATAAAATCCGCATTGCAAAGTTCGTCACTCAGACCATCACCTCCAACATCAACGAAATCAATGCCCGCAATGGTATGATGAATACCGTATTAGGCCTGCTTGCCAAGGGCGACATCAACTGTGCCGGCGAAGAGTTTGATCCTAACGGCAACCTCTTTGCTACTCCTAAACAAGTACAGGTTGATGCCGCTGCCGAACAACGTCGTGCCCGTCAGGCTACTGAGATTCCCGCTGGTGTTGTTCGTACTGCAGAGGAAATCAGACGCGCTGACGAGGAAGCCCGTCAGAGACGCGAGGAGGAAGAACGCATTGCTCGTGAGGAAGCTGAGAACAAAGCACGCGAGGAAGCTCGCAGAAAGAAAGAGAACTCTTTCTGGAACAAAGGTTGGGGCAAACTAAAGAAGTTTGGCGAAACCATTCTCGGACCAGAGGAAGAATAATTTATCTTCCCTATTTTACTTATTAAAACTACAAAAATAAGAATCGTATGGATAATAACATATTGCTCGACTTCGGCGAGCCAGAAAGAGAGAAAAGCATCATCAAGGTGATTGGTGTAGGAGGCGGTGGCGGTAATGCTGTCAACCACATGTATCGTGAAGGCATCCATGACGTGTCCTTCGTGCTCTGCAACACCGACAATCAGGCACTTAACGACTCTCCCGTTCCTGTTCATCTGCAACTGGGTAAGGAAGGTCTTGGTGCAGGTAACCGTCCTGAGAAGGCCCGTCAGGCCGCTGAGGAAAGTCTCGAAGACATCAAGCAAGTATTGGACGATGGTACCCGCATGGCCTTTATCACTGCTGGTATGGGTGGTGGTACCGGTACGGGTGCAGCACCTGTCATTGCACGTGTCTCTAAGGAGATGGGTATCCTGACTGTAGGTATCGTGACCATCCCCTTCCGCTTCGAGGGTGACCGTAAGATTGACCAGGCCCTCGACGGCGTGGAGGAGATGCAGAAGCATGTTGACGCTTTGTTGGTTATCAACAATGAACGCCTGCGTGAGATCTATCCCGAACTGACCGTTCTTGACGCCTTTGGTAAGGCTGACGACACGCTGTCTGTTGCTGCCAAGTCTATTGCTGAGATTATTACCGTTCACGGACTCATCAACCTTGACTTCAACGATGTGAAAACCGTGCTCAAAGATGGTGGTGTTGCCATCATGTCTACTGGTTTCGGTGAGGGCGAAGGTCGTGTGAAGAAGGCTATTGACGATGCACTGAACTCACCATTGCTCAATGAGAATGACGTGTTCAACTCCAAGAAAATCCTGCTCAGCATCTCGTTTGCCGGTTCAAAAGACGGCAAGGACTCGCTGATGATGGAAGAGATGAACGATGTCAACGACTTCATGGCGCGTTTTGGCAACGACTTCGAAATCAAATGGGGACTGGCTACTGACCCAGAGTTGGGCAAGAAGGTAAAGGTTACTATTTTGGCCACAGGCTTCGGTATCGACAGTGTTGACGGTATGACGAACCACCGTCAGCGTCATAATACCCAAGAGGAGGCTACCCGCATTGCTGAAGAGCAGGAGAAGGAAGCCCAGCGTCAGGACCGTCGTAGCCGCTTCTATGGCGACCCCGCCAATAGCAAGCGCTACAAGCGTCGTCCCCACATCTATCTGTTCCGTCCTGAGGACCTCGACAACGACGATGTCATCTCTGCCGTTGAACAGACACCCACCTACAAGCGTACCCGTGAAATACTGGACAGCATTTACCAGCAGGCCAGCGGTGGTGAGGACCCACAGGTTGCTAACGAGAAAACTGCAGAGCGTGAGGAACCCATTCAGGGCACCATCAAGTTCTCATAAACTATTTGGAAGATGTGATGTCTTGGATGACAAGGCTTGCCAGCGTCATACCAAAGACTGCAGTAATCTGTACGAGTGAGCCTTTCACCTCCCCGACTTGCTGAGGTGACTCATCGCTAAAGACACATTTGAACTTCCGCTTCGGGAAGCGTTGCTGCTTCTTGAAGCGGTTTCTTAATGCACGAGCCAAAGGGTCACCTTTTACTTTCCAGAATTCTGCCACCTGCACCCTTGTCGGGTCCAATTTCAAGGCTGCTCCCATGGACGAGAAAAACCTTGCCTTTATCTGACAAGCCTGTTCAATGAGTAAAGCCTTATCTTTCAGCGAGTCAATGGCATCAATGATGTAATCATAGTCTTCCAGTCTGAAGCTGGGAGCACTTTCTTCATTAAACAGTATAGGTAACGCTGTAATGTCGGCATTAGGATTGATGGCAAGCAATCGCTCACGAAGGACATCCACCTTCACCTGTCCTACCGTTTGGGAGGTAGCCATCAGTTGTCGGTTGATGTTAGAAACATCCACCCGGTCAAAATCCACCAGTGTCAGATGCTGAATACCCGTACGTACCAAAGCCTCAGCACACCATGAGCCTACACCTCCAACACCGAAGATAATAACACGCTGGGCACCGATGCGCTTCATTGCATCAGTGCCCAGCAATTGTTCTGCACGTTGAAACATAAACTAAACGTTTATTGTTTAACGGATATTGTACTTTTAAAAGTCCATCTTGTCGAGTTCATCAGAGAAGTCCTTTGGCTCGTTAGCGGGCTCATGATACTCCTCATTACGCTCACGACGCTCGCCACGCTCAGGACGGGGACGACGCTCACCACGCTCGTTATGGTCTGGGCGCTGACGGCGCTCGCCACGCTCTGGACGCTCACGACGACGCTGTTGTGGCTCTACATAACCCTCGGGCTTCTCAATCAGTACACGGTGAGAGAGCTTGAACTTACCGGTCTTAGGATCAATCTCCAGGAGCTTCACCTTAATCTTGTCACCCTCCTTGATGCCAGCCTCCTCGACAGTCTCGAGGCGCTTCCAGTCAATTTCAGAGATGTGCAGCAGCCCATCCTTGCCAGGCATGAACTCTACGAAGCAACCGTAAGGCATAATGCTGCGAACGGTACCCTCGTAAACCTCGCCGACCTCGGGAATAGCCACGATAGCCTTGATCTTAGCGATAGCGGCATCGATAGTCTCCTTGTTAGGACCGCTGACCTGAATCTTGCCAACGCCATCTTCCTCGTCGATGGTAATGGTAGCGCCGGTATCTTCCTGCATCTGCTGGATAATCTTACCACCAGGGCCAATGACTGCACCAATGAACTCCTTAGGAATCTCGAAGGCCTCGATACGTGGTACTTGAGGCTTCAGTTCAGCACGTGGCTCAGCGATGGTATCGGTGATGCACTTCAAGATGTGCTCACGACCGGCCTTAGCCTGCATCAGTGCCTTCTCCAGAATGTCGAACGACAGACCGTCGCACTTGATATCCATCTGGGTAGCGGTCAGACCGTCCTTTGTACCAGTGGTCTTGAAGTCCATGTCGCCCAAATGGTCCTCGTCGCCAAGGATATCGCTCAATACGGCGTATTTGTCTTCTCCGGGATTCTTAATCAGACCCATAGCGATGCCTGAAACGGGCTTCTTCATGGGCACACCGGCGTCCATCAGTGCCAGCGTACCGGCGCAGACGGTAGCCATTGACGAAGAGCCGTTAGACTCCATAATCTGAGAAACGACACGAACGGTGTAGGGGAAGTCGGCAGGAATCATCTCCTTCAGACCACGCCATGCCAAATGGCCGTGACCAATCTCACGACGGCCTACACCACGCTGTGCCTTAGCCTCGCCCGTACAGAATGGGGGGAAGTTGTAGTGGAGCAGGAAGCGCTGATAGCTCTTATCGAGTACATCGTCAACCAGTTTCTCGTCGAGCTTGGTTCCCAAGGTAACAGTGGTCAGAGACTGTGTCTCGCCACGGGTGAAGATAGAGCTTCCGTGAGGCATGGGCAGCGGAGAAACCTCGCACCAAATGGGACGGATCTCGTCAGTCTTACGACCATCGAGACGGATGCCCTCGTCAAGTATGCAACGGCGCATAGCGTCGCGCTCTACGTCGTGGTAGTAGCGGTCCATCATAGCCTCGTAGTCTTCCTTTGAAATCTCAGAATCCTCAGGAACCTCAGCCAAGAACTTCTCCTTGAAATCGGTGAGGATCTTCTCGAAAGCCTCAGCACGGGCATGCTTCTCAAGGGCCTGCTTGGTGATGTCGTAGGCGGGCTGGTAGAGCTCCTTGTTCATGCGCTCACGCAGTGCCTCGTCGTTAATCTCGTGGTCATATTCGCGCTTCACATCCTTGCCGAGCTCCTTGCTCAGTTCAGCCTGCAGCTCACACATGGGCTTGATAGCATCCATAGCAGCCTTCAGGGCACCGAGCAGATCCTGCTCTGATACTTCCTTCATCTCACCTTCTACCATCATGATGTTCTCAGCCGAAGCACCAACCATG